>CAMDMA010000015.1 GCA_945902075.1 Candidatus Kuenenia stuttgartensis | reverse complement strand
TTCAGAGGAGCACCGTAATGCAGGCCGATACCCAGTCCCCTTTTTTGTCTGGTCACTGTGGTTGGCAAGGCGCGGCGGCGGCGGTCGCTGGCCTTGCTGTTTCAGCTCTCGCGTCGGCTGCCTTCGTCAATTACGTCGTGGTTTCGACCCCGATCACAACCGGCACCGGTGCTGGTCTGACTCGCTATGAGGTCTTCGCGCGCTTCAACGGCGCGACCGACACAGTCCTCAACGTGTTCAACTTCCAGGCGCAAGGCGGCTGGGTTGCGCACACCGACGCTGCTGCGGGCTTCTGGCATAAGGACAACTCTGACTACAGCGGCGGCGTCCTCGGTCAGGCCTACGGCACCTGGGCTCCCCAGCTCGTCGGCTCTGCCACGGCGAACCGTCCGTTCGATTCGTTCCTCCTCATTGGTGGAAACCCGCTCGGCACCAACAGCACCTCGTCTGACCGGTCTTGGAACATGGCCGGCGCGAACCCAAGCGGCTGGTCCATGGCTCAGCTCCCGCTTGCCAACGACCTTGGCTGGTTCAACTCGTCCCCGCCGAGCAGCCAAGGCCGCGTCGGCGTCACGCCGAACACCGCGACCGACGTCAAGCTCGGCCAGTTCATGCTCTCGACCAATGACTCGGCCTTCCGCACCTATCTCAGCGGGACGAACGACGACACGCTGGTCGGGAACATCGCCTGGTACGACGCGAACTCGAACTCGCAGACGCGCCCTGTGGGCGGTAAGGCCGCAAACGGCTTCGGCTTGCACGACATGTCTGGCAACGTGTGGGAGTGGGTGAACGACTGGTACGGCGGCTACTCGTCGGCGGCGCAGATGAACCCGGCGGGTCCGGCGTTTGGCACGTCCCGCGTGCTTCGCGGCGGCTCGTGGTACTTCATCGCGTACGTCGTGCGTTCCTCCTACCGCTCCGGCCTCACGCCGGACACCACGTTCAACAACATCGGGTTCCGTGTCGCGAGGGCCCCCCTCTGAGTTTCCTTTACCCTTTTTCCTCTTTCCTCTACCCTTTTTCTTCTTCTCCTTCTTGATCTGCAAATCCACCCCGCGCGTCCTTTTCGACGCGCGGGGTTTTTCGTTCGGCGATGTGTGGCGCTCAGCCACACAGGCGCCGTCACCTGCGCGACTCCAGATGCTCTAGCGCGCGGGGGCGGGCTTCGCAGCGGAGGTTCGCGTCGCTTCTCGGAACCAAAATCACTTCGTCTGCCGCCGCGATGTTTGCAGCACCCGGATGTGTGGTCATACTCAACCGATTGTCCAATGACACGCATCGTCCCGAGGAAAAACCGATGACTCAGAAGGCCCCGCGCCACTCGCTTGTGCAGGCTGGCTCTGCCCTCGTCGCACTCTTCACGGTTGTTTCCGCGCAGGCGGAAGTACCGGCCGTGTACAGCGTCGCGTCAAACCAGACGGCGTTGGTCACGGTGCGCATCACCACCACCAACAGCTCGGGCTCGCAGTTCGACGAAGATTCCATGGTTGTCCCCGTCACCGGCAACGGGACGCTGGGCCTTTTTCCAGAGGCGCGGCCGTTCACTTTTGCCGAGATGAAGGCGGGCTCCACGCTCAACTTCGGCGGCGGCACACTGAACTTCCAGTTGCTGTGCGGCTTCTTCGGTTGCATTCCCGTCACGGTCAACCTCAGCCCGACCACCACAACGCTCGTAGCAAGCGCCGGCGCAGCGATCGTTGGTTCGGGGCGGGCGGACTTCGGTACCACTTGGAACCTGCGCGGCACCTACACGACCACCACGCCGTTTTCTTCGTCACCGGGCACGCTCGACACCACATCCGTTGCGCCGTTTGGAAGCACATTCACCTTCGATGAGACCGGCTTCATCGGCACACAACTGACGATCGGCTCGATCGAGGGCGACCTCGACCCTTCGAGTTTTCCAGCGGGCACGACGGCCACGATTCGTACCAGCGTGAGCTTCGGCACAACCTTTCTTCAAGGGCCGTACTACCTCAATGCACCGCCGAGCTGCGGCACCGGCGAGCCATGCAACACGCCACATGCGGCAGCGGGCTGCGCGGAGAGCACTTGTTGTACGCTCGTTTGCGCCGTTGATCCATCATGCTGTAACGAGTCGTGGGATGCGCTGTGCGTCAACTTTGCGGTGGCGCAGTGCGGGTTGACCCCGGAGAACGACCGCTGTGAATCGGCGCGTCCACTGGGCTTTGGTCGCTTTCCATTTACCACGCTCAACACCGACACTGACGGCCCGCCGCTGATCTCGGAATGCGCCGACACAGCAACTGGCGGCTTATTCACCAACGATGTGTGGTTCCGCGTTGTGCCTCCCGTGAGCGGCGGACTCGCGGTTTCGACCTGTAACCACGCTGGTTTCGACACCAACATCGTGATCTACGGCGCATGTGGCGGTGTGCCGCTTGCGTGTAACGACAACGACTCCGTGTGTAGCGGCGGTACTTCGCGCCTCGTCGTCCCCTGTACGGCGGGTGAGCTCTACCTCATCCGCATTGGTGGAAAAGGCGTCGCCGGTGTCGGCGAGATCGACATCGCGCTCGGCGATCCCGTGCCGGTTGCGGATGGGCTCGCGACGCAGTGGCCGGAGTTTCAAGGCGGTAACGGCCATTGGTACGCCGTGTACGCGCTCGGTGGCATTCGAAACTTCAAGCAGGCAACGGCAGCCGCGCTCGCGCTTGGTGGCTACCCGGCATCGGTCAGCTCGGCCGCGGAGAGCGAGTTCATCCGAACCCGCGCCACGCCCACGTTGCTCAGCGGACCGACGGCATTCGGTCTGCGGCAGGCACCGAAAGCTGTGGAGCCCGATGGCGGTTGGGGTTGGTGGAACGGTGAACCTTTCGTCTACACCAACTGGAACGGTGGCGAACCGAACAATGTGGGTCGCGAGAATTGGGGCATCATCTATCCAAACGGAAAGTGGAACGACGATCGCGACGCATTCGGGAATGTGCTGATCGAGTTTGAGAGCGATCCGAATCTCGGCACGGCAACTTGGACGCTCGCCGAAGGTGGCAACGGAAGAAACTACGCGGCGGTGCTTCTGCCCAACCGCGTCACCTGGATCGAGGCCCGGGATTACGCGGCATCGCTTGGCGGCCAACTTGTCTCAATCGAAACGCAGGCGGAGATGCAGTGGGTCTTCCAACGCTTTGCTGCGTTCCTCAACATGTGGACTTTGACTGGCTACAACGGTGGCCCGTGGGTCGGGTTGAGCCGCGATGCTGGCGAGTGGCGTTGGCAGTCGGGGGCACCCGTGACCGAATCTCCGTGGCTTCCGGGTGAACCAAACGCCACCGGCGAGTACGCATGCTTCTATGCCGGCGGTGGTGGGCCGCTTGCGGGCCTTGATGACACATTCAACGGCAACGCGCGCCGCGCGCTCATCATCGAGTTCCCCTCGCCCACGTGCGCCGGCGATCTCGACAACGACGGCATCGTGAGTGCCTCTGACCTCAGTGCCATGCTCGGACTGTGGGGTCCATGCACATCGAGCCCATGCGTTGCCGATGTCGATCAGGACGGCGTGGTCAGCGCGAGCGACCTTGGATTACTGCTTGGCCAGTGGGGGCCGTGCCCATGACAGGACATGACAGGACATGACAGGACACGACATGACATGTCGGATCGTGATGAATCGTGATGGATCGTGATGAATCGTGATGAATCGTGATGAATCGTGGCGCATCGTGATGAATCGTGGCGGATCGTCGGGCGGAGGCGTGGCGCGCTCGATGAGAGGTACGCCCATCCATCGTGATCTCCGGTGGCGCTGATCCCGCGGGGAACTGTCTGTCGCGCATCGCCTTGCGGGACTTGGTCGTGTCACCGCGCGCGATCTTGAGACGCTCCCCATACCATGCGCCTCCTATGGCGCAGTGCATTTCGATTTTCCGGGCTCCGTGTCGATCGTTCCTCCCAGGCCTTCTGCTTGGCCTGCTCGCCGTCACTGCGACGCTCAGCTCCGCGCAAGAAGCGGACACAGCCTCGGGGCCCGATGCTGCGGCTGAAGCACGCAAAGGTCCGCCGCCGACACCGGTGCGGGTTGCGACGGTGGTTGAGGAAACGATGTCGCCGCGCAAGAAGGTGTTCGGCGAGTTACGACCGTCACGCTTCACCGTCGTGGCTGCCGAAGAGGGTGGCATCGTCCGTGAACTTCTTGTTCGCGAGGGAGATGTCGTCGCTGCTGGAGAGACCGTAGCGCGTCTTGATGCGGCGCGGCTGACCCTTGCGATCGCGTCGAACGCGGCGAGTGTCCAGGCCGCGCGCGCAACGGTTGGCGAACGCGAAGCCATCCGCCGGCGCGCGGAGCGTGACCTTGACCTCCTCCGCCGTGCCTCGGCACAGGGCGGCACCAATCCGCGCGAACTGTCCGACGCCGAGAGCACGCTCGCCGTGACTGCTGCGCAGTTGGCGCAGGCGCATGCGGAGATCGCGGTGATTGAGCAGGAGGGCGCGCTCCTTTCGCGGAGACTTGCGGATCTTGAGGTGCGCGCGCCGTTTGCTGGCGTTGTGACGAAGAAACATGCCGAGGCGGGGGCGTGGATCGCCGATGGCGGGCCGGTCGTCGATATCGCAGACACCATGCTGCTTGAGGGTTGGTTCGATGTGCCGCAGGAACTCTTCGAGCCGGCGCGCGCGCTTGTGTCGAAGCTCGACGCGGCGGGAACTGCTCCGGCGGCGAAGGGCGACGGCTCGCGCGACTCCACGCCGCTTTCGGCTCTCGAGATCCGCACCACGCTCGGAGCAGTCGTGCGGACGAATCGCGTGCGCATCGTGCCAGCAATTGACGAGCGTTCGCGCACCTTTCATGCGATCGCTCTCATCGACAATCGCGACGGCCGACTCGCCGCCGGTCTCGCGCTCAACGCCTACATCCCCGAGGGCGCGCCGCGGGTCTACCAGCTCGTCCCCAAAGATGCGATCGTCTACCAAGGTGTGAGCACGCTGGTCTACGGAATCGAAAGTGGTTCCGCCGTGATGGTGCCGGTGACAGTGTTGTTTCCCATCGGCGACCGCGTGGCCGTGACCGCGGCCATACCGCTCGCGGGACGGACTGTGGTCGTCGAAGGCAACGAGCGACTTATGCCTGGCGCCACCGTGCTGGCGACGCCCGCTGCCACCCCCGCCGCGGAGGTTGCGCGGTGAAGCTCGTTGAAGGAAGCGTCCGTCAGCCGGTCACCGTCATTGTCGCTGTGATTCTTGTGGCGCTCGCGGGCGTCCTTGCACTGCGTAAGTTGCCGATCCAACTCACGCCGACGGTCTCAAGCACGATTGTGAGCGTCACGACCACATGGGAGGGTGCCAGCCCCGCAGAGGTCGAGCGTTCAATCGTCGAGAAGCAAGAAGAGAAGTTGCAGGGTGTCGCAGGCATCCGGCAGATGACGAGTGTTTCCAGCCAGAACTCCGGCCGCGTACGGCTTGAGTTTGCCGTTGGAACCGATCCCGATGCCGCGGTGCGCGAGGTGAGCGACAAACTCCGCCAGGTCGCGGCCTATCCGCCGAATGTCGACCAGCCGGTCGTCGAGGCAAGCGACCCGGAGAACAAGGACTACATCACGTGGATCGTGCTTGGAACAAGCGGTGATGCTGGATTTGATATCCGCACGCTGCAGGATTTCGCAGAGGATCGCGTGAAGCCGCGTCTCGAACGCGTGGCCGGCGTGAGCGAGGTGAATGTGCTCGGCGGGCGCGAGCGCGAGATGCAGATTCGCTTCGATGCGGAGCGGCTTGCCCAACGCGGACTGACGGTCGATGACCTTGTTGCTGCCATTGTCGCTGCAAATCGAAACGCGAGCGCCGGCACCGTTCGGGAGTCAAAGAGCGAAGTTGCTGTGCGCGCGGTCGGCCAGTTTGAGTCGCCTGAAGCCGTCGCGGCGGTGGTTGTCGCCACGCGCGAGGGCCGATCGATCACGGTGGGTGATGTCGCCGAGGCGCTTGTCACCTACAAGAAGCCGAGCGGATTCGTGCGCAGCGCCGGAAATCCGGTGGTTGCGATCAATGTGCAACAGGAGGTTGGTTCCAACATCGTCGAGGTGATGCGCGGCGTGCGCGCGGCGGTTGATGAAATGAACGCGGCGGGCGATCTGCTCGCGACCGAATCGGCGAAGCGCAATCTTGAGCGACCGTTGTCACTCAAGATTGTCTACGACCAGACCACCTACATCGATGACGCACTCGCGCTTGTCCGCGACAACATTTGGCAGGGTGGCCTGCTTGCGGTGCTGACGCTTGTTGTCTTTTTACGCTCGTGGCGCGCGATCGCGATCATCGGCGTTGCCATTCCGATTTCGATCGTCGGCACGGTGGTGGTGCTCTTGGCGCTCGGCCGCACAGTCAACGTCATCAGCCTCGCGGGGCTTGCGTTCGCGGTGGGCATGCTTGTCGACAATGCGATTGTGGTGCTCGAAAATATCTGGCGGCATATGGAGATGGGGAAGAGCCCCGCGCGCGCCTCGATCGACGCGACGACAGAAGTCTGGGGCGCGGTGCTTGGTTCGACGCTCACGACGGTCGTCGTGTTCATTCCGATCCTCCTCATCGAGGATGAGGTCGGCCAACTCTTCCGCGATATCGCGATCGCACTCAGTGTGTCGGTTTTCCTCTCGATGCTGGTCGCGATCACGGTCGTACCAGCGGCTGCGGCGAAACTCCTCAAGCCACTCCGTGAGGGCACCGCGTCGCTGACGGAGCGCGGCTGGATCGGTCGCATATCAACTTGGACAGCGCGCGGACTCTTTCGCATCACGCATCATCGTGGCCTAACCGCGCTCATCGCTCTCGCCTTCACGGCGATCGCGATCATCGGTTCGTACGCGCTCATCCCACCGCGCGACTACCTGCCGCGGGGAAACCGCAACCTCGTGTTCGGCCTCATCCTTCCGCCTCCCGGTACCAGTCTCGACCAACAGACCAAGATGGCAGAGCGTATTGAGGAAGGTATTCGGCCCTACTGGGAGGCTGGGCAACTGCCGACGGGAAGCGAGGAGCGTGCAGCGGCGGAGGAGGCACTCCCGGCGGTTCCGGTCGCGCCCTGGATGGCGTGGAAGGTTGGGGAGACGATCCAGCCGGCGCCGATTGAAAACTACTTCGTCGTGAGCTTTCCGGGAGCCATGTTCCACGGAGGTGTCTCGGCCGACGGCGCACGCGCGACCGCCAACGAGTATCTCCTCAACCACGCGACGCGCGGGGAAGTACTACCTGGCACGCTCGCATTCGCGTTTCAAGTGCCGCTCTTCCGAACAAGCGGCTCATCGGGTAGTGCGGTGCGCATTGATTTCACCGGGGAGGATCTTGAAGCGGTGACTGCTGGCGCCGGCGCGATGTTTGGTCGATTCATGGGGCGTTTCGGCCCGGGATCCGTTCAGCCTGATCCGCCGAGTTTCAATCTCCCTGGTCCAGAAGTGCGGCTCGTCCCCGATTACCGAGCGCTTGCGGAAGCGGGGCTCATGCCGTCGCAACTGGCGACCGCGGTGCTTGCCGCGGGTGACGGCGCGATCGTTGGCGAGTACCGCCTCGGCGGTGAGTCGATTGATATGAAGGTTGTTGAGCGCTTCGCCGCGCTTGCGGCGGCGGATGTCGCGTCGCGCGACCTTGGAACATTGCCTGACACCCCCGTCGCCACGCCATCGGGGCGAACGGTGCAACTCTCGGCACTTGCGGCGATCGAGCGCGGCACCGCGCCGACGCAAATCAACCATGTGGACCGCCAGCGCGCGGTGAGCCTTCAGATCACGGCCCCGCAAACGATGGCGCTCGACGAAGCCATCGCAGCGATTGACGCGGCGCTTGCCGAAGGTCGCGCGTCCGGCGCGATTCCTGCATCGGTCCGTACCGAAGTCGCGGGAAGTGCGAGCAAACTTGGGGAAATCCAACGGACGCTCCTCGGCGACGGCACAGTCATCGGACTCATCGGGAGCTCGATGTTTCTCGCACTCCTCGTGTGCTACCTCGTGATGGTGGTGCTTTTCCAGAGCTTTACCCTGCCGCTTGTCATTCTCTTTAGCGTGCCGCTTGCCTGCGTGGGTGGATTCGCGGCGCTGATGGCCGTCTTCATCTGGAGCCTCAGCGTTCCACTCATGCCCATGCAGACGCTTGATGTGCTCACGATGCTTGGCTTCGTGATTCTGATCGGTGTCGTCGTCAATAATGCGATTCTCATCGTGCACCAAGCGCGAAACTTCATGCGTGGCGAGGGCGACGAGGTTCCATCTGATCTCGCATTTCGTGGGCTTCCCGGTGCGCCGATCGTTGCTCGGGGGATGCCGATGCCAGCGCGCGCCGCAATCGCAGAGAGCGTTCGCACACGTATTCGGCCGATCCTCATGTCGAGCCTGACCAGCGTGATGGGTTTGTTGCCGCTCATTCTCGCGCCCGGCGCTGGCAGCGAGCTCTACCGCGGGCTCGGGGCGGTGGTGGCGGGCGGATTACTTGTCTCAACAATCTTTACGATCGTGGTCGTGCCACTTGTCATGTCGCTTTTGATGCACGGGTCACACGCGATCAAGCGGAGTTGAACCCTCTTGCGCCCTAGCGGCGCAGAAGAAGCCGTAACGCATCCGACAATCGTTCGATACTGAAGGGTTTCTCGAGTTGCGCCACGAATCCCAGGTCGTTGAGCACAGCGTTCTCCGACTTATCAATGCGCCCGCTGGAGAGGATTACGCCAAGTTCAGGCCGCGTTTTTCGGATCTCACGCGTCAGGTCGAGTCCGTCCATATTCGGCATGTGCAGGTCGGTGATCACGCCATCAACCGGCGTGTTCGGATTGGCGAGAATCGCGAGCGCCGCAACGCCGTCCTGCGCGGTGCGAACCTTGAAGCCAAGTGCCGTCAGAATCTGGCGGAAGACCTCTCGCACCGCGGGCTCGTCTTCCACCACGAGGATGGTTTCGCCCCGCCCGCGGAACTCCACCGTCGGCTCCGTGATCGCGGCGGGGAGGCCCTGTTCGCGCGCTGCGGGAATGTGCACGGAGAACGTTGTTCCTACGCCCGGCCGAGACGCGACCCGCATGAAACCTCCGTGGCTTCGAATAATGCCGAGCGCCGTTGAGAGGCCAAGGCCGGTGCCTTGGTCGGGGCTCTTCGTGCTAAAGAAAGGCTCGAAGATTCGATCAAGAATCTCGGCGGCGATGCCGCTGCCGGTGTCGGTTACTCGCCAGACCACATAGGTTCCCGACGCGCAATCTTCATGGGTGTCGGCGTCGGCGACGCTGATCTCCGTGCTCATGGCCTCGACCACGATCCGTCCACCACGCGGCATGGCGTCGCGCGCATTGACGCAGAGGTTGAGCAGCACCTGATGGAGTTGCGTTGCGTCGCCGACCACGGGCAGGAGCTCGTCTGCGATCTGTAACTCGAAGGCAATGTTTTTCGGGAACGTGCTGGTGACGATGTGCTCCAGTTCCTTGAGGAGTGGCCGCGACTCGACGGCTGCCCGCTCGCCATCGACGCCCTTTGCGAAGGTGAGGAGTTGCTGCACCATCGACGCTCCGCGACGCGCGCTCGATTCGAGGATGTCGATCAGATTTGCACACGTTGGCGCTTGTCGCCGCAGCAACCCGCTCGCGAGGAGAATCGGTGCGAGCGCATTGTTGATGTCATGGGCGACGCCGCCAGCGAGCGTTCCAAGACTCTCAAGCCGCTTCGCACGGAGGCTTCGCTGATCTGCTTGACGCAACTGGGTGATGTCCTGCCCGACGCCGACCATTCCGCAGATTTCTCCGCTCGCGTCGCGTCGTGTCCCGGCGTTGAGGAGCACTGTGACCTGACGGCCGTCCTTCGTGACAAGCGGGAACTCGAAGTTCGCCGTTTCGATTCCGGTGAGCGCGCGATCGAGCACTTCCTTTACGGCGCGCTTGTATCCGGCGCTGACAAAGTCAACGAGTTCGCGACCGAGCACTTCATGTTTCGAAAACCCGGTGAGCCGTTCCGCACTGCGGTTCCACTCGTTGACCTTTCCGAGAAGATCCTTGCCGAAGATTGGGGCGTTGGCCGTCTCGATCAGTCGGTGCATGTCATTCGCCGCCACCTGCGCGGCGTGCTCGGCGCGGCGTCGGTCGTCGATGTCGATGCACGAACCGACAATCTCGCGCGGGCTTCCGTCGGTGTTGTGAATGAGAAGAAACGCGTCGCGCATCCATCGATAGTTTCCGCGCGCATCACGGATGCGGTACTCGTAACTCGACTGACCCGAGTGGAGCGCCTCCCGCAATCGGTCGTAGGCATGCGGCGCATCGTCGGGATGAATGCGATCGGACCAAAATGTCGCATGCTCGAGGTAGCACGAGGCCGGATAGCCGAGCAGCGATTCAATGTTGGGACTGACGTAGGTTCCGCGGAAATCGCCGAATGGCTCGCAGGAGTAGATCACGACGGGGCTTGACGTCATCAGGTACTGGAGCCGCTTCTCGCTTCGATTGAGGTCGGCTGTGCGATTCTCGACCATGCGCTCAAGCCGTTGGTTTAGCGCATGCAGTTCGGCCTCTACGCGTAGCCGCCGCTTGTTCTCGAGGAAGATCAGAACGATCGCCGAAACCGCAAGGAGAAACTCCTCTTCGTCGTTGGTCCAGCACCTCGGCGTGCCGACATGTTCGCAACAGACGACGCCCGCGAACTCTTCGCCGAGGCGAATGGGTGTGTCGAGCATCGAGGTGATACCAAACGGGCGCAGATAGCTCTCGACAAACGAGCGCGTCGCGATGTGCACGTGGGCGTCATTGGCGCGCACGGGGAGTCTGCTTTCGATCGCCTCGAAATACGCTGGGTGATCGGTTCGCTGCAGCTTTTGACCAGTTTGTCCTTCGCAAACATCGTTCGCGACGAGGCACTCACAGTGCAGTTCATTGCCGGAAGAGTCGAAGAGCCAAGTACTCGCGCGCGCGACATGCAGCGAGTCTGCAACTTTGCGCATCGCAAGTTCGAGAAATGTGCCGCGGTCCTTCGACGTGTTGGCGCGAAGAATCGAAAGCACTGATTGAAAGAGCCGTCGCTGCTCACGAAGGCGCTTTAAAGCGGAGTCGCCCGCGGGCCACTGGGCGATTTCACGGAATACCCCGCGGATAGAGCTTGGCGTGCCGTCCTTCAACCGAATCGTCAGAGAGCCCTCGAGTTGGACCGGGTCGCCGCCGCGCGAGAGAAAGGTGAGTTCCACCAGCCCAACGTCGTCGCCGCGGAACAGCCGCGCGAGGATGCCGTGACAGTACTCGTGACTCTCGGGATGCAAGATGTCAACGATGTGGCGCCCGTCGACCTCGGACATTGCATATCCAAGCCGTTGGAGCCACGCGCTGTTTGCGAAGCGGATGCGGCCGTCTGGACTTGCCCATTGAACGAGTTCGTCGACCCCATCGATGGGATCGCGGAGCTCACGCTCGTTGAGCGAGCATGGTTGGTGGGCGTCAGATGCGGACGAAGGCTTCGCCAGGGACATCAGGCTGTGCTCCAATACATTGAGCGAACGCGTCTTGCCTCTTCGGCTTCGCCTATCGAATCTTCGGTGACGAGGAAAATTCGATGGTTGCGAAGGCTAACCCCGCCGTTCAAACTCCCCAATGAGGCGAACGCCCTATGTCGGTCGTGCGCTCTCAACCGCCGCAGACTCATTTCGCATGAGCAACGAGCATCGAGTAGGGCGGCAGGGTGACGCGGGGCGAGGCGGTACCAAGCGCCTCGGTTCCAGCGCGCGTGGCATCGACAACGATCGTCCACGCACCGGCAGGAAGATCGAGTTCAAGTGGAGTCGGCTCGTCGTTGTAGGCAACGAAAATGCGCGGCCAGGTGTCGCCCGCGACTTGTCCGTCAAGGGTAAACGCCACCGTGCGGCCGCGTTCGACAAACGCGAGCGCGCGGCGCACGTCGGCGTCATCGGCCATTCGAAACGCCGGGTGTGCGCGACGGAGCTTGACAAGCCCGGCAGAAAAGGCGAACACGTCGTCGTACTGTCGCTTGCGTGACCAATCGAAGAGGTTGACCTCATCGCCTGCGTTGTAGGTGTTGTGCTGCCCTTGTTTTGTGCGCGCGAAATCACAGCCGCCATGAAGAAATGGCACGCCCTGACTCGTGAGCACGATCCCAAGTGCGAGTTTCTGCATCATGCGTCGCGTCGCGTCATCGGCGGTGGGCTGCGTCTTTTCAATCTTGTCCCAGAGGCAGAGGTTGTCGTGCGCGCTGGCGTAGTTGATCGTCTCGCCAGGTTCGCGGGTGAAATCATCGATTGCGCCCGCAATGCCTCGGCGAATCGCGCCATCGTCGCCACCCGCGCCCGTTGCAAATCCGATTGTCGATCCGTCGAGGTCACCGCGGATGGCGTTCCGAAGATGATCGTTGAAGACGGCGATTGGGAGTCCTTTCTGCGCACCCTTTGCGAAGCGCGTGGTTCCACCGCCCGTCCAGGGTTCGCCGTAAAGCGTCGCATCGGGGCGAATCGCTTTCACCCGCTCACACACCGCGCGCACAGTGTCGGGCTCATGCGTACCGAGTAGATCAAAGCGAAAGCCGTCCACCTTGTATGTGCGCAGCCAGAACGACAAACTATCGAGGATGTATTTGCGCATCATCGGCCGCTCGTCAGCGATTGCGTTGCCGGTGCCAGAGTCGTTCATCAGTCGACCGTCGCGCGTCGTGCGGAAGAGGTAGTAGGGCGCGGGTGCACCCAGAGGTGAGTCCGGTCCGGCGTTCGATGTGTGGTTGTAGACCACATCAAGAATCACGCGAATTCCGGCGCGATGGAGTGCAGTAATTGATGCGCGCAAGTCACGGATGGCGCTCGTTGGATCGTTCGGATTGGTTGCGTAGTTTGACTCCGGAACATTGAAGAGCGTTGTCCAGTAGCCCCAGTTGTACTCGTCGACCGCAGCGGTGAAGTCGTGAACGGGAAGGAGGTGCACCGCGGTCACGCCGAGATCCTTGAAGTGCGTAAGTCCGCTTGAGGGCCGAGCGCCCTTCGCGGGCGATTCATGCGCGAGACCGAGATACGTTCCGCGCTCGGTCGGTCGCGCCGCGTTGTCGCGGATGGAGTAGTCGCGCACATGGACCTCGTAGATCACCTCATCGGTGATCTGTGCGATGGTCGGCACCGCTGTCGTCGTGAAGCCCTCAGGCTCAAGCCGCGCGAGGTCGACGACGACGGTGCGCTTCGAGTCTGAGGTTGCGGCGAAGCCATGCATATCTGCAGCTTCATGCGCCGCACCGTAGACCAGAAAGCGGTAGCAGTAGGGGATTCCGTGGAGATCGCCATCGACGGTGGTTTCCCATCGCCCTCCAGCGCCACTTGCAAGTGTCATGGTGCGTGTTGGTTCGGGCTTCGTAGCGTCGTCATAGAGGAGGAGCTCAACCGACTCAGCGACGGGCGACCAGGTGGAAAACTTCGTCGAGCTCGCGGTGCAAAACGCGCCAAAATCTGCGTCGAGCGCGCAAAACGCATCGCCGTCGAGAACATCGCGCGCATAGACCGTCGCGGGCGCGGCTCCATCAAACGCTTTTTCATCAAACGCGAGGCGGAGGTGTCCGACATCTTTGGGCTCGACTGGTTTGACGAGCAGAATGTCATAGATTTGTTTGCCGCCGATCGATGCCGACTTTTTCACGCTCTTCGTGCGAAACTTTCGCGCAGGGTCGCGCGCGTCGATCACGTCGATCGACTTCGTTTGCTTCTGATTGAGATCAGCAGTCACTGCGAGCGTGATACGATCGTCAGCATCAAGAAACGCGCCCGCGACACGCAGACTGGTGTCGATCTTCTTGGGATCTGTCGTGTAGCCATCCTCGCCGGACTTCACCCAAATCTCGGCGACTGCACCCTTCAGAAGCGGCACGAAGCGATCTTGATCGAAGTCTTTTTCTTCCCAGTTTCCGCGGCGGATGAGGAATCCCGCGCGCGTCACACCCTTCGCAAATGGCACGATGGCGTAGCGACCAAATGCATCCTCGCCGCCAAAGTTCGACTGCGCGCCTTCGCCGCCCTCGGGCCAGACCCAAAGATTCCAGCCCGTGTAGTCCTTGCCAGGTCGGTGATAGTGGACGACGAGAATGGCGTCGGCGGGTTCGCCGTTGACGCTAAACTCGCGAGGTTTGAGCTTCTTCGCAAGCGCGGGCACGTCGTCGGCGCGCGTCGGCGATGCGACGGCGGGCAGGACGCTGGCGAGAACGGTCGCAAGCACGGTCACATGAACGATGAAATTGCTGCGGAATCGGCCCATAGCGCGAGTTTACTGCCTTCATAGACGGCGTTGATCGATACCTTTGCGATATGTCTGATGTCAATGCACCCTTCGGTCGACGACCCGCGTCCATTCCCGCGTCGCTCCTTGAGGAGATCGCCAACAAGTCCGCTGCGCTCATGGCGTGCGAGGTTTCGGCGGCGGGCCCGCAGTGGGGCGCGATGCACAAACTTCTGCTGAAGGCGAAAGTGGATCCGGCTGTGATCATGCGGCTCGTCGCCAACCGCGACGCATCGGGGCTTGCGATCCTCGTGCGTTGGCTTCGTGGTGAGGAAGTCGCAGTGGTCGCGCCACCCGAGACGCATTCGGAGCCGGTTGACCCTGAGATGGTGAAAAGTGCGTTGCGTGCGTTCCGCAAGCGACTCAAATTTTCGCGGCTCGACGCCGAAAGCCGCCTTGGCGTGGGGCCGATGTCAAGCGGCAAGAAGAACGAAATCGACGCCATCATCGCGCCGCGCGAGTTTCCGGTTGCGATCTGGGAAGCGCTGGTTGCCGCTGGAAAACTGCGTCGCGAGGGCGGCGGGTTTTACGCATTGGTGCATGATGATGTAGGCGACGAGTAGGCGACGCGTGTCGCTCACCCAATTCCAGCAGCTGCGAGATCGATTGTCGTCCCTGGGGCGACAACGGTTGGTTGCGCGCCGGCGGCTAGGGTGGAAGTGCGTAGCAGTTCGACCGCGCGCCGGAGGTCTGCGGCAATCGGTGCGGTAAACGACATCGGTTTTTCAGTCATTGGGTGACGGATCCCGAGCGTGGTCGCGTGCAAGGCCTGCCGCGCAAGAAGCATCGCGTCGCTTTCGCCTCCGAGGTCGCGCTCCGTCGAGTGTTTACCGCCGTACATGTCATCACCGACAATCGGATGGCCGAGGTAGGAAAGGTGCACGCGGATTTGGTGGGTTCGGCCGGTCTTGAGTTCGAGCTCAACCAGCGCATATCTCGCCCCGCCGGGGCCGAGATATCGCTCACGCACACGCGCGATCGTGAGTGAGGCCTTACCGGTTTCATCGTGGCGAACCGCGTACTTCTCTTTGATGGTCGGATGTTTTCCGAGCGGTAGGTCGATCGTTTCGACATCGCGCTCTGGGCTGCCGTGGACAAGCGCGAGGTAGCGTTTGTCTGTGCGCCGCATTTCAAACTGCTTGCCGAGTCGCCAGTGCGCGGTGTCGTTCTTTGCACTCACGATCGCGCCCGAGGTGAACTTGTCGAGTCGATGGACAATGCCTGGTCGCGCAAACTCTTCGCCGACCTTCGACAGCTCGCCTCCCGAAATGTTTTTGAACCGCCACGCAAGCGCATTCACAAGCGTGCCCGATTTGTGGCTTCGTGCCGGATGAACAATGAGTCCCGCGGGCTTGTTGACAACGATGATGGCGTCGTCTTCGTAAATCACATCGAGCGGAATGTCTTCAGGCGAAATCGCTCCCGACGGCGGCGGCGGAAGCGTCGCGACGATGCGGTCCCCTTTGCGAAGTTTGGTCGAACTCTTGGGCACGCGCCCGTTCACCGTGATGGCCTCTTCATCGATCAGCCGCTGGATTTGCGTGCGCGAGAGGAACGGCACCCGGTCGACCATGTAGCGGTCGAGGCGCTTCTCAAGATCCTTGAGCAGCTCAAACTCCACCGTGACCGGCGACTCATCGTCCTTGGTCGCGTTTTCCTCGTAGATCGCAAACAGTGCATCGCGGTCTACAGCGCCACCCGCGCCGAGGAGTGCGGCGGTGCGTTCGATGCGTTCGTTGGGTGACTCGGCCACGGAATTTGGGTACGCCGCAGCGACGAGCGGGGGTTTATCCGCCGTTCCCAGGCGCAGGCGATGTGCTCGCAGGGGCGTCACCGCTCGCAGGAGTGGTTGTCGTCTGCTCTTGGATCAACTGCTGGAAGAGGTCATCTCCCGTGGGCGCAACCGGTGTGGCTGGGGTGGGCTTCGCCGGAAGTTGCGCGGCGCTTGGCATTTGCACCGGCGTCGCAAGCGTGAGTGTCTCAGCAGCGCGCCATTCAGCGAGCTTCGCGAAGTCGGGCCAGCGGTCGCCCGCAAGCTTGGCAGCTTCGTCGAGGAAGTTCTTGGCGCCAGTGAAATCTCCGCGGCTCTCGCAAATTGCCGCGCGACCGAAGAGGGTTGGCAGCACGATGGCGATGGCATTCTCACGCTTGCCGCCTGCAACCTGAATGGCAAGTTCAGCACTCTTCACATAGTCCTCGTCGGCTGCGTCTTGGGCGATCTTCCGCGACGCGTCATCAAGCATGACGGCGGGTGTATCGCCGAGCTTTGGCGTGAGTTCTCCAGAGCGGATTTGTGCGAGTCGTCGATCGGCCGCGCTCAAGAGCGCGATCATTGCCATCTGCGGCACCTCCGCGTGGTCCTTCGCAAGTTGCTCAAGCGCTTCCGGAAGCGTCGCTTGCGCGAGCTCGCTCCAGGCGACTGAACTCTTCTCGACATTCTTTCGCTGCCAGAAGTTGTAGCCAAGTGCCGCGCACGCAGCGAGAAGCACGACGAGCAAGTAGTTCGACCCATTCTTCTTGAGCCAGTACACAAAGTCGTCATTGAGACGGCTCTCGGTGAGGTCTTGGGTCTGCACTTGCTGCAGTCTGCGCTTGTCGGTTGCCTTTGGATCCATAGGTCGCACAATCTATCGGTTCTTTCGTCGCTGTGCCAAAGCAAAGGTCGGTGAAATCGACAGACGGTGCGTTGCCCAAAGAATCGCGGAATTGGGGCTCAGTGGTTGGCGGCGGAACGGTTGGCCGCGAGAACAAGCTCCGCTGCGGTGGCAAAGCCGTCCCGGTCGTGGTGGCCAGCACGGGCACCGGCGACGGCCGCGATGCGGGGATCTGCGTTTTCCATGGCAATTCCAAGGCCTGCGCTTCGGATCATCTCGAGGTCGTTGAGGCCGTCACCCACCGTCGCAACTTCCGCGGGGTCGATCCCATAGTCGGCGCAGAGCGCTTCAATCGCTGTCCACTTGTTGACATCAGCACCAAACGCCTCGAGGAGGTGCGTGGGGGAGCCGGTCGCGGCCTCAGCGGTGAGGGCGGACCAATGCTGTACAAAAATCTGATCCCCAAGCTTCTGTCGAAGGCGCTCGACGATCGGCTCAAGCAGCGCGCCGTGGGCGACCGTACCGGCCCGCATCGTGTGGCCGTCGTCGGTGTGTTCGGCGATCGTCATGACCCGCCGATAGGTCACCGGGAGATGGTTAAACCACCATTCGGTCGCCGGATCGAGGGGATGGTCGCCGACCATCACGTAGTCGAAACCGGTCTGCGTGTGGTCCTGGAGAAGCTGCGCGAGGTGACCGTGCTCTCCGAGAATTTCGCTGATTGCGCGCGCGAGTTCGGACGAGAGACCTCGGCGGATAACGACCGAACCATCGCGCGCATCATGGACCAGCGCGCCCCCGGCGGTGATCGCGTGGCCAGCGTGATTGATGAAGTCGAGCACGTGTCCGCACTCGCGCAGGGCGCGGCCGGTGGCGGGAATGACTTCCACGCCAGAATCCTGCAGTCGGCGGATCGCCGAGAGGTTGCTCTCGCTGACCTGTCCCTTGCGGTTGAGGAGCGTTCCGTCGAGGTCGGTGACAAGGAGTCGAAAGCGCGGCACGCGGCGATGGTAGCGCGCGATTGGTTGGCCGCCGTGGGTCGTGCGCGGCTTTACAATTGCGTCGTGCCCGTCGCAAACCAGCCCACTTTCCTGACCCCGCTCCATGCGGCAGATGGGCTCGTGTTGATGGATGCGTGCGACGCGATTGTGAAGGGCGCGCTCGAATCGCAGGTTCCGGTCGAGGTCATCGCAGCGCCGATGGTGACACGCTTCGCCGGACTGTCGCGCATCGCGCAATCGGAGCCAGCGCAGCGGCTGCTTGCGCGTCACCAAACTGAAATTCATCTCGGCGGTGACGGCGCGCGCGCGGTCTCGCTCGCGCTCGGCGCGATGCGCGGCGGAAGGAGTGCGATCGCACTCGTACCCGCATCGGATCTTGTGGCCGCGGTCGCCGCATTGCGTGGCGCACGCGCGTCTTTCATGAGTCCGGGGCACGGGGTCGCGCTGATTCTCGAGGATGATCCCGACGGCGCACCGATGCTCTGTCCGCGACGACTCGCGATTGATGCGGGATTACCGATTGTCGAGCCAACAGATCTTTCGTCGCTGCGCGATGCCGTCGAGCAGTCGCTGCGGCTTTCGCGCGCGGGTGTCGTTCCGGTCGCGATTGTCGTGCACCGACTGCTCCTTGCCGCGAGCGAAACGTTGCAGGCGCGGCCCAACCGCGTGGTCACCAGCGTCGATGAACTTATTCTTCAGCGGAAATCGCGCGCAGGCCTTGGTGTTGCAGATGTTGGTGACCTCTTGCGCGTCGCGCGTCGGCTTGAGTTAAATGTTGCGGTGAGCCTACCGAGTCCGGGCGAGCGCGAGGTCGTCGGTTTTATCGCAATCGGTGCATGTGAGCGTGCGCTCGTCGATGTGCTCGGCGAGTTGGGTTTGACTGGGCGCGTTCCCGTCCTTCGACTCGGATTGATTTCACCGATCGACGAGTCGGCGCTGCAACGATTTCTCGATCGCGTCCAACACGCTGTTGTGCTTGAGCCGCGACCAGGATCGGTCGCTGGTGTCGTCCTCGCCGCCGCCGATCAAATGCGCCGCCGTAGTGCGCGCGTTCCAACGATTTCATTCCACGAACTTCCCACCGCGCCGGGCAAGGCGGCGGAATTCCTCCGGCTCAATGACGCCACGCGCCCTTCGGTACTCGTGCGCCGCATCGTGCACCTCCTTCACGCGGTACGCCCGTCGCTCTCCGTCGCCACGAAACTACTCAGCGCCGATGAAGCGCTGGAGTCCATACAGTTGCCGTCGCGGGGTGAAGACATCGGCGTCGATGCAGCGATGCGCCTCGCGCGACAGATGCTTGTCGAGATCGATCAGGAACTTCGCGCGCGTCCTGAACTGCCCGAATCGGAGCCTCGGCCAAGAATTCTCGTGATTGACGCGCTTCCACCGCGCATCGACGCGCAGAGTTTCGTTGTTGCTGAGATCTATCCACGCGAGCGGTTTCTGCTCGAAGGGCCCGAGGTCGTGCGTCAGGCGGCGCGTGATCCGTTTCGGAGGCTCATCATCGCCGTAGATGTTGGAGGCGCGGGTGAGGTCGATCTCGCTCGACTCGCTGATGCCGCGATTCCTGCAGGCGCTGCCGCTCGCACGCGTGTAGTACGCGTCGATTTGAATGATCGAATCGCGGTGCGTGAGCGGATTCTCTCCGAGATACTTGGCGACGGTGTCACGATCCTCGTTCTGTCGGACGGCCCTCCGGCGCGACTTGACGCCGAGTCAATTGAGCGAACATTTGTGGAACGCGATCGGCTCGGCTACCTACCACAGCAGCGATTGGTTTGGAGTGCAGATATCGCCTGCGAACTCCGGCCACCTGCACTCGCGGGTTTGCTCGACGACGCTGAAGAGCAGGGGTCTACGCCCATTCAGGGAAGTTTCACAAACGAGGAACTCGGAATGCGCGTGGAAAACATGCAGTTTCGGGCGATCGCGCTCTCGGAGCAAGTTGAGGTCGTGCGCACGAAGCCGCCGATGACGGCCTACTCGCGTGGCTCCGCCGGAATCATGCCGCCGCGCCCGATCCACGCGGAGAGTGGGACGTATCGCGTTCATCTTGCAGGCTGTCGCGGTTTGGTTCCTGGCGTTGTTGCGCGCGTCCTCTCGGATGCCGGGCGCGCGATGGGATATCGCGTCGAAGTCCTCTCTTCCGACGACCCCTGCGGCCGCGGTCGTCGGGCGTGGGCGCAGGTGCTCTGGGTTCGCGCGCGTCCAGGAGATACGCGTGCGCCGCGCACCGCGATGATTCCTTACGGCGAGGCTGATCTCGTGCTCGGTGCCGACGCAGTCGAAACACTTCGCGCACTCGGGCCTGATCCTGCGCTTCGCGTGGCCGGTCCAGCGCGTACATCGGTGGTCGCGAACGACGGGCCGCTCGAAGATCAATTCGATGACGCGCGCCTCGAAGCATGTGCGATGCTTGAAGGTGTTGTGGAGCGTTGCGCACAGGCGACCTATTCGTCGGTCGATGATTACGCATCGCTTTGCCGAACCAATCTGCTCAGTGAGCGACTTCTTGATGTGGCGATGCTCGGAGTTGCCTTTCAGCGTGGACTGATTCCCGTTTCACAAGAAGCGATCGAAGGCGCGGTACGAAGGGCGGAAATCGCCGGTTTTGGCCGGAGTTTTGAGGCATTCACTTTTGGTCGCCGACTTGAAGCTGGTGCAGTTGTCCGGCGCACAGTTGAAGAGCGCGAGCCTGTCGAGCGTCTCGTGCGACGACTTGCGCTCGAACTCGTGCGGGAGCGTTTCGGCGGAAGGCGACGTGCCGAACGCTACGCGCTAAGCGCATCGGGCATGCTCGCGTCGTTTGCACGACTCGGTGATGGTGATGATGTGGATCGCGCGACGCGCGCCGTGGTGACTGCACTTCATCGTGCGATTGTTTGGGGCGGGACGCGCATGATGCGGCAGTACGAGTCGCTGATTGCCGCGCTGCTTCGAGCCGATCCATCAGGGGAACTCGCGCTTGTCGCTGTCGAGCCGCTCGCTGACGCGATACTCGTGCGCGACATTCTTTATGTTCTTTCGATGTCGACGAGTCTTGAACAGCGCCGGCGTATTCGCGAGCGGCTTGGCGTGCGCGCATCGCACGGTGATACGCTCGAGCGACGGTTCCTCAGTCGCTTCGAGTTACTCATTGGAACGCGTCGATTCCGGCTCGACTTCCGATCAAGCGACTGGCCTGCGGAAATCGTGCGCCTTACACGACCGCTTGTTCCGTGGGCAATCCGCGGCGATCTGCGGGCCCGCGAGGTTCGCGCCTACGCGATCTCACTTGCGGAGCGAGCAGCATCGGGTTTTGATCGCGACTCCGCGCAGTGGTCAATGTGCATGCGCCGCTTCGCGATGCTGGCGACTGACGGTGGACTTCGCTCGCTCACCGCCGCGGAACTTCGCGCCAGTGTGGAAGGTTTATAGAGTGCGTGCTTCGTGCCTGAGTTGTCCGCAGGCCGCAGCGATGTCGCGACCACGACTCGCGCGGATGTGCGAATTCACCGCGCGTTCGCGAAGAATTTCCTGGAACACATGAACATCGTCGTTGGTCGGTCGAAGGAAAGGCATGCCTCGAACCTCGTTGTAGCGAATGAGATTCACATTCGCACGCATCGAACGCGCAAGCCGGGCAAGTTCTTCTGCGTGTTCGGCACGGTCATTCACGCCACCGAGCAAGATGTATTCGAGCGTAATCTCGCGGCCAGTCTTCCGAAACCATTCTTGGCAGGCATCGAGGAGTTCAGCGATCGTCGAATACTCGGCCCATGGAATGATCTTCCGACGGAGTTCATCAAAGGGCGCGTGCAGCGAAAGCGCGAGCGTGACGGGAATGTCAAACGTGCAGAGTTTGCGGATCGCCGCAGGTAACCCCACGGTCGAGACAGTGATCTTCCGAGCGCCGATACCCATTCCCCACGCGGCGTTGAGGATACGAATTGCCTGCGTGACATTATTGAAATTCGCGAGCGGTTCACCCATCCCCATGAAGACAACGTTCGAGATTCGGTTCACGCCATCGAGTCTCGACATGCGCCAAACTTGCTCAACGATTCGGCCAGCCGTGAGATTTCCGTCGAGTCCGCCAATACCCGAGGCACAAAACTTGCAGCCGACGGGACAGCCAACCTGGCTCGAGACGCATGCAGTCTTGCGGTCTTCGGTTGGAATCATCACTGTTTCAGTTTGCTTCTCGCTGCGCATTGCCCCTGTGATTCGAAGCGCGCTTTCCGCGGGTGGAGCCTCAATCTCGCCCCATTCGATGAGTAACTTTTGTGTGTCGTCTGTTGCGATCTGGTGACGGACGACCGCGCCCTGAAGCGTCGAAAATCGCGCTGCGATCTGAGCGCGCGCATTCTTCGAGAGATCGGTCATGTGTTCGAAGTCGACCACGCCCTTCTCGTAGATCCACTTGAGAAGTTGCGGCGCGGTGCGGCGCGGGAGGCCCATCGCCTCGATCTCACCCACGAGTGATGCAAGGTCGAATTCGAAAAGTGAGGTTCGGCCGGTGCCGCGCCTTCCAACGTCGATGCTGGCGTCGATGCTGGCGTCGGCGTCGAGCGCGTCGTGAGGTTCAGTCATGGGGTTGGTGTCCGCCCTCAGTCTCACGAATGGAGACTTGCACTGTGCGGTTTGGAATGTGCTTGCGCTCGAGCCAAGCGGTGGTGTCGGCCTCACGATCGATCCGAATGCGACGCGAATCAGGGTCGACACCGCGGTTTCGCATCAGTTCACGCAGCGTTCCGGGAAGACCGAATTCGACACGTTCATCGTACACATCACGCTGCTCTACCTCGCCGCCAAAGCGATCGATGAGCCATTCAAGTACGCCGTGGACGAGATCTTCCGGCACACTGGCTCCAGAAGTGACGAGCACCGTATTCACGCCGACAAACCAATCAGGATCGATCTCGCTCTTGTCGTCGATGAGTCTTGACGGAGTGCCGTCATTCTCAGAGATCTCTGTGAGACGAACAGAGTTTGAGCTGTTTTTGCTTCCGACGACGAGGACAAACTCTGCCTCAGGTGCAATGGCACGCACAGCGGTTTGCCGATTGGTGGTCGCATAGCAGATGTCGCTCGACGGAGGTTCGTGCATCTTCGGAAATGCCTTCTTCAAGGCTTTGATGATGATGTTCGCGTCGTCAAGCGAGAGGGTCGTCTGCGTGAGATAGATCAATTTCTCCGCGTCAATAATCTTCAGATTCGGAATGTCTTCGGGCTTCTCGACAACTTGGATCGCTTCCGGTGCTTCGCCGAGCGTTCCCACAACTTCCTGGTGATTTCTGTGGCCAACAAGAAGAATCTGCCAGCCACGCTTCGCAAAGCGGATCGCTTCGGCATGCACTTTCATCACGAGAGGACAGGTCGCATCAATCGCGGTGAGGTTTTTCGCCCGCGCCTCGCTGCGAACAGCGGGGCTCACCCCATGCGCGGAAAACACAACGATCGAATCGCGAGGAACTTCGGCAATCGACTCAACAAACGTGACGCCTCGGTTGCGGAAACGGTCGACCACATGACGGTTGTGCACGATCTCGTGGTAGACGAAGACCTTGTCAGCGCCGCAGATGTCAAGCAACTGGTCAACGACGTCGATCGCCATGTAGACGCCGGCGCAGAAGCCGCGGGGGTTCGCGAGGAGGATCTTCATGGGATCGGGATGATACGCCCACCGGAGGCCTTTCGCGCGGTACCTTTCGCAACGAGCGCCGCGTGTCTGTCTTGCTTTCTGACATCTCCCGGTTTGGGCCTACGCAGACGGAAGTCGTCTCGCTTGAGGCCGCTCGGACCTATTGCCGCAAACTTGCACTGGGTCACTACGAAAACTTCTCGGTTCTCAGTCCGCTTGTGCCGATCGATCGACGTGACGACTTTGCCGCTGTGTACGCGTTTGCCCGCTGGGCCGACGATATCGGTGATGAGGCGGGATCCCCCGAGCGTGCGACCGAGTTGCTCGCTTGGTGGCGGAGCGAGTTTGAGCGCCTCGCGGCCGGTGAGGCGCGGCACCCGGTCTTCGTCGCGCTGCGAGCGACGATCGCGGCGCGTGGGCTTCGGCTTGAGCCGTTTGCCGATCTGATTGCAGCATTTGAACTTGATCAGGTAAAAACGCGGTACGAAACTTGGTCCGAGGTGATTGAGTATTGCCGATTGAGCGCGAATCCCGTGGGACGCATCGTGCTCGCGATCCTTGGCGAGCGGTGTGACGATACGCAACTTGCTGCGAGTGATGCCGTGTGCACCGCCCTTCAACTGACCAATCACTGGCAGGACATCAAGCGCGACTGGATTGAGCGCAGGCGCATCTATGTTCCGCGCGACATGCACGACATTGAGGATTTCGAGAATCGCCTCGCACAAACGATTGATCGCGGGTGGTCGTGCGATGAACGCTTCTTCGGCGAATCTCGGAGGCTCGTCCGAAGGCTTGTCGCGCGGACCTGGGACGAGTTTGAAAAGGGTGAGCCACTGATCGCTTCACTGTCGCAGCGATCGCAACCCCTGATCTGGCTGTTCGCCGCAGGTGGGCGCAGCGTGCTCCGCAACATCGAACGCTGGAATTGCGAGACAGTTCTCGTGCGACCAAAATTATCGAAGCCGCGAAAGCTCGGCCTCGTTCTGCGCGCTGCGCTCGCCGCGCGTTTCGGATTTGGTTTGCCTGTGCTTCCCGGTCCGTCGCAGTGGATCGTGGATCCTGAGCCGGATCGAGATGCGGACGCGTTTCCACGTCGTCCGCGGGTCGAACTTGGCGAAGTCGGCACGGCATTTTCGGAGTCCCGCGAGCCATGACCGCGTCGTCAATGGATCCCGCGTTTGCGGCATGCGCTGAAATCACGCGAAAAGAAGCGAAGAACTTTTATTACGGACTCCGCTTGCTCCCCGAGCCCAAGCGAAGCGCGCTGTACGCGGTGTATGCGTGGATGCGGATCGCTGACGATATCGCGGACGAGCCCGGCGTTGCGCTTGAGATGCGGCGCGCAGCGCTCGATGCATTTGAGACGCGCACTCGGGCGTTGTGGAGTGTTGAGCCAGTTCGGGGTGGAGATCCGCGCGAAACAGCGGTGATGTCGGCGCTACAAAGTGTTGTCCGTTCTTACGCGATGCAACCAAACGACTTTCTCGCCGCGATCGAGGGCCAACGCATGGATCTCGCGCCGCGCGTGTACGCAGATTTTGATGAAGTCACGCTCTACTGCGACCGTGTGGCTTCTACCGTGGGGCGGATTTGTCTCGATGTCTGGGGACTTCGTGATGATGTGGCCGCTTCGACAGAGCTCGACGAAGAGACGGTCATCCGCGCGCGCAGATTGGCCACGCTGCGCGGCGTAGCCTTCCAACTGACCAATATTTTGCGCGATATCTCCGAGGATCTCGCACGCGGACGCTGTTACCTCCCGGCGGACGAGTTGGTCAACGCGGGTCTTGATGTTGCGAGCTTGGTGCGGTGGGAGAATCCGGAAGCTTGCGCGCGATTCATGCACGTGCAGTGTGCGCGGGCGCAACGCATCTTCGCCGAAAGTGCGCCACTTGATGGGTTGGTGGCGCGTGATTCGCATGCGACCATCGCGGCGATGAGCGCGATTTACAGCGGGATTCTGCGTGAAATCGCTCGTCGTCCTGCTCGTGCGATGACGCAGAGAGCGCGACTCTCGGCACTTGCGAAATCTTGGATAGCGCTGCGTGCACGCTTTGGGTTCCTCGGCGGACGCGCGTTTTCCGGGGGGAGCGCGTGAGTGTGGTGCGCACGGTGGCGATCGTCGGCGGTGGGGTCGCTGGAATCGCGGCCGCGGTACGTGCGGCTGAGTCGGGTTGGCGTCCGGTGTTGATTGAGACGCGCACCAAGCTCGGTGGTCGCGCGACGAGTTTTGATGATGTGCGCAGTGGGCTTGAACTCGACAACTGCCAGCATGTTGTGATGGGCTGTTGTACAAATATCCTTGACTTGTATGAGCGCCTCGGCGTGCTCGATGCGTTTGATTGGCACGAGACACTTTTCTTTGCGCGCGGAGGCGGTGCGGTTGACGCGCTTACGGTGGGTCGCTTGCCTGCACCGCTTCACTACGCTGCAAGTTTCGCACGGATGAAACTCTTCTCACTTGCCGAAAAAGTTGCAATTGCGCGCGCCTTTCACGCGATTCTTCGCATGGGCCCCAAAGGACGTGTGCGCTGGAGTGGCCGGGACTTCGCTGCGTTTCTTCGCTCGTGCCGCCAGCCCGCGCGCGTGATCGAGTTGTTCTGGGATCCCGTTGTCCTCTCTGCCTGCAATCTTTCAAGTGCACGTTGTGAGGCGACGCATGCGTTGAAAGTGTTCGACGAAGGCATGCTTGCGCATCGGTTTGCGGGCGTGGTTGGGACCGCGCGCGTTCCCCTTGCGCGGCTCTACGAAGCTGCTGCGAGAATCATTGCGAAGGCTGGCGGTGAGATTCGGCTTCGTACCAGCGCGAAAGCACTCGCCTTCGACGGAACTCGTATCACCGGCGTTGTTTGTGATGATGGAGTTGTGACGGCGCAAGCGTGTATCTCCGCCGTTCCGCCTGATCGCCTCACACGACTGTGTTCGGATGCGTTGCGCGCGCAAGACCGCAGACTCATGGGGATTGATTCATTCACGTTCTCACCGATCCTTGGCGTGCACATTGCCGTACGCCGCCGCGTGATGCAAACAGCAAACCTCGCGCTCCCGGGCCGAGCGACCCACTGGTTGTTCGCGCACGAAATGCACGAAAATGCAGGTTTTCCGCAGCGTCTTGAGGCAGTTGTTTCGGCAGCAGATGATTGGATCGGACTCACGGAAGCTGAGACGATCGCACGTGTCTCAGCGGATGTTTCGTGGGCGATCCCAGATTTTCGGCGGGAAGATATTTTGTGGTCCCGACCAGTCCTTGAGAAGCGTGCGACCTTTGCGAGTGTGCCCGGTGTTGACGCGATTCGCCCGCGTGCGCGCGCAGAGGCAGGCGATCTTCGCGGTGGAGTTGCAAACTTGTTTCTCGCCGGTGAGTGGACGGACAACGGATGGCCGTCGACGATGGAGGGCGCTGCGCGATCCGGTTACGCCGCAGCGGCCGCGATGACGGGCGGCGTGGGCGTGGTCGCCGATCTTCCTCCTGCGGTGCTTGTGCGCTTTGCGCGGGCGTTGTCACGATGAAAGTGTGCGTGCACAGTTTGCCGCCGCAAGGCGAACAATCTCGTCTTCTTCGACACTCTCTGCAATCGTCGCGCACCTTGCCCGCACACGCAACGCGAGCGCTGCGTCTGTTCGCGCGATGGACGCCAAGGCGAGTAGAGCGTTGCGCTTCATCATCGCAAGCGTTGCGCGCTTGAGTGCACTAGAAACGACGAGGCGCGCGCGATCCGCTTCGTTCCAACCGAGAACCTCGAGTAAATCCACGCTTTCGAGGCGTGGTGCGTACTGCGGATTGATGCCGACGCGCCGAGATGCACGCGTCGACTGTGCGTGAGGACACACTTCCTGGCAGATATCGCAGCCGAACCACCAGTCACCCGTAGAGCCAAAAAATTCAGCGGCGATCGCGCTCCGATGTTCAATAGTGAGGTACGCGGTGCAACGGGTCGCGTCGACTGAGTAGGGAGTGATGGCTTTCGTCGGACAGGCATCGATGCAACGCGTGCAACTGCGGCAGAGGTCGCTCGCTTCGGTGCGCGGCGCTTCGTCACTCGCGGCGATATCGGCGTCGGTCACGATTTCGCCAAGCAGAAAGTAACTGCCGAGCGCGGGACGAATCAGGAGCGTGTGTTTGCCAATGGCTCCGACGAGGGCGCGCGCGGCCTGTTCGCGTTCAAGAATGGGATGAATATCGCCAGTGAGCCGCGTTGAGGTACCGGGCGCAATCTCGCGCACGAAACGGCCTAGTTTGCGAAGTCGATCACGAATGATGTCGTGGTAATCCTTTCCACGCGCGTACCTCGCGATGCGGCCACGCGCGGCACCTGCGATGACGCGGTCAGGCCGTCCGTCGTGATAGCGGTCACCAACTGCAATCACGCTCCGCGCATTTTTGAGCATCAACCGCACATCCGCGCGTGTCGCAGCGCAATCTGCCAGCCATCCCATCTCTCCGTGCTTGCCATCATCAAGCCAGCGTCGCAGCGCATCTGTGCGCGAGCTTGCTTCAGCCCGCGCCACCCCAACCAGTGCAAAGCCAAGCTCATGTGCTCTCGCTTCAATCCGCTCGCGAAAATGCACTCGGTCGATTGACGAGTTCATAGCTCGAATGCGCGCTCATAGATCATCGCGACGCCACCTGCCGCGCCCAGCAGAAAGAACGCCAGTGCCGGGAGGAGGAGGAGCGTGGAGAGGGTCATCCAGAGGAAGGGCCGCGCCACGCCGCGCATCAGTGCGATCGCCGCGATCAGTGCGGGAATGCACAGGACCGCAGTAAGCCACGGCATGTCGAAGTAGATTTTGGGAAGTCCCGTGGGCTCAATACCTTGCTCACGAAGCGTTCCGCGCACCAGCGGTCCGATGAAGAGGGAGCCAGCGGTGAGCGCAAGGATTGTGAAGACAAGGAGCGCGCCTTTCACGCGACCTACGACGGTGAACCCTTGCGACCAAGCGCCTGACGCAACCGGGGTGGAGCGTGTCGTCGGTGCACGCGGCGTTTGCTGCCGACGCGACGGCGGTGGTGGCGGTGGCGGGGGCGCGGTCATAGGTGAAAGCGTAGCCCAAAAGAGCGCGGCCCCGTCGAAACGGGGCCGCGCGAGAATTTGAAGGTCACAGTCAGGCTGGTGAATCCTGATTACGAAGCCCGAGTTCTTGCGCGTGTTGCGCTCGGCGTCGAGTCGACTGTCGCGCGCACTTACTTTTCGCCCGAGCCCGAGCCCGAGCCCGAGCCCGGACCGCGCCCTGCGCCACCTCTCGCGCCGCGCCCCGTGCCGCCCATCGTGCCGCCCATGGTGCCGCCCATGGCGCCGCCAATTCCCTTGGTCATCGCCGCTTGAAGTGCCGCGCCGACTTCTTCCGAAGTGGCAATCTCGCCCGAGCGAATCTTGTCCGAAATCTCCTTCACGCCCGACTTCATCGCGTTCATCATCGGTGCCATCGCCATGGTCATCATCGGAGCCATCTGCTCAAGTTGCTCCTCTGACATACCAAGCTGCCCAAGCATTCCGCTCATGTCGAGCGTCCAGCCGTTGGGTCCCTTGGCAAACACAACTTCTTTACCGGTTTCGTCGTTGAATACTGCGCGGCTACCGTCGTTGGATGCCAGTTCGAGCAAGCTCGCACCGCCTCCGCTGATGGCGCTCATACCCGCGCCTGCACCGCCACCCGCGCCTCCGCTGGCCATGTCGAGCTTGGCCGAACCAAACTTCTCCAGCATCGCGTCATAGAGCGGCGCCATGACTGCGGCCATCTGCAGCGACATGTCTTTCATCGCCTTGCCAGCGGCGGTCGAGCCATCCATCGCGTCGGCCATCCGCTTGGCGGCTTCCCCGGGATTCGACTCGATGATGGAATTGGTCTCGGCGACCCATGCTTCGATGTCGGAGATTCCGTTTCCAGCACCAGCCATCGAACGGCCAGACGACGCGGCGGCTGAGTTCTTTCCAGTGCCACCTGCTGACGCTGTCGAGGAGGTTGTCGAAACGCTGACAGGTGTCGGTGGAGTGAGCAGCGTGTCGACCGAAAGGCCGTCCGCCATCTTCTTCATGCCGTCGACGTAACTCTTGAGGCTTACAACTGCGTCGCCCGCTGTTGGATCGTCGCCTACGGAGGCCATCGCGTCGCTTGCAGTTGCAGCTTGCTCTTTCAACGCCGCGATTGCCGACTCGGCCGCCGCTTTCAGATCGGACAATCCTGCTGCAGACGCGCCTCCCGTCAGCATCAGCATGCGCCCCTGCGCGCCGAGACCGAAGATTGTGCTCGACTTCAGACGAAGTTCCTCGCACATGAGCGTCGTACGCAGCGTTTCTGCCGCGGGCCCAGAGCCGATGCCGTTCGCGGCGTTCGCGAAGTCTGCGGCAGCCGCGTCATAGGCCGCCTTGAGCGCACCATCACGCTCTTCGGTAATGGACTTCAGAAGCCCACTGGCGGTGTTGCGGAGTTCTGTGGCCATCGCACGGCACTTCGCGGCTTGGCCATCGACTTCGGCTTCAAAGTTGCTGACAAACTCAAGTGCGTTGTTGGCTGCCGAGAGGAGCGCTTCCGCAGAGTTGAGGTTGACGCGCGCAAGTTCAAGCTGCGACTTCTGCTCCACGGCGTCGATCTCGTTTGTCGAGAGATCCTTACGTTCTGCGCGAGCGTCGGCTTGGATCTTCGCGGCCTCTTCCACGAAGGCGAAGCCCGCAGCGGGACTAGACTCGCGGGCCTTCCGAAGAAGAAGCGCAGCCTCTTGGTCAAGTTGCGAAACGCGCGCATTGCTCGAGGAAATCTTGTCGACGAGTTTGCCAAGCGGCCGTTCGATTCCGCGCACGGATTCCTGTAGTTCCCGCGCGTCTCGCGATGCAGCATCCTTGTCTACTTGCGGCTCGCTGCGAGCAGATGCGAGGTCGATTGTCTCGGCTGCAGTTGCGATCGCTTCGAGGTCGGATGCAAGGCCGGAGGCGCCGATCACGACGCTTCGAAGGAGTTCCTGCTCAGACTCAAGTCGGCTCGCGCGCGCCAACTCGATCGCGCCTGCGACGCGATAGATGCTTCCGGCGAGTTGCTGCGCAGACTCTTGCTGGGCGGCGGTGCCTCCAGAGATTCCCTTCGCTTGCTCCGCGATCGCGCGCAAGGCCGACAACGACTCCGCAGGCGGCTGGTCGGAGAGCAGGGTGGTGTTGCCGGTGACGGTGGCGACGTATGCGTTCGCGACCGTGAAATACTCCCGCTCGAACTTCAATTGCTTCTCAAGTTCTGGATCCGCGCACCCGCTGAGCACGCCCGCGGCGATGCACGCAGTGGCGACGCAAGCGGTGCGGAGTCCAGTGCGGGAAGCGTTCGCAAGCGAGATGAGCGTGCGTGGCGAGAAGCGATTCGAGAAGCGGTTCGTCATCGGATGAAGACCTGCCGGAGTGCTGTGAAAGGAGCCAAATCCCGGCGGTTGCCGAGGGCGGGGCAGTGTAACGATGGATCGATGCCTGTGCCTTGGCGCGGTCTGGGCGGCGCAGGCCTTTCAGTGGGGGCCTCAGCGATCGGGGCCGCTCGCAGCGGGAGCGTCCGGCGACTTCATCGCGGCGGGCGTGTAGTCCACGGGGTAATCACCATCCCGCACACGCATGGAGCGGACCCAAGCGACAAAATCTTCCATCAGCCCACGACGCGAGGACGTGAGTGCCGGAGTCCAACCGCGGACATCGGGATGCGGGCGACGCGCCTCGGTCGTGGGAAGCGCGTATTGAAAAATCAGGCTGTCCGTGGGTTTGTCAAAGTCCACCAGCGGCAGCGTATTGATCTTTGAGCGAGTGAGAATCAACAAGTTGGTGTACCGAACGTTGTCGTCCTTGAAGTCGCGGTTGTAGAGCATCAGTCGGCCAGCATCCGGCCCGCCGTGGCACCGACTCGTTGCGCAGTTGTTGATGAGCCACGCATTGTGGACGCGTTGGCGAAACAGATTGAGTGAGCCCGGCTCGCCGAGCACTTCGATTTCTGGGTAGAGCTCGCGTGCCTTGAGTGCAAAGAGCGTCTTGACGATCTCTGCAGGATCCTTCGAGAAATACGCCTGTTTTTCCGACGCCTTCGCGGGAATCAGCGGGCTATCTGAGTACTTCTCAAGGAGCGTCCGAATGCCATCGACCGAAACCTGCATCCGTGGCGGATCGGCCAACTCGACTTCATAGACCTTGATGATGTTGACATCCGCATCCGTGAGCAACCTTGTCGGGAGTTCTGTGCCGTCTACCGGCTTCGTTGGCTTGTTGGGAGTTTCGCCCTCTGGTCGCGGTGCCATGAGCGCGAGTTGCGCATTGACTTCGATAAGTAGTTGCTTGGCTTCGTAGTGATTCGTTGCTTCACGAAGGCTTTCAAGTTCCCGCTTCGAATCGGTGTACATCTTCTTGTTGTAAAGCCAAAGCGCGAGCGTGTAGCGTGCGGTGTATTGATCGGGTTCGAGCCCGTCGCGGAAGCGCTCATACAACTCTTGGTCAGTCGGATACGGAAGCACTTCCGTCACAGCGGCGCGCGCGTACTTGGTTTGGATGCCTTCAATCTCGAGCAGCACATTTTCAAAGCCATCTTCGACGAGCTTTCCGACGAGCACTCGGCCATCGTTCAACACGACGCGAACGCGTCGACCGGCTGGGCCTTCAAGAAGGTATGTGATGGAGATCACGCGATTCTTCGTGAAAGTCTTCAGACGATTTTTCTCGTCGCGAAGCACAATCAAGTTTTCGTCGTCACTCTCAATGACACCCGCCGCCGTCGAAACCCGGTCAACCACGATGTAGGCGCGCTTCTGTGGCTCAGTCGGTTCGGTAAGCACGCTCTCGACCGCGGGAGTCGCAGATTCGGTCGGCGAAGTTGGCGTGACTTGCGGAGGAACTTGCGGGGGAACTTGCGCGGGAGCTGGCGGTGGTGCGACCACCGGCTGCGCAGGTTCGCCTTGGAGAAAGAGGAGTGCCGCAAAGGTTGCGAGGAACATCGGGGAGGTCATGGTACGACGGATTTCCCCGGCCGCCGGGAGCACTCTCAGAGATGCGCCTGTTTCTGTCCGCAGCGATGGGCGATCGGTGGTAGTTTCCGGGCCTCGCGATCGATCACACGAACCGGAGGTTTCTATGAAGCTTGGCGTAATGGCCGCACTTTTTGCTGGCCGCAAACTCGAAGACGTCGCAGCATACTGCGCGGAGATTCGCCTCGATGCGATCGAACTTCCGGTCGGGGCGTATCCGGGAAAGCCATTCTTCGATCCGGCCAAGGTGCTTGCATCGAAGAAGGAGCAGGAGCGCATCAAGGGTATTCTGAAGGATCATGAGCTCACGCTCTCCGGTCTCGCCGTGCACGGAAATCCCGTGCATCCAGACAAGCGCCACGCAACAAACGATCACCGCGATTTCGTCAACGCAGTGAAACTCGCGCCGCTTCTCGGTACCGATGTCGTAATCACGTTCTCGGGCTGTCCGGGCGGCTCGAAGGCCGACAAGACTCCAAATTGGGTGACCTGCGCCTGGCCGCCGGACTATCGCGCGATCCTCGACTACCAGTGGAAGAATGTGCTCATTCCCTACTGGTCGACACAGGCGCGGCTGTGTGCGCAGCATGGAGTCAAGGTCGCATGGGAAGCGCATCCGGGGTTCTGTGTTTACAACCCGGACACGCTGATTCGACTGAGTGAGGCGTCGATGAAAGCTTCAGGCTTGAAGGGCAAGCCGGTGCTCGGCGCAAACCTCGATCCATCGCACTTCTTCTGGCAGGGAATCGATCCTATCGAAAGCGCGCGTGTACTCGGCGAGGCGGGCCTTCTCTTTTACTGCCACGCGAAGGACACGGAACTGCACACGCACGAAGGTCGCGTCAATGGCTACAACGACGCGCGTTCGTATGGCGATCTAAAGAATCGCGCGTGGAACTTCCGGACCTGCGGATACGGTCATGGCCACGAGTTCTGGAAGCCTTTTGTCTCGATGCTGCGTCGACATGGCTACGACCATGTGCTGTCGATTGAGCATGAGGATGCGCTGATGTCGGTTGAGGAAGGCCTCGAGCGCGCCGCTGCTTTTCTCTCAGAAGCAATCATCAGTGAACCTGCAGCGAAGCCGTGGTGGTGCTGATGCGGTTTTCGGAGTTTGTCCCTCAATGAGTTACGAAGAGTCGCGCCAACTACTCGGCGATCCCGAGCGCGGGGGCGAGCCGCGCCGAACGCTCGTGTGGATCACGATTTCGTTGGTGATTGTGGTCGGCGTGCTCGGCGTGCTCGGTGCATGGGGCGTACAACGCGTGAATGCGTCGCGTGTAGAGGCTGAGGCTGCGCGCGCGGATGCTGTCGCCGCGCGGACGACGGCGATCGCCGAGCGAGATGCGGCACTCGCGCAGGTGGTGCAGGCCGAGCAGCAGGTTTTGGATGCGCAGGTGCTCGCACAAGCAACGGTTGAACGCACGAAAAACGCGATTGCGGACGCCTACGAAGTCGGTGATCTCTTGCGCGGTGTCGTCACGGTTTGGGCAGCGGGAACGCCGTCGCTTCCGCCGCCAGCACTGCACGAACTCCTCCGCGGTGATGTGCTCCTCAAACTGCAGTCGCGCATGCCGCGCGAGCGGTATCTCGAGCTTGTCCGCGCGACCGTTCAGGCCATGGCGCGCGATGTTCGCCCCCGTGATCACGCGCGCGTGCGCATCGACTTTGACTTTGCGAAAGAGATGCTGGCAGAAGCTCAGAAGACCTACGAACCGGGCAGCGTGTTGATGGGCGACGCGCTCCTCGCCGTAGCCGAAATGTGTATCGCCTACCAGGCGATTTCGGGACTGGATGAACCAGCACGCGTAACGCTTCAGGAGAATGCGCAGACCTGCGCGGAACTTGCGGCACCGCTCCTTCGCGAGCGCGGCGGGCGGGCATACGCGCGCACGCTCGACCTCCAGGGTGAGCTTGCCCGAATCGTTGGTGATGCGGCTCGTGCGATCGACCTGCATATCGACGCAACTCGCGCGCTCGGCGAGGACGCTGATGCGCGCGATCGCGCAACGATTGCGCTCCATCTCGCGACGGCGCTGCTTGATGTTGGGCGCCGCGCCGACGCGCTCGCGCTTCTCCGAACGCAGGGTGAACGACTCGCGGCGGTCTATCCGTTTGGCGATGAGCGCGAGCTGGAGATTCGCACGCTACTCGTCTCGCTGCTCTCGACCGATGATGAATCTGCTGCAATGGAGCAGCGCCTGGCCCTCGGCCGCGTGTTGGCGCAACTCGGGCGACCGGCAGTGGCGTACGACGTACTTTCACGCGCAGTCGCCTACTACAAGACCGACGACACACGCTTCCGCGAGCGCTTGGAGGCGATTCTCTGGCTCGCCCGAGCGATGGACCAAACGGGCTCCCCAGAAGCCGCACTCGCCACCCTCGAACAGCCTCGAATCCGCGAGGACGCGCGAGTGATCGGCGAACAGACCGTCCTCGCCCGCGAATACGCCCAACTCACCGCATCTCTCCGCGCGAAGGTCGCCGGGAGGAAGGCGGGGGAGTAGTCGACGGATCAATCGACGCGTCGGCGGTCATGCTCGTTTCCATCAGATCCCTGCGCGCGCTCCGCCACGCTCGTGATTTTCGGCGTGCTTCGCGCGGTGGTTTGTTGCTCGTTTCCATCAGATCCCTGCGCGCGCTCCGCCTCGCTCGAGAAGCGCTGCGATGTGTTCTTTGTCCGCGAGGTTTGATGCGCGCACCTTGGCAACGATCTCGCGGTTTGCGAGGTCGCTCTTCATGTAGCGTCGCGCAAGGTCTGCGATTTCCGCGGGCGAGCAGCCATCGAAGAAGTCCATTCCTTCGCGGTACGCGATCGAACTTGCGAGACGATTCGCGATGATCCAGGTCTGGTACGAGGCCGGAAGATTCTTCCACACACGCTCGCCGGCGAAGTCGAAGAGCACTTTCGGTAAGTGATCGCGAATCATCTGCTTGGCAAGTTCGCGATCGTCCGCAGGCCAGCTTGGTACGCCAGCAGCAATGGCAGACGCACTTGTGTTGATGACTTTCGAAAGTTCAACTGAGATCTTCGGAAGCGACATCTCGGGGTGCGATTTCGCGGCGCGCATCAGGAACTCCGCTTCGACGCGCGCGAGTTCGCGGAGTCGATCGAGGACTTGCGCGACGTATGCATCTTTGATCGCGAGAAACTCATCATCGCTCAGCACCATGCACGCGCTGATTTCGTAGCTCGAGCAAATCACCCCGCATTTGTTTGCTGACGAATCTTTGATGATCGTTGCGCCACGCTTGCAGAGCTCTTCACGGGCTCCCGGCGTGAGGAAGAGGTTCGCGCCCTCTGAGATCACCATCGCACTCGGCTTGCCGTCCGCGGTGAGGAACTCCTGCCAGTTTCCCTCGTGGATGGTGGCGGGGCGGCCGCCGCCCGGCACGAACGCGTCGGTCACCAGCCGGTTGTGCATGGTGTTCCGGAGCTGCGCGCCCTCGGGCTCGTCGACCGACACAACGCGGCCCTTCGGCGAGAGCTTCGTTTTGTCGAAGCTCGCGATCGGTAGTCCCTCGTTGAAAAGGCGGATGAGTTCCGCGTGATCGAGTCCTTCAGGGTCTTCGCCCGAACCTGATCCATCACCGACTCCGACGATGACAGCATTTTTTCCATAGTCGCGTTCGAGGATCCGCATCATGTTGCCAGCGACGTCGCCATCCGGTCCGCCGGTGATCTTGATGGTGAATCGTTGCTTGCGCGGATTGATTCCGCGTGCCTTTAGCGCGATCTCGAGAAAGACATTGACGCCTTCACTGGTCACGCCGTAGACCTTGTGGTTGATTCCAGCGTTCGGCTTCGAACTCATGAACGCGGTCGGCATGGAGTAGCCGCGTCGGCGGGCGCGGTCCACGATCCACTCGATGTGGGCGGGGGTGATGTTCTCATCAGGCCCGAGGTAGATGAGTTCGTCCTTGCCAAAGAGGTCGACGACGAGCTTCTTCACCTCGGGCACCTGCACGATCAGGTCGAGGATCGAGTTCACGAACGCCTTCACGCAGCGGTCGATGGTCGCGCCCGGCTCGAGCAGGATCGCCGCCTTGGCGCCGCCCTCGGGGATGTCCTTGTTCTTGAGCTGCTGCGCCCACGAGAGGCCGTAAACCTCGTCAAACAGGCGCTCGCTCTCGCGCGTGTGCTGCGCGGGATTGGTCGTGCGGATCACGCGCAGGCCGCCGCGCGCGATGTCCTGAAAGCGGTTGTGGAAGCCGTCGAATCCGCGGCCGTGCACGAAGAAGGTCGCGTACGGGCGCTCGGGCCGTTCGGCGTTCGCGAGGTACGCCGGGTCGATGCGCAGGCAGAGCGCGAAGCGGTCGGGAAGGAAGTAGTTTGTGCGCAGCGTCGCGCAGACTGCCTCGAGGAGCTTGGTGAGCACGGTGCGGTGCATCTCGTTCGGATCGCGCGCGATCTCGGTCTCGATCCGCTGGCGTGCCGCCGCGAACTCGGCGTCCTGCATCGGCTTGGCCGGATCGAAGCGCGCCAGCAGCAGCTCGACCACCAGCATGGATGCCGCCATCGACTCCTCTGCGTACCCCTGGATGCGCTCGCGCGTCCACAGATGGCGGTTCTGCGGCGAGAGCACCTGATGCGCCAGGTTGCAGAGCGCGATCAGCGCCTCGCAGCGGTCGATGGAGATGGTCGGCCAGCGCCCTGCAAGCGACAGCGCCTTGTCGTCGACCCACTTGATGCGGCGCAGGTCGCGCACGACCTCCGCCCACTCCGAGCTCGCGGGCGCCAGCGCGCGCCCGTTGTGGTCCTGGACCACGAAGCCGACGAAGGTCATCGAGCCGCCCTTGCCGTCCTTGATGATGTCGAGATACGCGCGGTGGATCGAGATGTGGTGACGCGCGAGGATCGTGGCGCAGCGCTCGAGCATGGTGCGCGTGCGCGCATTTTCCACGACGACCACGATGCGGCTCATCGTCTGGTGGCTCTCGGCCTCGAGCTCGACGATCGTGCCGTCAGTGCCGCTCACGCGGCTGAAGAGCTTCCAGTGCGCGGCTACGCGCAGGGGGGTGCAGGTGAGCACGTACTCGGCGCTGCAGCCTGCGAAGTAGTTCGAGATCTGGTCGGGCGTCCAGTCGAGGCCGTGTTCTTTCGCGTAGCGAATAGTGTCCGTGAGCTTCGCCGACTGACGCGGATCGCGGCTGTCAAATGGCTCTGGATCGCCGAACACGAAGGTGTCGAGCACGAGGTTTCCATCGAAACTCGAGTGAATCTTCGCCGCGCGAAGTGAACGGTCCATCGGAAGTTGCGAAACGAGTTCCGCAAGAATGCCTGGAAAGTTGGCGCCCTTGATGAGCGTCAGCTGCCGTCCGTCCTCACTCTTCAGCGTGAGGTCGATCGGTCGTTCCGATGCGCGCGCGGCGATGATCGCGCGCAGGTGGGCGAGTTGGCTCGCGCGGTCGGTGTCTTGAAAATACATCGGCGGCATCTGCGCGACGAACCACGGAACGACGCTTTCCGCGGTCGCACGGAAGGTGCTCGCGAGTTCGTCAATGATCGATGCAGAGTCCGGGGTGGTCGCGGACAGGGAGGAAGGCGCGCTGGTCATTTCGTGTATGTTCCGTCGGTAAAGGTGAAGGGGTGCAGGATAGCCAAGCCCCCGACCCTGCCGCTCACATTTCGGGCGGGTCACACGCAGGCAGGACCGAATGCAGGCCATCGTCATCGGCAATTTCGACGGAGTCCATCGCGGACATCGGCACTTGTTCACCGTGGCGACGGCCGAGGTCAACGGTGGCGCTGTTGCCGCGGTGACATTCGAGCCGCTTCCCGGAGCGGTCCTTCGGCCTGAAATTCCCATGGGACGCTTGTCCTCAGCCGCGGAGCGAGCGGAGTTGCTTCGTTCGGTCTGCGGTGCAGCGGAGGTACTCGAACTCGAACCGACGCCGGAACTTCTCGGACGCACGCCTGAGGCGTTCATCGCCGACCTCCGCCGACGCATCCGCTTCGATGTCGTGGTGGAGGGCGCGGACTTCCGGTTCGGGAAGGGACGGGCGGGATCGCTTGACACCTTGCGCGCACTCGGCGCGCTCTACGGATTTCGCGTCGTCGAAGCGCCGACATTGCGCGTCGAACTCTCCGATGGATCGTCTGTCGAGGCGCGGAGTTCTGTGGCCCGCCGGCTGCTTGGCGAAGGCCGTGTGGCCGACGCGGCACGCGTCTTTGGTCGGCCGTACGAACTTCGCTGCAACACCACGCGCGGCGACCAACGCGGCCGCACGATCGGTTGGCCAACAGCAAATCTCGACGCCCATGGCCGAGTGTTGCCTGCGGACGGCGTCTATGCAGGCCGAGCGTTGGTCCCGGATGGGCGCGAAGCGATTGCCGCGATCTCTGTTGGTACGAAGCCGACATTTGGTGAAAGTGCGCGTACCTGCGAAGCGACGCTGCTCGCCCCCGATGGCACCCCCATCGAACTTCCGCTCGATTGGTACGACTGGCCGCTGCGGCTTCGATTTCTTGCGCGGATTCGCGGCATGGTGCGTTTTGACGGGCTTGAGGCGCTCCTCTCTGCGATGGAGGGCGATCGTGCGGCGATCGTCGCAGTGGCAGAAGTGGCCGAGCGCTTGCGGTAGCATCCTTCGCACGTGCGCCTCACGCAATTGCGCCCAGGCCGCGCACCCCCGATGAAATACACCACCAACACCACCATTGACGCCCTCGCCCGCGAATTGCGAGGCGCCCACAGGGTGCTCGTGACCACGCACCAAAAGCCCGATGGCGACGCGATGGGCTCCGTGCTGGCAACAGTGCGCGCGTGCGCAGCGGTCGGAGTTCATGCGGAAGGTTGGGTCGTCGATCCATGCGAGGGGAATCTCCGCGCATTCGAAGGTTCAACCCCAGTCACGCATGTTCGCCCGCGCCAGCCAGCGCTTCCCGTCGGCGACTTTGATCTCGCGGTCGTCGTCGATACGGGAGCGTGGACGCAACTTGAGGTCATCGCGCCGTGGCTCGTCGAGCGCGTCGAGCGCGTTGTCGGCATCGATCATCATGCGCGAGGCGATCTGGTCGCAGCGCGGCGAATCGTCGATGTTTCGTGCGGATCATGCACGGCGCTCATCGTCGGGCTCGTCGACGCAATGGGTGTTGATCTCGCTTTTGGCGCAGATGCCAACGGTCGATACTCGATCGCAGAAGCGTTGTTCATGGGTCTCGCCACTGATACCGGTTGGTTCCGATTTTCAAACGCACGCGCTCCGGAGTACGCGCTGGGTGCGCGACTTCTTACGGCAGGCGTCGACAAGAACGCGATGTACCAACAACTCGAACAATCGAGCCGAGCCGAACGAGTCATGCTTCAGGGCCGTGCACTGTCGAGCATGGAGATCATCGGTGGACGCATCGCGCTCATGCGTCTCCGGGCGTCTGACTTCGTCGAAACCGGGGCACTCATTGAGGAAACCTCAGGTGTCGTGAACATCCCGATGGAGATCTCTGCGGTACGAGCGGCGGTGCTGGTTGTGGAAGACATGGCTGCGGGTATCACCAAACTCAGTTTCCGATCAAAGCCCGCGGACGCGCATGGCAATTTCATCGATGTGAATGAACTCGCGGCGCGCTTCGGCGGAGGCGGCCATGTACACGCAGCAGGCGCGAAGCAAACGGGCACCGTTGATGAAGTGATCGAATTGTTGCGCGTTTCACTCGCGCACCTCGCGTGAAAACGCGTGAGTTCGCGCGGCGAGAGAACCTCACATACGCAAACACTTGCGGAGATCTATCGATTGGCGGTCACTCAACCGTGTAGCCAAGTTTCTTAATCGCTGACACGATTTGGTCTCGCTGCTCCGCGGGTGCTGTGACATCAACCGCCTCATCCGTGTGGCTCGCTTTGACCGCCGTCACGCCCGCGATTTGTTCGACCTTGCCACAAATCGCTCCTTCGCAACCTTCGCAGTGCATGCCTTTCACCGCCAGACGCATCGAAACCGGCATCGTGAGTGCGGCAGTCGTCGCGGCCGCAGCCGCGCTCGATGACTCTGGAGTTCCGCTCGCGCATTCGCCATTGCATGCAGCGAGCGTGAGGAGTGGGAGGAGGGCAACGAAGAGTCGTGATACGCGCATGGCGTGAGCATACGCCCTGGTCGGTTGGCCGTCCGCGCCTTTTCACCCGCGGTGTTCTCAAAAATGCTTCGAACACTGCGCGCAAAAACGGAGGTTACGGCCGCGCAATCACCCCGGCGTTTGCAAAGTTTCCGCGCAGGATGACCTCTGCTGGCGCGCCCATCCAATCCCCTAGGAGCGACGCGTAGACCGAGCGAAAATCAACGCCAAACTTCAGATCGCCTTGATCAAGGTCGGTGAGCGACGGATGCCGTCCGATGATGCCCGGCTTCACGCGCGGCCCGATCACAAACACTGGTGCCGCCGTGCCATGATCTGTGCCATTCGAACCATTCTGTTTCACGCGACGACCGAATTCGCTAAACACCATCGTCACCACGCGCGACTCATTGCCTTGCGCTTTGAGATCGTCTTGAAACGCCTTGATCGATTCGCTCAGTTGCCGCAGGAGATTGGTGTGCGAGCCAACCTGCCCGCCGTGCGTGTCGAAGCCGCCCATCGATGCGTAATACACACGCGTCGGCATGCCGTCGCGGATCATCGCGCCCACAGTTCGAAGTTGCCGGGCGAGCGCGTGATCTGGGTAGCGTACGAGTGGCTGTTTGGCGACCGCAGCCAGAATGCGCGCACTCGCCACCTGTGCGTCGAGTGCCGTGCGCATCAAGAACGCTTTCTGTGTGTCCTCTCCGGTACCAGCGAGCGCGCCCGCGCGGTTGATTGCGTCGTAAGGATCTTTGAGCGCGCCGTGCAGATCCTCGCCGAGCCAGCGAAACAACGCAGGATTCTCGAAGGAAATGGGCTTTTGGATATCGCCCTGCATCGCGAGCGGCGCGTTACGACCAACGGCGATGGCACCCTCAGGGATCGGTGTGCCGTTACAAACATTGTCGAAATAGCGGCCAATCCAGCCGTTTCCCTTCGCATCGGCACGACCGGTTTGCCAGACATCCATAGACATGAAGTGCGATCGATTCGGATTCGGGTAGCCGACGCCCTGAACCACCGAGAGCATTCCGGCGTCGTACAAATCCTTGAAGCCGACAAGCGAAGGATGCAGACCGAGTCCGACAGACGGATCAAGTTCGAGCGCGATCGGTGCAGTGCCCGTCGCACCTGGCGCGCGCACGGCGATCTGCGGACGCGCGCGAAAGTACTCAGGATCGCCATAAGGAATGACGGTGTTGAGTCCGTCATTGCCGCCGCCGAGTTGGACAACCACGAGTACGCGGTCTTCCGGAACCCCCGGGTTCGATGAAAGCGCAGGGTCGCCCAACATGCCGAGCGCGCTGCGCTCAACGAAGTAGGGCACCGTCGCCGCAAGCGAGGCAAGCGCGCAGCCGCGCTGAAGGAAGAGTCGTCGGGTGTAGGCGGCGTGGTGCATGGTGAAGTTCAGCAGAGCTGGTACTCGGGCATCGCCCCGAGAAGACAAAGGATTGCCTTGACGCGATCATCGGTGACCGTGCCGCCGAGGCTTTCGAGGAATGAATCAAGTTGCGCGGTACGTTCAGGCGCAACGGTCCCACCTAGCGCAAAAGACGCGAGGCTCCGCACCGCTTCGCGTGGGTCGAGAGCTCCAGTCGCATCGCGTAGGTGCTCGACAAGGTGTGATGAGTCGTAGGACATCTCCGACTCACTCCAATCAAAGCCTTGCGGACGGCGGCCAGTGACGAGGTACACCACGATATTTTGACGCACAAAGAGGGTCGCTGTGTTGATCCACGCACGTCCACCATCCCAGCCTTTCACACTCGGCGGTTGAAAGAGCTGTTGTCCCATCAGGTCACCCGCATCGACGAGTGACTTCATCTCGCGTGGTGGCGTGCCGAGGCTGCGAATCGTTTGCACCATAAGTTGCGCTGGACTCTTGACAACCGCAAGTCGATTCTCAGGTGCGTAGAAGTGGCGCGATCGGAACAGCGCACGCAGTGCAGGTCGCAATTGATAGTTGTTTTCGCGAATTTCTGTGGCGAGGCGTAGGACGGTTTCGGTTCCGTCACGCGACAGCTTCGGTGCGTCGTTCACAAAGTAGCGATAGAGCTTGAGCGCAAGGAACTGCGAGCATTGCGGCCGCGCGAGGATCATGGAGACGAAGTCATCGCCAGAGAAGACGCCGGTTCGCCCAAAGATTTGCTTCGTTCCTGTGTCAAACTGATTCTTGTCAAAGTAGTACTCGTTGCCGCGAAAGGTTCGGCCGGTGAGCGCTCGGGCGCCTTCCTTGATGTCGTTCTCGCCGTAGCCGTTCCCCTCGCCGAGCGTGAAAAGCTCTAGGAGTTCGCGCGCGAGGTTCTCATTGGGGCTACGACGGCGATTTTCGTCGTTGTCGAGATACTTGAGCATGGCAGGATCCGAGATGATCCCGCGTGCGAGGCGTTCAAAACTCCCGGCACATTCGCGACGGAGAAGCGCGTTCTGCATCGCCATGTGCCAACTGTTTTCAATCGTGCGGTATCCCGTGGCAAAGTGACTGTGCCAGAACAGCGTGAGCTTTTCCTCGAGCGGCCGCGGTGTCTCGATCATGCGACGGAGCCACCACTTTTGCATCTCGGCGATCTGCGCGCGGTCGTCGCGCTCGCGCTGCTGTCGAAGTGCCTGAAGTCGCGCGATCGTCTCCTCATCACCTGCGGCGCGAGCAAGGCGTACTGCTTCGCGCTCCTCTGGAGTGTCGGCGCGGAGGAGATCGCTGCGAAGATTCGCTTCGGCAGCGAGCTCGGCCTCGCCACGAAAGTCAACGATGATCTCAAGTGACCCGTCAAGTCCTCGTTCGACGAGTCCGCGCACCTGCGCGGGCGTGCCACCGAAACCAGCACGAGCAAGAAGATGCTGCGCGGCAGCAAAGTCGAAGTCTTTCTTGAGGAGCGGTTGGAATGGAGCGTCCATCGAGAGGCCTCACGGGCGTCGCCCGCTGCAGATCCAAAGACAGCGTACGGTTCAGGTCATCGATTTCCTCAGCGTTCGTCGCTAGAAACCGGGATTTTTCGGAGTATCGGCAGCACTTGGTGCTCCCGGCTTTCGAGAAACAAGAAGGACCGCCGCGATTGGAAGTACCACGGCGAGCGGCGCGGTGAGCGATGGGCCATCGAGGAAGCTCTTCGAGATGATTGGAGTCGCGATCGCGACCGACAACGCAAGTGCCAGCAACCCCACAGGCGTGGGCCGACCGACGGTCCGGAGGGCAAGCACGGCGTATGCGGGAAAGAGGAGCCCATAAAGGCCGAGAAACCGCAAGTAAGTGTCTTGATGATCCGCGAGGATCACCGCCGTCACGCCGACAAGCCCAGAGCCAACGCCAAGCAGCGCCCGAGCGGTTGGCGCGATCGACGCCGTGCGGAGTTCCGAAAGATGGAGCGCGCAAGTGAGTACAAGTTGGAGCACGATATGGGCGCGCACCGCCGGAATCGTGAGACCCTGTGGACTCGCGAGATAGCAGGTTGTGAGCGCGAGCATCGAGGCGAACGCAAGGCCGAACACGATGAAATTTGCAGGAAAGGCAGGGTTCGGCGACTCCTGACGGGCACGATGAAACGTCAAATCAAGATTTGGCGAGAGTGCAAAGCCAAACACAATCGTCGGCAGCACGAGCCAGAGTTGTGCATGCGTCCAATAGCCCGTCGATTGCAGCGCGTTCAGCTCGCCCCACGGGATAAAAGCAAATGTTGTCAAACTTGCGAGGAATCCAAGGCCCGCGATCAACCAAAGCGCGCGACGAGGCACGAGCGCAAGGAGCACTGCTGCCGCGAAGACGCTGCCTGCGGCGATTGCCTTCGCCGAGCCTGATCCAAATCTCGATTCTTCCTCGATGATCGGTCCCATCTTGCTTCCTGCGAAGAAGATCTGGTACCCGACGGTTGCGGCCGAAAAGACAGACATCGCCATGGCGTGGTCGCGTGTTTCGGTGATGGAACGCTCGCGCGAACGAAAAAACCCAAACAGCGCACAGCCAAGGATGTTTGGAATCGCAAACGCGAGAATGCCTGGCCAGCCGAACATGCCGTAGAGCACGAATGGCGCGAACATTCCGATGCACCAGGTCCAACTGGTTGCAAGGGCGAAGCCCGAGAGCAGGGTGCGGGCGCGTAAGTCCATCAACGCGGCGCGTCCGGCGTCTGGGCTTCCGCGTCGCGGGCAAGCGCAGCCTTCTTCTCGAGGCGGGCCTTTCGCCGCTCACCGCGCTCGCGGACCATCGCCTTCGGTGTGCAGTGGAAAGTAATGTCGCAGCGGCCGACCAGCGTTTCGCCCACCCTTTTTACGATCTGTTGTTGATACACCTCAAGCTCAAGTGTGACGTTGAATTCGCCGCCCTTTTGAACCTTCTCTTCCACATCCTCGCTCTTGACAACACGGTAAATCGCGGGCCCAAGACACGGACGAAGGAATCGATACTTCATCTCCTTACACACGACGGGGGAGTCGCCGCCGCACACAGAAAAGAGATACATACCCGCTGCAACTTCGGAGTTGCCGAGGAGTGCGGCACCAGCCATTGCGTCATAAAAGTTTCGATTGAAACGGCGAAAGGGGAGAATCGCTGCGAAGCGCTCACGCGACAGCGCGCGCTTCGAATACATCTTGATTCCCGATCGAGCAGCGAACGGTAGCCAGACAAGCGAGAAGATCCAATGGAAGAAATTGTTCTTGATCGAGAGCCGACTGGCCCACGCTTCAAGTTTTTCCGTCCACGTTTTTTCTCGCGTCGATGCGCGTACGGAAGGCCCCGTCTGAATTGGTCCTGTGCCGCCACCACCCGCGTGCGGGCTCGCTGAAATGGGGGTGAGGTCGGATTCGTTCATCAGGTCGTTCAAGTACTTCTCGGGATCATGCATCCTAGTCGCGAACGAACCAGATTGGAGACGGGAGTTCACTGTGAAGTTGCGGGGTTGCAGATGAAGCGTGGTCTGTCCCCAAACCTATGGGACAGCTCTAGAGGTAGAGTGCCGGTATGCCCATTTCTTCTGCGCCGGTCGCGGTTTGTTCCTGGAGTTTGCAAGCCGATTCACCCGCACAACTCGTTGAGCGTGTGCAGAGAACCGGTGCACGCGCGGTGCAGCTCGCGCTCACACCGATGGCCGAGCACCCGGAAATTTGGGGCGATTGTGTGCGCATGCTCTCGACCGCCGGCATTGAGGTCGCGAGTGGCATGCTTGAAACTGTCGGTGAAGACTACTCCACGCTCGATGCGATTCGCGCGACCGGTGGCGTCGTTCCCGATGTGACGTGGGAGGCGACCCGCGCACGCTCCACGAAGGTGGCAAAAATCGCGGGACAGCATGGAATCCGACTTGTCACATTTCATGCGGGCTTCATCCCGCACGAGGCAGGCACCGAGCGCGATCGTCTTTTCACGCGGCTCCGCGAAATCGCCGCGCTCTTTCGCGCGGAAGGTGCGCGCATCGCTTTCGAGACGGGTCAAGAATCCGCCGACACCCTCGCACACGCGCTGCATGCGCTTGGTGATGATTCCATCGGCGTCAATTTCGATCCAGCGAACATGATCCTGTATGGCATGGGCGATCCGGTTGCCGCGGTCAAAGTGCTCGCCCCACGTATTGCGCAGGTCCACGTCAAGGATGCGCAACCGACGAAGGTGTTGGGCACGTGGGGGAGTGAGGTGCGTGTCGGAACGGGTGCAGTCGATTGGAATGCGTTTCTCTCGTCGCTCCTCGAGGTTCCCGCAACAATTCGACTTGCAGTTGAACGCGAGGCTGGAGAAGACCGAGTCGGCGACATCCGCGCTGCGCTTGAACTACTCGATGCGGCGAAGCGCGAAAATTAAGGCTGTACCTACGGATTCGGTGCAAATTTTCGTGGGCCTTCGCAGTGTGAAGGCCGTGCTGCATCACGCCGTGGACCGCTTCAATCTCTCGAGATCGACTTTGGGCCCTCGCCCGCAGTCTTCTCGTACTTGCCGTCTCCAACCTTTTGGTACTTGGTGAAACCCATCCGATCAAGATTCGAGTCGCTGATTTTGCGCTTGTCGGCGGCGGTTGAATGTTGGCCGCCAAGCATGGGAATCTGCGGAACCCGCCGTACGGGCGCGCCTGTTTCCGGGTGTCGCTCGAGAGCGGAATCGCTCATCTTCTGAGACACTTCGAAGTGCTCTCCCAAGGAGCCGTCGGGCTTCACGACCGCATAAACGTACGTTGGCATAGCCGCATGGTAGAACGAGCGCCCATAGGACGCGAGCGATGACAAAGGAAACCCGAGTATCGATTCCGCGTACCGATGAACCGGGTCGCATTCACGAACTCCGTGAACTGCTCGAGAGGGCGAACCGCGCCTACTACGTCGACGCAGCGCCGTTCATGAGCGATGCAGAGTTTGATGTGTTGCTCGCTGAACTCGCAGATCTCGAGTTGCGCCATCCTGAGCTCACCGATCCAAACTCACCGACCCAGCGCGTCGGTGGGGCGCCGCTTGAAGGGGAGTTCGAGACGCGGCTCCACCGGGTACCGATGCGTTCGATCGACAACACGTACGGACTTGACGATTTTCGCACGTGGTATCGGCGATGCGTTGATGCGCTCGGCGCACGGCCGCCCCTCGCGGCGGATGTCACCGACTCGGGGTTGTTCGCGCGCGCGTCCAGTGAGCCTTCTATCGCACTTTTCGCCGATCCCAAGGTGGACGGCCTCGCGATCTCGCTTCGATACGAGGACGGTGCACTTGTCGAAGCGCTGACCCGCGGCGACGGTGAGAAGGGCGATGTTGTCACCGCAAATGTGCGGGCCATTCGCGCTGTCCCTCTCAAGTTGCGTGCGCCGGGGCACGGCAATGTGCCTCATGTGCTCGAGGTGCGTGGCGAAATTTTCATGCCTGTCCGTGAATTCGAGCGCATCAATGAGGAGCGTGAGCGCCATGGCGAACAGCTTTTCGCAAACGCTCGAAACTCTTGCGTCGGAACGCTGAAAAGCAAGGATCCGAAAGTTGTGGCATCGAGACGGCTTTCCTTCGTCGCGCACGGTCGCGGAGAGGGCGAAGGGCTGCCTTCATTGGAGTCGCATACGGAGTTTGTGTCGTACCTGAAAGCGCTCGGCATACCTGTCTCCCCGATGGGCGTCCGCATTGAAAATGTTGAAGCCGCGGCACGCGCCATCGAAGATTTTGCGGCACAGCGCGCATCACTCGACTACGCCGTCGATGGGATGGTCGTGCGCATCGACCGCTTTGAGCATCAGGAAAAACTCGGCTCAACTGCGAAGAGTCCACGTTGGGCGATCGCGTACAAATATCCTGCGGAGCAAGGCGAAACCACGCTGACGCACGTCGATTGGCAAGTGGGGAAGGGAGGCACGATCACCCCACGAGCGACGATGGAGCCTCTTCGTATTGCGGGTTCCACCGTAAAGCATGCGACACTTCACAACATTGAGGAGATTCAGCGAAGAGATCTTCGCATCGGTGACCGGGTCATCATCGAGAAGGCGGGAGAGATCATCCCGCAGGTTGTGAGCGCGGTCGTGGAGAAGCGGACCGGAAGCGAGATTCCGATCGTGCCACCCACGGCGTGCCCTGCGTGCGGAGGCAACGTCGAACGCGAGGGACCGAAACTCTTTTGCGCCAATGCAAGCTGTCCCGCGCGCTTCCGAGAACGGCTGAAATGGTTTGTCGGCCGAGATCAAATGAATATCGATGGACTCGGCGAAGAGATTGTGGACGCACTTGTCGATGCGGGTCTGGTCTCATCGTTCGCCGATGTTTTTCGCCTTGATGCGCAACGCGTCGCGCGCGCACTTGCAAAGGGCGAGAAAGCGATTGCAGAACTTGAGCGAAAAGGTCCGGGTAAGCGCGCCATCAGCCTGATCGAAAGCGCGGCAACGGCCGCACGCGAGCGCGGCCTCACGCGCGTACTCGCGGGATTGGGCATCCGTCATGTCGGTGCAAGTGCGGCGAAAACCCTCGCGCGGCGCTATCGAACAGCAGACGAACTGCTCGCGGCCACCGAGGCGCAACTCGTTGAACTCGCGGATTTCGGCGAGGTGACGGCCAAAAGTGTCGCTGCATGGCTTGCCTCTGACGAGGCGAAGACGACGTTCCGCGAACTTGCGTTGGTCGGGGTCGATCTCGTGAGCCGCGAGCCAAAGCCGATCGAAGTCGGTGCGAATGCATTCGCAGGACGAACTTTCGTCGTGACGGGTGCGCTCGAGGGATTCGGCCGGACGGAGATTTCTGAGACGCTTGAGCGGTTGGGTGCAAAGGTCGCTGGAAGTGTGTCCAAGAAGACTGCAGTCGTCATTGCTGGAAGCGAGGCCGGCAGCAAACTTGACAAGGCAAAGGAACTTGGGGTCGAGATCTGGGACGAAACACGGCTGCAACGCGAACTCGCCGCGGCGGCAGCGAGGTAGACTTCTCCTCCCATGTCACAGGTCCTCCTCGGCGTTCGAAATCTGACGCTCCGCATCGCGGTCTTTGTTGCACTCGCCGCGGTCCTTGTCTGGTTTCTGGGTGGAAATCTGCTTCCCAAGCAGGTGATTGTCGCGAGCGAGGCACATGTCATCGGCTCACCGGGAGAGGGTGAGGCGCAGGTCCGACTGGTCCAAGCGGTTGACCCCATCGACCTCCTGCAAAGCGATCGTGTGTCGTGGCGCGTCGAGCTCAAGCAAAATTTTGGGCGATGGCAGCCGTGTGAAGGGCAAGATGCGTTTGCTGAGACAACGCGCATGATCGATGCGAAAGTTGGCGTCCATCCATGCATTTGGTTCGCAGGTCGAGCCCCGGGTTCCGATGCATGGACGATCTACACGATGGGTCCTTACGCTTCGCGGCCAGTTGCGGAGGCGAGTTTCATCGATCGGCTCGAGGCCGAACGCCAACTCGCGCGGATCGCGAGCGGATTGGCCGTACAGACCGCCGAGGTCGCATCTGGTGCGCGTGATGCGGTCTTGAAAGCTGGCGATGCGCAATGAGCCATTCACCGCGGGGATGCGCGTGAAGAACATTGAATTCAAGTCAGAATTACGCGATATCGAACTCGCGCGCGCCACATGCGCGATCTTGCGCGCGCGTCGCGTGGCGGTGCTCATCCAGACCGATGAGTATGTGTCGGTACCCGATGGAAGACTCAAGCGGCGCACGGAGCGCGACGAACTCAGCGGTCTAAGCCGAGCTGAGTGGATCTGGTACGACCGCGCAGATCGCAGCAACGCGCGCGCATCGCGCTGGACTCGGCTCGACGACGCGCAGGTTTCTGTGCGGTGGTCGGATCTCGATCGAACCGTCACGCGCATCATCATGAAGCGCCGCGAACTCTGGCAGATCGAGAATATTCGCATTCACCTCGATACTGTTGTTGGGCTTGGCAACTACTTCGAACTCGAGGGAATCTGCGGGATCTCAGACGATCCTGCCGAGGCGAAGCTCAAGGTCGAAACACTCATCGAGAAATTCCGCCCCACGCTCGGCGAGCCAGTGAGCGGGTCCTACGCGGATCTCTAGCGGTCTGAACAAGCAATCCTCAGAGCGCGATCTTTCCCGTCATCAGGCCAACGCCAAGCGCCGTTGCAACGACAACGCGCCACCAGCCAAACGCCGCGAATCCCCCGCGCGAGAGATATGCGACCAGCCATTTGACAGCAAGCGCCGCGGAAAGCGCAGCGACGACGATCCCGACGATGACTGGAGTTGGGCCTCCAAGTGATGCGAGAAACGCCGCAGGATCGTCCTTGCCCGCCTTCAGAATTTTGTACGCGCACGCCGCGCCGAGCGTCGGGAGCCCAAGTAGGAAGCTGAATTCCGCAGCTCGCCGGGGCGAAAGGCCAAAGAGAATTCCACCGAGAATCGTAACCATGGAGCGCGATGTGCCCGGCCACATCGCAAGCGACTGCATGAAGCCGATCGCGAGTGCCGCGCGGTAGGAGAGGTTCGTGAAGTCATCGCTTTCCGTTTTCTCACGCGCGGTGAGGGTTCGAATCCACGGCGAGAGCACAAGTAGGAGCACGCCGCCGCCACCAAGCGCGATGAGTACGGGAACAGGATGGAAGAGTTTTTCCTCAATCCAATCATCAAAGAGAAGTCCAAGAACGGCCGCGGGCATGAACGCGATCACGATCTTCAAGAAGAGTGTTCGTCCAGCAGCATCGCGCCCCGCGACTCCACGGATCATGGCAGCGACACGGCTTCGATACAGTCCGAGCACCGCAAGAATCGCACCGCCCTGAATAATGATGCTGAAGTCGTCGATCGCAGACTTTTGTGCCGCGTCCGATGTCAGCCCAAGGAGCCACGCAGTGATGATGAGATGTCCCGTGGAACTGACTGGCAGGTACTCAGTGATACCTTCGACGAGACCGAGAATGATCGCTTGGAGAATGTTCACGCTCGATCTATCGGCGCTTGCCCTTGCTGGACATCACGCAGCGTTGGCAGATCGTTTTTGGATGCGTACCGTGGCCGATGGGAGACCGATTCTTGAGCCTCGTTCAATCGTGAAGCCACGGCATCAGCGCCCGCACCCGCGCACTCGCGGCCTCAATGGGATGCGTGGACGCTGCACGACGCCAAGCGGCAAACTCCCGGTGTCCATCTTCAAAGTCCGTCATGAATCGCCGAGCAAACGAGCCGCTGCGGATATCCGCAAGCAGGGATCGCAGCGATGTCCGAAGATGCTCGTCGACAAGCTTGCGCTCTGCGACGAACGCTCCGAACTCTGCGGTGTCTGAGATGGCGCGTCGCATGCCGTCTGGTCCACGCGCATAGAGGAGATCGGCGACTTGCTTGACCTCGTGGCAACATTCGATGTACGCCACTTCGGGGGCGTAGCCCGCCTCGACCAACATCGCGTAGGACTCATGGACGAGTGCCATCAATCCGCCGCACAAGACGGCCTGCTCTCCAAAGAGGTCGCTCTCCGCCTCTGCCGCGAAACTCGCCTCGATCAGACCACTGCGTGCGCAGCCAATTCCTGCGCCCCACGCAAGCGCGAACTCGCGCGCAGTGCGGGCCGCGTTCTCTCGCTCGACTGCATAAAGCGCGGGAATTCCGCGGCCTTCCTCGTATCGAGCCCGCACAGTCGCACCAGGCCCCTTCGGTGCGACGAGTACGATGCCGAGGTCGCTTCGAGGAGTGATGAAACCAAACCGAATCGAAAAACCGTGTACGAATCCGACGACCGCGCCGGTCGGCAGCGCGTCTTCAATCCATCTGACCCATGCAGCGGGCTGAGCCTGATCGGGCAGCGCCACAACGGCGAGGTCCGCGCGCGCAGCTGCCTCGGTGAGCGTCATTGCATCAAACCCTTCGCTTGCGGCGAGAGCGACTCGAGCCGAGCCCTCACGCCCTCCGACCACGACGGACAGCCCGGAGTCGCGCAGATTTAAGGCGTGCGCGCGGCCTTGGTTTCCGTAGCCCAGTACGGCGATCGTGCGGTCACGCAGCGCGTCAATCGAGACGTCGCCCGAACCAAGAATCCGACTTTCCTGCGCGGTCGTGGAAGGGTTGTTCGTCAAGGTGCAGCGAAGATAGCAGCACCTGAGCCACGCTCCTCGCGACTGCGGCTCGTGGTGGGTCTGCAACGATCCTACGGGTTCTGACGATTTTCCTGAAGTTTCCGGCTCACTCAGCCGATGGCACCAACACAACCACCAGTCGAGGTGGCTGATTTTCGGTCACGATTTTGTTGGAGTTTCAAGGATGGCGAACCAAAGCGAGCGCAGGCGCCACGAGCGCTTCACGGTCGATCCGATGTACAGCTCGGTCGCCGTGTCGCGGGGGACGCGCCGGACTGACGGACATGTCTACGACGTGAGTCTTGGAGGAATGCGCTTCGAGCTCGATCGGGCCGTACCAAAGGGCGCGGAGATCGATGTTGAGATCCAACTTCCAGGCTGCACGGATGCGATCTGTGCCAAGGCGCGCGTCGTGCGCGTTTTTGACCGCATCGACGACCCAGGCCCTCGAAGGATGGCGGTTGAGTTCGAGACGTTTGCCGCTGGCTCGAAGGCGATGCTTGAGCGATATCTCGGACAAAAGTGGCTTCGACGCGCGCCAGTCGAGCCTGCTCAACCCAGTCGTGCGATGCGTTCCGCAATTACACAAGCATCCACCGTCTCCTCGACTACGAGGTCGGCGAGCGCTGCGTAAAGCGGCCTTCGGATCACCGCGAGTCGTCGAATCTCGTCGACAACGCCAACGCCGGTGATACTCGGCCGATCGCCGGGATCATGGGAAAGCCGCGCTTCAAGTGTTTCAATCGGCGGATCAAGAAACACGACGACTGCTCGGCCTGCGGCGCGTTCAGCTTCGAGGGCGGTCGCTGCGCCAGGTGCAGTAGGGGTTCCACCGCCGAGCGCGACCACACTTGGCGTCCCGCGCAAGACCTCGACCATTGCATCGCATTCTGCTTCGCGAAACGTGTGTTCGCCAAACTCGCGAAACGCGTGACGCACGCTTTCAGCACCGAGCACTTGAAGTGTCCGGTCATCAAGGTCAACAAACTCGACGCCAAGAATCTTCGCCAGAGCGGCGGCCGCGGTCGACTTTCCCGACCCGCGGAGCCCAATGAACACGATGTGCCGCTTCATACCGTTAGGGTATCGGGTGCCGCGACAGGGGCGCAGTAGGAAGGCCGTCGTGATCTTTGTGAAGTGCGCGCTCAACGGAGAGCACTTGTGGCGCGAAGGTTCCACAACGTACGCAATACGCAAATAGAAAGCGCCGCAACGAGCGCGGCGCTGGAAGTCATATCTCGATACCGTGGTCTTCGGAAACCGAAGGACAAATGTTAGATCGCGAGGGATTTCGCGGAATCCGGGTCGATCTCGAAGAGCTAAGAGAAGCCCCGAGAGACCCCGAGAACTCACGAAAACTCACGCGGCCTCACGAAAACTCACGAGTCCGTGCTACGCGACGGATCCGTCAAAGTCAGCGGACGCGAATCGCACGACCGAGCGCGCGCTTCGAGTTGATGATCTTGCGACCCTTGCGCGTCGACATTCGCTTGCGAAAGCCAGTGGCGCGGATTTTCTTGATACGGCTGATCTTGTGCGGGTAATGCATAGTGAGACCCTCTGGAGGGACGGCAAAGGTAGCAGGTCAGCTGCGCTCCCGCAAGGCGTTGACGCACGGTCGATCAATGTGATCCCGGTTTTCTCAGTCCGCCTCAATCGAGGATTCAAACCGCCGATAGTCGAGGTACAGTTTGATGAGTCGACGCGAGTCCTCCAGCCGCCGCGATGTTCGGGGCGGCTGGAGCACGAGCCTCGACCACACGCAAGGAGTGGCCGATCTCGGCCCCAACGACCATGGACGAGGCGATTTCGCTCGAAATCATCGAGCAACGCATTGATTATCGGTTTCAGACGGGCGCGCTTCTCGCGCAGTCGCTCATTCATGCGTCCGTCGCAAGTTCGCGCGTCGCGAGTAACGAGCGCTTGGAGTTTCTCGGCGACGCCATTTTGGGAGCGGTCGTCTGTGAGCACCTCTACCGGCGCTTCCCCGAAGAGCTTGAGGGTGAACTCACGAAGATCAAGTCAAACGCGGTGAGCCGCCGCGTCTGCGCCGAGATCGCCATCGATCTTGGGCTCGCCGATGCGGTGCAACTCGGAAAGGGAATGGGTGACCGTTCCCAGTTGCCGCAGTCGCTCCTTGCAGCGTTGTTCGAGTCGGTTGTGGGCGCGATCTACCTCGACGGAGGCATGGATCCCGCGCGAGATTTCATCCTCCGCTGTGTGTGTGCGCGCATTGAGGACTCGGCGCGCCTCGGACACCAGCAAAACTTTAAAAGCGTGCTTCAGCAATCACTGCAGCGCAAAGATCTTGGCACCCCGACCTATGTGATACTTGACGAGCAAGGGCCGGATCACGCGAAGTCTTTCGAGATCTGTGTCGAACTCGGCGGTCGTCGCTTCAAGGGGTGTTGGGGCATGAGTAAGAAGACTGCGGAGCAACTCGCGGCGCTCGAAGCGTTGGTTGAGTTGGGGTTCGCCGAGCGCGCGGACGGCGGTGAAGTCCGGCTCGTTCCCACAGCGTGAGGCACAAGAGTAAAGTTCTATGCCTCGGCGATGATAGAAATCGAAGTTTCACAGTAGTCGCTACGCAAATCACGCTCAGCTGAACATCAGCCAGCCGACGAGAAGTGCGTCCACAGCGACTGCTGTCACCATCGCCGCAATCCAAATCCAAGCAAGTCCGCGTTCTCCTTGCGCGTGCACGGTGTCCTTTGGCCACTTTCCCTGCGGATTTGGGAGCATTGCAATCGTCGCAGCAGCACTTTGAAGCGGCTCGCCGCGACGGGCGCGATCTTGGACAAGTGCCACAATTAGATTCGCATCAAAAGAACGAATGCCGAGACGGTTCGCGAGCGCAAGCAGTTCTCTTCGATCTTCGAACGCGAGGACAGCGCCCTGCAGCGCTTGTTGTGTTTCCGTTGCGAGCCTCCAGCGAGCATCGGTCGGATCGAAGGTCCGATCTCGAGCTGACTCGCGAGCCTGCAGCATCTCATACGCCACGGCCTTTCGGAAGACCGATTCGGTACGAGGTTCTAGCCCCACATCCCGGCGGGGACGCGCGTCGAGGATCAGCTTTGGGCCGATCGATTTTTGGCGGCGGGATGCAGTCGGACGCACGGATGGCTACATCTACGAATGGAGATACGACCGCGGGACAACAGTGTCCGCAGACGGAGCCGAGTCTACGACGCAATCATCGAAGTGCGAACGAACTTGAACCTTTTCGCAGAGAACCCAACCGGACCTGCCGGCACAAAGCAAATTCGGCATGAACTGCGCCGCACTCACTCAACGCCGTGGCGGATCAATCGGCCCTCGACGAGAAAGACGGTGTCTTCCGCGATCGCTGTCACGATGTCGGCGAGTCGCTCGATCCGTTGGCTGATGGCGAGGAGTTCAATCGCAGCGCCAGTCTTCTCGACATCCTGTGCAATCCACTCGCGTGTCCAAGCGACAACCTCGCGATTGAGGTCGTCGATGTAACTGTCGGCACGACGAATCTCCCGACAGAGATCCATATCTTCATTCGAGAAGGCGACGAGTACGTCGCGAAGCATCACGTTCGCAGCCTCGGCCATTTGAACAAGCAGCGGGGGATAGCGGTAGTTACCCGACTCAACAAGTCGGATGACACGCTTCGAGATGCCTTTGCACATATCAGCGATGCGCTCAAGCTCATTCGAGACGCGCATCGCAGTGAGAATCAATCGAAGGTCGCTCGCAACCGGGCTACCGAGTGCAAGCAGTCGCATGCATTCAGTCTCGAGATCGATCTGCATCTGGTCGATTTCAGCATCACCCGAACGAACTTTTCGAGCGAGATCGATATCTCCGTCGCGGATGACTTCAATCACCGCGCCAACGCGCTGCTCAACGAGCGCGCCGAGCGCGAGCAAGTTTCTTCGGAGATCGATCACGCGCGACTGAAGATTCACAGGCATCTCCCAATCCTATCACGAGGCTTCACGCGAAGTTCGCTCTCCGGTGGTCAGCCGAAGCGTCCTGTCACATAGTCCTCAGTCTGCTTGTTTTTCGGAGTAGTGAAGATCGACTCAGTCGCGCCAGATTCGATGAGTTTGCCCTCAAAGAAGAAAGCAGTTTTGTCGGAAACCCGTGCAGCCTGATGCATGTTGTGAGTCACGATGACAATGGTGAAGCGGTCGGCAAGGCTCTCGATCAACTCCTCAATCGCGAGGGTTGACTTGGGGTCGAGTGCGGAGCACGGCTCATCCATCAAGAGGACCTCAGGTCCGACGGCGATGGCTCGGGCAATGCAAAGCCGCTGCTGCTGCCCGCCGGAAAGACCCAAGGCAGACGAATGCAGGCGGTCCTTGACTTCATTCCAAATCGATGCTTGGCGGAGGCTCTGTTCGACCAGCTCATCGAGCTCCGCGCGCGAGTATGTCTTGTGGAGCCGCGGTCCAAATGCGACATTATCGAAGATCGACTTTGGGAACGGATTCGGCTTCTGAAACACCATCCCGACGTGTCGGCGAAGGTCGACGACATCCACCGACTTCGCCAGAAGGTCCATTCCATCGAGTTGTATCGAACCCTCCGCGCGTGCGCCCGGAATTGTGTCGTTCATGCGGTTCATCCACCGCAGAAAGGTGCTCTTTCCGCAGCCAGAAGGTCCGATGAGTGCGGTGACATGCCGTGCGTCGATATCGAGATCGAGATTCTTCAGCGCGTGGAACGATCCATACCAGCTCGAGAATCCTCGAACGGTGATCGCAACTTCTGTAGCGCTGATCTTTTCGCCCATTTTCGAGGGCATCGGTCCACCCAGATCGGATTTTCCTTGATCGGAATTTCCTTGAGCGGTCGCAAATGAGTGACCAGGCTTGTGCGCGGGGCTCGACGGCGGAGTGGTTGAGGCATCGGACTGCATGTTGGTGCTCAATTCCGTGTCAATACTGCAACGGCTTCTGCAGTTTTTGGCGAATCAGGACAGCGATGCCGTTGAAGAGAAACAGGACTGCAAGCTGAACGATGATCGCACTCGCTGCGATCAGATGAAAGTCATCCTGTGGTCGCCCTGCCCAGTTGTAGATTTGGAGGGGAAGGATCGCGAAATCACTCATGAGATTTTCTGGAGTGTTGAGGACGAAGAGGAGTCCCCCGAGGACGAGCAGCGGCGCACTCTCGCCGATCGCGCGGCTCATGGCCAAGATCGCGCCGGTCATGATCCCGGGAACCGCGGCGGGCAGTGTGATTCCCCACACCGTTTGCCACGGAGTGGCTCCTAGTGCCATTGCGCCGGAGCGGAGCGACGATGGAACTGCGCGAAGCGCTTCCTGTGTCGCGATGATGACAACCGGAAGAATGACAAGCATCAGCGTGAGGCCACCGGCGAGCACGCTTGAACCAAACGGAATACGCAGATACCAGAAGCTTTCCTCACTGCCGAAGGTGATCGCCTCATCGGTATTGGTTCCGAACGCTCCAAACATCCGGGCAAACGCGGTGAGGCCGAGAATTCCGTAGACGATCGACGGAACACCGGCGAGATTCATGATGTTGGTTTGGACGATGCGCGTGAAGCGCGACTTTCGCGAGAACTCCTCAAGGAATATCGCGGTTCCGACACCAAGCGGGAGTGCGACAAGCCCACAAATCGTGCAGACCCAGATTGATCCCATGAGCGGCGCGCGGATCCCAGCTTCGGCAGGCTTTCTTGAGGCAAAGTTTGTGATGAAGCTCCACTCAAGTGTTCCCCATCCTTGCCAAAAGATGGAAACGAGTAGAACTGCAAGCACGACCACCGCGACATTCGTCGCGATCAGGCAGGTCCACAGAAAGGCGCGATCCGAGAAAACTCTCGACGCGGTGGAGCGGGTGGTCGCCATCAGTCGTACTCCTCGCGGAATCGCCTGAGAATCGCTTGGCCAATCATCGTGAGGACGAATGTCATTACGAAGAGCATCGCGGCCACCGCGTAACTTGACTTGTATTCCACACCGGTTGCCGGTGCGTCGCCAAGAAAGATCTGCACCATGTAGGCGGTCATGGTCTGCACTTCGGCGGCTGGGTTTGCCGTGATCTGTGCAATTCCGCCAGCAGCGAGCGCCACGATCATCGTCTCGCCGATCGCGCGCGAGATTGCGAGAAGAAACGCGGCAACAATGCCAGAAAGTGCAGCCGGAAGCACAACTTTCACGGAGACATCGAAGCGGGTTCCGCCAAGCGCGAACGCTCCGTCACGCAGGCTGCGCGGCACCGAGCGCAGCGAATCTTCTGAGAGTGAACACACGATCGGAAGGATCATGATTCCCGTCGCGAGACCAGCGCTCATGGCGTTGTAGTTGCCGAATGCCGGGCTCAGTTTCTGCAGTGCGGGCGTGATGACCGTCAGAGCAAAAAATCCGTAGACAACGGTGGGAATACCCGCCAAGATTTCGAGCGCGGGCTTCAGCGTTGCGCGAATTCGTGGGCTCGCGTACTCACTGAGATAGAGCGCAGCGATGAGGCCAATCGGCAGCGCAAACGACCCGGCAATGACGGTGACCAGCACGGTCCCTGAAATGAGTGGCCAGATACCGAAGTGCTTCTCAGCTCCGAGGAGCGGGTTCCACTCGGTGCTCCCGAAAAACTCACCAACCGTGACATCGGGAAAGGCAAAGAAACCGACGGTCTCCTTCGCGAGGACCACGACAATCGTCGTCGTGACAAGAATTGAAAAAGTTGCCGCGACGGCGAGGCATGCGACGATCAATCGCTCGCGGAAGGCACGCGCGGAGACTGACTTCGGAGTCCCGAGTCGTCGTAGGTCGCGCTGTTGCGTCGAAGAAGTGGTGGGAAGGGCGGTCACGGCTGGTTCACGAGCCGGGCAACGTACCCGGATGCCCATGAATCTTGGGCGAGGAATGCGAGAGGAAACCGTGAAAGGCACCGCGGCAGCTTTCGCCGCCGCGGTGCAAACTCATTTATAGAGGTCGCGCGATTATTCGTAAACGTTTGCGAGAGATCCCTTCACAGCCCCGCCAGTGGACGACGTGAACTGCGTACCCAGCCGCCGGCGCGCCCAGTTCGCTGCCACTTTCGATCCAATCGTCTCTGGAAGCTTTACAAAGCCAACTTCGTTCACAAGGGTTGGTGCGTTCTTCAGGTAGAAGTCGATAAACGCAATCACTTCGGGCTTCGCAGCGCTGGCCTTATTCACATAGATAAAGAGCGGCCGGCTAAACGGCGCGTAGGAACCATCCTCAATCGTCGCGGTACTCGGCATGATGGGTCCCTTGCCGCCATCCACTGAAAGTGCCTTCACCTTGTCTTTATTTTCAAAGTAGTACGCGCATCCGAAGAAGCCAATGGCTCCCTCATCGCCCGAGACGCCGCGGACGAGCACGTTGTCGTCTTCGGAAACACTCATATCGCTGCGGATAGAGCCCTCTTTTCCGACGGTCACTTCCTTGAAATAATCAAAAGTCCCCGAGTCTGTGCCCGGCGAGTAGACCTTGATCGCCTTCTCCGGCCATGCTGGGTTGAGGTCCTTCCACGTCTTGATTCCACCGGAGGCGGAGTAAAGCTTGGTGATCTGGTCGACCGAGAGAGAGTCGCACCAGGTGTTCTTCGGGTTCACGACAATCGTGAGCCCGTCGTAGGCGACGGGTAGTTCCACGAATTCGATCTTCGACTTCGATGCCGCGTCCGACTCGGCCTGCTTGATTGGGCGGGACGCATCAGCGATGTCGATCTCGCCCGCGCTGAAGCGCTTAAAGCCGCCGCCGGTTCCAGAGATCCCGACGGTGACGCGCACCTTTCCGGCGACCTTGTTGAATTCCTCAGCGACGGCCTCCGTGATGGGATAGACCGTGGAAGAGCCGTCGATCTTGATGGCGCCCTTGAGTGCCTTCAGGTTCGGGGTTTCCGTTTGGCCTTGCGGCGCGGAGGCTGCAATCATTGCGGTCGATGCGAGGATTCCGAGTGCGGCGGTCTTCAGGAATGTGTTCATGTTTCGTTCCAGAGTCTGTGCTGCAGCGTTTCTAGGGCTGCATTCGGGTGCCATCGAGTTTGCCCGGAGAGCGTGGCATTTGGACGGGGATAACGGCGAGCACAGTCCCGGACTCACATAAAGATCATGTAAAGATCATGTTCAATAGGTTTGTTTCTGCACCCGTTCGGGATTGGAATCCACCATCGCAGAAGTGGCAGGAAGCAGCAGGCTAAAGCGGCTCCCTTCGCCGATCCGACTGGTCACCTCGACTTTTCCACCATGGATCGTCGCGATATGTTTCACGATCGCAAGTCCAAGTCCGGTACCACCTTGCGTTCGCGCGCGAGCCTTATCGACGCGGTAAAAGCGTTCAAAGATACGAGGGAGGTGCTTTGGCGAGATTCCCGGCCCACTGTCGGCGACTGCAAGCCGGATGAAGCCATCTTCACTGCTGACACAAACGTCGATGGATGTTCCTTCGCTTGAGTACTTGATGGCGTTGGAAATGAGATTCGCCAAGGCCTGCTCGACGAGAGATCGATTCCCAAGGATGCGCATGCTGATGTCCGCATTGGCAATCAGCGTCATCTTCTTGGCACTGGCCACGGATCCAAGGTCTTCAATCACTTGGCGCACGACCTCTTCAGCATCAAGCGGAAGCTTGACCAAGGTCTGCTTCGCCTCTGGCTCCTCAAGAAAGGCGAGCGTGAGGATGTCCTCAACGATGCCTGAAAGCCGAACGGTGTTCCGGTGCACAATCTCAAGAAATCGACGACTCTGAGCGGGATCCGTCACGTCCACTTGCAGCATCGTCTCGACATAACCCTTGATATTTGTGATCGGCGTTCGAAGCTCGTGGGAGACATTCGCGGCGAATTCACTTCGCATCGACTCAAGTCGCCGCATCCGTGTTACATCGACGAGGCTAAGTACGAGTCCGGGAGGTTGGCCGTCTGTGTGAAGCGGTTCGCAGGACACCTGCACTTCAAGCGGCGGATCAAGGTCAAGGTGTAACTCACCAGTCATGCGTCCATCGCCACCGAAGGCTTTGGACACAGCTCGATTTAAGCCAGGTTGCCGCACGCTCTCCTGAAGCAGCCGACCTCGTGCGGTGCGCTCATCGAAGCCGAGCAGGCGCTCTGCAGCTGGGTTCGCCGAAACAACCCGCTGAAGGTGATCGAGTGCGATGACTGCGATCGGTGTCGCACGAAGCACTCGCTCGATTTCGCCGAGTCGATCGGCGAGTCGTAATTGTCGCTCGCGCTCCACACGGATGCGACGGATCGAGGCGCTCGCGATCGGTTCAAGAAGCGGAAACGAAGACTCCTCGCGGCCGGTGATGGCGTCCTCCTGAAGCGTACGCTCAAGTCGAAGACGGCTCCGTGCACGGATCAGCGATGTCGCGATCCACGCGATCGCAAGGAGCGCAGCAACAACCCATCCGACCAACCACTCGCGCGGCTGTGACGATTCGAGTTGAAGAAAGAGCGCAGGGGGCATTTCTGCCGGCATCGTACGAGACTCAAGTGAAACCGACTGCCGATTATCTCAGGCGAACGAGGTATGAAGCGTGCCCCTGACGATGACCGTCTCAATCATCATCGCTGGTGCTTGCGTCAGCGAACCGATATCCCACGCCACGCACGGTTTCCACACAGTCAGCCATGTCGCCAAGTTTGCGGCGAAGTGCGGTGATGTGGACGTCGACTGTCCGGCTCGAAAGCACGGTGCTCTTTCCGTGGACGGCGCCGATGATCTGATCGCGCGTGCGCACGAAGCCCGGTCGACCCGCGAGGTAGTGAAGGATGCCAAACTCAGTCAGCGTGAGTTCGACCTTCCGTGATTCCACGACCGTCTCGTGTCGGTCGAGATCAATCACAATCTTCCCGCCAAGCAAAATCATGCGATCGTTCTTTGGTGAGGCTTCATCGACTGCGCCGTTGCGCCGAAGCACGTTGCGCAGCCGGGCCATCAGCACGCGCGGGCTAAACGGCTTCGTGACGTAATCGTCGGCACCGAGTTCGATGCCAGCAACAATGTCAGCTTCCTCACCCTTCGCCGTGACCATCACGATCGGAATGCCGCGGGTGTCATCAGACTGCTTCAGCCGACGACAAACTTCAAGTCCGTCGAGATCGGGAAGCATGAGGTCAAGCACAATGACGTCCGGCTTTTCTCGACGAATCAACTCCAGTGCAAGCTTACCGCTATGAATCGTGCGCGCTCTCATTCCCGCGCGTTCTGCGTGAAACTCGATGAGCTCCGCGATCTCGGGCTCGTCTTCGACAATCAGAACTTCAGCCTTTGCAGTTGTCATGGCGCGTAGGCTACGAAACCCCGGGGCGCCTCTGTCAAGAATGGTTGAAGAATGGGTTCAGAGAGGGGCGATACCCTGACAATTCAGGCAAAACCGCCAACGATCGCCGACTCTGGCACCAGCGAGGGTGCGCCGGTCACCGCCGGGAGCGAATAGCGAACCCAGTCATCCGCGAGCGCACCGAGAATCGCCATTTCAGCAGCTTCCCGCATACCGACCGGGATGCCGTTCGACTCTTCGGTCGTCCAAACCGGGTGGCTCCAGCGATCGGCAATGGACCGACGGAGTGCGCGATTTCGAGCAGAACCGCCCGCAATCAAAAGCGGGCCAGCTTCGGCTTTGATGTCGCGATTCGCGTCGGAATGCCCGGACTTACCAACGCGCTTGAGCGAATCAACGATGCTTGCACCGATCGCCTCGACAACCGTACGGCAGGCATCTTCGGGGCTGAGATGCGCTGTTTGATCGACGAACTTTGCAGCCTCATCGCCAGTTCCAAGTGAGCGGGGATTCGTCGAACCGTCAGACCCGCCGATGATCCCTCGTGCGATCGAGGCGGCAATCTCGTGGTGGATGCGTCCTCGGCTCGCAGCTTCACCGTCTGCATCAAATGCGACGCCCAACCGATCGCGTGCAACACGATCAAGCAAATGATTGCATGCACAAACATCGAACCCGCGGATCAATTCCACGCCGCGTGGTCGTGCTGGAAGAACCGTCGCGTTGACGAAGCCGCCAAGATTGACAACCGTCCGCGTGTCTTCTTCATGCGCGAACAGCACGAAGTCCGCGAGAGGGGTGATCGGTGCGCCTTGGCCGCCGCTCGCGACGTTCGCACTGCGGAGGTCGTACCGCACTCGGCACCGGAGCTGGATGGCCACGGGCCAAGGATCGATGAGCTGCCAAGTGAGCGGAGGCGCGTGAAAGACGGTCTGTCCATGAAGCACCGCGAGGTCGGGCTGGATGCCCGCATCGGCGCAGACTGCTGCAAGAGCTTCTGCGTGCGCTTCACCGAATGTCCTCGCAATCCGCGCGAATGCAGCCGCAGCCATCGGTTCTTGCGCGGCGACTCGACGCAGATCGGCTGCAAGATCTCCGAGCGGCCAGGATCGTGTTGCCACGATTTTGCCCCGCATCTCGACGCCATATCCATGGATTTCCACGAGCGCAGCGTCGAGGTCTCCATCGATACTTGTCCCGGTCATCGTTCCGACCACGAATCTCGGCTTCGCGAGCAATTGTTGGGACGCCTCGGTCATCCGTGCATGGTGCTCGCGAGTCTTCGCCTCTGCAAGTCGAGTGGCAGCGGGGCGTTTCTGAATGCGATTCTCATTTCGCTACACTCTCGGACACATGGTGAAGCGCATTCTCGTAACTGGCGGTGCAGGTTTCCTTGGCTCGCATCTTTGCGATCGGCTTGTTTCAATGGGGCATGACGTCGTTTGCCTCGACAATCTCTTCACAAGCCAGAAGTCGAACATTGAGCACTTACTCGGACAAAAGAACTTCGAGTTTGTTCGTCACGACATCACGGAGCCCATTATGCTCGAGGTCGACGAGATTTTTAATCTCGCATGTCCGGCGGCTCCCGGTCACTACCAGTACAACCCGATCAAGACGATGAAGACGAGCGTGCTCGGCGCGATCAATGTGCTAGGACTTGCGAAGCGCGTTCGCGCGAAGATCTTCCACGCATCGACGAGCGAGGTCTACGGGGATCCTGATGTGCACCCGCAGCCTGAAAGCTACCGAGGCAACGTCAATCCCATCGGTCCGCGCGCGTGTTACGACGAAGGCAAGCGCGCTGCAGAGACGCTTTTCTTCGACTACCACCGCCAGAACAAGGTCAACATTCGTGTGGTGCGCATTTTCAACACCTACGGCCCGCGGATGCATCCCTATGACGGTCGTGTCGTCAGCAATTTCATTCGTCAGGCTCTCGCGGGTGAGCCGATCACCATCTATGGAGCTGGGACGCAGACTCGTTCGTTTTGCTACGTCGATGACTTGCTCGACGGCTTCCTTGCATTGATGAACGCGCCGGATGATCTCCCCGGACCAGTCAATATCGGCAACCCCGTAGAATTCACCATTCGCGAACTCGCCGAAATGACGGTGGAACTTTGCGGAGGATCGTCGCCGATCATCAATGCGAAGCCACTTCCCGCGGACGATCCGCTCCAGCGATGTCCAGACATCACGCTCGCGCAGACACGGCTGGGATGGGCGCCGCGCGTTCAACTCCGCGAGGGTCTGGCCCGAACGATCGCCTATTTCAGGTCGATCGATCTGGCGAAGTTTCGTGCGCCGACGCCGAACTTCTAACTGGCACTTGCCGCTCTTTCCGCGCAATGAAGCAGTCTCCGGTTCGCAAGCGGAAGGATCATGATTGCGCGTAGGTTTGCGCCCAAGTTCACGCGCAAGTTCATGCGTCGCTTGTTGTCTCGTGATCACGGATTTTTGATTTGAAGAAATTTGTTCGGAAAAAGGTAGGTACTGGCTTGCAGGTTGAGCCGATGTGGTAATGTGCGAACATAGACCGAACAAAAGGGCGGACTTTGTTCGGGATAGGGCCGCCGGGGCCTGGTGGATGGATCCGCAAATCACGCAGCATCGGCGGTTGCAAGCAAGCGGTGTTTCCGATTCTTCGAAGTCGGACTTCGCCGCCCAGATGCGCATAAAGTGCGTGATTTCAGTCTCCGACACTTCCAACTTGACTGACAAGGGGTTACAGATGGTCGCAAACACGACGAACACGGCAGATACCACGAACAAGGCAACGACAGTCGCCGGAACCAAGTCCGGCGCAAGCTCCAACCCAACAGGACCGAACACGATGGCTACTTCCTCCAACGGTGCCGGCAATAGTCCGACTGCAAACCGAATCGCCTCCAGTGGGTCATCCCCGTCAGCGGGAGGATCTGGTTCCGGCTCGCCGCAGGCGGCATCGTCTGCTGTGCGGTCTTCAGTGGTTGAGGAGAAGCCCCGGATTGCTCCTGCCGCGCAGGCCAAGCTCGATGCCGCGAAAGTTGAGCAGCAGAAGGGCAAGATCGCAGCGATCGAGCGTGCCATGAGCCAGATCGAAAAGGCCTACGGCAAGGGCTCGATCATGAAGCTCGATGGAGATTCGCTTACTCCGATTCCAGCGATCCCTACGGGTGCCCTCAGTCTTGATCTCGCTCTTGGAGGCCGCGGCCTGCCGCGTGGCCGTGTGATTGAGATCTTTGGCCCTGAGTCTTCAGGAAAGACGACGCTTGCTCTCACTGTGGTCGCTAATGCCCAAAAGACGGGTGGCGTTGCGGCCTTTATCGATGCAGAGCATGCGCTTGATCCATCATGGGCGAAGCGTATCGGCGTAAACCTCGACGAAATGTTGGTCTCTCAGCCGGACACCGGCGAACAGGCGCTTGAGATCTGCGAAATGCTTGTCCGCTCAAACGCGGTCGACATCATCGTCATCGACTCGGTTGCAGCACTGATTCCCAAGGCCGAGATTGAAGGAGAGATGGGTGAGTCGCAGATGGGTCTGCAGGCCCGACTCATGTCGCAGGCGCTTCGAAAGCTCACTGGAGCAATCGCAAAGAGCGAATGCATCGTCATCTTCATTAACCAGTTGCGTGAGAAGATCGGCGTCATGTTCGGCTCGCCAGAGACAACGACAGGCGGAAAAGCGCTCAAGTTCTATTCGTCGGTCCGTATCGATATCCGCCGAATCGGCGCAATCAAGGATGGCGATCGAAACGTCGGGAACCGCGTTCGCGCGAAGGTTGTCAAGAACAAGATTGCGCCGCCGTTCCGCGAGGCTGAGTTTGACATCATGTTCAACGAAGGCATTTCCACAACGGGAGATCTGGTGGATCTTGCGGTTGAGGACAACATTATTGATAAGGCCGGTGCGTGGTTTAGCTACAAGACCACGCGTATCGGGCAGGGCCGTGAGAACGCCAAGGCCTTCATTAAGGAGAATCCAGCGATGTTTGCTGAGATTCGCCAGCGGGTCATCGAAAAGCGGCTTGCAGCAAACGAAGCATTTGCCAAGGGTGGGCGGACTCCTCCTCCTAAGGATGAAGCCGAAGGCGAAGACGACGAGTGATTTTGCAATAGCGCCTGTGAGGCGTGCGATCGATCATGCGAGTAATCGTATGAATGATCACGGGAATCGCCGTGTCGGAGCGGCGTCCGTGATCGCGCGTCCGTGATCGCGCGTGTGGGGCGCGAAGGCGAAGTCGGTGCAGGTGGTTTGGTTCTAGCAGCGAACGCAAGTCTTGTGGAGTTGATGTGATTGCGAGTTGCAATGCTTATCTGAAGAGCGAGCCGACCCTGCACATCACGAGAGTGCTGCACAGGAACACTTCTCAGGAGCTCGGTCCACACAGTTCAAACTTCGCATTCTCATGACTCCATCATGCCGTGCGGGTGACTGGTGTAGATCCCCAACGGTGCGACAGGCACAGTCCATTCGCGTAGCGCAGTCAGAGCGGCGAGGCTCCTCCCGCTCTGACTGCGTTTTTCAACGTCGGACTTCAGACTTGTTGACCGCTTCGTAGTTTGATGTGCTTGAAGCGAACTTCTCTTCGCCGTACACTGGAAGCCCATGCGGTCGTGGCGAAATGGCAGACGCGCTAGTTTCAGGTACTAGTGGGGCAACCCGTGGAGGTTCAAGTCCTCTCGACCGCATTGAGGCGGACCCGGCATTTGCCGGGTCCGCTTTCGTTGTGGCTCGCTGCTTTCTGTGGTTGCCAACAGAAGGGGATTCGTGTCCAGGTGGCCGACATGTCTCCCATCAGGATGTCACGACTCATGGCCGCACGGGAGCGAGACGTGCGGTGACATGGTGCGCGGACATGGCGCGCGGACATGGCGCGCGGGCATGGCGCGCGGACATGGCGCGGCGGCATGACCACACGAAAAGAGCTCAAGGAAGCACATCGGCGGAGGACGTGCGAAGTTTTCGGATCGCCGCAGTGACGATTTCCGCGCCTCGCATGCACTCATCGGCCGTGGAGTCGCGCGAAAGACTGAATCGAATCGATCCATGCGCGACAACTGGCGCGATGTTCATGGCAAGGAGCACGGGTGATGGATCGAGGGATCCTGAAGAGCATGCAGCTCCGGCCGAGGCGAAAACTCCGCGCTCAGACAGAACCAAGAGAATCGCCTCAGCCTCGAGTCGAGCGAATCCAATATTCGTGGTGTTCCAAAGTCGCGGTGTGCTTGCTGCGTGCGCCACAGACCCAGTCGATGAGGTCACGCGTTGTTCGAAGTTATCCCGAAGCAATGCTGCCGTAAGCGAGGCCCCGGATTCAAGCCACTGGCGCGCAAGTTCGGCGGCGACGCCGAACCCGGCAATCGCGGGAACATTCTCTGTTCCCCCGCGGCGCTCGCGCTCCTGCGGTCCCCCGATCAACTGTGGCGTGATGCGAATCCCGCGTCGCGTGTAAAGCGCACCAGCGCCCTTTGGTCCATGAAACTTGTGGGCTGCAAACGAGGCGAGATCCAGCTGTAGCGACGCGAAATCCGTCGGCATCTTGCCGACCCATTGCGTCGCATCAGTATGAAAACGCACGCCGTATTCACGACAGAGTGATCCAGCGCGCGCGATATCGGTGATTGCACCAGTTTCATTGTTTGCCCACATGAAGCTGACAACCGCAATCTCCGGATGACGGGTACGCAAGAGAACGGCAAGTGAATTGAGATCCGGCGTGCCAGGGCGTAGCGGATCCCCCTCAAGCCAAACGACTTCTGCGCCGCTCCGTTCGAGTTGCTCGGCCGTCTCGCGAACCGCGCTGTGCTCGAATCGCGTCGTGACGATCACCCGCCGTCGGGCATCGGCTGCCATTAGATGCTGGAGCGAACCGCAAATTGCGAGGTTGACGCTCTCCGTTCCGCCAGATGTGAAGGTAATCTCGCGGGGTTGGCAGCCGACGAGTTGCGCCACCGACTCGCGTGCGAGCTCCACGATGCGTTTGGCCTCTCCTCCCGCGCGATGGACGCTTGAAGGGTTGCCCCAGCCATCGCGCATCGCTGCAACAACGGCATCAAGTACCGCTGGCGCAGGACGCGTGGTCGCGTTCCCATCGAGATAGATCACGTCGGGACTCACGGCTTCGCAGGCGATTCGGGTGTGGAACTAGGCGTAGAAGTCGGCGTGGAAGTCGGCTCAGTGACGGGGGCCGACGCGTCGGATTCGTTGTACGCGGATTGTCGGGCATCAAGGAGCTTTCGCTGACGAGCAGCCATCCGCTGCATTTCGCGCATCTCACGTTGCTTCCACGCAGGAAGCTTCGACATATCGAATCCCGGATAGGGCGGGGCGGTGTCGTCCGCGGCCTGCAACTTCCGCAGTGCCTCAAACTGGCTCGCGTGATGTTCGTCGAGTGCCTCCTGCTGATAGGTGAAGGCTTCGTATGGTGTCAGCGGCGTTGCCGGTACAACCGCCGGCGTCCGTAGCGCAGGCGGCACCGGTTGTACGGAAGGGCGGGGGGTTGCCGGTGTGTTCGTTCCGCGGGGGGCTGATCGGGGAATCGGCTGTGCGCGGGTGAGTGGCATGGCGCGCTGAACGGTGGGTGCTGGCGGATTGACGAGAAGCCGATCACCAGGTGGCGGCGGAGAGCCCGTGAAGATCGGAGCGTAGACCGGCAGGCGCCCATTGAGGACGCGGCCCGAACCCATTTCAGATCGCCTGAGTACCCAGCTGATCGGCGGGCCGTTGGTGGTTCCTCCGCGCGCAAGTACCGCCGCGCCGAACATTGATTTCGCATCGGCAGCGGAGAGACACTGCGTCGCCTCGAGGAGATTTGCGTTGCGTGGCTCCGGCATACGAGCGGCTGCGAGCCCATCTGATTCGTGCGCCCATGACCCCCATGTTCCATGGGTGTCGCGCGACATGAGGTCTTGTTCAGCAACCGCAAAGTTGCTTGTCGTCATGAGGCGGTTTGATGCGATGAAGAGCCACGCCCACGATGGCTGCGGGCAGTCGCTGGGCTGCGTGTTCGCAGTTGTTGCGATGCGCGGTGCCCAACCGATGACGCCTTCACGGGCACGCCACGAGACAGGCGCAGCCGACCAATCATTCGATGGAACCCAGAGCCAACCTCTGTTCTCGTCATAGGTCCATGAACCGTAATGCTCGGTTGCCCAGCCGAAGGGAAGCCCCGAGCGCCAATAGGGCGAGCCGTCGCGGGTGACGATCCACTCACCAACGGAGAACGGCTGCCACCACGGCTGCACATCATGCGGTTGCCAAACCCATCCGAACTGTGGATGCGACATCCATGTTCCGTAGGCAAGCAACGACTGCATGAACTGCTGCACCGTGGTCTGACTTCGCGTACCGATCTCTTGTTGAAGCGACGCAAGCGGTTGGAGAGTCATAGCAGCGGCCGACTCCGATCGGGCGAGTGAACCCGTGATCAGAGCTGGGAGCAGATTTGACGTCGAAGCCGCGCTGAGAGCGAGGCCAACGGAGAGTGCGCAGGTGATCGATCCGGTCATTTCTGCATGATATCAGCGGCGGGAAACCAAAGTTCGCCGTTGCGCAGAGAGAAGTTCGAAGTCGCGTCTACCGTCCACGCCACACGCGATACTTCTCGATGAGCGATGAGGTCGAACTATCGTGCGTGGGTCGCGACTTTGGACCACTGAGTTCGGGAATAATCCGCTTCGCGAGGACCTTGCCCAGTTCGACACCCCACTGATCAAAGCTGTTGACGCGCCAGATTGAACCTTGGACGAAGACCTTGTGCTCGTAGAGCGCGATGATTCGACCGAGCATCCGTGGGGAGAGTTTCTCACAGAGCAGCGTGTTGGAAGGCCGATTCCCCTCGAAGGTTCGGTGCGGAACCAACCAGTTCGGCGAGCCCTCAGCGTGGACCTCGGCGGGCGTCTTACCGAATGCAAGCGCCTCGCCTTGTGCGAAGAGGTTTGCGAGGAGAATGTCCTGGTGACTCGCACCTTCGTGCTCGCCGGGCTCGTGTCGCGGTTGGGCGAAGGCGATGAAGTCGCAGGGAACCCGCGAAGTGCCCTGGTGAATCATCTGATAGAAGGCATGTTGACCGTTGGTTCCGGGTTCTCCCCAGATGATCGGGCTCGTTTCCCATCGGCATGGCCGACCGTCAAGTTGGACATGCTTTCCGTTTGACTCCATTTCAAGCTGTTGGAAATAGGCGCTGAGACGATGGAGGTACTGGCAATAGGGGAGCACGGCCACGGTTTGGCACCCGAGAAACTCGCGGTTCCAAATGCCGATGAGGGCGAGGATGTAGGGGAGGTTCTTGCGCGGCGCGGCGGTGCGAAAGTGCTCATCCATGTCGTGGAAGCCCGCAAGCAGTTCACGGAAGCCATCGGGTCCAACCGCAATCATGGTCGAGAGCCCGATGGCGGAGTCCATCGAATAGCGACCGCCGACCCAATCCCAGAATCCGAACATGTTCGCGGTGTCGATGCCGAACTTGGAGACCTCTTCCGCGTTGGTTGAAACGGCGACGAAGTGCTTTGCGATTGCGGCTGGGCTCTTCAAAGTTCGAAGCACCCACGCACGCGCGGTGTTGGCGTTCGTCATAGTCTCGAGCGTGGTGAACGTCTTCGAACTCACGATGAAGAGCGTCTCCGCGGGGTCGAGATCACGGGTCTTTTCGTAGAAGTCTTCGCCGTCGATGTTGGAGACATAACGACAGTCGATAGAGCGTTCGGTGAAATCACGGAGAGCCTCGTAGGCCATGACTGGCCCGAGATCGGAGCCGCCGATTCCGATGTTGACGACGGTGCGGATGCGCTTTCCCGAGTGTCCGCGCCATGTTCCGTTTCGGACGCGATTAGCGAACGAAGCCATTCGGTCAAGTACTTCGTGAACACCGGGGACGATGTTGTGGCCATCGACCTTGATGACCGTTCCCTTCGGTGCGCGGAGTGCGATGTGGAGAACCGCACGATTTTCACTCACATTGATGTGCTCTCCTGCAAACATCGCCTTCGTATGACGCGCGACGCCGCACTCCGACGCGAGCTCAAAGAGCGCGTCGAGGGTGGCAGAGTCGACAAGATTCTTTGAGTAGTCGAGATACATGCCAAGTGCTTCGGTGGCAAGTTTGCGACCGCGCGAGGAGTCTTTCGCAAACATCGAGCGAAGGTCCGCAGACTTCGCCTGCTTCGCGAGTTTCGTGAGGGTCTTCCAAGCCTTCGTTGTGTCAGGAGCGACATG
>CAMDMA010000014.1 GCA_945902075.1 Candidatus Kuenenia stuttgartensis | reverse complement strand
TCGATGGCGTGTTGACGTCCGGCAGCGTGATGGTGACCGTTCCGCTCGAGGCACCGCCCAGAAGGGTGGCGATGTCGTTCTCGAACAGCACGATGTGGAACGAACTCAGGGAGAAAAACGCGGTTCCGGCTGGCGACCCGGATGGCGAGGTGGCGATGTTGATGAACCGCGTATCGCCGTTCGGCGTGCCGCCGATGACCAGCGCGTTCTGCCGGGTGATGGTTCCGCCGGCACCCACCACTCGGGCGGTCACGTGATTGTTGGAGGTGGTCGCCGGCGGTGTGCCAATGCGCGGCTCGGGATAGTTGTCGCCCAGGCCGGTGCCGGCGGTGTTGGTATTGACGCCGTAACCAGCGGTGACGTCCGCATTGGAGATGTGATCGCGCTCGAACGACGGACAGATGAACAGCACGCGATTCTTGCCGCTCGGGATGTTGAAGCTAGCAATTGCGGGAATGCCGGAGGCACCCGCGCCAGACGCCGTTGCCTGCGCGCTGCTCAGGACCCGCACCGCTCCCGCATGCGCTACGCCTGCGACGCCAAGCGACATCGCGAGCCCAGCGACCACTGATGTCGCAAGTGAACCAATCCTCGACGACACGCAGCGGTGTGTGTGTGTGCTCACACTCGAATGGGCCGCAGTTCCGACGAACGCAGAGGACCAGCCGGGGCAATAGAACTTTTTCATGGGATGGTCCGAGTCAGATCCGGCGACGGACGTCACGAGGTGTCACCGCAGCGAGACACCGCGGGACAGGCATACACAACACATGCCCGCACGGAACAGCCCGTGTGGCGACCTACATCGGGATCGAAACGCGATCCTCAGCCCTCGATGGGCGCCGAGACGGTGGCGCGTCGAAGAAATTAAAAGTCGGAACCTACTACCCCATGTCGCGGGGGGGAAAGAGAAACCGTAATTTTTGCGAAGGAACTAAAAAAACGACTTTTTATCGGGCCGACCGAACGCACACAGCCCCCTTCCCGGGGACTGCGGGTGCTGTGTTGTTGATTCGCGCAATCATCCACGCGTGCCAGCCATCGGCGCGGGCACGTGCAACTCCTGCGGGAGTTCCTTCGGTGGTTACTGCGCAGCGCCCTGCATGTACATCTGCATGTCCGCAAGGTCGACCCAACCGTCGCCGTTCAAGTCGGCAGCGATGAGTTCACCTCGGCCCGTGCGGCGCAACTCACGCACCGACACACGATCGCGCGGCGTTGCGCCGGTGAACGCCCTCCAGGACTCGCTGCTCTTGATGAAGTTGACACCGATGGGGGTGAAATTGACGGCGTGAATGAACGTCACTCCGTTCGGTTCGGAGTCGCGTCAACCCTTCCCGGCACGGCCGACACTCCGGTACACGCCCGGGCAGCTGGACCCCGCCAGCCTCGGCGCTTGCCTTCCGGATCAGGCTCTTGCCGAGCATGCACGGCCGCTTAGGTCGAGAACATGATGCATTCAGCGGTGCGGATCTTCGAATCGGCTGGATTGGAGAACGAATCTAGCCCTCAATCGTGCCGATACCGCCTCTACGAACCGAAGCGCAACGACCGCGCGACCAAGGCCCTGTCCCGTATCGTCCGATCCAACCATGCTTGTCTCGCACATCGCAACCGCTCTGCTCGTCGCCAGCGCGAGCATCCTCCCTTCAGCCGATCCCGAGCCGTCTGCTCCATCGCAGTCGGTGACGAGCGAAGCAGTCGCCCCCTCGCCTGCCACGCCACCAGCGAAGCGCGTCCGCCGTTACAACGCGGTACCGCCGACGGTGTATCCCGGCGCGAAGGTCGCGTTTCCGCAGTTCGCACCGTGGCCAAAGGGCACGCCGCACGCGTCGTACGTTCCGGGCAAAGTGTACGTGTTTGAGTTTTTCTCAACGACATGCGGTCATTGCCACGAGGCTGCACCGACTGTGCTTTCGCTTGTCGAAGAGTTCGCACCGCGGGGTTTCGAGTTCATCGGCGTCACTGATGAAGATGAACCGAAGGTGCGCACGTGGCTCGAAAGCGAGGAAGCGAAGGAGTTCATTCAACATTCGATCGCGTGCGATCCAACCAAGTCTGCACAGCGGATCCTGCAGGACGGTACGTATCAGGTGCTCTCACCGCGCATGTTTGCGGTGCGAGACGGTGTCGTGCTGTGGTATGGGCACCCTGATATTGCGCGTGATCCGCTTGCGCAGATTGCTGCAGGAACGTGGAATCCGGAGTCGATTCGCCAGGAGTTCGTGACGAACGCGCTCATCGCGCGAACCAAGAACCAGACAAGTTCGCTCGTTTCGCAGTGCGAGAAAGATGGCGACTGGCCGAAGGCGTATGAGTTGTTTGAATCGATTGCGGCGGCGTTTCCTGAGCAAGCTGCGACATTTGAGTTACAGAAGTTTGGCACGATGATTGGTCCGGCCGATCAGCCAATTGAGGGTTATGCATACGGCCGTGAACTTGCGGTGAAGTACGCGAAAGACATTTCTTCGCTTCGCACGCTCGCGCGGACGACGCTCAATGTGCCCGGGGTGCGTGTGCGCGATCTTGACTTCGCGTTCGCCATCGCGCGCGCCGCGGACAATCTTGGCAAGGGCGAAGACGCGCGCGCGGCCGAAGTGCTTGCGCTTGCGTATTTCTCGCGGGGAGACCGCGAGAACGCGATCCTCCACCAGGAACGCGCGATTCGACTGCAAGAGAACGCAAAGTTGAAGCGCACCTACGAGCAGCAGTTGGAGAAGTATCGGAAGGACGATCCGAAGCCTGTGCCGTACACGCCGAGGCCGAAACCAAATGTGCCGGCGCAGCCATCACCAACGCGATGATTAAATCTGCCGCGAGAGCGCATTTTTATGTGACTGGATCGGGACGCGTACCGGGATGTTTTTGAAACCGCGTGCCGTAGAAGCCATCTGTGAAGTTGACGCGCGGCGACTCGGCGTTCACTCTGATGCACCAGAAGGCAACGGGGCCACGACGCACTCCGTGGAAGCGTTTGCGGGCTCCATCCGAACTCAAGGTGTCAAGATCGCCGCCGCATCAGGACTTCTCGGCTCGCGGAGTCGAATCCAACCGTCGCCAAACTGCGAGAGCAACAACCCGCACCAACCGCATCCGGCAGGCGTGCTGCACCGCGGAAGAACGGCCGACCCCAGCCGACCGCACACGGAACGCAGATTGCCGCGTACCAGTATCCTCCACCTTTGGTACCCGACGCCGCTCGGCCAACAGCTGCCGCTCACGTCGCGCCCGAGAAGATTGTCGTCACACCCGATCCTGGAGTCCTCACTGTGCTCGAAGTTGTTTGGCCCAAGCTTTCCGCCGCGTTTCGCGATGAACTCACCCTGCAGTGCGTAAAGCAGTTGAAGAACTCACCCGACGAGTGCGACGCGTTCGCCCGAGTAGTCGCCGATGTGATCAAGGCTCGTGCGCAGACGGTGAAGTCGCAGTGGCGGATGGCGGATATCTTCGGCACCAGCCGCGCAATCGCGCGTGACCCTCGTAAGGCCGCGCCCTTTTTCGGCCTCACGTACATGACGGTCCGGAAGTCCGATCTCACGGCGCTCTACACAGCGCTTGGGGTTGCGCACACCGATCTCGCCGTCGCTGATTCGTCGGCGATTGAACATCCACCCACACAGGCGCAGTTTGCGGCCGTGCTCGCGCAAGGCCTTCAAAGTGCTGGCCTCGGAGATGCCGAGCTAGCAGGTGTCACTCCCGAAAGCCTGCAATGCATGATCGCGATCATCGCGGACACCGGGATCGATGCCTGGCAAGCTCCCGCGCGTGATGCGCTGACGCAAGCCCTCGCGCAGAGCGTTCCCTCGAAGGCGTGAGCCGATCCACACGATGTTCGTTGGGTGGCGATTCACCCACTCTGCTGCGCCGACACTCGCTCTCGCGGGAGCGCGAGAGAATGGGTTTGAGTGTGAACGAGACTTCTCAGCCCAACGTTTCGTTCTGGCTTCCGTGCCCACCACGAGGCAGGTAACCCTAACCACCGAACTTTACTGCGTCGCCCGAACCTGCAAGGCTCGCACAATCTGCACAACGCGTCGGATGGAGACCTACTCGCGGCGCGATAATCGTCGCCCCTCAGGCGAAGCTTGCTCTCGGCGTTGTTGGAGCCACATGCTCGCGTGACCTGAATGGCGATCGCGACCTCCAAACTTTCATCTGATGAATCGGGCCGCGACCACACAACGACGCTGCCCATACGGGCTGCTCTCGCGTCAAGTCGAACGCCCCGCCGCTCGACTCGCAATTCACACGCTCCGATCCCCTACGACGAGGAGTCGCCATGGATGTGGGCAGACACTGCGCGCAAGGCCCTTATGTCGATATCGGGTAACTCGATCAGGGGTACCGCGATCGGTGACGGCGTGAACCTGCGCGACGAGTTGCTCAAGTTGCTCGCGGCGATGGAGTGGTACGGAGTCGATCTCCCTCCAAACCGCGCGAGAGCAGCGATGTCGCTCTTCCTCTGCGCAGACCGCCGCACGCAGTCGATCTCGGCCGGGTTCATGCTGGTACAGCTCACCGAGCCCGAGCGCGAGTCGTTCGACACATTTATCGGCTTTCTCGACGACATTCCGTACGAGTGAGTCGCGTGCGCGAGGATCTCGGCTGACATTGGTTGCGCGTGACGATCGCCGCTTCGGGTGGCGACTTCCGGGATTCTTGATCGACTGTTGGGATGCGCACCGCGGGCCCTGGGTACCGCGCAACGGTTGCGCTTGTCCTCGTAGCCCTTATTCGCCCGCCGAAGTAGGCCTCGGCAGTAGACGTCATCGACAACAGCAGGGATGACGCCCGCGCGCCCAACGCCGGCGCGGCGACCCGCCCGTTGCCCGGTCAATCAAGCAGTATCGACATGCACGTGAGCGAACCGTCCGCCTTCGCGATCTCGGTGAGCGCAAGTTCGATAATGCGAAGGCCGCGCCGCTCGAGCGCCGCACGCGTGTACGGGTAGCCCTTCGCGACGATCGCGGTGCCATTCACCACCACGGCATTCGCCGCATACGCCTCCTCGCGCGGAATCATCACGACCTCAAGACCAGTGAATAGAGCCAGATCGAGCGTTCCCTCAGCGACAAGCACGGTACGCCCGTCGATGCGTGAACACACGCACTTGAGGTGGAGCATGCCTTCGACCGAAACTTCGACAACCGTGTATCCGAGCGGCCCAAAGACCTCACACACGCGCCTCGCGCCGTCGCTGTTCGTGCGCGCAGAGTTCCCAATGAACCACGTTCTCCCGATGCATAGGCAGTCGCCGCCATCGATCGTTGCCGGAGCGGAGGTCCGCTCGACCCGATGGCTCTTCGATAGACGCTCGGCAATCGAATCCGTCTCGCCCACGCGCGATGGCGCACCGGGCCGCGTGACGAGCGCAGTGCCGCTGGCGACCAACCCGCAATCCTCCACGAAGCACGCGTCGGGGTAGGTGTCGAGCGGCGGCAGCTCGTCCACAGCCAGCCCCGCGGAGCGCAGCGCGTGCACATACGCCGCGTGCTGAAGCCGCGCTCGATCGACGTCGATCGGCTCCGCCGTCGGATGCATCACGATGGCGTCACGAAAGCTCGCGGAGATTCCACGAACAATCGCCTTGGTCGCTTGGAAACTCGTCACATGCACGAGCGAGACGATACCGATGCCCCTACGCGCTCACAAGCGGCGCCGAGGTTTCGCGATTTCGCCATCGGTTCACGCCAGTCGGCGAGACTCCAGTCACATTCAACCTCCTTCGAACACCGAGTACCCAACGCGAATGACGGCGATGGTGTGCATGCAGGCCACGACGCCGACAACCAGCATCGGGACACCGTCGAGGGTATCGATGCTCGCAAGAAGCTGGCTGATCTCCACCGCCTTCCTCACGGCTCGCCATGAGCTCTCAAGATGGAGTCTTCAGGTGAAGTCTTCAGGTGAAGTCTTAAGGTGAAGTTTTGAGGTGAAGTTTTGAGGTGAGGCTGCGTTGCACCGAACGAAACACACGCAACGTATGACACTCATGATTCGATCGATATCGACCGCTTCCGTCGCACGCGCGATTCGCGCTCTCGCACCGCGCGGGCGCATGCTTGGACCGTCGTCGACATGTCACCCAACTGGCGCACCGTGTTCTCCGCCGACGCGCCTCACTGAAACGACACTCCGCTCCACACCGACATCAAGCAGTCGTCGATACGCGCGATCGATCAAGACCGTCGTATGAAGCGAGAGTTTCAACCCGTGATGGCAGCCGCGCCCCGCGGAAGCGAAGCACCCGTACGCGTCGCCTCTTCTTGCAGTGCACGCGTGAAGGTCTCGAGATGATTTCCCCACGAGGGGATGCGACCCGTGCGGGCCATCTCGACGCGCTCGACGCCGATGCCGCCGCTGCTGCGTCCACTGCCGTCGCTGTGGCTGATCTCCGCGATCTCAAGTTCGAGGCCATCGGGCATCACATACTCAAGTGAGAACGACGCCACGCCCGACTTCGCCGGATGACCGGCGGGCGCAAAATATCCGGAGCCTCCTCCGTCCTTCACGGCTTCATCCCACGAGCGCAGCCGCACCTGCGACGTCGTAATGACATACTTCGCAAGCAGCGGAAAAAACGACGACGAGGTCTCTGTGGTGGTGACGCGAAGCCGTGCCGGATCGAGACCGACCACGCCGGTGAGGTAGGCGAGCACGAGGTCGGCTGCGGTGTTGGCGAGAGCAGGCGTGCTCGTGTCGAGGCCGATAATCGTGAAGAAAGGTAGCGTGCCCGGCCGCGACTTCTTCGCGACGTCCTCAACACGCGCGACCCGCTGCTTCACGTAGGTCTTGCCTGAGTAAAGACTCGTGTCGTCGTCGTAGCGCAGCCCACCGTTGAAGTCGTGACCGGTGATGAGCGACGCCGACGGAGCGGCCGAGTAGCCGCGCTGCTCGAGGAACATGTCGAAGCCGATGGGCGCAGCTCCCTTTGCCAGAGCAGAACCGTCCGCTGAGGCGGCCTTGCCGGAAGTCGTCGTCGGCTTGGACGCGCACGCGGAGAGAACTCCAGTCGCTAGGCACGCCGCTGCGCCGCACTCAATGAACTCGCGTCGGGAAAGCCGCATCAAAACTCCTCCTGCTGAAGGCTCGCACATGGAGCCGGTTCTGGGCGCCGATGCGCCCGGCGCGCCACAACGGCGCGCTCGATCATCGCACGATACCCATCTCCGCAGTGCGCGTGACCGACTGGTCGCAGCATCACCGCCACTTCACGCATGCCGCGCGCGATTCTTGGCTCGCGCGCCAGCTATTCCCACGCTCCCTACCCGCGAAGCTGCGAAGCCGCAGCCCGCGCATGTCGAAATCGAGGATGCGTGGAACACCATGCACGCCGCATCGCTCCATGAAACCAACCGGAAGAAGTTGTGAAATCCGCGCACGAGGTTCAAGGCCTTCCACCGCGACAACGACAAGTTCCGTCGGTCCGCGATCGTCTCGCAATGCTCATGCTCATGCTCTTGCTCTTGCTCTTCCGTCGCCCGGCATCAGCAATTGCCGCGACCTCAGTAGTTGCGAAGTTTCTGGCGATGAAATGCATTTGAACGCCGATTCCCAAACGCTTGCCTCGCGTGTGTCACACAACTGAGTGCCACATGCGATGTCATTCGGACCTCGCCAAGCGATCCGATTTTCGTGTTGCTACCGACTGCACTCGTTGCGCGGCGCATCCTCGCGAGCGCGAGCGTAGCTCCAGTTCGTACCGCAGAGAGGAAGTCCACGCTCGATGCTCGTCTGCGGCGTTCCGCGAACATTTCCAATCAACGCAGTGCATCGAGCAACTCGTACAGGTGGGTTCGCTTTACCATGATCCACTTCATGCACGCTTCCACTGACAATCGAGGCGATCGTCGTACGGTCATCCTTCGCGGCCGCCTTGACGCAACCACCGCGCCGGAGTTCGAGGCTCACCTCGACACCACGGGTGTGCGCGAACTGATCCTCGACCTCGCCGATTGCCCGTACATCTCGAGCGCTGGCATTCGAGTCATCCTATTGGCCCACCGACGCATGGCTGCCACGGGTGGGACGCTCATCGCGCGCGACCCGACTCCGACGGTGCTTGAGGTCTTCGACATGACCGGTCTCTCCAAGGTCATCACCATGGCCAAGACCGCGCGGGAGATCTCGCTCGAGGGGTGCGAGCTCCTCTCTTCAGGCGTGTGCGGCGAGTGCTTCCGGCTCGACAGCGAGACGGTGGTCAAGCTCTACAAGGACGGCATCGACATCAGCATGGCGGAGCAGGAAAAGAAGTACGCGAAGGCCGCGTTTGTGCTCGGCATCCCCACCGCCATTTCCTACGACGTGGTGACGTGTGGCACCCGCGCGGGCATCGTGTTCGAGCTACTCAACGCAGAGCTCTTCAGCGCGGTCATCCGACGTGAGCCGCAGCAGATCGACGCGCACGCGAAGCGGCTCGCTGATCTGGCCACTGGCCTGCATGCGGCCAAGGGTGACCCGGAGATTCTGCCACGCCTCAAGGATCGCATTCGCGACTCCATCAAGAAGCTCAGCGAAGTATTCAGCATGGCGGAGATCTCACTGTTGCTTGAGCGGCTCGACGTGATTCCAGACGCGAATAACTGCGTCCATTTCGATCTGCACTCGAGCAACAGCATGGTGCAGAACGGCGAGTTGGTGCTCATCGATATGGGCGACTTTTCGATCGGTAGCAACTTCTTTGACATCGGCCTGATCTACATGATCTACGGCATGCCGGAGTTGGACATGTGCATGCTCGCCACAAAGATCGATGCCGCAAGCGGCGTGGAATTCTGGAACAGTTTCGCCACCCATTACTTTGCAAACCGCCCTCCAGAAGAGCGCGCATTTTTCGAAGCCAATCGGTACTTCCTGGCGTCGCTCCGCATCGTCTGCGCCATCCACTACCTGCCTCACATCCGCGAGAAGTTGACCGGGATGATCAAGGACACCCTCCTCCCGCGAATCGAACACGAAGCGCGCGGCGTGGCGAAGCTGTGATCTTCCGCTGGCGTGATGCCGCGTGAACTGCAAGCACCTCGTGCCTGCAACGGTCGCGTTTTCACGAGGTCAAGTTTTTCGCAGCGTCTTCGCGTAGTTCTGAGACGTGTGCGCTTCGCAACAATACGAAACACCGTGCGGCGGAAGACTTCATGTGCGGATTGTTTGAAAGCTTCCGAACGGCTGAAGCCGAGCCTCACATCCCCCCGAGAAGGCCACGCGTCCCGCGCGCGCGAAGCGAGACGGCGAACCCGTCTAGGACGATCTTCAAAATCTGGGGTGAATCCCTTTGCGGACCCGAAATCGAGATCTAGTCTGACTCTAGAGAAACGCAGGTTGGGAGACCTGCTCAGCGCACGTCCGCGCACGCGAGAGAGGCTGGGACCGTCCGGAACCAGCCACGTTTGAAAAGGGAAACCACATGAATATTCGTCGTATGACCCACCAGGGCGGCGCTGCCGTTGCCGTGGCGATTGGTCTTCTCACCGCAACCGCAGATGCTGGAGTCTTCTTCACCATCTACACGTTGAACACGCCCTACACCGCCGCTTCGCCCAATGTGACGCAGGTGCTGATGAGTTGGTCCACCAACCTCACGAGTGGCACCGTTGAGCAGGATGATCTCACCGACTGGAGCCTCAGCTTCCTGAACGGCGGAAACCTGTTTTACACCGACAACATCGTCTCCGCTGGATCCGTGCAGGCGATCGGCGGCGTAAGCCGCGGCATTTTGGACATTGTCTTCAACTTCAATCTGGATACGTTTACCGCGGGTAACTTCGACAATTTGGTCGAAGGCGTGCGGCTCGCCGGCGCCTCGGGACCTGCGTACAACATCTACAGCTATCCGCAGGGTCCTTTCGAGCCGCCGTACTCGACGCTCGGCATTTGGGCGAATGGCAACGAGTCGACCCGTCAGCTTCCCGGCTACTCGTCCGTCTTCACGGTACCCGCGCCGGGCACCATCGCAGCGATCGCACTTGTAGGGCTCTGCACGCGCCGACGTCGCTAAGCGAACCATCTGTTCAAGATCAACGCTGCCCTGCTGGATTTCCAGCAGGGCAGCTTTTTCGTTGCACGGTGCGATTGTTTCAGTCGCGAGACATCGCGTCGAACGCGAAGGACAACTCCGACTTCAAATCGGAGGCGAAGCTTCGCTTGGCAAGCGGAAGAAAGAGGGTGACGAAAGAGGTCGGCTACTCAGCGCCTACGACGGCGCGCCGCTGGCAACAGCGCGAGCGCGAGTAGGCTCGCAGGTGCCGGAATCGCGGTCACGGCGAGCGTGCTCGTCGAGCCGAGGAAGGTGGCGCCCGAAGTACTCGGATCAAACAGGAACAGGTTGAACGTCGTCGAACCGAATGGGACCGTCGTGTAGTCGGGTGCAACGCCGTTTGAGATGAAGTAGTACGGCGTTGAGCCCACATCTGCGCCGCGGGTCTGCAAGTCAAGCGCGGAGAGCACCAGCGTGGTGGAGTCAAACGCGACGTAGAGAAACGGATCGAATGCAACGCCGCTCGTGACGCTGGATCCTGATCCAATCGTGCTTCCGAAGCGTGACACCGAGAGCGTCGCATTCTGGAGGTACTGCGTGGCGAATGGCGCGCTCGGGAAACTCGGATTGTTCTCGATGAACGACGCCGGTGCGAAAGCCTTCGTCTCCAGAATGCCCTGCACGGCGTAGCCATTATCGAGCGTGCCGTTGAACTGGTAGAAGTCGGCGTGCGCAGCGGATGCAGCGAGTGAAGCCGCCAAGAGAAGTGCCGGAGTGCTCCGAGTATTGATCATGACTCTTCCTCGATGTCCATCATCCGAACCCGGTCTTTATGGCTCTCCTCGCAGCGAACCACTCGCGCGAGATCTGAGGGATCGATTGATTCCACAGCCCATTGATGCAAACTTTGACGGACTCAAGAGCATGACCCCACAATCGGCGCGCAGCAACAGTCTGTCCGTGCATTCCCAACAATCGAACAATTGAGTCACTGGAGGACAAGACACATCCCTCTTCGCGCCGCCCTGGGAGCGCCGTATGTCACGTCGAGGCGTCGCTTGCGGCCGGGGGCTGATCCCCAAGCGCGTGCCGGCGGCGTCGCCGAAATCGATGGCAGGTGATCAGGAGTCGGGGTTTTGGTACCGACGACATTGGTGACAGCCGCCACACGCCGAGCCGATCGAACCGCCCTTGCTTGCACTGCCGGATGGCGTCATGGCAGTTATCTGCTCATCGAAGAGGCCGCGGCGCGTCCTTGTGGAACTTAAACTTCCACTTTTACGCTCTTTCGCCTACTGTTCCAGCCGAGGAACCCCCCCATGATCGATCCCACCGCCACCCACCCCCTGCTCCGCGAGCTCAACGACGCGCTCGCGATCGAGGGCGCCGAGCCCGTGGACTGGATCGTCTGCGGCGGCACCGCCCTCGGGATCCTTGGCTTGGTGCAGCGGCCGACGCGCGACGTCGACGTGATCAGCGGTTGGAGTTCCGCAACGCTGCAGATCGTCCAGATCGATCACTTCCCGCCCGCGGTGGAACGAGCCATCGTGCGCGTGGCCGACGCACATTCCGAGCTCAAGTCGCCTGGGATCACCAACGCGAAACCCTGGGTCAACCTCGGTCCCAAGGGACTCCTCGACTTCGGCCTGCCGCCCGGATGCACGGAAAGGCTCACGCCCCGCACCATCGTGCACACACCTCACGCTGCGGCTTCCAGATCGTCGCGACCTGATCGCCTTCAAGCTGTTCGCGGCGGTCGACGCCGCACACGGTCGACAGCCGGTGCACAAGTCGGATCTGCGCGCACTCGCCCCGAACGAGGAAGAGCTGCGCGAATTCCTGCAGGAGCTTGGCCATGAAGACCTCGCCTACTACATCGCGTGAGGAGCGCGTCCGCGCGGCGCTGCTCGACGTGCTGCACGCGCAGTGGCGCGAGCTGGGCGTGCCGTTCCAGGCACCGGCGTTCGAGCATCCGCAACGATTCCCACTCGAGGTGATCGACCCCGAGGCGCTGCTGTGGTGCTCGCTGCACTTCTTCGGAGGCGAACCGCGGCTCGAGGAGGCCGTGCGAAGCTGGTTCACCACGAACCGCGCACGCGTCAACACGCAGCGCCTCAACACGCTCGCGCGGCGCAATGAACAGAAGCCCAGAGAGGCGACACGCGTGGCTGCCTGGCGGAGCGTCAACGGCCTTCGCCGAATCGCGACGCGAAAGCACGTCGGCCTCGCGGCATCGACCCCCGCATCGCTGCACCTGCGGTCGCGCGACGTGCTCGGGAACGACTGTGCCGCGTACCTCATCGTGGCGCTCCTCGGAAGCCCGCGCGGCGTGCGCTGCCGCGACGTCGCCGACTCGACCGGCTACACGTACCGCTGCGTCGCGGACACCGCGGCATCGTGGGCGGATGCGGGGCTCGTGCGGCTGGAGCATGGCTTCTGCACGATCCTCGACCCAACGCCGTGGGCGCAGTTGCTGCGGTGCGACGTGGCCGATGTCGTGACGGTCGACTGGCAAGCCGCGTACGGAGCCGTGCTCGAGTACCTCGAGACGCTGGAGCGCGCGCGCGCGGCGGGCGTCGCCGAGGGCAGCCCGCTTCTCGCCGCAGCCGCGACGAAGGCGGACGGCGTCCTCCAGGGCGCGGCCGCAGGCGTTGCACCCGAGCGCGCGCCCGCGATCGAGGCGCTCCGCAACGCGATCCGGGCGGGCTGAATGCGCCTCAAAAGCGACGCACTTCGCCCCCAAAGCGGCGCCCAAAGTTGAGTCTTTGGACGTCACAGCACCCGACCGCCCGAGGCCAAAAACTGGTTCGCACCGCTTCGTTTCGCCCTCGCGTAACCCCAAACGCAGCGTGGTTGTGCCGCTCGATGGGAGCAATCACAACCACGCGCTCGAGCACCAAAGGTTGCCGCCGCAGCGGCAGCCGCTACAGGAGTGGGCGGAGAGGGATTCGAACCCCCGTAGGTGAAACCAGCAGATTTACAGTCTGCCCTCGTTGGCCGCTTGAGTATCCGCCCAGCGGGTTCCGTCGTTGGACGGGTTGGGAAGTCTACTCGCCAGACGATGTCGCTGCAAACCATCCTTGAGTTGTACGGTGCATTGTCGCGACTGTCTTCTTCGCCAGATCGCGCAGGCCGTACCATCGGTTTCGTCAACCGTCGACCAATAATCGCCAATCATTACGGTTCGTTCAGCCGCGCCAAGCATCGAGATCATGCAGTTCTTACGACCCTCGCTGACAACGCGCCAACTCGTCGCATGCCGCGTCGAACCTTCAATCGGCCACCGCCGCGTGCCGATGTCTTCAAGGCGTCGCCTCCGTCGGATCGCTCGACTGCATTGCATCCCGCGTCATCAACTCCTCCGGCTTGGCACTTCGGCAACGCGAATCACCATGATCAAAACGCAAACTCACTCGTCGCAAAACCGCTCGAAAAACCGCGCGGTCCATGTGTCTCAGTTCGCGTGCATCGTTGCCGCACTTGTCGCCTCCGTGACTGCATCGACGACGGCCCTCGCGGGCACGGTGCGCGCGACGGTTGATGGATTCGTCGCGACCTCGTCCTCCGTCGAGATCACGGTTGCGCTTGGTGCCGTGACGCGCGTCGTGAACAAGTTGACCGGCGAGATTCACTCGACGGCGCCCGCAGCGAACGCACCCCTCGCACCATGGATGCCGCGCGGCGTCCTCTGCCCGACCGCGGGTGCAGACCCATACAGATCCGTTCGATTACTCCATAGCGAATGGGGCAAGCATGATCTCTACACCGGCAGACTCGCGGAGAGCATCGCGAATGTCGCGCGCGGACCACACGCTGCAAGCGTGATGACGACCACCACGACACCACGCGGCATTCGCTGCGTCTGGCGAGGGCTGACCGATGGTGTGCGTACTTTCGCCGACGATGAACTCACGATCGAAGCGCTCATCGACGACAAAACTGGGCACATTGAGCTCGCCGCGGATGCGACAACCGTCAACGATGATGTTGTCGGAGTCGTCGTCCCGATCGTCAATCTTCAGCCGCGACACCAACTGTATGTTCCATCATTCGGAGGCTTGAGTTACCCGCCTGCCGACATCGCGAACAAGCTTCTCACGCTCAACGCGGCGCCATATGTCGAAGCGCCGATTCTTGTCGCCGAAGGAAGTTCGGGCACGGTCGCACTCTGGGTCGAAGACCCGACCTTCCGACCCTATGTGACCTTTTTTGGCAGCGACTCCACCTCCACAGGACTCGGTATCGAGTTACTCAACGACATGCCATTCGAAGGTAAACGCGCTGTGCGCGCCGCAAAATGGCGCATCAACGCATTCCGCGGGACCTGGCCTACAGCCATGACTCCCTATCGAGATTGGTATGCCCGAACGTTCGCACCCGAGATCGCCTCCCGCGAGGCGCTCGGTTGGCCGCGCGACATCTCGGTGATCGTGGACCGCGTGAGTAATGACCCAAGGGCGCTCAACCGCCTCGCCAAAATCATCGATCCGTCGCGTGTGCTGCTTCACGAGTGGAACCCGCGGCAGGCGGCGTTTGACACCATGCTTCCCGATTGGACTCCGGCGCCGAATTTCATCACCCGCGTCCAAACGGCGCATGCCCTCGGACTCAAGGTCATGGGCTATGTCAACACCTATTGCGTGAACTACAACTCTCCCGCATTCTTGCGCGACGGAATCGCCTCCCTTGGCCTCACTCGCCAGGTCAAGTCTCTCAGCGACTACGGCAACCCCCGTGTTTCCTTCGCCTCGAACGCACCCAATGAGATCCTCTACCTCGACCCCCTGGCACCAACTTGGCGCCGATACCACACGGACGCGATGATCCGTTGGCGCTCCGTGACCGCAGCAGATGCGAATTACGAAGACACCGGCGGAACCGCAGGTGATTTCGGTAACGGCGTCATTGACGGGCTGCGCGGGGCACAGGGAGGAACTGCCCAGTTCCGCGAACTCCTTGAGCGGAATCCCGTTCCGATGTCCAGCGAGTTCGCGCCCGACAATATGGCGTTCGCCGCCAGCTGGGTGCTGCGCTACTCGCAGGTCTGGGGCACTGAGGAACTCCGACTTCGTTGGCAGACGCGCCACCGCCCGATCTCGTCATTCATCTTCGGCTCACCGGTCTCAGGAACCGGCGCGCGCGCGTGGGTTCCGATGATCGCTGCTGAGTCCGAGCGGCAGAAGTGGATCGTCGCGTCCTGCTCCGATGCCCTTGGTGGCGTCGCACAACTTGAGGCGTCGGACGTGAGTTTCGATGCCCGAGCCGGTATGGCCCGCCACATGGTTGATCGTGCGCAACTCTTCGCTGAACTTGGCCTCGTGCCAAACTTCAGTTCGTGGCCGAAGGACCCCACCGTTGTTGCCCAGTATCGCGACCGCGCGGGCAAGATCTATCACTATCGAGTGCGCGATCAGGTTCAAGAACTCGTGAACTCCAGTGGACAGCCGCTCTATCAACGGGTGAACGGCAAGCCAAAAATCGACTCCATACTGCGCATCGCCGGCTGGCCCGCTTGGTCGCGGAACACCTCGATCGCCCTGAACCCCGACGCGATCTATGCCCTTGCCCCAGCATCGAGAACCGCTCCACTCATTCAAATCGATAAGTGCCCAAGCGCTGCCAAAATCACTCGATATGTCGAGTCGCCGGACTTTGTGCTCGTGACATTTTCCCCAAACGGCGCGTCGCCGCGCGATACCAAACTTGGCTTCATCGCTGGCACCGATTTCGTCGACGTGATTGTTCGTGATGCAAGTGGCCGCGTCACTCGCCGCAACACGCCGCTCGCAACCAACGCACGCATGGACCTCACGATGACCGAGCCCAGTGAGCTGCTGCTGCTCCGTCGAGCCGCTCCGCAATTGGCAACACCGAGTCGTGCGATGCTGAAGGTTCCACTTTCTGAGAAGCCTGTCTTGGGTAAGTTCATCACTGACTCTGCAGGGATTGAGCGCGGCGGCATCTTTACTCCGCCCCACACCGCGAGCCTTCGGCTTGCCAACAGCACCACCAACACCACATTTCGTTTCGCAGCAGGCGGCGGCGACTCGGAGATCGCTTTCGACCATCTCATCGTCGCGCCGACCGAAGACAGTTCGGTTGAATTCACGGTGCACAACCGCCAGCGCCAGTACGGTAATGGCTCGATCTGCCGTGCCTACGTCAACGGAAAACTCGCGTACTCCCTCGACCTTGGGCCGCGTCAAGACGCACAGGGTGTCACGACCTGGGACACCTCCGCTCATGTCTGCCGCGTTCCCGTCGGGTCATCCGCAGGGCGGCCGATTGTGTTCACAATCGCGATCTGGGGAAAGGGCGACGACAACTCCGACGAAATCTGGATGACCGAGCCGCTCCTCGTCAACGATCGTTCGCGGGCGATCTCCTCGAACTCCGTAGCGGTCGTCAACTAACAGCGACGTCGATGGTCACGCGACCGAAAGCCCTGCGGCACTCAGATCTGCGGTGGCGAGCCAAGGCATCGGCGACGTGAGCACCCCGAGGTCGCTCCCCTGTTGAAATCCTCGCAACGCAAAGCACGGCATCGCGAGGGCGAGCCGATCAATGAGCGCACCCTCGACGCTCGCAAGATCGGGGGAAGCATCAGGCTTGATGAAACACAGAATATCGACGGGTTGGCCCGTGGGCGTCGATTCCTGCTGCGCGACCACGACCGGAAGCGAGGTATCGATTGAGGGATTTGAAACAAGCATGCGTTCTGCGAACGCTCGATACACGCACAGATTTGTCACCTGTGCCGAGCTTGCGCTCGCACGCGCGCGATTGAGCGCTTCGGCAAGTACAGCATTCGACGCGAGCGCAGCGATTTCATCGCTCGTCAGCGCGCGGACAGTGCGCATGTCCACGCGGAAACTCCGACGCACTCGCCGCCCCGGCGATCCATACTTTGAACGAAAATTCAGATACGGCTCCTGCACGAACTTTGCCATCGGCACCGTGTGCACAGTGCCGTCTGCGTTTTGCACCCGGACCGCGGTTGTCTTGATTTCCGCGATGCGACCATCGATCGAAAACTGCTTGAGCTCAACCCAATCACCGACACGAATCGCGTCGTTGGCGGTCACCATCAGATTCGCAACGAGCGAGAAAAGGATGTCCTTGAACACCACTCCAAGGACCGCTGCGACTGCCGCAAGCGCGGCGAGAAACACCAACGGACTCTTGTCAACAGCGATGGCCGCTGCAGAGATTCCGCCGACAAAACCGATCACAACCATCGCCACTTGTCGGTAGCCGCGCAATGCGCCGGGCCGATTTACCTCCGGCTTCGACGAATACAACTCATCGACAATCTGCAGTACGCGAGACACCACAGTCATGCCACGCAGGATGGCGAATGCAACGATGATGTTCGCCACATTGAGCGCAAGGAGCGGATTCAGTACGCCAGCCGTGCCGAGTACGCCGACCACTCGCGACACCAAGAGCAGCGGCGCGATCGCGGCGATGGGGACCACGATCTTCGACGACGCGATCACATCGGCGAGCCGACGCTTTTTTGCTCGCTCAAGCGCGCGGTCGATCACCGTCCCGAGCACCCGACGGAGGACCAGATTGAAAGCAAATCCAAGGGTCAAAAGTGCGGCGATCGCCAGTGCATTCCAGGCCAGCGGATGCTCGCGCAGCCACGCGCCAAAGGTTGTATTCTCGATCGAACGCACGATTTGGAGCGCCGCGTCGCTTGCGGCGTCGGATTCGCTTGCGACCGCACTATCGGCATTCGCTGGTTGTTTCGAGCTCGCCGACACACCGTCGACGGCACCGGCAGCATCGATGGGCGTCTGCCCCGCGCCTTCATTGGCAGTCTTTGTATCAATCAGCGGCGCGGACTCCGACGATGTGTCAGGCTCTGCGCCATGCCCAGCGCCTGTGAGTGAAAGCATCAGGAACAGCGCAGAACAAGTCATCAAACCCAACAATCGCGAAACGATCATGCTCAGACCTCCGTCGTGTTTCCACGAAACAGTGAGTGTAACGCGAGTCGAAAAAACAACGCGACGAACCTGGTGAAGGTTGGGTCGCGTGAATCACTGCGCTGAAACCATATGATTGAGACGGCGGCGTTGCCGTGACCGCACGCGCATCGCCCACCACATCCTCGCCAAAGCCGCCAACCGGAATCGAACCGGCAACCTCCAGATTACAAATCAGGTGCTCTGCCAATTGAGCTATAGCGGCGAGGGTCGAGAGTGTAGCCGAGGGTCGACTACCATTGCGCTCCGATTTCCGATGTCCTCACCCTCCCTCTCCATCCCCGCAGATTCCGACCGATACGACGTTGTCGTCGTCGGGGGTGGCCATGCGGGCACCGAGGCTGCGCGCGCCGCAGCAGCAGCGCTCGGCGCGGGGGGGCGCGTCGCGCTCGTCACCATGGAGCCTGCGCGCCTTGGCCAGATGAGCTGTAATCCCGCTATCGGTGGCCTTGCGAAGGGCCAGATCGTCCGCGAAATCGATGCGCTCGGTGGCTTGATGGGCCTCGCTGCAGACGCGTCGGGGATCCAATTCAAGGTCCTCAACTCAAGCAAGGGACCCGCGGTGCGCGGACCTCGTGCGCAATGCGACAAATACGCTTATCGCGCCGAAATCCAGCGGCTCCTCGCAGGCACATCCGCCATCGACGTGATTGCTGGAACCGTGGACGAGATTCTCCGTGACGCCGAAGGCGCCGCTTGCGGCGTGCGCTTGCCGCCAGGCGCGCAGCATGTCAGCGCCGAAAACGCTGCGATTGAACGCAACTGTGTCGGCGACACCCTTGCGCAGTCCGTATTCACCCGCGCGCTCGAATCCCCGCACTGTGCACCGCGCACGCTCTTTGCCCGTGCAGTCGTCCTCACCACCGGCACCTTCATGCGCGCCCTCATGCACACCGGCGACGCCAAACTTGAGGGCGGCCGAATTGGTGAAGGAAGCGCGAAGGGGATCAGTACCGCGCTGCGAGCACTCGGATTTGAGCTCGGTCGGCTCAAGACCGGAACTCCTCCGCGCGTGGCTCGAGGGTCCATCGACTGGCATGCGCTCAAGCCCGCGCTCGGCGACGCTGTGCCAACGCCGTTCAGCGATTCTTCTCCAAACGCACTTCCTGCAGCGCGTTTTCCCCATCTTGCACAGATTGATTGTCGCGAAACCGCGACGACGCCTGAAATCCACGCGCTCATACGCGACAACCTTTCGCGCGCACCGATGTACTCGGGGCAAATCGACGCAGAGTGTGGTCCCCGCTACTGCCCGTCGATCGAAGACAAGATTGTGCGCTTCGCCGATCGCGACGCGCATCATGTCTTTTTAGAACCCGAATCACTGTTTACGGACGAGGTCTACCTGAACGGCGTCTCGACCTCGCTCCCTGCCGATGTTCAACTGCCGATCGTTCGTGGCCTCCGCGGTCTCGAGCACGCGGAGATTCAAAAGTTCGGCTACGCGGTCGAGTACGACATGGTCTGGCCGCACCAGATCGACGCCACTGCGGAGACGAAGCGTGTTCCTCGACTCTTCCTTGCCGGGCAGGTCAATGGCACAAGCGGGTACGAAGAAGCTGGCGCGCAGGGCCTCGTCGCGGGCGTGAACGCGGCTCGACGAGCGCGCGGACTCGAACCTGTGCGACTTGCACGCCACGAGGCCTACACCGGCGTGATGTTCGATGATCTCGTGACGCGAACCCCTCGCGAGCCGTACCGCATGTTCACTTCGCGCGCAGAACATCGGCTGCTTTTGCGCGCGGATAACGCAGACGAGCGCCTCACCGCGCTTGGAGCGTCGTGGGGAATCGTCTCGCCAGCGCAACTCCATGCCTTTGAAGCACGCATGCAATCGAAGGCAGCGATCATTCGCGCGCTCAGCGAAATGCGTGAAGGCGGCGCGCGCCTTCTCGACATCGCGAAGCGGCCGGATACAGACTCGAACTGGCTCGCATCTCGATTAGAGACCGCGATCGGAACGGTCTCCGCGGCGCTTCTTGACCGCGTGATCACCGATGTGCGCTATGAGGGCTACGTCGCTCGCCAACAAGCGGAGGTGCGCCGACAAAGCGAGTACGACTCGGTGTCGATTCCCGAAGCACTTGATCCTCGCGAGATTCGCGGTCTTCGCAACGAAGCCGTTGAAACGCTCGCGCGCTTCCGCCCGCGCACGCTCGGACAGGCAAGCCGCCTCGCCGGAATTTCACCGGCAGATCTCACCGTCGTCGCGATGTGGGTGCGAAAGATGCGGCGAGGCTAAGCCAAACGTGCTACGTTGACGATTCCGGCGCCGGGAAACCGTTCCAGCCGCAAGCCCCTGCGGAGAGTTCGGCACTCCCCGCGACCGCGGTATGTCCTTCATCCGCCACGTTTTCGACAAGCGAGGTAGCACCAATGTGGAGATGCGCCAAGTGCCAGGAGGAGTCCGAGGACCACTTCGACGCCTGTTGGAGCTGCGGCGCAGCACGCGGAGCAACCGCCGCTGCAGGCACCGCCTCCGGCGTTCCCGCGACGCCGCCGAAGGTGCCGGACTCTGTCGCGCGGGAGCGGACGCAGCTCTATGCAGCGCGGTACAAGAGTGCACGGGATGTCGTGCGCTTCGTCGGCGTCGCGAGCAGCCTCACAAAGGCAATCGGCTTCTTGCTCGGGCTCGGCTGTCTCATCGGTGCCCTCATGACGAACCCAAGCGGTGGATCGCTCATCATCGGCACCGGGATGGCCTTCGCAATCATCGTGCTCTTCTGGGCGCTCGGCGCGCTGCTCGCAGCGATCGCTGAGATCCTGCGCGCCATGCTGGACACTGCAATCCATACGTCTCCGCTGCTCACCCGCGCGGAGGTGGAGCGGCTCATCACGACGGGGTGACTCGTGAGGCCGAAGCGCGTGCTCAGGACTTCGCGCCATCGCTGAGGCGGGAAACGCGGGCGGCTCCTGGTTGCAGCCGTGGATTTCGTTCAGCGCCCAACGCGATGAACTCGTCTACGAATCCTACGGACGGCGTTCGCCTGCTTGATCCGCCGTCCAGCGGCCCATTGAAGCAGTGGATCATCGGCGTGGTGACCGCGGCGCTTTCGATCGGCTACAGCCCGATCTGCATCGAGCGCGGAGTCACCGTGCTCTTCTCGAGCAACCTTGCGGTGTGAAGTTCCGCAGACCCGAGGGACTGTGGCTCGCGATCGCATACATCGCGGTCGGCTCGTTTCTGCACATTCGCTCCTGCTGGGGGCCGAGCGAACGCATCACGAGATTCAGCCCGCTCGGCATACTGGTCTCGATCGTGGTGTTTTTGCCGAGCCTGATCACTGCGCTCCTGCTCTTCATCCTCTGAAGCCGGAGCCCGGCGGACCACCGTCGCAGCGGTTCCCTCTCAGCACATCCCCTCAACAAGATCCACGAGAAGCCGCACGCCGTAGCCCGTCGGGCCCGACACGCAGAGATCACTCGCGGCGTCGCTGTTGGCAACACCAGCGATATCGATGTGTGCGAACGGAACGCTCTTGTCGACGAAGAAGTCGAGGAACGCCGCGCCCTGGATCGGATGCGCGAGCCGCGACGGGTTCGAGTTGATGATGTCTGCGTGCTGGCTCTTCATGTGATCCTTGTGCTCCTTCCAGAGCGGCAAGCGCCACACTTTTTCGCAGGTTCGCTCTGCGCTCGACTCAATCGCCTCGCGAAGAGGCGCGCTATCACAGAAGTACCCAGCGCTCCAAGATCCGAGCGCGGTGACCACACCACCAGTCAGCGTCGAGAGTTCGATCATCGTGGTTGGCTTGTACTTTTCGCAGCCGTAACTGATCGCGTCCGCGAGCACGAGGCGGCCTTCGGCATCAGTATTCGTCACTTCAACCGTCGTACCGTTGTACATCGTGATGATGTCGTCGGGCCGATACGCATTCGAACTCACCATGTTCTCTGCCGCCGGAAACAACGCGACGACATGAATTGGCAACTTCGCGTGCGCAATGGCATGCATCGCGCCAAACACTGCAGCACCGCCACACTTGTCGTACTTCATCCCCTTCATGCCATTGTTCACCTTGAGCGAGTAGCCGCCAGTGTCGTAGGTCAGCGTCTTACCGACGAGCGCGAGTGTCTTACCGCGCGCCTTCGCGCTCAGTTTCTTCGGCTTGTACTCGACGATCGCGATGAGACTCTTCTCGTCGCTGCCCTGCCCGACTGCGACCATGCCACCCATCCCGAGTCTCTTCGCATCAGCGAAACTGATCACCTTGCACGTCATGCCGGTATCTCGTGCGAGTTTCTTTGCCTGTCCGGCGAACCAGTTGGGCGTGCAGATATTGGGCGGGGTCGCGGCAATACGACGGGCTTCATTGACACTCGCCGCGATCTCAAGACCGCGTGCAAAGCCCTCTGAAAACGCTCCGGCTCCAGCGTCGATCGCCAGCACACCCGCTCTGGGTTGCCGCTGGGTTGCGACGCCATCGAACGCGTCGACGCGCCAGTTTGCGAGACCAACGCCCTCGCCCATCGACTGTCCGAGATCGCGAGCGTCCTTCGCCGGCAGCATGCCTTCGAAGGCAAGACGGACCTTCGACGCCTTCATCCGCTCAAGCCCGCGCACAAGGCGCGCACCCGCAATTCGGGCTTCTTTCGCCTGCAAATCCGCCTTTTTACCGAGACCGACGAGAATCGTGCCGTCGGATGCCGCCGTGGTCTCACCGAGATCCGCGCGGAAACTCGCAGCAGTAAGCGCGGCATCGCGCGCGCTATTTCGTTCGTCTTTCGCGAGCAACTTCGCGTCGGAGAACACGGCGAGGACGACAGGCGCCTTCGGCGCACGCTGAATCGAAACGCGGTCAAACATGATCTTTGGATCGTACAACGAGCCGCGCAGAAACGCCCAGCCCCATGCGGGGAGGCGACTCGCGCGGCTGCGGCACGCGTGATCACTCCCTGCACCCGTGTGAGTATCCACGCCGAAGTATCGCAGTCGGTTTACAGGCTCAAAAACTGATTCTTACTGCCGCTCAAACTGTGGTCCGAGCGCATTCCCGAAGGTGATGCGCGACGTCCGAAGGTAGTCGAGATGAGTCTGCGGGATGTACGGCTGTCCCGATCCACCAGACGACGTGAAGTCGTGGTTTCCCGGGCAGAATCCGAACATGATGTCTGCTCCATCGAGAAGCGCATATCGAGTGGTGTTCGCTGATCAACCACCGCTCAGATCTGCGCGATCAAGATTTGGGGACAGCAGCTCAAACAATTCTGAGTGTGTCATCAGCCGATCCCTGTGAACATCAAACGTCCGAAGGCAAAACGCTCGCTGCTTCGGAGAACGTGATCCGACGCGCCTCCACAACCACAACGCGGTGTTTGATGCGTTGAGAATTCCATGAAAATCCACACAGCGTCGAACGTCTGATTGAGGTCAACGTCACGGAGCAAAAGAGCCGCGAGCATTCCTCCATCGCGCGCATTCCTCCACGTTGTGGGGAAGATGCAGTCAGCGCGGATTGCCCGTACGAGAGCGCGGGTTAGGCCCGAAGTGCCGAGGGATCTTCGCCGCGCTCAATCGCCTCAATCTTGTGGATACGACGCAGGTGTCGCCCGCCATCAAAGGGCGTATGCACCCAAGTATCAACGATACGCTTCACGAGCGTGTGTCCGAGGAGGTCCGCGGAGAGGCAGAGCACATTCGCGTCGTTGTGGGTGCGCGAGAGCTGCGCGGACAACTCATCCTGCGCGAGCGCAGCGCGAATACCACGAATTTTGTTCGCAGCGATACACATGCCGATACCGGTACCGCAGATGAGTATCGCGCGTTCAACCTCGCCCTTGGCAACGCGGGTGCACGCGGCATATGCGCTGTCGGGATAGTCGGTCATCGCGCCGGACATCTCACTAATCGGCTCGACCAGATGGCCATCCGACTTGAGGTGCGTGATCAGCGCCTGTGTGGCGACAGCTCCGCGGTGGTCGCATCCAAGAGCAATCTTCATGTGGTCAGCATCCCCGTCAATCGCTTCGGAATCAACTGGCCGAAGTGCTCGGCCAGTTCGTCGTACGCCCGCTGCCCAAGTCCGATCGGATCCGCAACGTCACCCTCGGGGTCAATCAGTAGGATTCTCGCGCAGACCTTCGGGTCATTGCCCACCAACGCCTGCGCTCGTGCCACGTGAGACGCGGTCATTCCGAGGACGAGATCCGCCTTGCGAATCATGTCGGGAGTGAGCCGCTTTGCGTGCTCGGGTACCGGCGCACGCATGCGCTCGAGGACAGCGACCGTTTCGTCGCTGGTCGGTGCGCCGTCAAATGCCGCGACGCCGGCAGATGCGAAGAACAAGTCGCCGAGATCTCCGGAGAACCTGCCTTCGTCAAACAACTTTTGTGCGATCCCCTCCGCCATCGGCGATCGACAGGTGTTTCCGGTGCAGATGAAGAGGACCGTTCGCATGCGAGTCGTGGATCCTACCGATCATCGAGCCCGAACGGGGAGTCGTGAGTACCAGCGTTCACGCTCTTCAGTCATCCGGGCTCGCGCTCGCACTGCTCAGCCTCATCCTCCCAACCCTCCGGAGGCGCGCGCTCGGCAATCAGCCGCTCTGCTCGGACAAGATCACCCCGACGCACAAGAACCGACACCAATCCGGGAGCTTCAGCACGCAATTGCGCGGTGAGCCCGCCAAGCACGGTTGCCGGAATGCCTTCAGCCTGCAAGTCTCCGACGAGGAGAAGCGCCGAGAGTTCATCGGGAAAGCGGGCGATGACCACCGAGTCGCGGGGATCACCCATCACGATTGCGCTCCAGCCACTTGCTCGAATCGAGCTGTGGTCGCCGCGTCCTCCGGTGTTTCCTGAGGCACATAGGGATCCCCAGATTCTGCGAAGGCCCGGCGGCAGCCTGGACACTCAAGCACCCTGCGATCCCCCACTCGAATCGCGTCGCACGCAGTGGAGCAGGCCGGGCAAGCACCGCGACCGAGCGCACGTGTTGCGAGCGAACGCTCAACCCGGCGAAGCACCAAGAAGACCGTCCGCGCAGCAACGACAAGAAAGATCGAGGAAATGATCAAAATGATCGGGACGAGCGGATAGATCACGGTGAACGCGAACGCGATGAAGAATGCTGCGATGAAGCAGAAGAGTACGGTCACGCCGTAAATTTCATTTAGGCCGCGGAAAAACCGGTAGAGCATGGCCGGAGCGTATTCGGGCATTGGTGCGATCAGGACGCACCTCCGGGCCAATCTCCAAGAATTCCACGCTCCGCCCGCGCTTTCGCTAGTTCCGCCGATGGGCGGTACACTTCGCTCCCCGGATTCACTCGGCATTTGCCGCGACTGCATTCGGAACCAAGCGAGGCACTATGAAACTCATCTGCGATCGCCTTTCGTTGTCGGACGCGCTCACCATGGCAAGCGGTGTCGTCGCATCGCGAACACCTCGGCCGGTCTTACTTTGCCTCAAACTCGTTGCGACGAAGACCTCGGTCGGCGGATCGCTTCAAATCAGCGCAACGGATGGCGAACTTGGTCTTGTTATCACTGTTCCGAATGTTGACATCAAGGAAGAGGGCGAAGCGCTCATTCCTGCCGACAAGCTCAACCAAATCGTTCGCGCCTGCGACGACTCGACGGTGAGCATTTCCGTCGAGCGCACGCTCGCCACGATTGCGACTGAGAGTTCGACATTCAAAGTCTTCGGCTACGAGCCTCGCGAATTCCCCGGTGTTCGCAAGGTTGGCGACCGCACCGACTTTGAAGTTGACGCCGGAACGTTGCGCAGACTCATCAATCGAACTGTCTTCGCCACGGCGCGCGAAGACACGCGCTACGCCTTCAATGGCGTGCTGGTCGAACGCAAGCGCACGCAACTTCAACTGGTCGCGACCGACGCGCGGCGACTCGCGATTGCGCGTGGCAACTGCAAGGGCGGCGAGGGTGACGCGGCATTCATCATTCCGACCAAGGCGCTCAACGCGCTGCTCCGACTCTTGACCGATCCTGATGCCGGGGTCAAGGTCGCGCGCGAGGGCAACCAGGTGGTCTTTGTCGTCGGTGACCAAACGTCAGGTGCCACGCTCGTCACCAACGTGGATGAGCGGACGTTTCCCCCCTTCAATGATGCGATTCCGAAGGACCACGACCGCCGCGCCGTTTGTGACGCATCGGAACTCGGTGGTGCCATTCGACGGGCGAGCCTTCTCACCAACGAGGAGTCAAAGGGCGTGCGCATGTCGTTCTCCGGCAAGCAACTCACGCTGACCAGCCGCGCGCCAGAGATGGGCGAGTCTGAGGTTCGCATCGACGGGATCGCCTACCAAGGGGAGCCAATCGACATCGCCTTCAACCCAACATTCATTATTGATGTCCTCAAGATCATTGACAGCGAGCAAGTCGTGATTGAGATGAAGGGACCGAATCTTCCTGGCGCCATCAAGGTTGGAACTGATTTCACCTATGTGGTGATGCCGGTCAGCCTTCGCTGAAGAACAAGCGCTCAAAACGAACGCCGCCCGCGAGAACTCGCGGGCGGCGCTGCTTTTCGGAAGGATCGGTCGCCGAACGACCGCGATTCACTTCTTGTACTTCACGCCGCAGCCGTACGGCTTGGTCTCGCTTGGCGAAACCTTCTCGCCGGCCTTGAGCTGAGCCACGGCATTGACGACGTAATTCGTCTTGCCGCTGCCTGACTGGTTGTCGTCAATCGCACCCTGATAGACAAGCACGCCAGCGGCGTCGATCACGTAGCAGTGCGGCGTGGTCTTCGCGCCGTACATGAGGCCGACCTTGCCGTCGGCGTCGAGCAGCGCTGGTAGTTCAAGCTTGTGCTTCGCAAGGTAGCTGCCGGTTGCCTCAAGGCTGTCCGGCTGTGCCGCGCTCGAATTGATCGCGACGTAGACCATGTCCGGATACTGATCCTTGCAACCCTTGACCGTATTCGCAACGGTTCCGTCGCTCGAAACGCGTACGCAGACTGGGCAGTTCGGATTGACCCACTCAAGAACGACGACCTTGCCCTTGGCGTCGCTGAGACTCCAGTCCTTCCCATCGGTGGTCTTGAGCGTGAAGTTTGGCGCAGCCTCGCCGACCTTCGCGCCCCCCGCCACTGCCTCAGACTTCTTGCCGCGTCCCATGCGCTCGCCGCGCTCAGGCTTCGGTGCTTTCGGCGCAACGGGAGCGGTTCCGGCAGGTTCCGCCTGTGCCGGGGTGGTTGGCGTGCTCTGCGTGGCGGTGTCGTCGGCGACGAGGATCGAAGCGGACGTCGCAGCGAGTGAGCCTGCGAGGACGATGTTCAAAAATGCCTTCATAACTATGTCTCCTGAAAGAAATTGGGTTGCCATCACACGTCAATTTGGGCGCATTGCCCGGAAAGAAACACTTGTCGCCGGGCTACTTCATGGCGGGAACGGGCAGGCGGAACGAATAGGCCTCGCTTCCATTGCCAACAATGACGAGCCCACCAGCCTCCAGCGCCCGACCGAGCGAACTCTCCCCCGAAACGTCAAGGGGGATTCGAAGGACACCGGTCTTCGACTCAGCCGCGTAGCCCGATTCAAGCAGGACTCCCGGCGTCTCGAATGGAAGGAATCGGAGCGGGCCAGCACCACCAGTTTCGATGACGAGGACCGCGCCGTCGTTGGTGATTTCGGTGAGCTCCACCTTCCACGAGGCAGGAACCACTTTCGGAAGGTGCTCAAGCGCGGTGGCCAGCTCTGTGGCGAGTGGCGAGTCGGCAGCGACCGGCTTCGAGAGATCAACGGTCGCAACATTCTGCCCAAGCAGACAGCGTTCTTTGCAGACTAGCCAACGCGTGCTCACCTTCACGGGGAGCGCTCCCTCCGGAATCACCGAAGGTAGGGTGACGGGAATCGAGAGTGTGACGCGCTTCTCGTAGCCGAACGTTGTCTCACCATGGGTGAAGACGCTTGGCACTGGAAAGTCGATGCGAACCTTCCCCTCATCCCGCATGGGTGCCGTGCAACCCGCAGGCAGCTCGAGGGCAATGTCGGTCGGTGCGCCGGATTCGCCAGCATTTTCCCAGTAAATGTGCCAACCAGGATGGACATCGAACGTCACGGCAACGCGAACGCTCCCACCAGCCTTCGCCTCACCAACGACGAAAGCGCGCACGCTGACCGCATCCTCGCCGGACTGCGGATCCGCCTTGCCGCGAGCCGGAACTCCGGGCGGCGACTGGGCAACGCAGGGCGACTCAAAGCATTGTGCTGACATCATGACGACGATCGCCGACATGAACATGCACGCGGGCATGAGAGCGGACGGGGTGAGTAGGCGTGGAATTCGCATGTTGATTCGAAAGATCGGCCAGAGGGTCGTCGGACGTGCACACGCGGCGACGGAATACGCGACACTCCGACCGCATCCTGCGAGAACAACTTTGACGCGCGAGGGCCGCGCGTATTCCAACCTTCGAGATCTGCCATGCACAATCGTTCTGACCGAATCAGTCCCCGCTTTGTTCTCGCTTCGGCGTTGTTGGCGCTGACAAGCATCGTCGCAAACGTCGGCTGCACGCGCTCGACGAGTGACAGAGACCTCGTCTACAAGCGCCCGAACGAACTCGTCGAACTCGCGAACACTCCGAGCGGCGCGTTCGGCGCTGGTGGGCTTCCGAAAGTCCTCTGGCTTGACCCCCGAACCCCAAAGCAATTCGCTGAGGGACATCTCCCGCAGGCGACCAACATCCCGTTCCCAGAGATTGAGCGCACCCACGAGGCGACTTGCCGGGGCTTCGCGATGTTTATTGTCTACGACACGGACTACGACGATGTGCTGTCGAAAGCTGCTTCGAAGCGGCTCATGGAACTTGGTTATTCGAACGTCTACAGCATGCTCGGCGGTCTGAAGGCATGGAAATCAGAGGGGTATCCGGTAGAAACATCGACGCCCATCGCACCGGCTGCGACGCCCCTCGCACCAAGTACAGCGCCTGTCGCGCCTACCACCACGCCTCAGTGACCGTCTTCACCGCTCGAAGTGCGTGACTCAAAAAGACGAACGGCGCCTCTGAGGGCGCCGTTCGATATTTACTGTTCGAAGCGAATGAGCTGCAGGCACTCTGGCCTCACGAACGAGAGCCCTTTACTCGAGCGCCGCTGCACCCGACACGATCTCCGTGAGTTCTGTCGTGATGCGTGCCTGACGCGCGCGATTGAAGTTCCGGCGAATCGTGCGGCCGAGCCCAGCTGCGTTGTCGGTCGCGGCCTTCATCGACACCATACGCATCACATGTTCGGACACCGCAGCATCATTAAACGCCTGGAAGAGCGACACCACGACGGACTTCGGGAGAAGATCAGCGAGGAGCGCGGGGCCGGATGGGCTGAACTCGTAGTTCGCAGCGCCTGAAGCGGCGGTCGTTACGGCCGGTGCGGCAAGCGGCAGGAGCTGCATGACCTCAGGCACCTGCTTGGAGTTTGAGACGAAGCGCATGTAGACCACATGCACGGCGTCATACTTTCCGGCGGAAAACTCGGCCATTAAGCGCTTCGCCAGCGCCTCGACCTGAGCAAATTGAGGCTTGTCGCCGAAGGTGTGCTTTTCAGCAACATCGACCTTCGCGAATCGGAAATAGGCAACGGCCTTCTTTCCGGCAGTCTCCAGAATGACATCCTTGCCGTCAGCCTTGAGTTCGCGAATCGCCAGCGCGCCCTTGCGGAGCACGTTGCCGTTGTAGGCGCCGCACAGGCCACGATCGGATGTCACCACGAGCACGAGTTCGCGCTTCGCTGGCGAGGCCGGAGCATTCATCAGGGGATGCGAAAAATCGTCACCCGCAGCCGCAGCAACCTCGCCGACCAGACCGCGGATGCGATCGGTGTAGGGGCGTGTCGCCTTTGCACGGGCAAGCGCCGCGGTGAACTTCGCGGTCGCGATCATCTGCATGGTCTTGGTGATGCGCTGGATGGTGCGCACCGCCACCATGCGCTTCTTGAGCTCACGGATCTGGGCCATAGGGGCGGCGATGATAGCAGAGCCGACCGATGATGGGGCGACTCACTCCGCGCAAGCCGCAGGCGAGCCGAGAACCAGACCGTCGAAGCCAAGTTCCATCCCCGCGGGTAGTTCTGACGCGAGGTCAGCGTGGCGGATGTCATGGGTCATGTGGACAAACACCGTTCGCTCTGCGTTCGCGGTGTGTGCGATCGCACGCGCCTCGTCGACGGTGAGGTGCGTTGGGTGGGCTCGGTAGCGCAACATGTCGAGCACAAGCGTCCGCAGTCCGCGCAAGCGCGGCCAGGCTGCGGGCGGAAGCGCGGAGAGGTCGGTGCAGTATGCGAGCGGAAGTGGCCCGGGTTGGACCGTCGCGATAGCTCCCGACGCGTCGAGAGCCTCGACCCGGTATGCAAGCACCGGCAGTCGACCGTGCAGGACCTCGAAGGGGGTGAATCGAAGCCCGTAACGATCGACCGACTGTCCGGCGACAATCGTTCGCGCGAAGAGATCCGCGACAAACGAGTCATTCACATTTTCATGACGGCGAAAAATGTGTCGATAGACGCGCTCCAAGAATTCGCGCGTGCGCGCATCGCAGAAAATCTCGATCGGCGATTTCATCAGCGCGTTGTAACGCCGAACATCGTCAAGTCCAAAGGTGTGGTCCACGTGATCGTGAGTGAAGAAGATCCCGTCACACCGTCGTAACCCCACGCGAAGGCTCTGCTCGCGGTGATCAGGTGGGCAGTCGATGAGAATCGCGCGCTCACGACCATCGGCATCGTTGAAAAGCACCGCCGCCCCCGACCTCGTACGGCGGTCGCGCGGGTCATCCGACCGACAAACATTGCAGTCGCAGCCAATCACAGGAACACCGGCGGATGTGCCCGTGCCGAGGAGCACCATGCGCACCTCGCTGACCGCGGCATCACTCATGTGGCGAGTTCCTGCAAGATCGCCCGCGCAACGGATGCAGGATCTTCCGCGCAGCAGATCGCGCTCGAAACCGCAACTCCCCGACAACCTGCGTGCGCCAGCGTTGCGACGCGACCAGGCGCAATTCCACCGATTGCAAGATGGGGTATGCCGGGGAACTCGCACAAAAACGCACGGAAATACGCCTCACCCGACGGCGAAAGCCCTGGCTTGAGACCGGACTCGTACATCGCACCGACACCACAATGATCCGCGCCTCCATCGATTGCCGCGCGTGCTTCCGCAATCGAATGCGTACTCGCACCGATACGGAGCGCTGTTCCGGCGATGCGCCGCGCTTCACGTACTGAGAGATCCTCAGTTCCGAGATGGACTCCTTCCGCTCCGGTCGCGAGCGCGACATCAAGCCGATCATTCACGATTGTGGCCACGCCGCATGGCGCACAAATTGCCCGCACCGCACGGACATGCATCTCAAGCGCACGCGTCGTGAGATCCTTTTCGCGTACCTGCACTGCATCGGCTCCACCTTCGATGGCGCGCGCGACAACTTCTTCCCACGGAAGCCGACACAACGCGCGAGTCACAAGCACGCAGAGTTTCCACTGACGAGGTGCACCAAGCGCCGCCCGCAGCGCGACGCGCGCATCTAGTGCATAGGCGCGGTAGCGCAGGGCCTCCACTGCACGTGCAAGACTGACACCGTTCACGTCGCCACCGCCGGAGGAAAAAGTGGCAAAAACAAGGGTTTTTGCGGCCTCCTCGACAACGCGCAGTGCTTCCGTCAACCGCTTTCCCGCTGCGACCGCAACCGCAGTCAGGTCGGCGCGCTCGTACTCGTGCTCCCCTGTGATCGATGTCCCCACATCGCCGTCGATATCGCGCGCGGCCGCGAGTTGCGCCGCCGGAAGCATGGACACTGCGCTTTGTAACGCGTGCCGAATTGCCTTTGCCTCCGAAGCGATCGAGCGATCGTTCCACGCAAAGCGCGCGACATCCTCGATCGCACGAATCGCCTCGCGCGCTCGGTTTAGGTTGGCATCGATCACGCGAAAGGCTGCCTGCATCGCGTGCACAGGGTAGCGCGCGGCCGCTATCCTTCGCGGCCCGGGGTATACCCATGACAGAACGAGACCAACAAACTGATTCCACACGACGCGCATTCATCGGCATCATCGCCGCTGGAGCCGCCGCAGCGGCGCTTCCGCGCGGCGCTGCAGCCAACAACACTACACCCTCGAAGGAGAGCAAGACTATGGCTTTCACGCTTCCCGAACTTCCCTACGCCGAAAATGCACTTGAGCCGTCGATCGACGCGCTCACCATGAACATCCACCGCACCAAGCATCACAACGCCTATGTGACAAATCTCAACAAGGCACTTGAGGGTCACGCAGAACTGCAGGCGATGTCGTTGGACGACCTCTGCCGAAACATTGCGACCCTTCCCGATTCGATCAAGACCGCAGTACGCAACAACGGCGGCGGCCACTGGAATCACTCGATGTTCTGGAAGTGGATGGCACCGAAGGGAACCGGGGGTGCACCGAGCGCGGAGCTTTCCGCAGCGATCAACGCAGCGTTTGGCTCGATCGACGGCTTCAAGGAAAAGTTCGCGGCAGCGGGAGTCGGACGCTTCGGCTCTGGTTGGGCGTGGCTCTGCCGAAACGCTGATGGAACGCTCGCGATTTGTTCGACGCCGAACCAGGACAACCCGCTGATGAAGGGAATCGCCGACTGCGGTGGTGCACCGATCCTCGGCTGCGATGTCTGGGAGCACGCGTACTACCTGCACTACCAGAATCGCCGCCCCGATTATTTGAAGGCGTGGTGGGACGTGGTCAACTGGAACGAAGTCAATCGCATGTTCGCCGCACGCTGATCGCGCGCTGAGACTCGAATAAAAGTGCGAAACGGAGCCCTTTTTGGCTCCGTTTCGCGTTTTTAGACTGCGCGTGCTCGGCACTCAATCTGCTGGCAACAACCCGTCGATCATCTTCATGAAGTCGGCGCGATTGGCCTCAACCGTTTCCTTCGGGCCGATGAGCCGGAAGAAGACGTTGCGCCCATCCGCCTGCACAATCGCTGCGAGTTGCAAAAAGCCCTTCTTCGGTGCTGGTGCGCCCATTGCGATGTAATCACCCTCGAGTTCGATGAATTCGACCTTGAGTGGACCAATCTCTTTCGACGCGCGCTTGGCCTCTGGTGCAGCATCGCCATTACGAAACTGCCCGCGCCAACGGTCAATGTTTGCTTCGAGCGGACCACCGTCGCCCGCGAGAAACACGCTCACAACAAGCTCCGCAGATTTAGTTGAGTCGCCATCGCCCGCAACCGCGTATTGAAGCGTGCGGAATTGCACCGAAGGCTTGGTCCAAACCCACGACGCTGGCTTCGGCGCGCGGAATCCCGCGACTTCCACCATGGTCGCATCGTCTGCGCTTGTCGACGTATGCCATGTTGTCGGATCAACCGAGCTCACGGGCTTTGCTGTGGGAATCGCGCCGGACGCGGCGGGTGCAGGCGATGCCGCCGGGGCAGGTGTGGCGATGGGTGTCGGCGGGGTTGGTGGCCGCGGCGCGGGCGCTTTGTCACAAGACGTGAGCGGGACAACAAGAGCGGTCGCGGCAAGCGCGGGCGCAAGAAAAACGGTCGTGATCCGGTGGGCCATGGAATCCGTAGCATAAGCCCTTCCGATGGACGCACGCACGCACGAAACAACGACCTTTGTCGGCGGTCAAATCTTCACCGCAGACCCAATGCGACCGCATGCGCATTCCATCACAATGCGCGGGGACACGATCCTCGCGCTCGACGGCGTACCTTCGGGCGCAATCGTCGATCTTCAGGGCCGATTCCTCTGCCCAGCTTTTCTTGATGCGCACCTGCACCTCACGCTCGGCGCGGCCACGCTCGCCCAGTGTGACCTCGCAGGCTGTACGACCCGCGCTGCGTTCGAAGCGCGAATTGCAGCGCACGCGCGCTCACTCGACGAGTCCGGTGACCACGACGCATGGTTGATTGCATTCGGTTGGAATGAATCGGATTGGCGCGGCGAAGTTCCGACGCGCGCTTGGCTTGCAGCAGCTGGAAACCGGCGACCGACCGTCGCCTGGCGTATGGATCAGCACGCATGCGTGGTCAACGACGCCGCCCTCGCGACCCTTGACACATCGCCTCTCGCGGGCGGCGAGATTGAGCAGGACACAGGGACCTTTCGCGAGCAAGCCGCGTGGAAGCGGGTGATTCCTGCGATCCCCGAGCCGTCGCCTGCGGCAAAGCGCGCGAATCTCGTGAAGGCGTGCGCCTATCTCCACTCGCTTGGTCTCGCGGGCGGTGGCTCGATGGAGTATCTCCGCGACATTCGCGATGTCTACGTCCCGACACTCGACCGACTCACTTTCCGCGTACGCGCAACCATTTTGGACCGCGACTGGCCGCTCGACTCACCACCCGTGATCCCAGCCGAGACGCGCGCGGGACATCCGTTCTTTGAAGTTGTTGGAATGAAGAGTTTCGCGGACGGCACCCTTGGATCACGCACTGCGTGGATGCTCGAACCCTACACCGACGCGCCACGCACCGTTGGCCTCGCGATGGAACACACACTGCGCGGCGAGCTCGCATCATGGATCCGCGCGGTGCAAGCGCTCGGCCTGTCCCCATCTGTACACGCGATCGGCGACCGCGCGGCGCGCGTGTTGCTCGACGCCTGCGACGCAAACGCCGACCATCCCGCGCCGCGCCTTGAGCACATGCAAACGCTTTCGCACGCGGACATCCCTCGACTCGCGGGCCGATTCGCAAGCATGCAGCCACTTCACAAAGCCGACGATGCACGACAGGCACTCGCGCGGCTCGGGCACACGCGCATCGCGCGCTTCTTCGCGTTTCGCGAGCTTCTTGCGTACGGTGCCCGCCTCGCCTTCGGCAGCGACTGGCCGATCGTGTCACCCGACCCGCTCCTTGGCATCAAAGCTGCTGTCACGGGTCTTGACCTTGACGGCAAACCGTTTGCGACAGAGCACTCGATCTCCGTCGCAGAAGCGCTCCTCGCCTACACGCGTACCGCTGCAGAGATGCTCGGTTTTCCCGGTGGAATCCTCCGCGCAGGCCGCGCTGCCGATCTTGTCCTGCTTGACCGGTCGCCGTTCGAAATCGATTGGACATGCGAAACGCCGCGTATCGAGGCAACCATCGTCGGTGGCCGCACAGTCTTCACCCGTGGCCCTATCCTGCGCCATTCGCACTGACACCCCGCCGGACCCACGCTCATGGACGACATCGGAATCTTCGGCATCTACAAGTCGATGGGCATTGCTGGCGCAGCGGCCTTTCTCTTTTGGGCGATTGCCTCGATCACTCTGCACGAGCTCGCACATGGCTGGGCAGCAATTTGGCAGGGTGATGACACGCCGCGCGTCTATGGCCGTATGACCTGGAACCCCGTCGTACACATGGGGCTGTACTCGCTGATCTGCCTTGCGCTTGTTGGAATCGCGTGGGGCGTTATGCCCACAAATCCCGCCAATTATCGTTGGGGTCGTCGAGGACGCATCGTGGTGTCCGGCGCTGGACCTGCGATGAATATCTTGCTCGCACTCGTCTGTTGGGGAGTCGTGGGTGTTTTGATTGGGCGCAAACTCGTCGATGGGGAGAGCGACGATTCGATGATGAAGCGCGTCCTCCAATTCGCACTCATCGGCGGATCACTCAACGGCATGCTCGCGCTCTTCAACATGCTCCCGGTGCCACCCTTCGACGGCGCGAGCGTGGTCGCAGGCTTCTCGCGTACGTACTACCGGTGGATGCACGATCCGCGCATCGCAAACATTGGCTTCTTCGTCGTCCTTGTTGCCATGTTTTCTGGCATCGCGTCGATCTGCGGCCGCTTCGCGCTTGCGGCTGGTTACGCGTGGGCAGGCGTGGTTGCAAATCTGGTGGCCTAACGCGGCTCGGGACGGTTATCGATCCTGGCCGTTGAGCCGCGTTGCATCGCGCGCGCCGATCGTCTACCTTTCCCAGTTCGCAACCGCGAACCGAAGGCGCGTCGCACGGCGGTCACTCCCGTTCCACGACGCGTCAGAGTCCTGATCAGTTCACCAACGAGGTGGACGGGGCCGAGGATCGCCTTTCCGAAAGGTCACGACATGGTCGTGCTCCGAATGAAGCGCATGGGCCGCTCCCATGCACCGTTCTATCGTCTGTCCGTCATGGACAAGCGCTCGCCTCGCGATGGCGCAGTCATCGAAAATCTTGGTTGGTACAACCCCGTGGCCAAGCCCGGTGCGCAGTACCTATTTCACGTGGAGCGCGTGAAGCACTGGCTCTCTGTTGGCGCCCAGCCATCGGAAACTGCTGCCAATCTCCTCAAGAAGGTTGGCATCGATCCAACTCCCGGCAAGAAGGTCTGATTAAGTGATCTGACGAACGCTGTCGGCAAAAGGCCGGTGGTGCTGCGGGTCGATGGGCTATCGAAGCGCGTGAAAACCATGCGAATCGACATACTCACCATCTTCCCCGATCTCTTCACGGGTTTCCTCGCAACGAGCATCCCCGCGAACGCGATTGAAGTGGGCGCACTTTCGTGCCATGTGCACGACATCCGCACCCACGCAGCGAACCGCCACCGCAAGGTTGACGACAGGCCGTTCGGCGGAGGACCAGGCATGGTGATGATGTGCCAGCCCATCTTCGACGCCGTGAAGGCTGCAGAGTCGCAAGACTCCGCTGTCCCGCACGACCGTGTCGTTCGCGTGCTGCTTTCGCCGCAAGGTGAAAGGCTTACGCAACCTCGGGTCGAATGGCTCGCGCAGCAATCGCGCTTGCTTCTTCTCTGCGGTCACTACGAAGGCATCGACGAGCGCGTGATCGAGGAGCTCAAGCCTCTCGAAATCTCGCTCGGCGACTATGTCCTCTCCGGAGGCGAGCTCGGCGCGATGGTTCTCATCGACGCTGTCGCCCGCCTGCAGCCCGGAGTCCTTGGTCACAAGGATTCGGCTGCGGAGGATTCGTTCAGTGTGCGCTCATCCGATGGCGCGCACCTCCTCGACTGTCCGCACTTCACCCGTCCACGCGAGTGGAATGGGCGCGAAGTACCGGAGGTCCTGCTCTCTGGCGACCATCAAGCGGTCGCACGATGGCGGGACGCACAGCGGATCGAGCGGACGCGCACGCGCCGCCCTGATCTTCTGCAAGAATCTCCGCTGCTCGAGTCTCAACTCCCTGTGTCTCCAAACCTCCAGAAACCGAACGAAACGCGACCCCTGCCGGCGGCCAAATCACACAAAGCCTCCGCGCAAGTCGCACGTCCCACACGGCCCCCAGTGTTGGTGAATCCGATGTCGACGAAACCAATGTCGACAGATGAAGTCATCGACGACACAGGGCTGCACGGGCAAACCGCGCCAGAAGGCGCATGAGGAAATTTCTATGGCACGCATGAACCGCACTCAGATCCTCGACGGCGTCGTCGCAGCGCAACTCAAGGCTCCGACTGAAATCCCGGTCTTCTCCGTTGGTGACACCATCGACGTTCACTACAAGATCATCGAAGGCGACAAGGAACGCATCCAGATCTTCCAAGGCGTACTCTTGGCAGACACTGGCCGCGGAATCAGCCGCATGATCTCCGTCCGCCGCATCGTCGCGAACGAAGGCGTTGAGCGCTCGTTCCCGGTGAACTCGCCCCGACTCGCCAAGATCGAAGTCATCCGCCGCGGCGATGCCCGTCGCGCGAAGCTCTTCTACCTCCGCGACCGGTTCGGCAAGAGCCGCCGCTTGCGCGATCAGCGCCGTGGCCTCAAGCACGTCTCCTGAGCGGCGTATCGCTGGCGTTCGCCGCCCTCGGCGGATGACACCGCATTCCCTCTTCAAAATCATCGACGGGCTGCCTCACGGCGGCCCGTTTTCTATTGACCCGCGTTCCCTACACTGTGCCTCCCATGCATGTCCGCCTTGCAAAGAGTTTCACCTTCGAAGCAGCCCACTTCCTGCCCTGCTTCCCCGATGGGCACAAGTGTCGCCGCATGCATGGCCACTCGTTCAAAGTCGAAGTTGTTGTCGAAGGCGAGATGGAGGTCGCCAAGGGTTACCTCGTCGACTACGGCGATATCAAGACGGCGATCTCGCCCGTGCATGACACGCTTGACCACCGCTGCCTCAATGAGATCGCCGGACTCGAAAATCCGACGGCAGAGCTGCTTGCGAAGTGGGTTTGGGATCGACTCAAGCCAGTACTCCCGATGCTCTCACAAGTGATCGTCTGTGAGACATGCACCAGCCGCTGCGTGTACGAAGGCCGATGAGCGCGCGCACCCACTATCTCCTTCACGACGCGAAGACGCTCGCACGCATGATCGGCGCGGAGGATCCATGCTGTGCGCAGATCGCCGTGTCAACACATGGCGATGCTGCGGCATTCGCTGCGTTTGTCGATGGAAATCCCCTTTCGGGAGGCTGGCTTGTCGATGTCGATGCGCCCTCCACCCGAATCGTTTCGTGGAGCGGCACGCTCGCGGACGAACTCTTCGGCGATGAGCCCCGCACCTGGATGCGGACCGGCCAAGAGCGCTTCGCTGCGTTTCTCGATGAAGTCGCGCCCGCGCTCCTCCACCACCGACGAACGCTTTGCTTCCGGCCGCACCACCGCCATGTTGTGGGTGACGTCCATGCGGCGGTCAAACTTCTCCGCGACCGCGCCGGTGGTCCATTCGAAATCTTACTCTCGCCCGGCGACCTACTCGCGCCGTCGATGCTCAGCTTGGCCGAGGATCACCTCGCGCGAATGTTCGCCCATCTCGGACCGATCGCGGCGGCGGTGCTCCTCACCGATGTCGTAGAAACGCCGGAAACAGCGGAAAATGGACTACTTTCTCAATGTCGCTTCGGTGAAGGTCGACTTCCCCACAGTTTGATTTCGCAGCTTCTCGCCGATCATGTGCCCTCCTCGACACCAGTGATCCTGCTACCGGGCGCACTCGCTGAACAGCGCGCCGCACTCGGCGTGTGAGGATCGTGCTTGGGAGCGCGCAATAAATACTGCGACAGGAAACCGCGGGAAACAAGCGCATCTTGGTTGCCCCGGAACTCTCGCAAGGTAAACTGCCTTGGTCTGCGGAACGGATGCCGCGACCAGGAGATTCGATGTCAGCTCTGACGAGTGGGCTTTCGAGTGGGCTTGTAAACGGAGTGGCGAGCGCGATCGCAAGCCAATTTTCCGGCGGACTGGACGCAAAGGTCCTCGTCCTTAATCGCTTCTACAGCGCGATTCGTGTCATCGACGCTCGACGCGCTTTTGTTCTTCTCGCGAAAGAAATTGCCGAGGTCATCGCGGTCGAGGACGGGTCATATGTGTCCTATCCACTCTCGACGTGGACCGAACTCTCTGAGTTTCGCCGCGAATTCGAATCGACGCAGCACGACTGGGTACGCACCGCGCGGGTCACGATCGCTGTACCGAAGATCGTTCGCGTCTTATGCTACGACCGACTTCCGCGCGAGCAAGTGAAACTCAACCGCCGCAATATTTACGCGCGCGATGGCAGCCTCTGCCAGTACTGCGGTAAGTCGTTTGCGACCAAGGAACTCACGCTCGACCACATCAAGCCACGCGTGCAAGGCGGGGGCAACTCGTGGACCAACCTCGTCTGTGCGTGCGTGAAGTGCAACGCGCGCAAGGGCGGACGCACGCCGGAGCAAGCGGGCATGCGACTCATTCGCCTTCCCGCCAAACCGAAGCGGAATCCCGCAATATCGATTCGCCTCGGAAGCCCCAAGTACGAATCGTGGAGGGCGTTTCTCGACGAGGCCTACTGGACAGTCGAACTCTCCGACTAATGCCGTAGGTCGATCCTGGGCGGATAGGTCCGCATCTCGTGTAAAGATTGTTGTCCGCCGACGACGCTCGCGTCGGAGGCTCTATCCCGTTGGGTAGGATCGTGGCTCGCGACTCCCGAACCACGAGACTCCCATGTCCACGAAGAACAAGTCCAACAAGCACAAGTCCTCAAAGCACAAGTCGCGCGCAACTACCGAGTCGATCTCCAATTCGCCCGACCCCATCGGGACCGATGCATCGCCCGTTTCAGAGAAGACTACGAAGAAAGCAGAGAAGGCCGCAAAGAGGGAGGCTGAGCGCATCCTTCGCAAAGCCGAAAAGGTGCTGAAGAAGGCAGAGAAAACTGGAGTCGTGGAGCCTGCGCCGAAATCCAAGTCGGCCAAGCAACCAAAGGCGGCCAAAGTGGCTGGAGATGCCTCCGACAAGCAACCACCATCGCAACCTGCGGATGTGGACGCGCCGGGTTTCAAACACGTCCGCAAGAAGAAGCTCACCAGCGGCAAGGGCCCTACGCCGCTTGAGGTCGGCCAATCACTGGTCGCGCTCGTCAACGCCGGCAAGTCGGAGGAAGCTGAGTCAACTTGGTATCACCGCAAGATCGAATCCATCGAAGACGATGGATCGGTGTTTGAGGGCTGGAAAGGCGTGCTTGAGAAAGGCAAATGGTGGAAAGAAAACTTCACCGTACTCTCGATGCGCGCTGAAGGCCCGTACGTCTGCTCGACCGGATTCTCGGTGGTGTATTCAGGTCGCCTACGCATGCCCGATGGAACCGAGGTGGACGCCCACGAGATCGGTGTCTACACCGTTGCGAAGGGACGCATCGTCCGCGAGCAGTTCATGAAGCGTTCGTTCTGAACACGGCAAACTGACGCGAAGGAGCGACCCGTTGCCGTCAAGGCGACATCGCCTACGCATGAGCATCACGACATGAGCGTCACACCAAGGGCGAGCGTCACTGCATTGTTGATGCCGTGAGCGACCATCGGTGCGATCAGACTTCCACGAACTTCGCGATAGAGGCAGAACCCGACGGCGAGTCCACCGAGTGCGGGTACAAACAGCACTCCCTGCGGGTGAATCACCGCGAAGATGAAGCTCGAAACGAGCGCCGCGACCAACATCGATGCCAGACGGATCTGTGGAGTCGTGATGCTTCGCAGGTGACCGTAAAGCATGCCGCGGAAACCGATTTCCTCAACGATCGGTGCCGTTACGCTCGCGAGTACGAAGAGCAGGACAACCTCCATTGTTCCAGCACCACGAAGCATCTCGACCGCAGGGTGTGATGGTGTGGGCGGCTTCCCAAAGAGGAATTCGCTCAACATCGTCAGTACCCAGAAGATCACGAGCCCGACCACCAGGATCGGCACTGCGCTCAAGTAGCAAACGATGCCGTACAGCGACTCCTTGATAACGCCATCACCCTTGTGAAGCCCGATGAGTCGTTGCAGTTCGGAAAACGCGAGGCCGCGACGCAACGGATAGGCAAGCACAACAAGCGACAAAGCCATCGCAAGAATCGAAAGAGAGAGCGATCCGGTACTTCCGATTGCCTCTCCAAATGTTTCTGAAAGAACCGCGGCTCCAACAGTACACGCGAGAAAGGCTGTAATCCAAAGGAGAAAGGTCTCGCCGAGGACGAGCGACGCGTTCGTCGTCGGCGCAGGCTCGAACCGCGGGATTACTTTTCCATTCAGCGCGAATGCTCCGAGCACCACAAGCGCGATGATTCCACAAACAAACACTGTGAAATACCAAAGTCCGATGACCACGACGACCGCGAGGAGTGCAGTCGCCTCGTCCGTTGCGTCAGTGCCAAGGAGGCGCGCGAAGAAGCCGAGTTTGGACTCAATACGCGCGAGTGTTTCGTCAGAGACAGAGCCTGCGGTTCCAGAGGCGCGTTCCTCGAGTGCGGCAACGACATCATCACGAAGCACCCGCGCCGAAATCGCATCGGCCGCGGTTTCATCAAGCACAATGTCGCGCGCGCGTTCAGCACCCACATTCCAATCCTCAACCGCGCCGACGAGCACTGCGTAGGCAAGCTGATCCGTGACGGTGCCTTTCTCAAGTAGCGATGCGTTCGAAAGAAGCTGCGAAGAATGAAGCGTCGGCGCAAAACTCTTGGCCGCCACCGTAAGTTTGCCCATCATCTCGCCCTGCATATCGATCGAAGCCACGTCCACCTCTGCATCATCTGCAGCTGCTCCGTCAGGTTCGGGCCGAAGCTGCTGCAGCAAGACCGCAGTCGCCGTCACAAGTAAGATGCCGAGCCAAAGAAAGGTGAGCCGAGAGCGTGCGTGTAGGTGCGTTGCCATGGGTATTCCTGTTATTGGACTCCATCGGCGTTCGGAGGCAACAGTCTCCACCATTCGACGCCCATCATTGCTGGCGAATCGCTCGCGAATCACTCGCGAAGCAGTCGGCTGACCGCCGCGACATCTTGACATCAACGAGGGTAGTGGTATCCTCACCGATTCTCCGCACGGCGATCCGTGCTCACCTTTGACTGCTTTGGGTTGTCACAGACCTCTCGAAGCTGAACGATTTGGACAGAACATGCCTCGTCAGACCTACATTGCGAAGCCCGGTGAGATCAAGACTGTTTGGCGCCACGTCGATGCCGAAGGCAAGACTCTTGGACGCCTCGCGACGGAAGTCGCCACGGTCCTTATGGGCAAGCACCGCCCCGAGTTCACGCCTGGCGTGCTTTCCGGCGACGCGGTGATCATCACCAACGCGTCGAAGATCCTGCTCTCCGGCCGCAAGCTTGATCAGAAGACGCGACGTCGGTGGTCTGGCTATCCGGGCGGCCTCAAGATCCGCTCATACCGCCAGGAGATGGACTCGAATCCGTCGCGTCTCGTGAGCGAGGCGATCCTGCGCATGGTTCCGAAGGGCCGTTACGGCCGTTCCCTCGCAGCGCGCCTTCGCGTGTTTGCGGGCGCGAGCCACACGCACTCCTCGCAGTCGCCGGTCGACTTTGCCATGGCTTCTGACCGTCACGAGATGCCGGTTGCGAAGGCAGACGCCTGCACTGAGAAGGCTGCACGCGCGAAGTCGGCTCCACGCCGCGCGAACACTGCTGCGAAGTAACTGATCCCACGCGACCACGACTCAAGACGACACAAGACGACACAAGACGAAAAAGCGATTCCAACGCACTTTGCGCACCGCGATACGCGGTTCGAAAGACACGAAGGCCGAACGACATGACTGACGAGACCATTACGCTTCCCACGACTGCTCCCAAAGCGACCCGCATCGTCCGTGGACCCGACCAAAAGGGTTGGTTCTGGGGAACCGGCCGCCGAAAGACCGCCGTGGCGCGCGTGCGCGTGAAGGGCGGATCTGGCGCGATCGAAATCAACGGCAAAGAGTTTGCCGACTTCTTCGTTGAAGAGCGCGACAGGCAGAACATTCTCGCTGTGCTCGAGAAGACCGGCCTCAAGGGCAAGGTTGACGTGAAGGTCAACGCCTGCGGCGGCGGAACCACCGGCCAGTGCGGTGCGACCCTCCTCGGTCTCGGTCGCGCGGTCATGGATTTCGACTCGACCCTCGAGCCAATCCTCCGCGAACACGGCTTCCTCACCCGCGACGCCCGCAAGGTCGAGCGTAAGAAGTACGGCCAGTCCGGCGCCCGCCGTCGCTACCAGTTCTCGAAGCGCTAATCGCGAACTTCGACGCGCTGGTCGCAGCAAAGTCAACAATCACAGAGGTGGACCATCCGGTCCACCTCTGTTTCTTTTTCGCATTGCGTCACGAAAGAATCGCCCTCGGCGGACAACGTCACCCGCGCAGAATTGCGTGGTTTGCGAGGGATTGCGAGGGATTCATCACAAGTTGGAATGCGTGGCCATGCGTCTCGCCAACGCAGGAGACATCAGGCTGCCGCAGGAGACATCACGCTGCCGCAGGGGACATCAGGCTGCCGCAGGGAACATCAGGCTGCCGCAGGGAACATCACGCCCGCCGCAGCCAAAGCTCGGCTTGTCGCAATCGCTTCGTCATGAGCGCGATGGTTGTGCGCTCCTGATCGGCGAGTGCCTCCACAGTCGTCGGCACATACGAGCACCATCCGTATCGGCGCGCGAGCAACTTTGCGTCGGCGACATGTGTACCGCGCGCCTCGATTTCATCGACGACACGGTCCGAGCGATGCGCAAGTGGGTCGACTGTGTACTGCCACTGCGCAACCTCATCGAGGAGGCGAAGCGGAATTGTCGATGCATGGCGTGCAGCCGCGCGCGCCGATCGCCGAGCTGTGACGAGTTTCGCGAGTGCGTAGTCGGCTGAGAGGCTGATTGCGCGATCGAAACGCTGTCGTGCCGGATTAAAGTCGGTGACCACGTCGCGCACAGATGTGTGGATAGCCCGGCCGAGTGCGCGAATCTCGTCGGAGGGGAGCCGCTCAGGACCACCGTGGCAATACTGATCAGCCCGACCAAACGCGATCACCAGTCCGCGCTCGATAAGAATGGAACGGAGTCGAAGTGCGGTACGTAAATCGGTTTCAATCTGGTCAAGCCGTGACCGTTCGGGCCAACGCGGAAGCGCGTCGATCGCGCGCGACGCTCGCCGAAGCATGTAATGCATAGCTGCTGCCCGCGTTTCATCGCGCTCAGCCGCGGATCGGCCGTCGCGCGGGAACTCCGCGCGCAAGGCGCGGGCTGATGCAATCGCCGCCAAGATGTCGCCATCAACGAGGCCGAGCGGCTGGAGCCGCCGAACTGCGGGTGCGCTTGGAATCGTCTCGTCAGCACCCGGCAGGTCGAAGGTAGGAAGTTCGACCCACGAAGGCTGTACGCCGCGGAGTAACTCGCCACGCCGACGATCTACAAGCGCCCGAACGAGCGATTCACTCTTTCCAAGCCGCTGGGCGATACGCGCGGGTTCAACTCCCAGACGCCACGCGCGTTCAGCGAAACGGCCCGCATGCTCGCCTACACCGCGACGCGCCCGACGCGCAACCCCAAGCTCGCGGAGGAAGAGTAGACGAACACCCTCGTGTGAGCGTCCATACCGCAGCGCGAGTTCCTTCGCGGCGAGGTTGAGCGAGCGGCCCTGCTCGACCAGCACTCGGCCATCATTGAGGAGTCGAGTGCGCTCGGACGCATCAAACCGCCGGAAACTACAGGCGCGATCGAACTCTGCACGATGGTTGGCCGCGAAGCTCTCAAGGCTTGCCCGATAGATCGCGACGCGAGCCTTTCCACCGTCCATGATCCAATGGGCGCAGAGGCCGCTCCTTCGCCAACGCTGGAGCGTCTTCGATGCGACACCAATCTCCCGTGCGAGTTCCTCGGGCGTCGCTGCGCCCCCGCGCCGCTCCGACCCATCAAGCGATAGGCGCGCGGAAAGGTCGAGTACGAGCGTTGCAAGGTCTGCACGCAGCGCGCGGCCGGCAACCACTTGGCCCGCGGCCGCTGCGAATTGTGCTCCGACGATACACGCGAGCGTCTCGGACAGGATGTAGCTTTCGTTTGGGTCGATCGAGGGAACGATCGCTTCCGCTGCGAGCATCTGCCGATGAGTTGCTTCAGCAGACGAATAAATCGTCTGCGCAGGGAGCGACTGGATCGTAGCGAGGCTGTAACTGGCCTTTCGCGGCATCGTGCAACCCTAGGTTCCTGTCAGCGTGATCTACGCACTCCAACAACCGTCACTCGTCAATCTCGACACTCCGCGCCCAAATCGCCAAATCAGCAACGGCGCTCTGCGAGTTAGTCTCCTTCCAAGCGAATCGCATCCGCGATCAGCCCCGGACCAAATGCTACGAGATCGATCGACCTCTGCGGCGATGGCGTTTCGCCCCGTACGCGCTCCCGGTTCCGTGAAACAACCTGGTTTGCCACACGGAACACAGCTCCGGAACTGGTATTTCCGGTCGTCCGAAGGATCCGACGGCTCTCCGCAAGATCGAGCCCGAGCTCATTCGTGAAGTTGGCCGCGGGAAGAGCAGTACGCTCCCCGCTCGGCGCTGCGCCGATGGCGGCCCCAAGCGCTCGGCCAACCGCGTCAATGATCGCGACGCCACCCGGATGCAACGCGATGGCGCTCGGTCGTCCAGGCCCAAGAAAGTCGGGCACGCACCGTTCGATCTCCTCAGGTACGGCGCGCCCAAGCGTCATGCGGAAACCGTCGTCCTCCACATTCCAACCCATGAGTTCACGGCCACCAAGGTTACGGGTACGCGGCGCCACCAACGATCCGATTGCCCGACCGCGCGCGTCGTCGCCGAGGACGATTGCGGCCGATGCACCATCACCGAAGATCGCGAAGGAGACGAGTGCATCGGGAGCGGTACCGCGGCGAAAGTGCAGCGAGCAGAGTTCGATCGCGACCACCAAGACGACCGCTGAGGGATCGGCGCACGCGAGCGCGCGTGCGGTACGAAGAGCTGCGATGCCTCCAAAGCAGCCCATGAAACCGAGTTGAAGCGGACGAACATCGCAAGAGAGCGGAAGCCGTTCGGCAAGATCCGAGGCCAGTCCGGGTGCCGCGAGTCCGGTACAGGTTGCGATCACGACATCGGTGATCGCATCGGGTGAGATGTCGCTCTTCGCGAGCGCTTCGCACGCGGCGGCAACCGCGATGGGGGGAGCGAGTTCTGCAAAGAGTCGCATGCGTTCAGCGGTCGTACGATCAAGAATCGTCGACACATCGGCTACCACACCACGTGAATCAATCCCGCTCGCCGAAACGATGCGCGCGAACAACTCCGCGGAAACACCCTCGAGTCCCAACGCCTTCCGCTGGATGAGCGCCAGTTCTTCCTGCGCGATTGCGCGAGGTGTCGCAAAGCCAAGGCCCGCGAGTCGCGCGTGGTGATGTGTCATCAAACTCATCGGACAACGCCTTGCAAAATGCGCCGCGAAATCGAGGGCGCACATTGTGCGAATCGGAGCGCAGCAGTCACCAATCGCGGGCGCGCAACGACCCATGCGATGGCACGGCATCGGCGCGTCGTCCATGCGAGTGCTTCGCTTCGCAACGCGCCGTAACGCGCCGGAACCGCGTCAAGCGAGGTACTCGCAGCGACTGCCGCGTCGAGGAGCGCCGCAGACTCGAACGCCCATGTCATGCCTTCACCGGTAAACGGCTCAACATATCCGGCGGCATCACCGATGAGCGCGAGGCCATCGCTCCAGGCACTTGTAGTGCGAAATGGGATCGGTCCCGCCCCACTTGCGCACGCGAGCGCTTGGTGAAGAATTGACTGCGGAATTGCCCCGATTTCGCGGTGTTCTGTGCCGATACGCGCAAGCGCATCACGCGCCGAAACCTTTGCATCGAGGAGAAGGCCTGCGTGAACGGCATGGCGCTCGCGAACGAGACCAAGGTACCCACCGTCCGCAACAATCATGCGAATCGTGCCCTCCTCAACGAGCGCGTCGGCGAGCTCTGCATCCGCCTCGAAGTCGAATGCAAGCCCGAATCGCCGCCCTTGTCGGCCGTGCTCGACCAACCCGGCATCGCGGGCAACGCGCGAGGACAGTCCATCTGCACCAACCACCAACTTTGGTCGACACTCAACACTGTCGCTTCGCACGAGATTTTCTCGAGGGCTCCACCGCGCCGACTGTGCGATGATCACCACCCCGCGACGACGTGCCTCATCGAGGAGCGCAGGATCGAGTTCGTCACGGCGCACAACAAAACCAGGATCGGCCAGTTCGAACTCAAGCGCCGGTACACCGCGACGCTCAATGCGCGCGCGCGTCGTGCGACCATGGGCAATGCGATCAACGCAATCCGTGAGCTCGAGTGCTGCGAGTGAGGCACGTACGCGTCCATGCAAGCAGTGTCCACAGCACTTCGCGCGGCGACCGGCCATAAGCCTGGGCGTGGTGCTATCCGCGGAGCACGACAACAGTCCATCGCTCTGCGCGCGTGGCTCGAACAAAACTGTTGAAATTCCGCGACGAGCAAATGCGCAAGCTGCTGCCGCGCCTGCAAGCCCGCCACCGATGATGGCGACATCCGCCCCAACCTCAGCGGGAGCCTTGGTTGCCGCCCCGGCGGAAGTGTTCATCGACGACTGCAAACCTGACGCACTTGACATCCGGCTAGGTTCGCAGAAACAACAACGAGCGAGTTGCGAAAAACAACCGCATTGGAACGAATGATCGGTGAACCCGCTGCGATCCGCTCAACCCGCCGCAGCATTCACCCTCACTGCTTCGATACTGGGCCGGGTGCTCGCAACGACATCGGCAGAGATCCCCGTTCCGCCGAGCGACACTGTGCGCGTGATGCGCGGATTCAGGCGCGTTAGGAACTCGTGCACGATAAGCCCTGACTGCGCCGCGATACGCGGCAAGTGGTTCAGCGCATGCACATCGCGCGAGACGAGTTCAACCTCGGATCCGATCCACTCATGCGGATCAACGGTGCAAAAGCCTGTGTGAAACTCAGTGACATCCACCGTGATCTGGTCCATGTTGATCGCACCAACCACAGGCGCGTAAACCAAACGACCATCGGGCGCGTGCAGCGCAACGCACTGTCCGCCAGTTGCTGCGGGAAGCCTCGGCGTGGGATACCCGTCCGCGTATCCAACCGGAACGAGCGCAATCGTCGAGGCGCGTTCCGCCGTCCATCTTCCTCCGTAGCCAACCGATGTACCTGCGGGCACCGACTTCGCCTGCACGACGCGGCTCGTCCATCGAACGACAGGTCGCAAATCTGTGCGCGAAAGAACCGCTGCGGAAGCTTCTAGTTCGTCAAGCCCATATCCAAGCCAAGCGAGGCCGAAGCGCACCATTGATCGGTGATATCGCGCATCACGCGCAAGTGCGTAGGTACTCGCAACGTGCTCGAAAATTCCGTCAGGAATAAATCGGCGGTTTGCTGCCAGGACCAATTCGTAGGTCTCATGTTGGCGCGTAGTGCGTGCTTCGTCGGATCGCGAGTTGGAAAAGTGAGCGAAGATTCCGCGGAGGGAGAGATTCCCCCCGAGAGCGATCGCGCGCAAAATGCGGGATGCCTCATCAGGTAAGGCGCCTCCACGACTCATTCCAACATCAATCTCAAGATGTACCGGCAAGGTCACACCGAGCGACGCAGCGCACGCGTTGAGTGTGGCGAGATTCGCTTCGTCATGCACGACCAAATGCAGTTGGCCTGCAAGCATGAGTCGCAAAATCTCATCCTCGCGCGGAAGATCCGCAACGGGCATCAACACCAATATCGGCGTTCCACCGTTCAATGCAGCCGCTGTTTCGATCGCTTGCCTCAGCGAGTAAACCGCAAGCATCTCCGCACCTGCGCTGACAAGTCTGCGCGCCACCCGCGCCACGCCGAGTCCATATGCATCAGCCTTCACGATCGGACAGAGTGCGCAACCATCGCCCGTCACTCGTCGGATCGCCGACATGTTGTGGTCGATGGCGGAGAGGTCGATGTCAATCGCGCTCGTGTCCTGCATGGCGTCGTGCCTTTGTGCGGCGTCGCGAGCCCGCGAAGCCGTTTCCATTGCTGAAACGCCATCGGCCGTCCTGGCCAAGACATTTCGCGGCTGCATTTGTATCGACTTCCCAAACCCTCTACCATCACCCTTCCCGACGAAAGCAACCGCTGTGCAGAAAGAGTCAATGGACGCCACTTCCCTCGATACGTTTGATACGACCAAGACCTTCGCCGATCTGGGGTTGAAGCCCCTCGTACTTGAGGGCCTGACGAAGCGCGGGTTCAAGCATCCGACTCAGATTCAGGCTGCCCTCATACCGGCGGCGCTTCTTGGCAAGGATGTCCTCGGACAGGCGAAGACCGGAACCGGAAAGACCGCCGCCTTCGGACTACCGCTCCTTCAGATGCTTGATCCCGACACGGCATTCTCTGCCCTCGTTCTTGTGCCGACGCGCGAGCTCGCGATCCAGGTCGCGAAGGAACTCCAAGAGCTTGGCAGCTTCGCCAAGGTGCAGACTGTCGCTGTCTACGGCGGGCAACCGATCGACAAGCAACTTCCCCAGCTGAAGAAGGGGCCGCCGATCATCGTGGGCACTCCGGGCCGCGTGATGGACCTTGCCGAGCGCGGCATCCTTCCCTTCGAGAGTTTCCGCTTTGCGATCCTTGACGAAGTGGACCGGATGCTTGACATCGGTTTCCGCGACGACATCCGCAAAATCCTCGGCCGACTCCGCAAGACCCCGCAGACGATCTTCGTCTCCGCGACGATCTCGCCGGAGATCGAGAAACTCGCCCGCAGTTACATGAAGGATCCCGAGAAGATCGTGACCTTCGAGAAGAGCCTGACTGTTTCGCAGGTAAAACAAAGCTATTTTGCTGTCGAACGATGGGACAAGCGCCGGCTGCTGCTGCACCTGATGCGGAAGGAACAGCCGCACCTCGCAGTGGTCTTCTGCCGAACCAAGCGCGCGGTGGATGAGGTCACGGAGTTCCTCAACAAGAACAAGATTGACGCGCACGCGATGCACGGCGACATGTATCAAAAGAAGCGGGACAAGGTCATGGACCAACTCCGCGAAGGTCAACTCTCCGTGCTGGTCGCGAGCGATCTCGCCGCGCGCGGGCTTGATGTCGACGATATCACCCACGTCGTGAACTACGACATGCCCGAGGATCCCGAGGTCTACATTCACCGCATCGGCCGCACGGCGCGTGCGGGCCGCAGCGGTGTCGCCTGGAGTTTCGTGGCGCCCGACCAAGGTGAATTGCTGACCAACATCGAGATGCTCGCAAACGTCGAGATCCCGACCGTCGGCTACGAGGACTTCAAGCCGGGGCCGGTACCGATGGAGGTCGCCGCAATGCGCGAGCACGAGGCGAAGCGCAAGGAAGACGCGCAGCACTCGCGCAATCGCATTGCGGGTCCGGAGGTTCCGGTTGCCGCCGTTGCGGTGAACTCGACCATGTTCCCGGATGGCATCGTGCCGACTGCCCTTCCAGGTCGTCGACTCGGAGGCCGGGTCGCAACGCGTCGCCGCTAAAACTGACGGCGTTCGGAGAGCTCCATGTCAATTCGTGTGCGGATGAACCCGGAAGTCGAGGATGCACTTGCGTCGCGACGCCCCGTGGTTGCACTGGAAACCGCGGCGGTGACGCACGGGCTTCCGCGGGTGCCGCTGGCTGTCTCAGTGCCATATCTCGCCGACCTCGAGGTTCCGGCTGCGATCCGGGCGTGCTTTGTTGGAACCTCCCCCGTCCATCGCGCGCTTGGCCATGCGCTCGCAGCGGCCGTGCGATCGGAGGGCGCGATACCTGCCACTGTCGGCATGCTGCGCGGCGAACTCGTCATCGGGCTCACCGATGAAGAACTGGATGAGCTCGCCGAACTTCGCGAGGTTCACAAGCTCGCCGCGCGTGACGCCGCATTAATCGCCTATCGCGGCGGAAGCGGCGGAACAACGGTCGCGGGAACGCTCCTCGCTTGCCGGCTCGCTTCGCCCGCGCCCATTCGCGTTTTTGCTACTGGCGGTATCGGCGGCGTGCATCGCGGCTACGCGGAGCGCCCCGACATCTCAGCCGATCTACTTGCGATCCGCGAAACGCCGACGCTCGTGGTGACCGCTGGAGCAAAATCCATTCTTGATCTGCCAGCGACCGTCGAAATGCTCGACACGTTTGGTGTTCCGCTCGTTGGACTTTCCACGCCCTTCTTTCCGCGATTTCTCTCCGAAGGGAACGCAGATCTGCGGGTCAACGCGCAAGCCAACGACGAAGCCGACGCTGCCGGCCTTTTTCGCGCTCATTGCGCGTTTCACGAGGCGCGCGGCATGCTCCTCTGCGTTCCGCCGCCAGCTGCCTACGCGCTTCCCGCTGAACTCATGGAAAGCGCGATCACCCAGGGCCTCGCTGAGTGCACACGTGTTGGTGCGCGCGGACCGGAGGTGACGCCGGTGCTTCTCTCCGCAGTCGCGCGCGCGTCGGGCGGGGCGTCGCTTGCGACCAACCTCGCCGTGCTCATCCACAACGCTCGCGTCGGCGCTCGGGTCGCAGTCCACCTCGCCCGAGCGACTTGACACCGACTCCCGGCTCTGTTTGACTATCCCGGTCGAGGGCGTTCGCCCCGACGCCGATGCCCACAAGGCGGCTGGGAAACTGATTCGGATGATGGCGCGTTGCGCTTGACCCCGATGTCCTTGCCGCACGAACCCTCGATTCGGTTGGCCATCCGCGCACAGTAACGCCCGCAATGGAAATCCTGATCGGAGTTGCGATACCCAGATGTCTGGGTGTCCCTCGCGTTCAGGCGAAGAATCACGGTCCGTCCGCAGGCGCGAGAACCTCTCTGGTTGCACCCATGCAGTTCAAGAAGCCGGCATCCAATTCTCAAAAGTCGACGTCGGAGCAATCGACGCCATCCGAGTTGCAACCTCGCACCGCGGAAAAGTTCGCTGCACCACGGGAAGGATCGGAGCAAGCCTTCACCGAACGCCGTGCCGCCACGCCTGCGAAGAGCAAGAGCGGAAAGAAAGTGGTCACGAAAGTCGCCAAAAAAGTCACGACGAAAGTTGCGACGAAAGTCGCGGCGAGGGTCACCGCGAAGGCCACAAAGACGGTTGCCAAGACCTCGGTCACGAAGCTTGCACCGAAGGCTTCCACGAAGGCTGCCACGAAGGTTGCCACCACCTCGGTTCCGAACGCTGGGAAAGCGGTCGGCGAGAAGCCGATCGCGAAGAAGGTTGCCAAGAAGGCGGTCACGAAGGTGATCGACAAGCCTTCTGACAAGCCTTCCGCCAAGCCTTCCGCCAAGCCCACCACCAAGCGGGTCGCGACGAACGCAGCAGCAAAATCAGCAACAGATGTTGCTCCGAAGAAGGTCGAAAAAGTGGGCGCGCCGAACGCGAACTCGCCGGCCGCTGAGCGCGCAACCGACAAGCAAACGCGTGTGAAGCGCGGGCCCGGTGTGAGGCGCACGGAAAATGCCGCCGCTGCTCCAGTAGCTGCGACCGTCGAACCCATGACGACCGCAGCCGACCCGTTGTCGCCGCAAGACTCATCGCGCGCGCGCGACGACCGCAGCTCGACGCCCAATCGGCACCATTCACCTCAGTTCCGCGGCGATCATGCGGAGGCGCGATTTGAGCCTCGCGTTGAGCGCGTGGCACACGATTCCGCAGACACCACGACACTCGATACTTCCCGCGGGCCCGGGGAGGGCGGCGGCGGCGGCGAGGACGGTGACAGCGAAGGCGGCGGCAGAAAGCGTCGACGCAGGCGACGGCGACGGAGGCGGCGAGGCGGCGGTGAGTTGGCGTCGAACGGCGAGGCGACAGCTGCCACCGAAAGTTCGTTGCAATCAGGCGGCGACAATCCGCCGCAACCGCGCCCACAACAGCAACAGCCGCATCAGCAGCGACACAGCAACCAAACACACGGCCAGCAACGCGGTGGGCACGGTCAGCAGCGCGGTGGGCACGGTCAGCAGCAGAGGCCGCATCAGCAGCAGGGCCAGCAAAACCATCCGCAACATGGTCCGCAACATGGTTCGCAACGTTCGCAGCAACCGCAACAGCGCGGACCCGCGTCGACGGGTGCCGACTACGACGGACCGGAAGATTTCGACGGACCAGATGAGTTCGAGGATGATCTCCACTTTCAACCCGGCGGGATTCCGCAGCAGCCCCCGCCGCTTTCCCCGCCCTTTGAATGCTCCGGCGTGCTGGAATTACCTCCGAACTCCGATGGTCGCATCCGACAGTTCTCCGACGGCCTCGTTGAATCGGACGAGGATCCGTGGGTTCCGTACCAGCTCGTGCAACAACTCGGGCTTCGGCCTGCGCAGCGCATCGTGGCTGAAGCGCGCCTGCGTCGAAGTAAGAAGCGTCGTCGTGGTGGCCGAAGCGTACGCCCGCTTGTCGAAAACGTACTCACCATTGAAGGACTGACGCCTGAGGAGTACACAAAGCGCAGGGCGTTCGCAGACTACACGGCGCTTGATCCATCACCGCGCATTTCGCTCGAATACAAGGGATGCCCTCCATCCTGTCGTCTGATTGATCTCTTTTGTCCGATTGGTTTCGGTACGCGCGGCCTCATCGTCGCTCCACCGAAAGCGGGCAAGACGATGTTGCTGCAGAACATCGCCTACGGAATCAAGCGGAACCATCCAAACATCGAGCTCATCGCGCTATTGATCGACGAGCGACCTGAGGAAGTCACCGACTTCAAGCGAAATGTCCCGGCGCAGGTGCTTGCAAGTTCGAATGACCAAGATCTCGAACGGCATCTTTCGCTCGGAATTCTCGCCATCGAACGTGCCAAGCGACTCGTGGAAGCGGGCCGAGATGTCGTTGTGTTGCTCGACTCGCTTACGCGGCTCGGTCGCGCCTTCAACAACAGTCGTAGGTACGGCTCATCTGGTCGTACGATGTCGGGCGGCGTCGATTCGCGCGCCCTCGAAGTGCCGAAGCAACTCTTCGGTGCTGCGCGCAAATGCGAAGAGGGTGGATCACTCACCATCATCGCGACCTGCCTCGTCGATACCGGTTCGCGTGCGGATCAGGTGATCTTTGAGGAGTTCAAGGGCACCGGAAACATGGAGCTCATTCTCGATCGAAGTATCTCCGAGAAGCGCATTTTCCCGGCGATCAACCTGGCTGCAAGCGGAACGCGCAAAGAACATCTCATGATGTCAGAGCGCGAGTTGAAGACGATCACCGCACTCCGACGGCGACTGCTTGCGGTGCCACCGCACGCGCAGATCGAGCAACTTCTCGCCGCATGCCAGAGGTTTGAGACGAACGATTTGATGGTCGGCGGAGCCTCCTGAGGGGCTGAGATCGTGCATGCTTCCCGTGCTTCCGCAACCGATCGACGTTGATGCTTCGGACTCGCGGCTCGACATCTTTCGCGGCATCCGCGACCGTGATTTGCGCGGCGGTCTCGGACTACACGCGATTGAAAGTGAGCGCGTTGTGCGTCGGTTTCTTGCCGCATCGATTCGCCGACGCACCCATCCGATACCACCGATCATTGAGCCCTATGCGCTGCTGGCAACACGCGAGGCGATCGATCGGCTGGGGGTAATTCTCACTGCATTTCCATCACTTGCCCTCTTCCGTTGTATCAACGAACGAGCGCTGCACGAAGTAACGGGTTACACCATGCACTCTGGCGCCATCGCGCTTGGCGTGCGCCACGATGACGCTTCGATCGCGACACTCACCGCATGCCTCGCGCGTGAAAAATCACGTGCCTTCGCGTCGGAGCACATCAGCCGCGATGTACTTGTCGCGTTCGACGGCATCACGCAGACAGATAATGTTGGAGCGATCTTTCGGAATGCCGCGAGCTTCGGCGCGCGTGGAGCCATCCTCTCACCGACGACAAGCGATCCTTTTCTGCGGAAAACCATGCGTGTTTCGATGGGCCGCGCGCTCAATATTCCCTGGAGCCGTGCGCGTATCGACGAATGGCCCATATGCCTTGATCGCCTCCGTCGCGAACAGGGATACACGATTCTTGCGGCCGAAGATACCGCTGATGCGGTGCCACTCTCGACCTTCGCTCCTCCGCCGAAAGCACTCGTTGTCTTCGGCGCGGAGCAGGCTGGTGTGTCAGCTGCGGTGCTCGATCTCGCAGATGCGGTGGTGCGAATCCCCATGAGTGACCTCGCTGGCGCGCTCAGCGATGATCCACCAAGCCTCAACGTCTCAATCGCAAGCGCTGTCGTGCTGCATCATCTCCTGTCATCGCACTAGCGCAGTGCCTCGGAATCACGGGCGAGCATTGGCAAAAAGCAACAAGCCTCCGCGTTCATACGGAGGCTTGCGCATGGCTCAGATTTGCATCACACCTCTACAGCGGCCGCGGGCATCGACTCGTTCGCAACAGCGCCAGTCGTTTCGCGAACGCGCTCGATACGCGCACCGAGGATATTGAGTTGCTCCTCCATGCGCGTGTAACCGCGATCAAGGTGGTAGATGCGCGACACATTCGTCTCGCCCTCGGCCATCAGGCCGGCAAGGACAAGCGATGCACTCGCGCGCAGGTCGCTCGCCATCACGGGTGCGCCCTTCAACGGAACTCCGCCAGAAACAACGCAGGTCGGACCCTGACGATAGATCTGCGCTCCCATACGCGAGAGCTCTGCGACATGCCCGAAGCGCTCAGGATAAATCTTTTCCGTGATGATGGAGTTGCCATTCGCAAGACAGAGCAGTGTCATGAATTGCGCTTGCAAATCGGTTGGGAATCCAGGGTGAGGCTGCGTCGTAATGGTTGTCGGCTTGAGCAATCGTTCGCTCGTGACGCGCACGGTCGCGTGCAGCGGGTTGTCATGGCCAGCGATCATCTCAACATGAACGCCGATCTCGTCAAACCGATCAATTGCAGACAGCATGCAGTCATACGGGAATTCTTCGAGCGTCACATCACCGTTGGTGACTGCAGCGGCAACGGCGTAAGTTCCAGCAACGATACGGTCGGGAATCACGGTGTGGTCTGCGGAGCCGAGACTCTCAACTCCATCAATCACGAGGCGCGGTCCGCCTGCACCCTGGATCTTCGCGCCCATCTTGTTGAGGAGAATCGCAAGATCCACGACCTCTGGCTCGCATGCAGCGCATTCGATGACCGTGCGACCTTTCGCGAGGGCCGCAGCGCACATGACATTCGCCGTACCAAGCACCGTCGACCCGAACGGCCCGCCGAGAAAGATCGTCGTTCCCTTCAGTCCCTCCGGCGCGGTTGCGATGATGTCACCGCCGTTCAGTTCGATTTTTGCACCGAGCGCTTCCATGCCACGAAGGTGGAGGTCGATCGGTCGAGAGCCGAACGCACAGCCACCGGGCATCGCGATCACCGCACGGCGGCGGCGCGCGAGCATTGGCCCAAGGACGCAGATCGACGCGCGCATCGTCTTGACGATGTCGTACCGCGCATGCACCTGGTTGTGATCCATCACGCGCATCTTCATCGTGCCTGAGTCGCCGTCGACTTCGATGCCGAGTTCGCGGAGCAGACGCGCCATGTTTGAGATGTCAGAGAGGCTCGGAACGTTCCGCAGTGTGATCTGCCCGTCGGTGCAAAGCGCAGCCGACATGAGCGGCAGCGTCGCGTTCTTCGAGCCCTCGATTTGAATCGTTCCAGCGAGTCGGCGACCACCTTGAATGCGGAAAGAATCCATGCGTGCTGCAGTCCTTTGCGGGCGAAATCGGCCTCGTGCCTGCTGCCCTATGAAGTGTTGAGAAACGCGGTCGCGATGACCGTGCGGATTATGCCAATTGCATCGGCTCGTGGAGCCCGTTGGCTCGACTCAGTGCGCGAAATCGCAGATGTGCGGGGTGCGGGTGATGCCGTGAGTAGACGATCGGGCGGCGAGCCGCGTGCCTCGGAGCGCTCTTTACTCTCCGACAACCGTGTCAACCCGCGCAGGCGAACGGCGTTTGATCACAACTCAGGTGTTTTCCGCTCGACTTGCTTGCCGCGCGCACTCACACATTCAACCCTTTGGTTGTCTTTTCGGAGGTCGTCCCCTCTCGAAGGAAACCACTATGAAAAATCGCCTGCAGTTGTCCGCTCGCGTCATTCTTCTCGCTGCCTCCGTTCCACTCGGACTGTCGACCATCTCCGCAAGCGCTCCGTCGGATGCGACTTCCGGATCTTCAGGTTCTCAAGCGGGAACTCCGCCATCGTCCGTCACGCTCACCGGCGTCATTCGCGATTTCCGCGAACGAACGAAACCCGGCGGCCACCCCGACTTCGAACTCCAGCCTTCTCATGGCTTTGGGCACTATTGCAACAACATCCAGCCCACCCTCGGCGCGGACAAGAAGCCGGTCTTCAAAGGCGGTGGCTTCAAGGTGAAGACTGGCTACGAATGGCGCAACAGTGCAGGGAAAAACATCTGTTGGCGACTCTTTGACAGTAGCCGCGGCGACATCGCGGGAAAGAAGGACGGAACCTACACCGACAACGGCGGGCTCACCACCTCTGCCAACTTCGCGAAGTGGTTCCAGGATGACCTTGAACTCAATGTCTCCGCACCGCTTGCACTAACGCTGTCGCGGCAGTTAGACGGAAGTTATGTGTTCGACTCAAACTCGGATCCCCAATGCGTCGCGCTCGGAGGGTTCTTCCCGATTGAGAATCAGCTCTTCGGAAACCCAGGCGGCACACCAAACCGAAACTTCCACTTCACCTTCGAACTGTTGACGAAGTTCACCTACGACGCCGAAGGAGCGCAGACCTTCACCTTCCGCGGCGACGATGATGTGTTCGTCTTTATCAACGGCCAGTTGGTGATCGACCTCGGTGGCGTCCACGGCGCAATCGAGCAAGTCGTCGAGTTGAACCGCCTTGGACTCACCGATGGCGAGGATTACGAGTTGGCGTTCTTCTTCGCCGAACGGCATCGTACGCAGTCGAACTTCAAGATCACGACCAACCTGCAACTTGAGACGATCGAACTTCCCACGGTCTCGTGTGCCTACGACTGAAACTCCTTGCCTTTCCGCTCTCAGCCGTGCGCGGCCGCCTGCACCCGGGCGGCCGTCCATGACGACACGGCAACGACCGGCGCGCACTCCGCGCCGGTCGCGTTTTTCCCCCGCGCTGCCGCACTCCGCGCTACATTCGCGCCATGACCGCGACTGACGCCGTGCCCTACGACCCGACCGAGCCCGCGCTTCCCGAGGCGAAGATGCACCTTGCGATGCCAAACGCGCCCGTCGCCGCAAAGGTGCACGCCTCACGACTCTGTATGAAGGGAAAGAGCGCATCGTTCATTCGACATGTTGAGATCGATGTCTCGGGAACCTCACTCGAAGGCTCCTTCCTCGCTGGGCAGAGTTTCGGCGTGATTCCTGCTGGTACCGATACCCACGGAAAGCCGCACAAGGTAAGGCTGTATTCGCTTGCAAGCCCCTCCTGGGGCGAAGATGGCCATGGGCGCGTGATCGCGACCACGCCCAAGCGCGTGATCGCCGAGCGCGAACCCCAAAAGGAGGGTGACGACGCGGAGGACCACGGCCTCTTTCTCGGTGTGTGCTCGAACTGGCTGTGTGACCGCCGGCCCGGCGACGCGATCGATGTTTCGGGGCCAAATGGCAAGCGGTTTCTGCTGCCCTCGGATCCGTCGAAGCACGACTACCTCTTCCTCGCCACCGGTACCGGAGTCGCGCCCTTCCGCGGGTTTCTTATGGAGCTCCTCCTCGGCCCACCCGCTGACTCTCCCGCCGCTGCAACTTGGAAGCGCTGCGAAAGTCGTATCGAATTCGTCATGGGATCGCCCTACACCAGCGATTTGCTCTACGACGACCTCTTGCGAGAACTTTCCGACAAGCACCCGAACTTCCGGTACCACCCGGTGGTTTCGCGAGAGTTGCGCGCCGATGGCGGGAAGGGCGAGTACGTTCACCACTACATCGATCGCCAGCTTGAGCACCTACCTGGCGCGATGGATCTTCTGCATTCCCCGCAGACGCTTATGTACATGTGTGGCCTCGCAGGAATGCAAGTGGGCGTCTTTCAAATGCTCGCACGCCGCGGCATCGGCGGCTTCACGAAAGTGGCCGACGAACTCGCGGAGAAGCCCGTCACCACTTGGTCAACCGAGGACATCAAGCGCCGCGTGCGCCCGACGCATCGATGCATGCTTGAGGTGTACTAGGTTTTAGCGTTCGCGACTGTCATCGCCGCCCCTCAACGGGGCTGCGATTCTTCGCGAACTCTCGCGGGGCTGGAGTCACGCGTTCGCGGGGAACTCACGAGTTAGCCGCCGCCGGGGCCCTTACCGCCAGGCCGGGTCATCGACGCAGCATCGAGGAGCTTTGCGAGTCGCTTCGGCTCGACGAGCTTGTGTCGAATCACGTATTCGCGCACAGTTTCGCCTGATTTGAACGCTTCCTTCGCGACTTTGGCCGCGTTGTCATAACCGATCACGGGGGCAAGCGATGTGCACATCATGAGACTCTTCTCCACCGTTGCAGTCGCCTCCGCCTCGTTGAGCGCAAGACCGTCGATGCACTTCTCGCAGAACATCCCACATGCGTTCGCGAGAAGATCAATCGACTCAATCAATCGTTCGGCCATGACCGGCATAGCAACATTGAGTTCGAGCAGCGAACCGATCCCACCGAGCCCTCCCATCGTGATCGCAGCGTCGTTCCCAACAACCTGACAGGCGACCATCATCACGCTCTCGCAGATCACTGGGTTCACTTTCCCCGGCATAATCGATGAGCCCGGCTGCGTCGCCGGAAGTGACAGTTCGAAGAGTCCACAACGCGGACCGGAACCGAGCCAGCGAATGTCATTTGCGATCTTCGTGAGCGACACGGCGATGGTCTTCAACTGCGCATGTGCATCGACGACGCAGTCGCGCGTTGATTGTGCTTCAAAGTGGTTCTTCGCCTCCACAAATCGGACTCCGGTTGCCTTCGTGAGCTTCGCGCACACGGTGCGACCGAACCGGATGTGTGCGTTGATGCCGGTACCAACGGCGGTGCCACCGATCGGCATATCGGTTGCGAGCGCTGCGCTCGCCGCGCGCGCACGACCGATGCCAAGTCGGATCGCCGCTGCGTAACCGCTGAACTCTTGGCCAAGCCGAATCGGCGTCGCGTCCATTAAGTGGGTGCGGCCGATCTTGACCACCTTATCCCACTGCTTTGCCTTCAGTTCAAGCGCCTTCGCGAGTCGCTCCAAGGCGGGGATAAGTCGCTCGGTGATGCGCAATGCTCCAGCGATCTGCATCGACGAGGGATAAGTATCGTTGGAACTTTGACCATAGTTGACATGGTCGTTTGGGTGCAGTGGGTCCTTCGAGCCGATCGGCTTCCCGGCACGCTGGCTCGCCACATTGGCCACGACCTCGTTCACATTCATGTTGGTCGAAGTGCCGGAGCCGGTCTGAAAGACATCGATCGGAAAGTGCCGCATGAGCGGATGCGGCATCCCGTGCGCGGCTGGCGTGGCGAACCCCGCGAGCAGTTCATCGCACGCCGCGGAGATGGTCGCAGCTTTGTCCTTCGCGAGTTCGCCGAGTTCGGCGTTTGCCTGCGCGCAGCACTTTTTGAGGAGAATGTGCGCCTCAATCTGCGCTTGCGGAACTGGCCGGAAGGAAACGGGAAAGTTGAGGACGGCACGCTGCGTGGTCGCGCCGTAGAGCGCGTCTGACGGCACAAACATTTCGCCCATCGAATCGGTCTCGCGACGGTGTTCGCCCAACACGATGCGCGTGCCGATACCGGACTTGCGCGTAGACGTGCGGGCGGACTTCGATGCGGACTTTGCGGAACGACTTGCCGTGGCCATGGTGCTTCCTCAGCGAACTTCTGTGCGGAACTGCGGGGATCGAGAATATAGCGAGATGATCTGAGTGCTCCGTCCGCGCCACGGCAGGTCAAGAGGATCGTTTCGCAAATTTGCCCTCGTCTTTGCCACGCATCGCGCGTATCTTCATCAAACCTGTCGAAGGTGCGCCCTCCCCGAGTCCGAGTGCCTTCAACACGCCCTCGACTTCAACAGCAACGACTTCACGACACCATGGCCGATCCACGTAAAGGCGAACAGCATGCGAACCGCGCGCGCGAAATGCTCCGACAGGGGCGGCTTGCGGATGCCGAGCGCGAATTGCGCGCCGCTGTCGCGAGCGATCCAAGTCGCGGCGACTGGATGCTGAATCTCGGTTGGACGCTCGAGGCGATCGGTCGGCAAGACGAAGCGCTCCAGTTGTACCGTCAATCTGCGTCGCTCCTTCCGACCGCGCGCGATCCGCGGCTCGCGGAGGGGCTCATGCTTGCGAAGCTTGCGCGACACGACGAAGCGGCAACCGCATTTGAGTCGGTCCTGAAGCTTGATCCGAAATGCGAGACGGCAGCATCGATGCTGATCCGCTCGCTTGCTATGGCGGGCCGCCACGAAGAAGCGGAAACCGGTTACTACCTCGCATTGCATTCGATCGACCGCCCCGCGACTTCGCATCTTGAGATCGCTCGTAGCCTCCTCGCACGCGGCGATCTCAAGCGCGCTGAGCACTGCTTTCGCCGCGCGATCGCCGAAGGACCAACGCTTTCCGGCGCGCGTATCGAGCTTGCGCGGGTGCTCCTGCTCGCCGGTCGCGGCGCCGATACCGCCGTCCTACTCGCCGAAGAATTCCGCCGTGGAGGCGTTCCATCTCATCTCGCGTTGGAGGCCGTCCGCATTCACCTCGCCACCGGACGCACCGCGGAGGCAAGTCAGATACTTGAGCAACTCGCGCGCAACGAGCCTTCGAACCCTCGGCTCCATCTGTTACTCGCACGCACGATGCGACGTCGCGCTGACCTCTCGCGTGCCACCCGTCACATCGAGATTGCTTCGCGGCTCGCGAGCGAACTTCCGGGGCTAGCGTACGAGGCCGCGCTCATTAGCCTCGCCCGTGGAGTCGAGTCGAACGCCCGCGATGTGCTTGCCAAAGAGTTCGAGGCGCGGCCACTTGGTCATCTTGCACCGATGCCTGACCGTGTTGCACCGATGCCTGACCGTGTTGCACCGATGCCTGACCGTGTCGACCTCATCGAAATCGTCGGCGCACTCCTTTCCGTCGGCCTCATCGACCAGGCTGAACGCGCATTGCACGGGCACTTCGGAACTGACATCCGTCGCGCGCACAGCGGTGATATCGAGGCGCTTCGTCTTGGTGCCCGTCTTTCACTCGAGCGTGGAGACCTTCGCGAAGGTCGTGCCCGCTCGCGCCGACTCCTAAGACTCGATCCGACATCGATGGTCGCCCTGCACAATCTCGCGCTCATTGCAATCGAACGCCGCGACTTTGCCTCGGCTTCCGGTTGGATCGGCCGTGCGCGTGCGATCAACCCCTCAGACGCTGGCATCCGCAAGCTCCGCACGCTGCTTTGGTGGCGACGCATCACATCACGCCTGCTTCCACGGCACTGATTTCGATTCTTGTCCATCGCTCCAAACGAGCGTGCCGCGCGTCTACGCCATCATCCAAACAAACACACGGGCCCCTGATGGAGCCCGTGCGGTTGATTTGTCTGATTTACGCGCGGTTTGACACCGCTCGTCGCTGGACCGTCTAGTGACGAGTCGAACGACCTTCACATGCATGCAATCACATGATTGCAATCACATGCATGCAATCACATGGTCGCAATCACATGGTCGCGCTGGTGTAAGGCAGCAGCGCCATAAAGCGCGCGCGCTTGATCGCCTGCGCGACCTGCGCCTGCTCCTGCGCGGAGAGGCTGGTGCGCTTTCGCGAATAGATCTTTCCGTTCGGAGTCATGAGGCGGCGAAGATCCTCAGTCGAGCGATAGTCGACGAAACGGCGTCCGCCGACGCCTTCCTTGAGCCGAAATGTGGGAGCTTGAGTCTGGAACTGAGTCATGGTGTTTCCTATCACTGTCAAGCCCGAGATTGAGAGTTGGCTGATTGATTGAGCCTTCGGTGTTGGGCAACCGTCGGTCGAACCAAGTAGCGTTCCGCTCGCTGTCGGTGGAGTCCTGGATACCTTCGACTTGTGCCGAAGGGTGTGCCCACCACGGTGTGGGCGACGGGTCGCGGAAGATAGCAAATTTCAACCGCCGAAGCCACGCACGATTGCTCCGAGAGCCTTGCGATCGACGCAGACCCCCAGTGAATTGCCTCAATTGCCACCGGGTTAAGAGGTTCCTGCCGCACCTTCCGAATTGAGTGCTAGATTCGAATCCGAGGAGATCGAGCCGTGCAGGTTCCGATGACGAAGCCGATCGAGGCCTTGCGTGCCCATACCCACGCGGTGATTCTGATCACCGCGGACGGTGTGTGCACCCCCGAACTTCGTCGCACGATCGACGAATCGAGGGTTGACTGCGAACTTATCAGTCATCCGCTCCTCGCGATGGCCGCGCTGTGTTGGAACGACGGACATGTCCGCCGCCCAGCGGCGCGAGAAAGCACCGCTCTCATCCTCGCCAATCGTGGTCTTGAGGACCTTGCAACGCTTATCAACTCCGTGAAGACAAGGCTACCGCACGTCGCGATCTGGGTTTTCGAGAGCGAAATCGCCATCCTGATTTCCGCCGCCCGCAGCACGACCGACCCGGCGAGTTTGGATCATCGTCGGGTCGTCGAGATTGATCTGTCCCGCCCGCGGACAACCACGATCAAACCACCGCAACTTCGCATCGCGGAGACCGCGTTGCCACCGGTCAGCGACGACGATGGCGAACACTTCGATTTCGAAGATGAACCGACCGAGCAGAGCGCGGTGCGCGTGTCACCTGAAGAATTCGACATGCTTCTGCAGGATCCACTCGAAGAGGGTTTGACCGAACTAGGCGACGATGAGGACGGCGAGGACGGCCGCGCGCCAGGCGAAGACGAACCCGGCGACCTCGATCGAGGTCCTTTCGGCAGAACGCCGCGCGGAGGTGGACGATGACCTCGCTCCCACCCACCACCGTGCGCCAGCGCCGCATGCGCGGTCGACTTCTCGTCGTCGGGAACTCCGAAGTCGTGCGCGACTTTGCCTCGACCGCGCGCCGACACATCGACGCCGTATCGGAAGTTGCCAATCTCTACGATGCGCTTGCTGAGCTCTCGAAATCCCGAGCGCGCGAACCGATCGCTGCGATTGCAATTTGCTCCGAATGCGAATCGTTCGACGCAGCTGTCGTGGTCCAGTCATTTGCGCGCGTCGATTCCTCCGTACCAATTGTCTTACTGTTTCCACTCGGGCAAGAAGAGCTCAGTGCGATCACCACCGCAGAGGGATTCGAGGACTCCATCCCGCTTCCAGCGTCGAACGAGGAAGTCGTGCGCGTGTTCACAGAGCTCCGACTCATTGAGAGTCCAGCGTCGCGGATGCCGGAAACTCCGAGGATGCCCGAAGTGCCACGGACGCCCGAAGCACCGCGGATTCCCGACGCGAAAGTAGTGGATTTGCAGATCGCCAAGGCGATGGCCCAGGCACATCCAGAAACTCAAGTCGCCCCCGTGCTCACTGCTCCTGTCGCAGCAGAATCGCCATCAAATTGGCTCCCGAAATCAACTTCTGTACCTCCGGCTCAAACGCCCGCTCCAAACCCGATTGCCAACCGCAATCTGCGCAACGCCGCCGCGACGCGCCCCGCCTTCACGATGCCCGCGAGTCGCGAACCACGCCACGCGCAGCGCGAACAAACTTCTGTGGGCGACGTGACGCTTGTGCGCGCAATCATGGACGGTGACAACCTCCGAGAGATTGCGCTTCAAGTGTTGAAGCATCATCTGCATTCGGAAGATCTGCGTCTTGTCCCACCGCCGCGGCCCGGCGAGGAGGACGCCATTGCCCGCGAACGTACAGCCCTCCAACAGGCCAGCGTTCAGGGGCGTCGCGGGTGCCATGGAATCCTTCTCTCAGCGCATATCGATCTGGAACGCCTCGCGAGCTGGGCCAATTGGCTCGCGCAATGGCTCGACCTTGATGAGTCGCACCGCGAGTTCCGCCGTCTCACTTGGACCGACGAACTCACCGGAGCTGGAAATCGCCGCGCACTCAACCAAATGCTCCCGGAGATCCTCGATCGATCCCGCGCTGAGCGGCGTCCAGTGAGCCTGATGTATTTCGATATCGATGATTTCAAGCAATACAACGAGCGCTTTGGCCACGCGGCTGGTGACGAGGTGCTGCGCGAAACTGTAGAAGTCTTGAAGTCTTGCATTCGTCCGGGCGACCATCTCTTCCGGATGGGTGGCGATGAGTTTGTGATCCTTTTCTGTGATCCAAACGGCCCACGGCATGACGGCAACGGTGTGCCGGAAAGCGTTCAACGGATCGCGGAACGCTGCCGGGTGGCGGTGCGTGCACTCCAGGTCACTTTGCTTGGAAGTGCTGGGCCGGGAGCGGTCACGATGTCTGCTGGCTGCGCCTTGAGCCCATGGGAGGCACTCGATGCGCAGTCGCTTATCCAGCTCGCCGACGAGCGCGCCCTCAGAGCAAAACTCGACGGCAAAGACCAAATCAATTTCGGACCCAATCCAAACGACGGATTTTCGGAGTAAGGGCGAGGAGTTGCGACAAAGATTTATCGCCCAACCTCATCGTTGCCAGTCGCGGAAACTGCCCTCCGCTCTCAGGTCATGACTGTGTTCTCATCTTGTCTTGCCCAAACGCCGATGGAACCTTCTCCAAAGTGCGCTGATGAGTCCCTCCCGCGTCCCACGAACCCTGATCCTCAGCGATCTCCATCTCGGCCGCCCCGGCGGCGCGAGGAGCGCACGTGCCTTTGAGGCACTCGTACAGCAGTTTGACCGCGTCATCGTGAACGGCGATATCGCAGAACTTCACCATGCACGGTTTCAGCGCGACGCGGAGTTGGAGGTTGAGATCTTTCGTGACCTCTGTGTCACCCGTGGAATCAGGCTTGATCTGATCGCTGGAAACCACGACCCGTTCGTGAGCGATGTACGCAGCTTGGCGATCGCCGACGGCGCGATCTACGTCACCCACGGCGATGCCTTTCATCCAGCGATCGCTCCTTGGTCTCCGTATGCCGCGTCGATGCGACGATCCTTCGCAGCCACCTTGGCGGCAACGCCCCCTGAAATCCCGCGAGATGTCGCACATTTTAAGGCTGCCCGCGAGGCCTCACTCGCCGAGTGGCGTGTGATGGGTGCCGGCGCACACGTCTCTACCCTCGCAAACATGGCGGTCCGCCCACATCGCATGCTCGCGGTACTCGCGTACTGGGCGCGATATCCGCAAATGGCAGCGGGTTGGGGCGCACGCTTCGCCCCGCGCGCTGGAACGATCATCGTTGGCCACAGCCATCGCGCGTTCGCCAAATCGATTGTTGGTCGCCGCATCGCAAACACCGGTGCCTTCGGCTTCCCTGGCATTCCGCACGGGATCGTCATCGAAGGTCAAAGTGTGCACATGCACCGAATCATCGATAGGACTCCGTACTACACGCTTGCCACAAATGCGAGCGCCTCTTGGCCCATCGCCTTCCACACTGAAGCCGCGCGCGCGGCTCAACCGACAACCGGTTCCGCGAGCACGCTCTCGATGAATCGCGCGGCTCTACCGAGCGCGGTGCGATCGATGGACGTCGAGTAACCCCGCGCGATACAAAGATCATCGAGGAGCTCGGTGGCGATGTTTCCTGAGGCGCCCGGCGCGTATGGGCAACCACCGATTCCGGCCGCAGACCCATCAAATCGCCGGACCCCCAGCGCAAGCGCACGCTCCGCACATGGAATCGCGCGTTGTTGGGTGTCGTGCAGATGAAGCACCAATTCATCCATGGGTCGGACCGACGAACACGACTCCAACACGCGCGCGATATCGTCAGGATGCGCAACGCCAATCGTGTCACCAAGATCAAGTTCATCCACACCGATCTCCGCCAATCGCGCACACGTCTCCCGAACAGCGTCCGGCGTCACTGGTCCATCGTACGGACACGCGACGATGCAACTTACGTATCCGCGTACGACTACGCCCGCTGCATGCGCCGCGCGGACAACAGGTACGAATCGATCGATTGACTCGGCGATCGTTGCATTGATGTTTTTCTGCGCGAATGCTTCGCTTGCAGCGGTAAAAACGGAAATTTTCCCCACACCGCATGCCAGCGCCCGCTCCAAGCCGCGCTCGTTGGGAACCAGCGCAGATAACAACGCACCGGCTGCGAGCGGTCGCACACGAGCGAGGACATTTTCTGCGTCCGCCAACTGTGGGACCCACCGAGGACTCACAAAACTTGTCACTTCAATCTCGCGAATTCCTGCCGCGACAAGCAGCTCAATGAATCGAACTTTGTCGTCGACCGACACGATGCGCTGTTCGTTTTGCAGCCCATCACGCGGACCCACCTCACAGAGTAAGACCTCGCGCGCACCCAACGTCATTGCTTCGCCTCCGGTATCCGAGCCGCAGCTGCTGTGCGTCGCGCTTCATCCGCTCGTTGAAACTCGCGGCGTTCCAACTCTTCCTGAACTCGTTGCTCACGCGCCGCGCGAACAAAAAGCCAAACGGAAAATCCAAAGATAAAAATGGTGATGATCGCGCCGGCAACAAAAAGCGCGACTTCTGTGCCGCGAAAATCAAAGACGCTTTCAGACACCGATGGATTCACGCGAGTTCTCCTGTGGGTGCATCATCAAGAAAGGCAAGTCGAGTGACGATCGCTGGGGTCTGCTCGCCCTCCGCGTTGACAAGCACCTTCGTGCCCTCGGCGTACGCGCTTGATCCAATCATCGCAAATGCCACAGGCACCGCGCCGAGCATTGGCGCGAGTCCACTCGACGTCACCACGCCAACCGCGTCCCCGATAGAACCGCCCTCAACGAAGGCGAATACTTGCGCATCCGCAACTGGAAGCAGATCACTCTCGATGCGAAGGCCAACCAACTTTTGCTTTGGCTTTCCGAGATGCTGTAGTCGCGCGACCACTTCCTGCCCGGGATAGCAACCTTTGGTGAAACTCACGCGCGAATCGAGTAGCCCCGATTCATGCGGAAGGTTGTTCGGCCCGAAATCAATGCGGAAATACGGTGTTCCTGCTTCGATGCGCGCGGTGTTCGTCGCGAACCATCCCGCAGGGCGAACGCCAAAGGTAACGAGCGAACGCCACAGACTCGATGCGTGTGTGACCGGTACCGAAAGCGCATAGCCCTCCGTGCCGAGTTCATCGAGTCGCCAAATCTCAGCTCGTGCATCTCCGAGATCCGCACTCCACGCCGAGACGCCTGTCGCTTGCGAAGCGAGCCCAAGCGCTTTGAGTGCTTGTGAGGCTCCTGCGCCATGAAGCGCGATGCGCGCGTGCGAAGCGACGCGCGATTCGATGCGAACATCCTCAGAGAACAGCATCTTTTCCAACGCCTCGCGCACCGCTGCCACATCGTGCGCAAGTGTGTCGATGACGAGTAAGTCGCCGATCGCGGCGATCACCAGATCGGCATCGATGCGACCCTTCCGATTGGTCAAAAACGCCTGCGCAACAGCACCATCTGCCAACTTCCGAAGCTCCTGCGTGACCAGCCGATTCACAAAATCGAGTCGGTCCGCACCGCGAAGGACGACCGTCCCCCGCTGCGGGCAATCGACCAGCGCACAACCTCCACGGATCGCCGCGTACTCGAGCTCAACCTCTGCGTAGGCCGCCACAATTTCACATGTCGGTGCACCGGACTCATCGGCTGGCCCGAAGGGGAGATACTCGATCTCAACTGTGGCGCGCGTTGCGATGGCGCCACGCGCATCCCGTGCGCGCTCTGCACGTCGGGCGGCATCCTGTGCAGCAAAGGCGCGGTGTTCATTACGAAGCGAAGAATCAAACAGCATGGCCGCGATCCTATACCATCGCCGACCAGCGCATCTCGCGCACTTTCACTGAACCAGCTTCTGCTTTCCTGACCGAGCATTGAACTGAACGAATCTAACTGGAGATGGACATGGACATCGATCTCTTCCGCCGCCTCTGCGAGACCCCAGGCATCCCCGGCCGCGAGGAGCGCGTGCGCGCGCTGATTGAAAAAGAGACAAAGGGTCTCTTTGATAGCCGCGAAACCGACGCGATGGGCTCGTATGTCTGTGTGCGCAAACCAACTCGCAAGTCGAAGGGGAAAATCACGCGTGTTATGTTGGCTGCGCATATGGACGAAATCGGATTCTTCGTCCGCCACGTTGATGAGAACGGCATGATCTGGGTCAACCCAGCTGGCGGTTTTGATACGCGCAATCTCTTCGCCACGCGCGTGCTGGTCTGCACCGCAAAGGGCGATTTCAAGGGCGTGATGAATCCGGGCGGCAAGCCGATTCATATTTCAAGCGATGCAGAGCGAACCAAAGTTCCGGGCGTCGAGGAGTTTTTCATCGATCTCGGACGCGATGCCGCCGACGTGAAGAAGCATGTCGAAATCGGTGACTTTGTCACGCTCGACACGCCGTTTCTTGAGACGCCGAAGAAACTCGTCTCGAAAGCGATCGACAACCGCCTCGCATGCTTTGTCGCGATCGAAGCGATCCGCATGCTCGCCAAGCGTAAGGCGGGGCACGCGTGCGAAATCGTCTGCGCATTCACGACCCAAGAAGAAGTCGGACTGCGCGGAGCACAGACAGCAGCGTACGCGGCGAAAGCTGATATCGGTATCGGGCTCGACGTGACACTCGCCTGCGATACACCGGGCGTCCCGGACAATCAGCGCGTGACGAAGCAGGGCTCCGGCGCTGGCATCATGGTGCAGGACAGTTCCATGATCTCCGATTACACGCTGGTCGAAGACTTCGTCGCTGTCGCAAAGAAGCACCGCATCGCCCACCAAAAGTGCATCCTCCCGCGCGGTGGGCAGGATGGCGCGGCCATTCAACGCGCAGGCCACGGCGCGAAATGCATCGCGATTGTGACTGGCACACGCTACATCCACACGACCACAGAGATGGTGGATAAGGGCGACCTTGAAGCCACGATCGAATTGCTCGGCGAGTGGCTTGGCGGGGTCGCCTGAAGACGCGCAATTCACCGTGAAGACGCGCAATTCACCGTGAAGACGCGCGATTCACCGTGAAGACGCGCGATTCACCGTGAAGACGCTGCAATCCCGCATGCGACGCGGGCAATCTCAAGAGCAGCATCCTCGCGCGGATGGGCTGAAAGTGCTGCGCGCATCGTTGCGCGACGCGCATCGTCTGTCATAAGCGCAATCATCGCTGCACCAAGCGATGCGCGATTTCGCTCGGGCTCAATGAAGTCATCACAGAGCACCGCAAGTCCCGCCTCATGGAACGGCAGCGCGTTCCACTTCTGGTGAAGATCCGCGTGGTACGGGTACGGCGCGAACACTGTCGGCACCGCGTTGTACACCGCTTCTGCGACTGAATTCGCACCCGCACGCGATAACGCAAGATCGGCTGCGCCCCATGCAAGGCCCATTTCGTGGATGAACTGCACGACGCTCGCGCGAACTCCGGCCTCTCGGTATGCACTTTCAATCGGTGCACGGTCTGCGTTGCCTACCAAGTGCAACACCTGCCAACCACCAAAGGCGGCACGATCGGACTTGAGAAGCAAGGTCAACAATTCGTTGAGACTCGCTGCGCCTTGCGACGCGCCGGTCACAAGCAGCGTGTGAAAACCCGGTTCGAGACCGAGCTTCATCCGACACTCCAACTGCGTGGCCGTGGTGATCGCAGCGCGTCGAATAGGCATCCCGACAATCCGTTCCGCGAAGGCCGGGATCGTCGGTGTCGCGCACGCCGTCAAGACACGCGTGGCGCGCTTGGCAACCCAGCGATTGGCTTTGCCCGGCGTCGCGTCAAGGTTGACGAGGAGCACGGGTACGCCCATTCCGCGTGCCGCAGCTACCACCGGGCCAGTCACATAGCCACCGAGCGCAATCACGACCTCCGCTCCACGCTCGGTCAAAAGTTCGCGCGCCGCAGCGCGACCCGCGAAAAACGCGCGCATGAACCGAACAAGACTGAGTGGATTTTTCGAGAGACCCTCGGCTTCGATCTGCACGAACTCTGCACCAACATGTTCGAGCATGCGTGCATCGACCGCGCGCGTCGAACAGGCAAACACGCGGCCAAACTCCGGCGCGACATCCGCGAGCCGCTCCGCGATCGCGATACCCGGGGAAATATGTCCACCCGTGCCGCCGCCGGCCAAGACGATACAGCCGCGCTTCATGCCGCTGCAACGCCTTCAGGTGCGTCGACGATCGGTGCCGTGATCATCCTGTTCTCGTCCTCATCAGAGGAAATGCCAAGTTCGCGCTCGCGACGAATCGCGTGACGCTCAATCGAGAGCAGGAGCCCGATTGAGAAACCGGTCGCGACCCAACCCGAGCCACCACTTGAGAGGAACGGCAGCGCAATTCCCTTGGTTGGAGCAAGACCGGTGACCACGAGCAAGTTGATGAGCGCCTGAATACCGATGGTCAACAGCACACCGAGCCCAAAGAGCCTCGAAAATGGCGGGACAATCACGTCAGCCTCGGGCCGCTTCGCGGCGCGGGTCACGATCGCAAGCCCGCAAAGTAAGAGCGTGGCAAAGAGCGCGACCACCGCGACTGCACCGACAAGCCCAAGTTCCTCGCAGATGATCGCGAAGATGAAGTCGGTTGTGTCTTCCGGGAGATATCCGAACTTCTGCAAACCATTACCGAGCCCATGCCCAGAAAGCCCGCCGCCAGCGATCGCGCTCATCGACTGAATGATGTGGTAACCGATGCCTTCGGCGTCCTGCCATGGATCGGTGTACGCCACAAGGCGGTTCACGCGATAGGGGCTCGTGATGATCGCACCAACCGCGCCGAGTGCGCCGACCGGAACAAGTAGCCCCGCGTGCCACCACTTGAGTCCACCAACGAGGAGGATTGCGGTGCATGTTGTAAACACAAGTGCCGCTGTGCCGAGATCCTCTTTACCAATCAGGGCAACGATCACGACGAGCGCACAAAGCGCGGGCACAAATCCCTGCTTGAAGGAGCCGATGCGGTCGGAGTGCCGGACGCAGAACCACGCCGCAACCATCAACATGCCCCACTTCGCGGCTTCGCTCGGTTGGAAGCCGAGCCACGCGGGCCCAATCCATCGCGCGCTTCCGTTCACTTCGCGGCCAATGCCCGGAACGTGTGTGAGAAGGAGGGCGACAATGGTGAGCGCGAGAATCCAAGGAATCGGCGACGCTACACCGCGCAACTTGAACAGTCGCTCGAGATTGACGCGCGAACCGAGAAACATTGCAATGAACGAAACAGCGGCGATGATGGCAGCACGGCCGTAAAAGACCTTATCGACTGTGATTCCGCCGTCATAAAGCCGCTGCGCTTTTTCAAAGGCCTTCTGTGTCATTGCGCCGGAATCGACGAGCGCGGGATCCGGCGGCACACTGAGGCCAGCCGAGTTCACCATCACCACTCCCATCACAAGGAGCGCGAGCACGGAAAGAACGACGCCGTGAGACATCCGAAGCATGCCTCGATTATCGGCTTTTCCACCAACCTTGGTAGAGAAGTCGATCACCCACAAAGACTGTTTCAGCGAGCGCCGACTGCGCTACCCTGTCCCTCCGATGTCCACGGGCCCTTCCGTCTATCTCGAGACCTTCGGCTGCCAGATGAACGAACTCGACAGCGAGCTCGTGCGCGGGCACCTTCGCAGCCTCGGCTACCGCTTCACCGACGATTTCACCACCGCCGACGTGGTGCTCTACAACACCTGTTCCGTGCGCGAACAGGCTGAAAATAAGGCGTATTCGCGCCTCGGCCTTGTGGGGAAGCGTAAGAAAGCAGGCGAGAGCGTCATCTGTGGCGTGCTCGGCTGCATGGCCGAACGCGATGGCGCGGACATGCTCCGACGCTTCCCCCAAGTCGACCTTCTCTGCGGTCCAGGCGAACTCGACCGACTCCCGGCGCTCATTGACAATGTTCGCCGCACCGAGGGAGCGAGCCGCGAGGAGCGCATTGCCCTCGCCGGAAACAAGAGCCGCCGCAGCGCGACCCTGTCCGCCGCCGACGACCATCTTGAACTCCTCGACCTCTCGCGCGCCTTCGAGCCCACCGCTCCCGGCGCGGAGCGTCGCTCCGCTTACGTGCGCATCACCCGCGGCTGCAACAAATTTTGCACCTACTGCGTCGTACCAAACACCCGCGGCGCAGAGGTTCACCGTCCGCCCGACTCGATCATCGACGAGTGCAAGCGCCTTGTCGACGCGGGCGTGGTTGAAATCACCCTGCTTGGGCAGACCGTCAACCACTATCGCTACAGCCACGGGCTCGCGGTGGACGCCGCTGGTCGCGAGCAGCCGCAGGTCGGCCCCGGGCTCGCAGCATTTCGTGCGCCGATCGCAGATGGCGCACGGGTCACAACCTTCGCGCGGCTCCTTGAGCGCATCCACGATGAAATCCCAGCGCTTGCTCGAATCCGGTTCGTGACGAGCTACCCACGCGACTTTGGCGACGACATCCTTGATGTGATGGCCGCATGCCCGCGCATCTGTCGCTACATCCACGCCCCCGCGCAGTCTGGATCCGACCGAATCCTTAAGGCGATGAACCGAGGCTATACACGCGGCGAATACCTTGATTTTATCGGTCGAGTGACTACGAAGCTTCCGGATTGCACCATCGCAGGCGACATCATCGTCGGCTTCCCAACCGAGACCGAAGCCGACTTTGAAGACACCGTGTCGCTGCTGCGCGCGGTGCCGTTCAAGAACAATTTCATCTTCAAATACTCGCCCCGACCGGGCACTGTCGCGATTGATCGCTTTGAAGACGATGTGCCCACGGAAGTCAAGAAACTGCGCAACAACCGACTGCTCGACATCCAGACCGAGATCAGTGCGCGAGTCCATGCGTCATGGATTGGCCGCGAGGTCGACGTGCTGGTCGAGGAAATCCGTGACCACTCCGCGCACGCGGCAAACAACGCCGGTCCCGCAGCGGATGGCCCTCTTTCGCTCGCACTCCCGCTCGCGCACCCCGACTCCAGGAAGATCGAACTGCGCTGGGACCTGAAGCAAGGGGATCTGAAGCAAGGGGATCTGAAGCAAGGGGACCTTCGGCAGGCAAACCGCCGCGAGAGCGGCGCATCTCGGCCGAAGCGCGGACTGCAGGCGATTGGTAGAACTGCGGGAGATTTGATCGTTGCGATCGATCTTGTGTGCGATGTCGATGCCGCCTCAGCGCTCGTCGGCACGGTTCAACGGGTCGAAACACAAAAAAGTTCAGCACTCCTGCTCTTGGGCCAACTCTCGAAAACCGCGCTCACGCACTGAAATCGCGGGTAGGTTCCATTTAGGACGACCGAGAACCGAACGGAGCCTCGACGCTCGTGCGATCTTCACCCGCGATTTCTTGACAGCGTGCGATCCTGATCTATCTTCTGTTTCGAGGGAAGTCGATGCGGTAAGGGCCGCATCACTGAGGGAGAGTGCTGTGCCTGTCCTCACCTGGCACGCAACTTGGAAATTGGGAGACATCAAAATGAAGACTGGTATGATTGCGGCCACCGCTGGCCTCGCTGTTTCTGGCATTGCTTCGGCTGCCTTCGTCAATTACGTCGTGGTTTCGACCGCGATCACGAGTGGCACCGGCGCTGGCCTCACCCGCCACGAGCTCTTCGCCCGCTTCAACGGCGCGACCGACACCATCCTCAACGTGTTCAACTTCCAGGCGCAAGGCGG
>CAMDMA010000013.1 GCA_945902075.1 Candidatus Kuenenia stuttgartensis | reverse complement strand
CGAGCGATCCGTCGCTCGCGATCTGCTGCCCGGAAGACATCATCGAGGATGGCGCCGTCAACGCGATCGACCTCGCTGCGATCCTCAACACGTGGGCCACCGACGGCGGCAAGTTCCCGCGGGCGGATGTCGATGGTTCGGGTACGGTCGATGGCGCCGATCTCGCAGCAGTGCTCAGCGCGTGGGGTCCGTGCGAATGAAGCGCGTTGGGTGACGGCGTGAGCGCTCACGAGCGCCGCGTTTCACACGCGCGCCACCGTTTGCTTCCTCACTTCGCCATCGAGGCCTGCACCGTGCCCGGTGCGCCCGACAACAGTCGCGCGTCGATTTCCGCAGCGATTCCGTCGACGAACGCGTCGAACGGCATCTCGCCAAGGTTCGCTTCCACGCCGCGTGCGCGCACGCTGACGACGCGATTCTCTGCGTCGCGCGGGCCGACCACCGCCATGTACGGGATCTTTTCCTCGGCGGCGACCTTGATTTTCGCCTGGACGCGGTCGTTACCGTGGTCGACCGTCGCGCGCACGCCACGGGCCTTGAGTGCAGCCACGAGTTCGTCGGCGTAGCCCGCGCTCTTCTCGGAGATCGGCAGGACGCGCACCTGCTCGGGGTTGAGCCAGCAGGGGAACGCTCCCGCGAAGTGCTCGATGAGCACACCGACGAAGCGCTCCATCGAGCCGAATGGCGCGCGGTGGATCATCACCGGACGGTGCGGCTTGTTGTCCTGCCCCGTGTAGGAGAGGTCGAAGCGGACGGGCAGGTTGTAGTCGACCTGCACGGTGCCGAGCTGCCACGAACGACCGATCACATCCTTCACAACAAAGTCGATCTTCGGGCCGTAGAACGCAGCCTCGCCTGGCTCCTCGCTGAACGGGACACCGAGCGTTTGTGCAGCGTCGCGGCAGGCCTTCTCAGCTTTATCCCAGTTTGCCGGATCGCCGACGTACTTCGTTCCGTCCGGATCGCGCAGGCCGACGCGCACGCGGTACTCGTGCATGCCAAGCGTTGCGAAAATGATCTTCACGAGTGAGAGGCAGCCGAGCACTTCCTCCGCGACTTGATCCTCTCGCACGAAGAGGTGCGCGTCGTCCTGCGTGAAGCCGCGCACGCGCGTCATGCCGTTGAGTTCGCCCGACTGTTCCCAGCGGTAGACCGTGCCGAACTCGGCCAAACGCACGGGTAAATCGCGATAACTATGCGGTTCGCTCGCAAAGATCTTCGCGTGATGCGGGCAGTTCATCGGTTTCAGAAGGAAGCCGTTGATGAGTTTGTCCGCGTCCATCACGCGGTCTTGCGCGATGACCTCGCGGCCGGTGCGCTCGTTGAGGTCGCGGGCAAACTGTGCACTCACACCGTCAATCCGTGCGACGAGTTCGCCGCAGGAACAGCCCGAATCGCAGAGCTTTGTGAGATCATCGCCCTCAACGATCGCCGGGAACTGCGATTCCTTGTAGTAAGGAAAGTGGCCGCTGGTCTTGTAGAGATCGAGCTTCCCGATGTGTGGCGTGTAGACCTGGTGGTAGCCCTGCTTACGGAGTTCGGTGCCGATGAAGTTCTGCAGCTCGTTGCGGACAACCGAGCCCTTCGGTGTCCAAAGAATCAGTCCCTGCCCGACCATCTCGTCGATGTGGAAGAGACGCAATTGCTTGCCAAGCGTGCGGTGGTCGCGCTTCTTGGCCTCGTCTTGCAAGCGGCTGTACTGTTCGAGTTCGTCCTTCGTCGCAAAGGCGGTGCCGTACACGCGTGTCAGCCGGTCGAGCTTTTCGTCGCCCTTCCAGTAGCTCGACGCAAGCGAGAGCACCTTGAAAGCGCCGACTTTCCCTGTGGTTGGAACATGCGGTCCGCGGCAGAGGTCTTCCCAGTTCCTGCCGGGTTCGCCGGTCGAGTACCACGAAAGTGATGCACTTCCCGCTTCAATCGCTCGCTGCGCGTTGTCGAGTTTGAACTTCGAACCCTCGCCCTCAAGCTTCTTCATGCCATCGGCGATGGGGAGTTCGTAGCGGGTGAACGCGCGGTTTTCCGCGACGATCTTGGCCATCTCAGCTTCGACCTTCTCGAAGTCGTCGGCAGACATGATCTTCCCCTCGGGAAAAAGCATGTCGTAGTAGAAATTTGTTTCGAGCGGCGGTCCGTAGACCAACTGAACCCCAGGAAAAAGCCGCTGAATGGCCTCAGCCATGATGTGCGCGCAGGAGTGGCGCAGGAGGTAAAGCGCGTCGGGGCTTACCGTGCCGTCGCGGTTCTTCGCAGTGACGATCGCAACCTTGGAGTTCGTCTCGATGCGATGTGCAAGGTCGACGAGTTCGCCGGCACCCGCGCCAACATGATCCAGTGGCGTGACGCGGGCTCCGAGCGCGCTTTTTGCGAGGCCTGCGCCGATTGACGCAGCAACCTCGCCCGCAGTGGGGGCGGTGGTGAATTCTTTGACAGTTCCGTCTGGGAGCGTGATCGAGACCATAGGTCGGGCGAGTGTAACCCGCGCGGCGCGGCCGCGGTACGCTGCATCGATGCTGATTCCGTTGACTGCAGGGGTGATCGCGGCGGTGTTGCACCCCGCTCCGCCGACAGGCGTCGTCTCCGCATCGCCGCCGATGCGCACGATCCTGATCGATCGGGACAACGTGGAGGTCACCGAGAGTTGCGTGCTCGCATTTGCCGGCCCGCTCTCGGATAAAGATGGCAATGGCATCGTTCGTATTGTCGCGGAAGGAATCGTTGTGGACCTCGGAGGCGCGGTGCTCGCATCGGGCGTCGATCCTGCGCGGCGCGACCAATGCGTTGGTATCGGGATCGTGGTCGCCGCGAAACGAGTCACCTTGCGAAATGGTGGCGTGCGCGGTTTCAAGGTCGGGATCGCCGCGGAATCGTGCGATGGCGCGGTATTCGAGCGGCTTGATGTGTCCGACAACTACGCGGCAAAGCTGCGGTCGACGAAGGAGAAAGAGGACGAATCGGATTGGCTCTATCCGCATGAAAATGACGAGGGACAGCAGGTCGCGCAGCACGGCGCTGGGCTGTCGGTTGTTCTCTCGAAAAACATCGTTGTGCGCGAAATCCGCGCGCGCCGAACACAAAACGGAATAGTGCTTCGTCGCGTCGACGACGCGCAGATCTACGACAACGACTGCTCATTCCTCTCTGGTTGGGGCCTCGCGATGTGGCGCTCGTCTCGCAACACGGTGTGCCGCAACTCCTTTGATTTTTGCATCCGTGGCTACTCGCACGGGGTGTACAACCGAGGGCAGGATTCCGCGGGAATACTGATGTTTGAGCAGTGTTCGGACAACATCGTTGCGCTCAATAGCGCAACCCACTCGGGTGATGGAGTCTTTGGTTTCGCTGGTCGAGAAGCGCTTGGTGAGAAGCCGTTTCCGTCATCGACGATCGCGATCGACGATCCGAGTCATTGGTACCGCGGTCGCGGCTGTAACGGAAATCTCTTCGCGCTCAATGACCTCTCGTACGCCGCTGCGCATGGACTTGAGATGACATTTTCGTTTGGGAATCGCATCGTTGCCAACCGATTTGCTGAAAACGGAATCAACGGACTTTGGGCCGGTTACGCCCGCGATTTCGTGGCTGTCGGGAACGAGTTTCTCTCGAATGTGCAGGGTGGAATCGCCGCCGAGCATGCGCAGCGCTGCAGCTTCGTGCGGAACACATTCGTCGGTGGTCCGGTTGGAGTGGCGCTTTGGGATGATGAGGATCCTGGCCTCGTCGCACTGCCGTGGACGCGTGCAAATGGAAGCTCCTGCGTCGACAACGCCGTGCTAGCGAACATTTTCCGCGATGAACCCGTGGCGATTGCGCTCCGCGAGGCTGCAGGGACGCGCGTGGCGCGCAATGTTTTCGAGCGCTGCGAGAAAGACGTCGTCGAAACGCGTGCAACTGGAACGACCGCGCCATTGGAGGGTCTTGGCTACGACGAGGCCGCACTGACGCGAAGTTTGGTCGCTCTCGATGCGTTGCCCGGCGTCCGGAGCGCTGTGGGTGCGCGTGTGGCGCTTCGCGGCCGTGACAAAATCGTGATGGGCGAATTCGGTCCGATCGAACCGACGGCGTCTGCCGCCACGAAGGAGTCGATTCCGTGATTTGCCCCTTCTGCAAAGCGGACAACGACAGCGTGATCGATAGCCGCGAGGCCGATGGCGGTGCTGCCGTACGGCGTCGGCGCGAGTGCAATATCTGTAAGCGTCGTTTCACGACCTATGAGCGTGTTGAACGCTCAGAGAAGTTGACCGTGGTCAAGCGCGACGGAACGCGCGTCTTGTTCAACGCAGACAATGTTCTGCGTGGTGTGATTTCGGCTTGCGGAAAACGGCCGATTTCCGCGGAAATAAAGGCACAGATCGTGCGCGAGATCGAGGACGAGTTGAATCGCGAGTTCGAGCGCGAAGTGCCGTCGCGAGAGATTGGTCGTCGCGTGGCTTCGCGATTGCGAGCGATCGATGACATCGCGTATATCCGCTTTGCGAGCGAGCACGAAGATTTTCGAACCATCGACGACATCGCAGCGGAAGTTCGCGCCGTGCAGGAGAGCCCGAAAGACTTGCCAGATCAGGCGAAACTCTTTGAGAGTTGATCGCGCGGCTGCGCGCCGTGCAAATCTGCCAAAAACGCCATGCCGCACCGCGACCGGCACGATTTTGGCCTAAATCTCCTCGATCTCCGCGCATTTCTTGGTGGCGAGCACGTCGAGCGCGTCACAGGATTTCTTCGTCATTTCGTCGATATCTTCCTTCGCGCTCTTCGCAGCGTCCTCGGGAACCGGCGACCGCTTGTCGGCGACCAACGCATCAATCGCTTTGTTGCCATCGCGTCGCTCGTTGCGCACGGCGACCTTCGATTCCTCCGCGAGTTTCCGAACCTGCGACATCAACTGCTTACGACGGTCTGACGTCGGGGCAGGGACATTGATTCGAATGACTTGGCCGTCCGTCATAGGGTTCAGTCCGAGTCCGGCGGTTTCGATGGCCCGGACGATGTCCTGCTTTGCACCCGGATCGAAAGGCTTGACGACAAGCTGGGTCGCCTCGGACACCATGATCGCCGCAAGCTCGCGGAGGTCGGTGTGGGAGCCGTAGTAGTCGACCTTGATGTACTCAAGCAGCGCCGTATTCGCGCGCCCCGTTCGGATGCCGCGCAACTCCCTCGCGAGGTAGTCGGTCGATCGCGCCATGCGCTCTTCGGTTTCAAGCAAAATCGTGTCGAGGTCCATAGGAGGACGAGTGTAGCAGGAGCGATTGACGCCAAGGCCGCGTGCGTTTCCGCGCCTTGACCGAACGCCTCGCCGACGCTGCAATGCGGCGATGCCCTCGTCCAAAGTTCCACAGCGTCTCGTCCTCAAGATCAGCGGCGAAAGCCTCGCACCCGTCGGCCAACTCGGCATCGACACACAGGAATTGCAGGTGATCGCAGGCGAGATCGCATCGGCGTGCGAACTTGGCGGGCAAATTGCCGTTGTTGTTGGCGGTGGGAACATCATTCGCGGTGCGCGTATGGCCAAGGACGGCGTCGTACACCAGTCGACCGCCGATTACATGGGAATGCTTGGGACCGTCATCAACGGCCTTGCGCTCAAGGAAGCACTCGAGGGAATTGGTCGACCAGCGCGCGTGATGAGCGCGATCAATGTGCCCGCAGTGGCCGAGCCGTTTATCAGAGGGCGAGCGATTCGGCACCTTGAGAAGGGCAGGGTGATTATTCTCGTCGCGGGTACGGGCAACCCGTTTTTCACGACCGACACCTGCGCAAGTCTCCGTGCGATCGAACTCAACGCGAGCATGCTGCTGAAGGCCACGAAGGTCGATGGTATATACACAGCCGACCCGAAAAAGGACCCAGCCGCGACGCGCTACGAGCACCTCACATTTGCGGAGGCGATCGAACGACAACTTGGCGTGATGGATCTCACTGCGCTCACGATGTGTATGGAGCACACGCTGCCGATTTGCGTGTTTGACTATAAAACTGCCGGAAACATCCGCCGCGTTGTCGCGGGCGAACGAATCGGCACACTCGTCACGCGTTAGCCAATCGCGTCGTAGCAATGTTGACATGCTCGCGACCTTGCGCGCACGTCGGCGAGCACGTCCGCGCGCGAGTCTTTCTCGCTACAGTCGATCGATCGAGGTCGTTTTTCCTACAATCTCAGATCCCGTCCCGCGTATGAAGGCTTGGCGTTGTCTTCGCGCAGTGCGGTGCGTAAGTCTCGTGTCTTCATTTCGTGTCTTCGTCCCGTGTTGACCTGCTGATCGTTCATGTCGTCCCTCCCGCCCATTCCTCCCGTATCGACTTTGCCGACGGCGTCCCGCGCGTCGCGTGTCGGCGGCGTAGGTCGCAGCGGCGATAGTTCTGTTGGACTCAGTGAGGAGCAACTCGTTCGCGGGGAGCAGCGCCGCATGGTCCGAGAGCGGTGGATGCACCTCCTTTTGCTTGGGTTCGCGCTGTCGGTCGTGCTGCACGTGGGCATCATGCTCTGGTTGTGGGCGACAAAAGTTGAGCAGCCTCTTGATGAGGGCATCCCATCGGTGGAATTGCGCCTTCAGGAACTCCCTCCTGCGGTCGAACTCGTCACTGAGGATGTCGAACTCCCCGATCCTTCGCCGCTCGTTGTTGGGCCGGTGACCACGGAAGTCGACCCGGTTCCAAGCCTCTCTGCAGATCAGGCAAGTGACAATCCTTCTCTCGATAGTTTCGGCGCGATCGAGGCGCCCGGTGTCGGCGCGATCGTTGGGCCCGGCGGTGCAGGCAACGGCATCGGTCTCGGCAGCGGGAAGGGTGGAGGCGGGACGAGCTTCTTCGGCGTCGGCGGGCGCGGAACGCGCTTTGCGTATGTCGTCGATGTGTCAGGATCGATGGGAGTAGAAAATCGGATGCTGACCGCGATCTCAGAACTCAAGCGTTCGGTCGGTGCGCTTCCCGATTTTGCGCAGTACTACGTCGTACTCTTTTCAAACGGCGCGATCATTCCCACCTTCGACACATCGACATGGCTGCGCGCCACGCGCGCGAACATTGGCCGTACGCGGCAGTGGCTCGACGAGCAGCGTCCAGAGGGCGGAACGGAGCCGCTCGGCGCGTTCGAGCAAGTGTTTTCGCTCCCTCAGCCGCCAGATGTCATCTTCTTCCTGACCGACGGCGAGATTCCGCCCGCGACTGCCTACGAGGTTCGCAGGCTTGTTCAAGCCTCGAAGCGCGAGGTCGTTGTGAATACGGTTGGCTTCTCGAACGAGGCTGGTAAGGATCCATTGATTCAAATCGCAAAAGAGAATCGCGGCGTCTTCCGCTTTGTTCCGTCGTCGGGCGGCATGCAACCGGGGCAGCAACCATGACGACGATGCGCTTCGAAATGTCGTGCGCATCCGCCGCGCGCATGGTGATGCTCGCAGGTGCGCTGGCGATCGGTGAAGCCGCGTGTGCGGATGTCACGGTGGTACTTCGCGGAGGCGAGACGACCGTGGAAGCGGCTGCAGCAACCGCGGGCGCGCGCGGACTTGAGCTGCGGCGTATCGCGGGGAAGGTCGTCACCGGCGGGTCATCAGTCAACGACGCATCTTCATCGGGTGACATCATTCCCCGGGACATCATTCCTTGGGACATCATTCCTTGGGACATCATTCCTTGGGACATGGTTCGCGCGGTCAACGGGGACGTCGTGATTGGTCTCGATGAGCCGCTCGTGATGGGGAAAGATCTTTGGCGTGCGCGCATTCGTCTCGAGCGCGGCGACGAGGCGTTTGCAGAACCGCTGATTACCAAGCATTGGTCGCGTCTCCGATTGATCGATGGCCCGACCGCTGCATTGGCTGCCGAGGGGCTGCTTCGTTGCGCGATTGCACGGAAGGACCTTGTCGCCGCGATTGATCCTTGGCTTGTCTGCCTGCGGCTCGGATCTGGCGGCGAGCCTTCTCGGTTTGCTGGGCTTCCTCCCGTGCTCGATGATGCAACGGGTCTCCTCCCCGCACTTGCGCCTTTTGTCCCGGCGGCGGCGCGTTCAGATCTCGCTGATGCATGCGAAGCAGTTGCCGCCGCGGATACACCGAAAGGGATCGCCGCAGAAGTTGCAGCGCGACTCGCGCGAATCATGCGCGCAACATCGGCCCGCACCGCCGACGCGGGCGCAGCAGCTGGTGACCCCGGACGCGAGGCGGCGCCAGCGGTTCGTGCGCTTGGACTTCTTGAAGGAATCCTCGCTGCGACCGATGCGCGCGCGCGCGCGAAGGCGATTGCGGAGTTTGAGCGCGCCTTTCCGGACGCGCCTGGATATCTCGCGACATGGAAACTTGCGGCCGCTGGAGCGCAGGCTGCGCGAATGGCGCGACTCGCCCCGACCGATGTCCGCAATCGCGCGCTTGAACTTGCAGCACTCGACCTTCTTGCTGTTCCTTCTTCCGGTTTTGATACGACCGGACTCGTCGATGCGTATGCACTCGAAGAAGCAGCGACTCTTCTTGATGAAGCGGGAGACACGGCTTCATCAGCACAGGTGAAGGCAATTCTCCGCGACGCTATTCGCGGAGCGGTCGATGGACAGCAAGGTGCATCGATATCTGCGCCAAACGATCAAACGATTCCTTCGCAAGGACAGGACGGCAGCAACGCTGGCCGAACAACGCAATGAACACCATTTTCTCGAGCATTCTTCTACAAGCCGGCAATTCGACGAGCGACGGCGGTGCATCGCTCCTCAAGTTCATCACGGGTGGCGGCATCATCGGCTACATCATCGTGGTGCTGTCGGTGGTGGCTCTCGCATTTGTGATCATGCACTTCGTCCAGATTCGCCGCACAGCACTGATCCCAGCAGATCGTGTTACAGCGCTGCGCGAGATTGTCGAGCGAGGCGACCTCGAGGGTGCGCTTGAATACTCAGCGCTTCCCGCCAACGACTGCTATTACCTGCGCGTCGTTGGCGCAGGAATCAAGCGGTTTCTCCGTTCACCCTTCGGTGCATTCGAGATCAAGGGTGCGATGGAAGAAGCAGGCGCGGAAGAGACTGCGAAGTTGTATCGCACCATGGATGTCATCGCGACCATCGGCTCAGTTGCGCCGCTGCTTGGCCTTCTTGGCACAGTGCAAGGAATGATTGGCGCGTTCGATACTGTTGCCGCGGGCGCGTCAAACAACGCCAACTACTACGAGGCCCTCGCGGCAAACATCGCGATCGCGCTGATCACGACATTCCAAGGGCTCGTAGTCGCGATCCCGTGCGTCTCGATCTATGGGTATCTCCGCAATCGCGTCGACGCACTCGCGGGTGAATGTGCGGCGAACGCGGAGGAAATTGTCACGCTCGTCGAACGCGGCGCGCGTAAGGGCGGCAAGGACTCCTGAGTAGGACGTGATTGATTTTCCAAGATCGAGCCACCCCACACAACAACCGTGCAATTTAGGAAGTCCAACTCCCCGGTCCGTACCGTCGCCATCGATATGACGCCGATGATCGACATCGTTTTTCAGTTGTTGATCTTTTTCCTAGTCACTGCGCAGATGGCGCAGCAATCGCGGGCAAAACTTGATCTGCCACAGGAGGCAGGCGAGGAATCGAAGTCGACTGAGCAAGCAGGTCTCACCATCAATTTGCTCGCGGATGGAAATGTCGTGGTCAACGAGAACATTGTTTCTATGGAGGCACTTGATCAACTTGTCGACGACGCAATCAAGATTGCTGGTGGTGTGGATGCGCTGAAGCCGCTCATCCGTGCAGATCGTGGATGCGATTCTGCGCGGCTTAACGAGGTCTTCAACCGACTGAGCGCGCGCGGCATCTCTGCGATTCGCCTCGCAACCGAAAGGAACCGCTGAGATGCGATTCCGACGATCTGGTCGTGATCGCAAGCCCGAGCTCAACCTCGCGTCGATGATCGACGCAACATTTTTGCTTCTCGCATTCTTCGTCTTTACTTCGGGTGCGGGGCTCAATGAGGCCAAACTTTCGCCGAACCTTCGCGTGCAGCAAGGTACAGAAGCGAAAGATGATCTTGAGCCGCAAATCGTTGAGGTCTTGAAGGTCAATGGAGCGGTGGTATTCAGACTCGGCTCAACCGACCATGCGACGCGCGAGGGACTTGCCATTGCGCTCAAGGCACTTCCGCAGGATCGAGGCTTGTTTGTGCGTGTGTATGCCGGAGTCGATGTCGGCTCGGCAGCGGCGGCGATTCAGGTTGCGCGTGACACGGGATTTGAGGCGGTAACTTATGTTCCGGCAAAGTAGTGCTCTCCGCATTCTCGCCCTCAGCTTCGCACTCGCGCTTTCTGCGGCTGTGCGCGGTGATGATTTGCTCGACTATCTTGAAGCGCGCGGACTCGACGCGTTGGCGGCATTGCGTGTGGAGGAACTTGCCGCGACGGCAAGCCCAGATGATCGTGCCCAACTCCTTGATCGACTGGCCGAACTCTTCGCAAGGCTTCTCGACGCATCAAACGATCCTGGAACTCAAGCGCGACTACTCGCCCGCGCCGACGAACTCGCTGCGGGGCTCTCCACTGCGAAGGGTGACGGCTTGCGCGTTTCAGCCGCGCGTGCGCGCTACCGAGACGCAGCGCGACTTGCAGAGGGAATTCGCGCCGGAATCGCGGCCGATCCGGCATCAGCGCTCGCGGTGCTTGAGGCGCAGTCGGCGCTGTTGCTTGCAACCGCAGACCGCGCAGAGAAGCGCGCCACAGAAGCCGACCGTCGTGCAGATCGCGCGCAAGGCATCGGACGCGAGCTCATTCTTGCCGATGTGCAAGCAGAGCGATCCCTCGCAGGGCAAGCGCGTTATCTCGCTGCGTGGAGCATGCTCTACCGAAGTTTCCTTGCCGCCGACCGCGGCGATGCGGAGCGTGCGCAACAAATTTTCGCCGGGCTCCTCGGCGGTCGCGACGGAAAGCTCACGCCGAAAGAAGTTTCTGAAGATCTGCGTTCGGACGAGGCGTTTGCCAGCGCGATTCTCGGAATTGCACTCGCGAAGTCAACTCTCGATGGCTTCGGCGAGGGTGCGCGGTGGCTTGCGCTTCTTGACTCAGACGACACGTTTGAAGGAACGCGCACAGCACTGCCGGGTTGGACGATGGTCGCTGCATTGGAGGCGCGCGCGTTTAAGGCAGCTCGTGAGCAATTCACAAAGCTTGCATCGCGCGATGATGCTGCAAACTGGGCGCGCGTGGCGGTGTCCCGATCTGTGGAATACGGTGCGAGCGCGAGCGGTGCGGATGCAGCGGAGGCAGCATCGCTGTTGCGCGAGGCACTCGCGACGCTTGCGGCACGCCGTGATCTCGGCGCGATTCGCGATCTCGTTGGACGGTACGGAGAGGGCATCCTCGGTACCGACGGAACCAGCTTCGTGCCGCAGTATGTTCGCGCGGTGCGGCTCTATGACGATGCGCAACTTGCGATCGCGGAGGCAGGAGACGATCTCAGCAAGCAGGCTTCCGATGCGGTGCGTGATCCATCGGCTGCGGCTGCTGACGCTCTTGGTGCTGCACTACAGGCTCCTGATGTTGCCAACTACGAAGATGCTGCACTCGCCTGCAGTTTGATGCGCGCATGGAGTCTGCGCGGCGCCGGGCGTTTCGACGAAGCAGCGAAAATGTTTGACGCGGTGTCTGCCGCGAGCTTGGGTGAGAGAGCTGAAACAGCTGCGCGTTCGGCAATCGCCTGCGTTGATGATGCTCGGCGCGCGACGACGGCAACGGCCGATCGTGCATCGCGCGACAAGGAACTCATCGTGCGGGTGGAAGCGTTTCTCGCGCGTTTTCCCGGCAGCATTCATGTGCCAGAACTTCTCGTACGCAAAGTCGCAGCGTCCGCGGAGCCGTCGGTTTCCGATGTGGATCAACTGCTCCAAGTGCCTCGAGACAGCAAGGATTGGCTCACCTCGCGCCGTCAGGCGTTGGGGGCGCTCTACCGCGCGTTTCGCGGTGGGAAAGAGCCGCGCGCCGAAACTGGGAAGCGCTATCTCCTCGTGCTTGCGGACTTGCCAGTCGACCCGAAGACCAAGTTGCCCGCATCCAACTCAACGATCGCACGGCAGGCGCTTGAGGTCGTGCTCTCGAGCGAAGTGCGCGACATCCAAACGGCGATCGGACTGCTTGCGGCTCTCGAAGCAGCTGGCGCCGAGGGAACGTTCGATTTGCGTGAGGCGGACGAAGAACTGGCGTATCGACGGCTCCAAATTGCGATTCTTTCCGATCGATGGGCGGACGCAGAGGCCGCACTCGCGCCGTTTGAGAAACCTGAGGCAACGGCACTTTGGGCCGACGCTGGGCTACGACTCGCAATCCGCGCTGCCGAATCGAAGCGTCGTGCTTCGGCTGCGGATGCGCCGATGCGCGGCGGATACGTCGCGACGATTGTGCGGGCCGGTGATGCGATTTTCTTGCGCGCTGGCGGCGCAACGGCTGCACTTGCGGAGGGCACGCCCGACGCGAACGCACTCGTCGCACTTGCGCGTATTGCGCTCGATGCGCGCGTCGAGCTCGTCGCAAGTTCGAATGATGCGGCGCAGGCCGCGGCGGGCATACCAATCGTCGAGGCACTGCTTTTGAAATCGCCGCGCGACGCGGCGCTGCTTGGATCTGCTGCGGCGCTCTATGAAGCGACGGGTGATTACGCGCGCGCTGCGGATCAGTTGCGCGCGCTTGTCGGGGGGCTTCCCGCACGGACAAATCCATGGTTTGCCGCAAAGGTGAGTCAAATGCGCGTCCTCGCCAAACTCGATCCGTCTCGAGCGCGCACGGTGATCGACCAATATCGCACGCTCTACCCAGACCTCGGCCCCGAGCCATATCGTTCGCAGATCACAGCGATCGACGCGTCGCTTCTGAAAGACGGTTCGCAGGAAGTGCAGTCGCCTAGCGCAACCGGAGGCTCAACATGAGCGCTTCTCGCGACATGTCACCGGCGCGGCGATTTCTTGGCCTCGATGAGCGACCCAGTTCCCGTGTGCTGCTCGGGCTTCCCGAAGTCACATCGAGTGACGCTGCGTCGACCTTGAAGAGTGGACAGATCGAAGCAGCACTGGAACGCCGCGCGGACGAAATCGCCCGGCATCCGTTGTCGAACGCACCGGAGGCGCGACGACTCCTCGCCCAACTTGAACTTGCTGCCGATCAGCTGCAGGCCGAGATCGCGCTGCTCGGAAAGGGTCCGCTTCATCCGACGGCGGCGCGCCGCGCGGCACGACGGTTGCAGGAGAATGCTGCTCGCGTGGATGCGAAGCCCGCAGTCGTGGCGCCGAGCGCAATCCGGCGGACCGGAAGTGGTTTGACCGCAGATGATCTCACCGATTTCGATCGACTCGCGCTTGCGCTTCTCGTTGTTTCAGGCGGATGGAATGCGAAGAGCGCGAAGCGTCTCGCGACGGTCGCTGGTGATCACGGCGTGTCCGTCGATGATCTTGATCGTGTGGTGAAGGGACTCACGCAGTTTCTTTCTGAGGGCGAGGGGCTGCGCGGAACGATGGGCGATGTTGGTTCGCAGGCGCGTTCAGCGTGGCTTACGTCGCCAGCCACGACCACTCGCACGGATGCAGCGGAAGGCGCGGTCGAGCGCGTGCTTGGTCGCATCAACGATGTCATTCGTGATGAGATTTCGAGTGGCTCCACGGGATCACAAGCGAGACTCGCGATCATTTTTGGCGGTGTTGCGCTCGCGTGGATCGCGGCACTTGCGTGGCTCTTCTTTGCGCCTGGGCCGTTGGTGGGGCCGTTGGACGGCAGTGAAACTTCGACCAACGGTTCATCGAGCACTTCATCGGCGTCATCGGTTCTCGCCAGTGGTGAGGGCGCGGCGACCCGTGGCGGCGCGGTTGGTGCGAATGGTCAGGCAATCGCGCCAGTCGACGCGCTTGCGACGCCGGCAAAATTTCCCCGCGCACCAGGATTCGTTCCGAAAGCGATTCCTCTGTCGATCATCGAGGTCGCAAGTAGCGGTGCGGTGTGGATTGGTGATGTCGAGCAAGCGACGCGCTTTATCCGCGGCGAAAAGGGCAAGATCGATGACCCGACCATCGCGATCATCACAGATGCGCTATCGAGCGCGTCCGAAGCTTGGCCAGCTGCTGGTGCGTACCGCGCCGAACTCGTTCGTGTGATCGGTTCACTCGCTCGCGAAACGCGCGGTGCAGAGTCGTTGCGTCGGCTCATGCAGGCGATCCCTGGCACGGTTGCCGATGTGAATCGCGCTGGTCTTGCGCCATGGCAGCGCATGTGGCGCGGCTCGTTCGGCGCGGGCGTTCTCGCGTCGATTGCGTTGGATACAGCGCAGACGCCCGAGGTTGCTGCCGCTGCACGCGAGGAGATGCGGACGCGTTCAATCGCCATTCCCCGCGGTCAGGTGGCGGATGCTTTTGGTACCGGAGCGGTGTCGTTTCTCGCGGTGTCTGCGAAGTCACTTTGTGACGACATGGCGATCGGAATGATCACCGGCCTTGAGGATGCGTCGCGATGGGTGCAGGCAGTCGATGCGGCGGCAACGTCGCCCGTCCTCCGCGCCCGTGCTGCGAATGCGGCGATCGACAGCGCGCTCCGCTGCCCCGGTGCGCTTGACCAACCTGGCCCGCTCGTTGATTTCCTCGCCTATTCCATTCACATGCTTGACTACTCAGGGCGCGGCGCGGATGCCGAGTTGGTGCGAAATGCGCTGAGTTCGTGGATCATCGAGGTCGGTATTCCGCCATCGCGGATCTGGGTACTCACAAGTTTGCTTGATGCTGATCTTGGTATCGCGTGGTACGGGCCTGACCTCGTCCTCGCAACCAACGCCGATACAGCCGCGCGTGCACAGCTTGCCGAGCGCGTGATCGCAGCCTTCCCAAAGGTTGGTGTAACGAGCGTCGGTGAGGCGGTACTTGTCGAGAAGAAAGCACTGGAGTCTTGGCAGAAAAACGTTGCGTTGCTGAAAGCGCTGACTGGTACCGATGAAGCGGAGAGACTTCGAAATGCTGCCGCTGCGCTTGCGGCTGCCCGTGTCGCCCGCGGGTTTGAACTTGGCGATGCGAAGGTCGCGAAGGCTGCGATGGAAGACATGGTGAAATTGATGCAGCGCGAGGCGACGGAATGGAACGCATCCCCCACGGGTGAGCGCGTGGGGCTTCCGGCTGCGGGCGTCGGCGATGGTGAGTTCGCCGCACAGTGGCTCGCTGTTGGGCGCGATGTGCAGCGGCGCATCGATTTGATTCGAAGCCTCAGCGCGCGGCCTGGCTCTGGTGATCTCGGCCCGATTGACGCGCGGGTTCTTGCGACAGAAGCACTTCGTGGAAACCAAGTCGAAGTTCGTCAAGCAGCAACAGCCCTGATCATCGATCGCTATGCGAACGGCCGCGAGATGCTCCGGGCGTTGGTTGACGGACTTGAGACCGGTGTGTCCGCGAGTGCGGGTGCGGAGTTTCTCTCCGGTCTGCTCAGCGTCACCATCGGCGGAAGCGATTGGCAGGCGGAGGCGCGTACGCGGTTGATTGAGCGCATATTCGTAATCGAGGACAGCCGTGATCACGCGGTCGACGCTGCAGTCGCTGAAATGACAGCCATGGCGAGCGCACTCATGTCGCGCTACGGACGCGCCGACGGAGCAGCCGTCACTACCGGTGGACGCGCAGATCGCGTACTCGCGGCGCTTGCCGATGTCATGCGCGACGACGCAGCGGCGAAGTTTCTCGCGATGCCATTCCCTTCGTCAATCGAAGAAATTGAGCGATTGCGCGGCGCGCGACGGTCGTTCGCGCGGAGTATCACACAGCGGATGGCAGCAGAGACGCCGGCAGTTGTCGATTACGCAGCGATGACCATCGCCGCACGCCAGCCGGCTCTTCAATCGAAAATCTCTGAGATTCTTGCAGCAGCGCGGCGCACGCGCTCTACGGCACAGTCGGCAAGCGCGCAGGTGGCTGATGACCTTTTCGCGTTGATCGAAATTCTCGCGCAGGGTTTGGCTCCAGAGGCGAGCGAAAGGGCGACTGACTCATGATCCGATTGTTCTGTCGCGTTTTGCGATATGCCGCCTGTGCATGCATCGCGGGTAGCCTCGCTGCGCAGAGCGCACCTGCAGTGGCCACGCGTTGGCAGGAGCGACTTGCAACGCTTGATCCGGTGCGACCCTACGACTATTTCGAACTTGCTGAGGAAGTCGCTGACGCAGCGGCATCCGAGGCGGAGCGAGAACTCGCGCGACAACTCTTCGGCCTCGCTGGCGCGCTCGATACCGAACGACTTGGCCGCAGCGCAATGCTTGCACTTGCGCAATTCGCGACGGATGTGCGCGAACGCGATCGTGCGCTCGCGGCCGCAGAAATCGTTGGTGGGCGCGGCGGTGCTCGTCGGACATTCCGCCCCAATCCTGACCAGATCGAAGCACTCGCCCGCGCCTTCAGTTCGTACCGTCGCGGCGATGGGCGAAAGGCACTTGCGGCGTTGCGGCAGTCGGACGCAGACGCGTTGCTCCAAAAGATCAGCGGGGCGATTCCAGGCGGTGCGGACGCGTTTCGCGCAGAGTGCGCCTCGATGCGATCAAGCGGCGGTCCCGCGATCGATACGGATATGGCTCGAAGCCTTTTGCTTGTCGAACTTGCGCTGCGTCGTGGCGACGCGCGCTCCGCTTCGCTTGACATCATTCTCAATGGTGACGAGCCACTTCTTGAGATTGATCGCACCGACCCTCAGGCCCTTTGGCGTGTCGACCCGGATAAGCCGTGGTGGCGTGACGGCGCGTGGAGTGGAAACGGAAACGGATAGGCGATCAATGCGTTCCGTGTCGTCGGAGCGACGTGGCCAGAGGATGTTTGGCGAGGTCCCATCCGACGCCCGATGGTCGCGTCGCAGGTTCGCGGACGAACCATCAGGGCGCGCGTGCTTCTGTACACTCCGGAGATGACGAAACCCTTCGCCACTGCTCCGGTCTTTCACAACATCCTTGAGATGATCGGCAACACGCCGATGCTCGAGATCACGCGCATCGATACCGGGCCGTGCCAACTGTTCGTGAAAATGGAGTCGATGAACCCTGGAAACTCAATCAAGGATCGCATCGCGGTCACGATGGTTGAGGACGCAGAGAAGTCGGGCAAGTTGAAGAAGGGCGGCCGCATCGTCGAAGCTACCGCGGGCAATACTGGTCTTGCGCTTGCGCTCGTCGCTGGGCAGAAGGGCTACCGGCTGACGGTGGTCGTTCCCGACAAGATGAGCGACGAGAAGATCTCGCACCTTCGCGCGATGGGGGCGGAGGTGGTACTCACACGGTCTGACGTTGCCAAGGGAAATCCCGAGTACTACCAAGACGTTGCCGAGAAGATCGCGCGAGACGATCCTGATGCGTTCTACGTGAACCAGTTTGCCAATGAGGCCAACCCCAAGGCGCACTACGACACCACCGCGCCTGAGATCTGGGAGCAGATGGAAGGGCGCATCGACGCGTTCGTCGCGGGCGTTGGCTCGGGCGGAACCGTCAGTGGGATCGGAAAGTTCCTCAAGGAGCGGAACTCGGCATGCGAGATTGTGCTTGCGGATCCGGTTGGTTCGATTCTCGCGCCGCTCGTCAATGAGGGCAAGTCTGTGCCGCCAGGTTCGTGGCTTGTCGAGGGAATTGGCGAAGACTTCATTCCATCGATCTTGCATCTCGAGCTCGTCAGCAAGGCGTACGCGATTTCAGACGGCGAGGCATTCCACACCGCGCGCGAATTGCTGCGAAAAGAGGGTGTACTCGCTGGGTCATCGGTCGGCACGCTTTTCGCTGCGGCGCTTCGATATTGCCGTGAACAGAAGGAACCCAAGCGCGTCGTTACGCTTATCTGCGACAACGGCGCCAAGTACCTCTCCAAGATGTTCAATGACTTTTGGATGGTGGACAACGGCTTCATCCAACGTCCGATCTACGGCGATATCCGCGACCTGATCGCGCGCCGCCATCTCGAGAAAGAAGATTTCTGTCTGACGCCGACGATTCCAGTTGCGCAGGCGATCAAGCGCATGCGGATGTACTCGATCTCGCAGATGGCAGTCGTCGATGAGAGAGACCATGTCGTTGGAATCCTCGACGAAACCGATGTGCTCATGGCGCTCGTGCGCGATCGCGACTGTGCGAACAAACCAATCCGCGACTTTATGACGAGCCGCGTTGAGACTGTTCGTCCCACGGCGAGCGTGAACGATCTCGTCCCGATTTTCCGGGCCGATCGCATCGCTGTGGTCTCAGACGAAAAGCACTTCTACGGGCTGATCACAAAGATCGATCTCATCAACTATCTGCGCAAGCAGCTTTGAACGCGCAACGAAGGTTTCCAATATGTCTTCCGCACACGATCAGCATCTCGCAACCCAGTGCATTCACGGCGGCCAGCACGCCGACCCGACAACCGGCGCGGTCATGCCGCCGATCTACACCAGTTCGACATTCATTCAAGAATCGCCTGGTGTGCATAAGGGTTACGAGTACTCGCGCAGCCATAACTCCACGCGTTTCGCTTTCGAGCGTTGTATCGGCACGCTCGAGCACTCCGGGCTTTCGGAGGATGCGGAGCGCACCTGCGGTGGATTCGCATTCGCATCGGGACTTGCCGCGATCGCAACGGCACTCGAGCTCATGGACGCGGGTGACACGATTGTTTGTATGGACGATGTGTACGGCGGTACCAACCGGCTGCTCAATCGCGTGCGACGTCGGAGCGCCGGCTACAAGGTCGTGCACGTTGATCTCAGCGATCTCGCGAAGGCCGAGGCATCGATCCGCGAGCACAAGCCAAAAATGGTGTGGATCGAAACGCCGACAAATCCGACGCTGAAACTCGTCGACATCGCTGCTGTGTGCAAGCTTGCGCGCGCGGCTGGCGCGATCTCAGTCGTTGACAACACCTTTGCAACACCGATCCTCACTCGCCCACTCGAACTCGGCGCTGACATCGTGATGCACTCCACGACAAAGTATGTCGGCGGACACTCCGATACCGTCGGCGGCGCGCTTATCACCGGAAGCGCGGAATTGGCTGAAAAACTGCGGTTTATGCAGAACGCGATCGGAAGTGTCATGGGTCCGTTCGACGCCTATCTTGGGCTTCGCGGACTCAAGACGCTTCACGTGCGCATGGAACGCCACTGCACAAGCGCGATGGAGATTGCCCGTCGGCTTGAGAAGCATGCGAAGGTGGCGCGCGTTGTCTATCCCGGCCTCGCAAGCCACCCGCAGCACGCGCTCGCGGCCAAGCAGATGCAACTCGATGGAAAGCCTGCATTCGGTGGCATGATCACCATCTTCCTCAAGGGCGGTCTTGACGAGAGTCGACGGTTCCTTGAGAACGTGCATCTCTTCGCGCTCGCGGAGAGTCTTGGTGGCGTCGAGAGTTTGATTGAGCACCCGGCGATCATGACGCACGCCAGCGTGCCTGAGGCGATGCGCGCGGAACTTGGAATCAGCGATTCGCTGGTCCGCCTCTCCGTCGGCGTTGAGCACCTTGAGGATCTTTGGAAGGACCTCGAGCACGGGCTGTCGAAGGCCTGAGTGGTGACTCAGGACGACGATGGATTCATCCTCGCGCGCGTCGGCTCTGCCGACGATCCTGCGTCGTTTCTCGAGCTTCGTCATCCGAGCGAGCGCGAGGGGCGCGGCGTTCGTTGCGATCTCACGCAGACCTCATTGCGTGGTGGTCGCTCCGAGGCTCGCGCGATGCCGATCGTGAAAGCCGTTGGCGACGCGGTGACAGTTGTCGACGCAACGGCGGGGTTTCTGGGTGACGCGTTTCTGCTCGCGGTTGCCGGGTTTCGTGTCACAGCGATCGAGCGTTCGCCGATCGTGGCCGAACTCGCGCGCGACGGACTCGCGCGCGCACTTCGCGATCCGCGCCTCGCGGAACTCATCGGCGACCGACTCGAAGTGGTTCACGCCGACTCGCTCGAGTGGCTTGCTGCCCGCGTCGGCACGACTGAGGCGCCAGATGCTGTCGTAATCGACCCGATGTTTCCGCCGAAAAAGAAGCGATCAGCGTTGCCACGCAAGGAAATGGTCGTGCTGCGCGAAGTGGTGGGGGCGGACGTCGACGCTGCGGAACTCCTCGCAGTCGCGCGCGCGTGCGCCCGCATGCGCGTAGTGCTCAAACGAGGCGACGACGCGCCGCCACTCGCGAAGTCGGACTGGTCGGTCGAGGGAACGACCGTGAGATTCGATGTCTGGCGCGGTGACGCCACGAGGTAAACCACGAGGTAAACCACGAGGTAAACCACGAGGTAAACCACGAGGTAAGCCACGAAAGTTCTTCCCGAACCGATGGATTCATCCGTCGTTCGATCACGGGCAGAGTCGGACGACTTCGTATAGGCCGCCTTCACTGCGCGTGAAGACGATGCGATCGTGGAGGCGATACTTGTCACCCTGCCAAAATTCGATGCGGTCAAGGCTCACGCGATAGCCTCCCCAATGCGGCGGTCGCGGTACATCGACATTTTCAAATCGTGCGGTCATCTCTGCCGCGCGGCGCTCAAGCTCTGCCCGGCTCGCGACTGGTTCGCTCTGGTCACTCGCCCACGCGTTGACACGGCTATCCACCGGACGGTGCGCGAAGTACTCATCGCTCTCGGTGTCGCTCGCAACCGACACGCGACCTTCGATCCGTATCTGTCGATCAAGCAGATCCCAGTGAAAAAGAAGCGCTGCCCGCGTGTTTGCGGCAAGTGCACGGCCCTTGCGGCTGTGGCGGTTCGTAAAGAAACGCGCGCCCTCAATTGAAAATCCGCGCAGCAGCACGATGCGAGCACTCGGCGCGCCATCCGCGTCAACCGTCGCAAGCGTCATTGCATTGGGATTTGGTGTTGGAAGTCGCTGCGCCTCCGCAAACCACTGCTCAAAAAGCGACACGGGATCGGTTGGCGGGTGGTCGAAATCGATGGAGTGGGTTGGTCCGTGTCCAGTACTCATGTCAGGCCTTCGTTAACAGTCATTCTTTGGTTTCCGCACACGGAGTCTGCCGCCAATGCGCGCGCCGTCCTTCAGAATCGGCGGCTCGTGCGCTTTCATCAGGCGGTCAAGTGCGTCATTATCAAGTGCGCCCAAGACCTCCAGCAGTGTGATGCCCTCCTTGCGTTCCAAAATCGAGAGAGGATCGGCGAGATCCTTCGTTGCTTCGAGGTAGCGTTCAAGTGCCGCATCATCGGACGGTCGTTGGGCGGGGCGCTTCGGAAGGGAGGACGCCGCAGGGATCGCGGCATGCTCAGCGCTGATGCCGAAGAGCCGCATCCATCCAGAAACCTCACGGTCCGAAAGCGGGACCGAACGGCGGGGATCGGGCGCTCGAACCGCCTTTGGTCGGAACTTGGCAGCGTCACCGGCGAGGTGCGCGAGAAACTCTTCGCTCTTGATGCACTCGGCCCCACGCGCCCGTGCACGCTTGACGATCGCGCGGTCGCTTGTCACGACCGTGACGCGCCGCGGCGCGGAGTTTCGCTCAAGGAACGCCACAATGTGGTCATCGGCGCTCCGTCCAGGCCCGGCGCCCTCGATCATGATGCGCCCAACGCGCGCCGCGCCGCGAGGAACACCATCGCAAATGAGCCACACCGCCTCCGACCCAAAGCGGCTGGCAGCGATGAGCCGCGCCAAACTCTCCGGGTCGCCGACGGCCATCTCCGGCGGCAAGATGCCGGTGACATGCAGGACGTTGTAGGTGTCGATAATGAGCGGCACTTCTACAGGATACGAACTGCCAGCCAGCGCAGGGTGATCCTCGTGCACGCCACGATCCGCGCGTCTCTCAATCTCAGGGCCCAAGCGCCTTGACCCTCGAGGCAAAATCGTGTCGAATAGTCGACCCGCCAGTTGAACCCCTCAGAAGGACACGATTTTCAATGTCAATCCGTATCAAGGCACGTAGTGGTGAGTCCGTCGAGCAGATGCTTCGTCGCTTTAAGAAGCTCTGTGAGAAGGAAGGCTTGACCAAGGACGTCAAGCGCAAGATGAACTACGAGAAGCCATCTGAACGCAAGCGTCGCGACGCCCGTCGCCATGAGCCGCGTCCGGTTCGCACGGGTTCCGACCGTCAGGGCGGAGCCAACGCGAAGGGTGCTGGCGCGAAGCGCGATGCGAAGGGACCCCGCGGTCCCCGTAGCGGCGGCGGCGGCGGCGGCGGCGGCTTCTGAGCCTCATGCGTTCCCGAAGCACCGCAGATTCCGAATCGACGCGCCAGTTCGCGATCGATATCGCACGCACTTTGTCCGAGTCGAAGTGCAGTGATGTGATTCTCCTCGACGTCCGTGGACGCAGCCAAGTCTGCGATTATGTGATCATCGGATCCGGCACCAGCCAGCGTCAAATGCGCTCAGCGGCGCAGGAGATCGAGGACATTGGCAAGGTGCGCGGGCAGCACCCGTATCGAACCAACGCTGACGAGAGTTCAACTTGGATTCTCGTCGACTTTGTCGAGATCGTCGTGCACCTGTTCGAGCCGGACCAGCGTTTGTACTACGACCTCGAGTTGCTCCACGCCGACGGCAAGCGCGTCGACTGGCGACGCGCCGAGGGCGAGCTTCCTCCCGCGCGTGCTCCCCGCGCGCGTCCCGGCAAAACCGAAGCGTGAATCTCGGTTTCCAGTCCGCTTGTATGCGATTTGTGAAGGTGGATTGATTCGCGTGCCCCTCGTGTTTCGCGCGCATTGAATCGCGCCTACCAGACTTGTGCCTTCCTGATTGATGGCATACTCGCGAGTCGAGTCGTCTGCGCCCGACTCCATCTCCGCTGCAATTGTTCGCTAGTCCGCGCGCAGCTGTCGATGGAGTTGTGATGAACGCCCCGATCTTCTCGCATACCCGCTGGTTCTTCGCAGCGCGCTGCGCGGGTGTGGCCGCCCTCGCATTCAATTCGAGTCTCTCTGCGCGCGCTGCATCGGTTGATGATCCCCCGGCTGACTCGAAATCAGCAGCATCGTTCGGGCAAACCTTGCGTCGTGCGTGGACAGGTGCTTGGATGGGTGAGGTTCGAGCTCCCGCCGCCGACGGCGCGGCGTCGCCGTCGATGCCCGTCACGCTCATTGTTCGACCTGGTCTTCCGGCACCGCTCGTCGAGGTCACCATCATGCGCGCGGGCGCAATGGCGAAGCCTGCGGTCGATGTCGTCGCGGCGGGTGATACGCTCGCGTTCACCCTCGATGCTGGCGGAAGGCAAGCGCGATTTGAGGGCACGCTTCTCGAAACACCGACCGGCGCGACAATCTCCGGTTCATTCGCCTTTCTTGATGCGCAAGGCGCCTCTGTCGCGCCTGCACTGCAGTGGACGATGCGCGCGGTCGATCTGGTCACCGACCTCGACGACGCAAAGGTTTTTGCTGGTGTACTTGATGCGCAGGGGCAGAAGATTCCCATGCGCATCGCGCTCGGCGAAGGTCCCCGTGGTTGGTGCGGCGCGATCGAAATTATCTCGCAAGGACTTCGAAACTTCGCGATGGAGGTCGAGCGAACCACCACGGGATTCACGCTCCGCATTCCCGTTGGTGTTGCCGCGACCGTGATGCTTAAGCCAGAGGCGGATGCCGATGCGCGCAGCGTCCTCAGCGGAACATTTCAGCAGGGAAATTTCGTTGGCCCCATCCGCTTCGAAGAGGTCATCGGTGCGAAACTCGGTTCGGCCAGTCGACCACAGGATCCGCAACCGCCATTTCCGTACACCGAACGCGAAGTACGAATCGCGCACCCCGCGGGCCACACGCTCGCAGGTACGCTGACGATGCCGAGCGAGCGAAAACTGGTGATTTCCGGCCGATTCCCCGCAGTTTTGCTCGTCAGCGGTTCTGGTCCGCAAGATCGTGATGAAACGATCTTTGGACACCGACCGTTTGCAGTGATCGCGGACGCACTCGCGCGCGCGGGCGTTGCGGTCCTTCGCTGTGATGATCGCGGCACGGCGAGTTCGACGGGGGATTTCTCAAAGGCGACGACCATCGATTTCGCGAGTGATGCAGACATTGCAAGTGAGTGGCTCAAGTTACAGCAGGGGATTGATCCCAATCGTGTGGGCATCATCGGACATAGCGAAGGTGCCTTGATCGCGCCTCTCGTATCGCTTTGGCAGCACGCAGGCGATTCTCCGGTCGCTCCACTTGCGTTCACCGTGTTGCTTTCGCCACCAGCCGAGCAGGGCGGTGCACTCCTCACGCATCAGACGAAGCAACTCTATGACGCGGCGGGAGTTCCTCCGGAACAGAGCGAGGGCGCGGTTGCCGCGCATGCGGTGGTGATGTCCGCAATCACGGAGCGCAAGCCAACCGATGCGGTCCGTGTGCTCGTCGAGAGTCTGGTGCGCGAGCAGTTGCGCGCGTCGGGTACGGAGGTTCCCGATGATGCAACGCTCAAAGCCACTTACGACGGCGCGATGGCGCAACTCGAAAGCCCTTGGATGCTTGAGTTTATTCGGTTCGACCCGCGCGTCGTCCTTGAGCGTCTTGAGTCGCCGACGCTTGCGATGTGTGGCACCAAAGACGTTCAGGTCAATGCAGCGACGAATCTCGGCATTCTCGATGCAGTCGCCGCAACCACGGGCGCACCGATCGAAACGAAACGTCTTGATGGGCTCAATCACATGTTTCAACCAGCCGTGACTGGCGTGGTTGATGAGTACGGAGTGATCGACACGACCTTCGAGCCTGAGGCACTTGCCTCGATGGTGGCCTGGGTTGTCGATCGGGTGATGAAGCCACTTCCGCCGCAGATTCCTGAGTCGGGACGTTCTGACGCCTGGCATGCAGCGGACATTCCGAAGCGTCTTTACCTCTTCATTCCAACGTCTCAAGCGATTCCAACGGAGGTTCGTCCATGAGTTTCGGTCTTGGTCATGGTCGCGAGTTGGTTCCGGGCGATGCCGGAATTGAGATGGCATCGTTGCCACGGCTCCCTGATGCGCCAAGCGTTGCGGAGTCGCGTGCCCTTCTTGGCTTCGATCCGCGCGCGTGGTTCGCAGAGCCTTCGCGACGATTCGAACTTGAGATTGGATCGGGTAAGGGAACTTTCTTGCTCCAGCAGGCCGAACTCGAACCGAAAACAAACTTTCTCGGCATTGAGTGGGCGGGTGAGTTCTGGGCGTATGCCGCCGATCGTGTGCGCCGTCGGGGCATGACGAACGTGAAACTCCTGCACGGCGACGCGACGGAATTCCTCCGCGCACGCGTGCCGGATGGCATTGCGGCCGTCATTCACCTGTATTTCAGCGATCCGTGGCCAAAGACGCGCCATCACAAACGTCGTGTCGTGCAAGACCACACGCTGCGCGAATTTCACCGAGTGCTTGCACCTCGCGGCGAGTTGCGCATCGTCACCGATCACAGCGACCTGTGGAAGTGGGATGTGGAGCACGCGGAGCGCGCAAGTGACCTCTATGAGCGGCGCGATTTTGAGCGACCAGCGAGCGCAGGCGAAGGCGAGTTCGTGGGCACAAACTTCGAGCGGAAGTTCCGCCGCGAGGGAAGGCCATTTCATGCGATGACGCTCGTGAAACGGGAAGTCGTGGGCGTGGGCTGATTACGCCGTCTGGTCAGTCATCGTCGTCGTCATTCTCAACCTCAGGCGACAGCGGACGGCCACTTCCAACGGGTCGACGCCAGGTGTAGTCCTTGTCTTTCTCAAGAGCCGTGGATGATTGCTTGATGCAGCGTCGACAGAGAAGCGCGTCTGGAAACTCAGCGCTTCGCCAAGATTCATCTTCCCGCTCCTCAAGGCACATCGTGCAAGGGCGGCCCGGCACGGAATCATCCTTTCCGTCATGTACGACCGTCTGAAAGGCAAGCGATAAGCACTCGCCGCATAGATGGCTGCCGTGGTGACCTTCGATCATCGGGCGTGATGGATCATCGGGGTCCCACGGTCGGCGACAGAAGTCGCAGAGGACATCCTCGTATTGCACGTTGGTCTCGTCGGTGCCTTGCCTAAACACTGTTCGCTCCTCAGGCCGCTCAAGTAGAATCGCGGTCCATGGCGCAGGGTATCTCACTTGCCAACAAGTGTCAGATCCTCTTTGGAGCCGCGGTCTTCGCGTTGCTCGGCGCTGCCCTTGCCGTTCCGTGGGTACGGACGGGACTTATCGTCTCTGACAGCCAGCTCGAAGTGTCGCGACAGCTTGCGGAGACCTGGCTCGAGAGTGGCTTCTCGATCGGGCGCAGTGAGGGAAGCCAGATTCCCATGCGCGTCATCCGTATCGATGAGATTTTGTTCGATGTTGATGGCTCGGACGATGGCTTCCTTCAAGCCGCGCTCGCCGCCTTTGAGGCAGAGACATCGGCGACAGAGTGGTTCGAGCGGCAAGGTGTCGCGGAGGGAATCCGCTATCGCTACGCCCGCGCCATCCGCGAGAGTCAGTGGCGCGCGATTGCCGACCGAAAGTACATCGACTGGGCGCCCCGAGGTGCAGGCACCCGCGCGGAAGATTCACTCGCGGCGATCTTGCTCATCGATCGCACCAGCATCGTGGCAGAGGCGCAGATTCTGCAGAACCGCGTCTACATCGTCGCCTCCGGTATCGCCGCCGGTGCTCTTGCGATTCTTGTCTTCCACATCATTCTGACGCGCGTGATCTTTCGCCCCGTTCGTACGCTGACCGCTGTCGCCGAACGGATCGAACAAGGCAGCACCAGTATGCGCGCCCGGCTTGCGACCGGCGATGACTTCGAGAGACTTTCGCGCGCATTCGACGGGATGCTTGATCGACTTGATCAGGGGCAAGCGCAGTTGCGACGCGTCAATGAGAGCCTTGATCTCAAGATCGGTGAGCTTGCGGAAACCAACGTAGGTCTCTTCGAATCGAATCGCCTCAAGAGCGAGTTTCTCGCAAACGTTTCGCATGAACTTCGCACGCCGCTCAATTCGATCATCGGTTTCGCAGAACTACTCGATGAAATTGCGCGTCAAGACGCAGCCGCCGATCCGAAGCGGGTGCGCTACATCGCAAACATCCTGCAATCCGGCCGCAATCTGCTCGAGATGATCAACGAACTTCTCCAGATGGCAAAGATTGAAGCAGGCAGACTCGAGGTTTCGATTGGACCGGCAAGTGTGAAGGACATCGTGGAAGGCCTCGCGGCAATCATGCGGCCTCAGTCGCTTCAGCGGCGCATCACAATTGCGGTTGTTGTCGAACAAGGTTTGCCGAGCGTCGAAAGTGATGCCGCGAAGTTGCAGCAGATTCTCTACAACTTCGTCTCAAACGCCTTGAAGTTTTCGCCTGAGGAAACCACCGTGACGATCGATGCGCGCCGAATGTTGAGCGTCGACGGCGTTCCGCAGGTGCGCGTCGCTGTGATCGACGAAGGCCCGGGAATTCCGCTCGATATGCAGGACACCATTTTCGAGAAATTCCGCCAGGTCGATGCGAGTCACACGCGCGCACATTCCGGGACAGGCCTCGGCCTTGCGATCTGCCGCGAACTCGCGGACCGACTCGGCGCGCGGGTTTCCCTCGCGTCTATTCCGGGAGAGGGCGCAGCATTCTCGGTCGAGGTTCCCATCGAATTCAAGGGAAAGCAACTCGAACCGCTTATGCCAATCACTCCGCCATCGGGCGAGGTTCGTGCGGAGAGGGCGGTGTAGTTGATGGTCTTGATCCTTGCGGCAAAGGAATGGTCGCTCAGTGTCGGTGATCCAACCGTCCTTGGGTGGACGATTTGCATCGCGTACGCTGGCGTCGCATGGATGAGCCTCTGCGTTGGAGCGCGTATGCACACAGGCCGTCGCGAGGGACTGGCTCGGTTCTGGCTCGCGCTTTCGCTCGTCTTACTTGTACTTGCGATCAACAAGCAGTTGGATCTTCAACGACTGATCACGCAAATCGCGCGCGAAACCGCGCGATCACAAGGTTGGTATCGCGCGCGCAAGCCGTTTCAGTTTGCAGTTCTGAGCACAGTGCTTGTTTTCACCGTTGGTGTCATGGCGTGGATCGGCTATGCGCTCCGCCCGCATCTCCGAGCGATTTGGCCTGCGATCGTGGGAGTTCTCGTGATTTCCGCGTACATCGCGATGCGGGCCACATCACATCATGATGTCGATGCGCTCATGCGTGCGGGGCCGCTGCCATTGCGCGACTCAATGGAACTCGTTGGTATCGCGTTGATTGGGTGGGCTGCGCTGCGATTCTTGTTGGTGCCAGATCGATCGCGTTCATGATCGCGCGTGCGTTCGCAACCGCGCAACTTTCATCAAGTTCTTTCAATCGTGCCGCAGGGCCTCAATAGGATCTTTCCGGCTTGCAACGACTGCTGGATAGATTCCGAACACAAGACCAACGCCTGCCGCAACCATGAAGCTGACGACGATCGACCACGTTGTCACACTCGGTTCAAGGGTGAGGCGGCCATCGAAGGCGCCAGCAAGAAATGGAAGGCGGACGAGGATCTCAACGAGTGGCCTCAATCCCCAGGCGATACCGACGCCTATGAATATTCCCAGCATGCCGCCGAGTGTCGAGAGCGCCCCGGTTTCGACGAGAAATTGCAGCACGATGTGCTTACGCGTTGCTCCAAGAGCGCGGCGAATTCCGATCTCGCGCGTGCGTTCGGTTACCGACGCGAGCATGATGTTCATGATGCCGATGCCGCCGACGAGGAGCGAAATACCGGCAACAACGACAAGCATCACGTTCCACACCATCATTTGTCGCTTCGCGTTTTCGAGGAGTTCCCACGGGACAACAATCTGGACATCGGTCAGTCCCGTGTGCCCGCTCTCCACCACCCGGCGAACGCGCTCGGCGAGAGGTACGACATCGTTGGTCTCGGGCGCAACCACATAGATTTCGGACAGCTCAATCTGTTCGCCACTAAACGAACCCGACTGTCGTCGCATCACCATGTCGCCAAACTGGCTCTCCGCGGTGGTGATCGGAATGTGAATGTCTTTGTTGAGATCGCGTCCGACGAGTGCCGATCCGCGACCCCCAGCAAGGCCTACGGGCTCAAGTACGCCGATCACGCGAAACACCGTGTTGTCGACCTTGATGGTTGCGCCGATCGGGTCACGCAGTCGGAAGAATTGCTTGGCGATTTCGCTGCCGATCACGCAAATCGGCGCGCGCGATTCAAGATCTTCATCAGTGATGTAGCGCCCTCGCGGCTCAAGCCGCAGTCGGGCGACGTCAAGTAACTCAGGCGTTGTGCCGTAGACCTGGCTTGTGATGCGTTGGTTCTCGTACGAGACATCGGATCCAGACGCCTTCAGCGGCACAACCGCTGCAGCATCAGGGAGCGCAGAACGGAGCCGGCGAAGGTCTTGTCGGAGGAGTCCGTAGGCAACAAAAAAACTGCGTGCCTGTCCTGAGTTTGCTGCTTCTGGAGGCTTCGAGGAGCGGATGATGATGTTGGTTGCGCCAAGCGCCGACACTTCTCGCAGCGCACTAATCTTGTTGCCTTCGCCCACCGCAACCACAACAATCACCGCGGCAACACCGAGAATGATGCCGAGGCTTGTGAGCGTCGACCGAAGCTTGTGAAGCCGCAGGTTGCGGAGGCCGAGGCGGAAGATCTCGAGGAAGAAGCCCATAGGTTCGCGGGGTCCGGAAGGGGTGATGGTATCCTGACCGGATGCCTGATGGTTCACCCGATCCTGTCATTCGTCTTGGCGCCGAGCGCGAGGCGGATCAGTCGTGGATCTGGCATGTTTCAATTGACGCATGCGAAGGGTCGACCCTTCATGAATTGCGGCTTTCGTGGGCTGACTACAACGTTTTTTCGCCCGACGGGACATCGACGCCCGCGGAAGTTGGTCGCGCGGTCCTGCGTTTTTTCGCGCAGCACCGCGACGCATTTCCGTTGCGCGAACGCCTCGATGCTGCCATGGCAAGGATGAGGTTTGCAAACGCAGATCGCGAGATCGCGGGTTACCTCGCGCGGTCGACTGGAGGCTGAGCGGTGCTCGGCCGCGCGCGCCAGACCTCAACCGCGCCGTGGCCCCAATCGGCCCAGCCCTCAAGCCTTGCGCTTTGCTCAAAGCCCGACTCAAGTCGTGCCCGAACGGCAGCGTCGATGCGATCCGGATAGAGAGCGACGATGAACGTGGGCTGCGTGCGCGCGACCACTTCGTCTAGGTCCTTTCCAAGAAAGCCCGTTTGCGTCGCTTCAAACCCATATCGCTGGGCGTAGAAACCGACGGCATTGTCGGGTAGCCCGATGGTTGCAACGCGCTCGTTCGGGCCGCGTTCGCGCGCCACATATTCGACCGCATCGCGAATCGGCTGCTTGACGGAGTAGTCGCGCGCGGCGCTGTTCCAGGCACTCCCGTAGAGGATAAAGGGCATCCAAATCGCGAGTGAGTAGCGCCAGCGTTCAAGCGCGAGCGTCATGAGCACCACGCCAATTGGGACGGTAAACAAGACGAATCGTGCATACATCCACGTTCCGAGCGCAATCGACAGCATCCACGCGAGCGCGAGTGCAAGCCCGAACGGCAGCAGCACCCGTCGCGCAGAGCGGGTGCGCGCGTTGTCGATTCGAAACAGCATGAAAAGCCCAGCGATGAAAAGAAGAAGCGGCACCGCGGGCGGGAGAACAAAAACGCGCGAGCTCCACCCAAGTGTGAGGCCGACAATCGATTCGTAGCCTTCGCGCGAAAAAACGGTGGGTTGCTCCGTGACGCGATGCACATAGTCAGCGCGCGTCGCGATCACGTCGCCTGCCAAGGGCGAAAGCAGCACTGCTGCAAGTACGCCGGCGAGAAGCGCCGCGATCGCCAGTGCTCGGTCGCGCACGAGTCCGACAAGACCCGCGGCGAGCGCGACGAGGATCGCAACCGGGTGACTCCATGCAGCAAACGCAGCAGCGAGCGCGAAGAGCAGGAAGTCGAGAGGTGCGCGCGTCCGCTCCGCGCGCGCAATGCCAAGTGCCGCGACAAGCGATGCGAAAATCACAAACGCGTATCCGCGCGCCTCCGCGCTCTCCACGATCGGAATGGGCGCGAGCGCAAGAACATACGCAGCGATGTACCCCGCGCGCGTTCCGAAGATCGTTGCGCCGAGTGCGTAGGCGATAGGAAGTGCACCGATACCTGCAATGATCGCCGGTGCACGCAGCACGAGTTCATGCGTCGAGCCCGTCAGCGCCCACGCGAACCACACTGCGAGTGTCATCGGAACATGATTGGTCGGAACCGTGTACGAGCCAAATGCAACGCCCGGTCCTTCGATTGCGAAAGAAAGAAACGCCGAGATTTCGTCGTACCACAGGCTCTGCTCTGCGGTCGCGATGCGCAGCACGGCACCGAGGACAATGATTCCAGTAAGGCCGAGCCAGCCACGTCGCGATCGCGGGGTGATTCTTCGCGCCGGGTGCGTCCGAGTGCGCTGCGACGCGAGGAACGACTGAAGGCGCCACACGAGTGTCGGTATGAGCACGGACGCCGCCACAAGCGCGATCCGGAAAAAGGTTGCACCACGCACGGTTGCTTCCGGAATCGCACCGCCGAGCCGCTCCACGCGCGCGGGATGCGCGAACACGGCTGCCCATTCCATCGTCGGCACGCATGCGAGACCCGCGCACGTCGCGCCCGCAGCAAGCGCTACCCAAAGGAGCCGTCGCTCGTGCCGATCCACCTAGCGTCCATCCTTTTGCTCGCTGTTGCGCGACTCGCGTTGCTCCACGATCGAGTCCGCGATCGGCGATTCGATCGACCCGGCATTGAGTCGCACCGCAAGCGTTGACGAGATCAGCGGTATCGCGCGCAGCACATCGACATGAACAAACGGAAGCAGAAAAAGCGCAACCACGCGAAGTCCGGTCGAGACGGCAAACACAAGGTAATAGGCTGCATAATCCGGCGAGTTTCCAAGAAGCGCAGCTCCCACAAGTGACCCGGCGGCCATCGCCAAAGAGTTCAGAAAGTAGAAGCCGCTCATCACGCTCGTCCGTTCCTCCGATGGAATCGTTTCAAGGAAGAGGAGGAATGTCGCGAGTTCCCAGGCGCCCTGTGCGATACCGCTGACCGCTTGGATCGCGAACATGCCGGGCACCCACTCCACGAAGAGCCACGGCAGAATCATGACCGTCGTGCCGAGGGCACCGATCGCAAGGAGGCTGCGCGCACCCTTTTGTTTCGCATACATCCCAATCAGCGGGAGTGCTGCGCTCTTCGCGGCAAAGCCGACGGCGATAAGCCCGAGGTACAAGATCGGTGAAACATCAAGTTGCTTGATGAGATACGGGTTGAGGAACGGTTGGCCCATCTGCACCGCGATCTGCATCGCAAGCATGAGCGCGACGAGGCGAGCGTCAGCGCGGTGCCAGAATCGCGCGAGAAAGTGCCATAGCGGAACGGGAGTGTGCTCGGGCCACTCCTTCGGATCGCGTTGACGCCTGAGGTAGGGGATGCTTGCCGCTCGCGCAGCCGCTGCGATGGCGAAGAGTGCTGCAAATCCCCAGAGTTCCCAACGCGTTCCGTGGGTTGGTTGGAGAATCAATGCAGCGACGATGATCCCGGCAAGAATCGATGCTTGACAGAGCCGGCTGCGGATGCCGAAATAGTGCGGTCGAATGCGCGCGGGCATGCAGAGCCCGATCCAGGTGTTCCACACGCCACCCGCGCCGAGCGCGCTCGTCCAGTACACCCCCGCGACGAGAAAGAGCACCCACATCGGGAGCGCACCCACGATGGCGCCCACGATCATTGGGACGAAACTCGCAACTTGCAGCATCGCGCACGCTTGGATCCATCGCGACGGACTTTTGACGCGCGCGGCAAGCGCGGGTGCGAACAGTTGCGCCGTTGCGCCGACGAGCGGCGGCACGGCTGCCACAAGGCCGCTCATCTTGTCACTTGATCCAAGCGCAAGCGCGAACGCGGCGAAGTATGTCTCGCCCGTTCCGACCATCAGCGAGTAGGTCATGCCGTCGCCGGTGCAAGCGACGAGATCACGACGAAGTGGCGAGGACTTTGGAAACCAAGAAAATCGGGGAGATTGAGGATCGCGCATCCGTGCCGCGTCAGCGTACACGACACGCGCCCGCGTGGACTCTCGCGCGGACTACTCTCGATCGCGCGGCGGTATTGGTTGGGGATATCCGTTGATCGCGCGATGCACGAAGTCAGGCGCGAGTACGACAAGGTTGTTGTCCTTTGCCTGGATCGACGCCCATTGGCCGGTGACAAAGACGACCGCGTCGGCCGGATCGAAGTTTTGCGTCGCGGTTGTATTCGCGTGCTTCCGCGGTGATTGAAACCCCGAACGGCCGCCAGTCGCGGGACCGCTCGGCACGCTGTGACGCACCGGACTGGGCGTCCCGCTTGCATCCTCGACCGACTTTGGCAGCGGTGGGAGGAATGCGTCAGGTTCACAGTGGGTGGAGATCATCCGCACGAGTTCACCGATGATCTCGTCACTGTCGCGGCGGTTGTAACTTTCGACCCCGAGTTGCCCGATCCCGCAACTCTTGAAGTCCGGTGGATCAAGCGCAAGATCCGTGGTCTCGTAGACGGCAGTCCGCCGCGCTTCTTGCCGCGCGAGCACGCTCCGCGGTCCAAACTCGACGGTGGCATTGTGAAGTTGCCATGTTGCGTTGGTCCCACTCATCCCGGCGAGGATCTCAAGCACCTCGCGGCCAGTCGCGCCCTCAAGCGTGAGCGAAATCGGCACGTCACCATCGATGCCACTTGAACCGTTCGTTGCCTCGAACACCACAAGGTTGAGAGCGAGTGCACGGCGAACGCTGCGAAGGACGTCGCGGAGCGGCATCTCGTCGACGGCGATATCCATGCTGGAATAGATGAGCCGGCCAAGTTGCTCGCGCGCACGTTCATCGTTGTTTTCAACGCGCGGCGCGTCGGCAGGGCGTGTTTGGACAAACGTGGAAGTGACTGAGTTTGCAGGCGACGCGGGCTGCACGACCGCTGGCACGGCAACTGCAGGTGCGCGCGAGGGCGTGGTCGGTGGAGTCGATGACGGAACAACCGCAGGTTTCGAACTCGGTGCTGCTGCCGGATTGTGCAGCGGGCCAAGCCCGCGCGGCTTCGGCGCGGGGGTATCGGCGTCATCGCGGCAGACTACGCGTGCGCCGAGCGCCGCAGGCGCGACGGCGAGGCACAGAAGAAGTGTCAGGCACGAAGAAACTGCACGAAAACCGTAAGGCATGTTTCAACTCCAATTTGCTTTCAGCGACAACGATCGACGTCTCAAAACGCGGCGATCAGGTCGTCAGGGTACGAGCACGCGCGGAACCCAACCCGAATCGATTGCGACAGACATCACATCGCAAACAAGAAAGTCAGCGCGGAGTTCCGCCCGTGTTGCCAACGGCGCCCTCAACGGGAACGCTCTTGAACCGCACATTATCGACGACAGAGAAACCAGTCGTAAAGGTCACGTACCGCCGCACGCCGCCATCTGCGCCGTTCGCAGCGTCGGCACTCGCGTTGGTGCTCGCGCGACGCGGACGCGCAGGGGCGAATGGGTAGCCGTCAATCTGGCGGTGAATGAAGTCTGGTGCGCGAATGATGAGGACGCCTTGGTAGTAGCGCATCGTCGCCCAGTCGCCGCCGGCATCCGTCCACGCGTCGGGTTCGCATTGCTCTTGGATGATCTCCATGAGCTGACCGGCCTTCTCGTCCTCAGAGACGCGCTCCGGCTCTTCACCGGGTTCACCGATGATTCCGCCGCCGCCGCCGCCGCTTCCGCCAGAACTGCCGCCGCCACCACCACCGCCAAATCCGCCGCCGCCTCCACCACCAAATCCTCCGCCGCCGCTTCCGCCGCCACCGCCACTGCCGCCTTGGTTCTGGCCGCCCTGCGACAGCGCTGAACTCAGGTTGAAGTCAGGTGCGTTGTCAAACATCGGTGGCTCGAACAACAGGTCACGAACCGGATACATCCGTAGTTCACGCGCTGCGGGAACCGAGAGTCGGTCCTTGGTCCCGGCTTCGATAAAGCCTTCACGCAACTGCCATGTGCACGGGGTATCGGTTGCGCAGAGTTCGAGCATCCGCTCAAGGACGGTGAGTGCCGGGGCGCCCTCCATCGAAAGGGAGATTTCAAGTTCAGGGTCGATACCTTCCGAGCCACCCTCGCCGGCGTACCGAACGACGAGCGGCGCACCAAGTTGTTGCGCGACGTACTCGAAGGCGGTCCGCGCCTGGACCTTGTCGAAATTCACGGTGAGGTCGGTGTACATCAATGCCCCGAGAAGGCGCGCGCGCGAGGTGTCGTTCTTCGCGGCTTCGCGCTTCTGTTCGCCGACGGCCTTGATGCGCTCGGACAATCCCTGCGCCGAAGCGGACTCGGTGCACACGGCAGCGCATCCAAAGGAAGCGACGGTGAGGAGCGCGAATGAGAGTGCTTTCGGGTGCATGCGGAACTCCGGGAACAAGGGCATGATTTCGAGATGATTCTGTACGAATCGACGCGACTCGAAACAAGGTCAGAACTCGGCTGCGGCCGCCAAGCGAGAGAATCGGGCGCGCAACGCGCGCCGCGAACCGCGAATATACGCGGGCGGTCCATCGGCATTCGCGAGGAAAGCGTTGGAATTCAGCCTTTTTCGGCAGCAGAATCTGGTGCTACTTTGTGGAGACCTCGCCCATACCTGCAACAAGTAGCAGGCCCGCAGCAGTCGCGGCCGGGGGGCAGTCGTCGCTTGCGAGCGATCCGCGCACCAGTCCGCGAAGTGCATCGGGGCTCCGAAATCCATCGACCCACGGATCCGCCGCCACATGTTGGGCGAGAAACCGGACGAAGCGGCGTCGCATGAGAAGCAGTTCCAGCGAAGCCGTACTTTCCGCCGGAAAGGCGATCGCAAGGCCAGCCGCGAGCCGGAGGCATTGTGCATCGGCGCGCACGCTCCGCGAACTCGGAAGGAGAAGCCCCCCCTCAAGATCGGCTGGGAGCGTTGGATCCGAGATCGGCTGCCCATCGCCGTCACCCTTGGGAGCGGCGGAATCTCCACGCGGTGCGGCAATTTGGATCGACTGCGCGACCGCAGCGATCGCTTGCAGGTCGGCGAGGAGGCGCGCGTGCACGTCCGCGGAAAGCCTGGTGTTTCGGGCGAGGAGCGCGAGTGGAAGCGCAGCATCGATGAGCGCGCTCTTCGATTCCGTGAAGCGTCCAAGGAGCTGCTCAGTGAGGCGTGATGCAGTTGTGCCCGCATCCGGCAGGCTGCTCGCGGCAATCGCTGCTGCGATGAGCGCGGAGGTTTCTGCATCATCGAATCTTTGCGTCGCAAGCTGAGGAAGTCGCGCGGAGGCGCGTGCGACAAGTTCGGAATCCGCAGTCGTGAGACTCTCGGGAGGCGCTTCCGCAAGCGCCAGACTCAGGAGCGCATCAACCGCCGGGCTGCGCACGCCGTCGGCACGCGCATCAAGTGTGCGAAGGAGCGCGAGTGCTTGCTGTTGCGCGCGCTTGCGCGTGGGCGAGGGAATCGACTCGCTTGTCGACGCTCGCGCGAGCGCGAAGGCGGCGAACGCTTCGTCACGCGGACTTGCGAGCGCGGGTTCGTAGCGATCCGCTGTCGGGTTCAAGGTGCCAAGCAGCGCGACGCCTTCTCTCGGATCGGAGGGGGCCCGAGGAACCACCTGCGCCGCAAGCCGGGCGCAGAGTTGCGCAGCAAGCGCACGCTCGAAACCGGGCGTGACCTCCGCGAGTGAAACATCGCGTCCACCGCGACGGATCTCGACCGGATCTGCCTGCGCCGTCGGTTGGCGCAGGCGGATGGAGGAGAAGCGCCCGAGAGACACGCGGTCGCGCGCGTCGAACGCTTGCAGTTCCTTCGCGGGAAGCCCCGCTGCAAGCATCAATCCAGCGATGGTGGAATCGGGACGGTCGGCACTGTCGCTCGCGGCGAGGCGCGAGGGAAAGGCATGGAAAGTTTGCTCGCCACGGAAGAGCACGATTCCGTCGCGGCCCGGCACAAGGCGGGCGCTCGCTTCGGCGACCGTACGACCGAGTAGCGGGGAGATGGTGCCAGCGAGTTCGACTTCAAGCGAGAGCCGTACGGTCACGCGGTCGCCAAGTTCCGCTCGGACGGCGCGAATCGTTTCGTCGCCAAGTGCTTCGGACACCGCGCGGCCGAGGGCGCGACGGACCATCAACGCATCTCCCGTCGCATCGGTACCCGTGCCGACAAGCCGGCCATCAAGCCGCAGGAGTGCGCACACAGCGGATGTCCCCGCGAGCTCGACCGATGCAGCAGGCGCCTCGGTCGGCGGAAGCTCGTCGGCATCGAGCCACGCACGGGCTGTGAGAAACGCGCGTACGGCCGTTTTCTCGTCGGGCGCGCTCTCTGGGCGGATCGTGGTTTGCGCGCGCGTCGCGCCCATCCCTGCAACAGTTGTTGCAACGATGCAACACGTCACGACGAGTGCGCGCAACATGCCGCACAAACGGAACGGTGTTCGAGCGCGGATCCGCAGTTGGCGCATGAAGTTTGCCGTTGGCACAGGGGTTGCAATGTCTTCAGCGGACGCAGGCTCGCTGCGACGGGAACACAACTGAAGATTGGAATTTGCCATGTTGCTCTCAACCATCCTCGCACCCGTCGACAACCGCCGCAAGATCGTACTTCTTGCGGTTCTCGCCTTCATCGCACTTTGCTGATCGCCGCGGCGGAAACGGCGCTCCGAAAAGGAAACCGGCCGCGGCAATCGCCGCGGCCGGTTCCACTTTCAACTCTCGTGCCTGCGAGCAGGCTCGAGTCGGACATCAGAAGCTGAACTTGTCGCTGCCCATCGCGCCATGGTCGTCGAGACCACCGCGCGCTGGCGACGGACGGCCGCTCGGACGAGCCGGGCGGTCGTACTCCTCGGTCGAACCAGCCGCGCCGCCACCTGCGGTGCGCTCCGGACCGGTGCTGGTCCACTGCGCGCGCTTGAGGCTGAGGCCGATCTTCCGATCGTCGGTATCGACGCGAAGAATCTTGACTTCGACTTCCTGACCAACCTTGACGACATCCTGCGGGTTCTCGATCTTCGAGTCGCTGAGCTCGCTGATGTGCAGCAGGCCTTCGAGACCCTCTTCGAGTTCGACGAAGACACCGAAGTTGGTGATCTTCGTGATGGTGCCCTTGACGATCATGCCCGGGCGGTACGCCGACGGGATGCCCTCGACCCATGGATCTTCGGCGAGTTGCTTCACGCCGAGACCGACGCGCTGCTTCTCTTGGTCGACGTCGATGACGACGCACTTGACGACGTCACCCTTCTTGAAGAGCTCGTTCGGGTGAGCAACCTTCTTTGTCCAGCTGATATCGCTGACGTGGAGAAGGCCGTCGATGCCCGGCTCGATCTCGATGAAGGCGCCGTAATTGGCGAGGTTGCGAACCTTGCCTTCGATGACGGTGCCGGTCGGGTACTTCTCGGCGACGAGTTCCCACGGGTTGACTTCGGTCTGCTTGACACCGAGGGAGATTTCGAGCTTCTCCTTGTTGATGTCGAGCACGACAACGTCGACTTCCTGTCCGACCGCCACGAGCTCGCTCGGGTGGTTGACGCGGCGGGTCCACGACATCTCGCTGATGTGCACGAGGCCTTCGATGCCTTCTTCAAGCCGCACGAACGCGCCGTACGACATGAGGTTGACAACTTCGCCCTTCGCGCGGCAGCCAACGGGGTACTTCTTCTCGATCTGCTCCCAAGGCGAGGTTTCCTTCTGCTTCAGGCCGAGGGCGATCTTCTCGCGCTCACGGTCGATGTTGAGGATCTTGACCTCGATCTCGTCGCCGATGTGCACGATCTCCGACGGGTGGTTCACGCGGCCCCACGACATGTCAGTGATGTGAAGCAAGCCATCGATGCCGCCGAGATCAACGAACGCGCCGAAGTCGGCAACGTTGGTGATGATGCCGCGGACGAGGTCGCCCTCGCGCACGCCTTCGAGAAGGCGCTTCTTTGCAGCGTCGCGCTCGTCTTCGATGAGCTTGCGACGGGAGATGACGATGTTGCGACGCTCTTCGTCGATCTTGAGAATCATCGCGCGCATCGGCTTGCCGACGAACTCGCCGATGTCACCCGGACGACGCACATCGACTTGCGACGCGGGCAAGAAGACCGGAACGCCGATGTCGACGAGGAGGCCGCCCTTGATCTTGCGAAGGCACTTGCCTTCGATGACGTCGCCTTCCTTGCGGGTCTTGAGGATCTGTTCCCAACCGCGGATACGATCGGCCTTGCGCTTCGAAAGGCGCACGCCACCTGACTCGTCTTCGAGGCTCTCGAGGAGGACTTCGACTTCGTCGCCGACGGCGACGTCAGTGTCCTCGAACTCGTTGCGATCGATGTGTCCTTCGCTCTTGAGACCGACATCAACGACGACGTCGTCACCAGCGAAACCAACGACGCGACCCTTGAGGATGCTTCCCGGCGCGAGTCCGCTGATCTCGGCAGAGATGAGCGTGTCCATCTGTCCATCGGCGACCTTTTCGCCGTATGCCTCGCGGAGCATGCGCTCCACTTCGCCATCCGGAAGCTTGAGATCCTCGATCAGGTTGAAGTCGACCATAGTGTGTTGGTTGTTTCCCATGCGTCGGCACCGAGCCGTCGCACGCCGAGAAAATAAACCGGGCCAGACAACAGTCCAGACTTGATTCCGGTGACCCCGCCTCGTTGCAGGGTGGATCGAAACGATAACACGCTCCCCCCCGTTCTCGCGAGAAGTTTGGCAATTGCATCGGAGAATGAGGAATCGGTTATCCGCCTCACGCAAGCGCCGGAGTCGACTCTGCGCGCGGGGCGATGAGCTTGCGCATCGACATGAATCCCAACACACCAATCGCGTTCACGAGCGTGCAGATCAGGAGCACGAGGCTCGCAAGACCCTTCGGTGCGAGCCACTGGTATAGCGCCCACGACGCGATCGGGGCCAAAACCCCACGGATGCCATTGAGGGTGACATGGACCGCCATGTACTCGCTGTCGCGTTCGGCCGGGGCGAAATCTTGATGGCCAAGATTCCAAGCGAGCGTGCCACCGGCGAAGCCAACGCCGAGCAGCGCCGTGCCAACATACATCAGCGCAACGCTTCCAAAATACGAGGACGCTGTGATGGCAAGGGACGCCGTGACGAAACTCCAACCGTGAATCGATCGGAATCGCACGATGTGGGTGCGGTCCATGAGACGCGCCCACAGCGGAATCGCAAGCGGCATCACAGCCAGCGGAATGATCGTCGTCGCAAGCACGCCACCGGTGTAACTCATCTTGAGTTCGTCGACGACGACGTAGGTGAGCGGCGCCATAAGCATCAGGTTGCCGAATCCGAAAACGCTCATCCACCACATGAATCGCGCGTAAAGCGGATCATCGCGCAAGAGCGCAACCATCGCGAGTGGATTGAAACCAGCGTCCTTCTTGCGGCCATCGGTTTCGGCTCGTTGCAGTTGACGTGCACGTCGCAGGCGCACCTTGCGGTAGATCTGATTGCCAAAGAGTCCAAAGAGCGCGAGTAGCGGAAAGAGATAGTGGTAGTTGTCGGGGGAAAGGTCCATCGCGCGACCGACGATAAATCCCGCAGCGGCGAGGAAAAGACTTTGGACCGTCGCCAGTTTGCCCGCGATCTGCGCGCGGCTCGCGGTTGGGTAGTTGTTCCGCCACACCGAGGCGCGGACTGTGATCACTCCGGTCCATGCGATGCGGGCGAGTCCAAGTGCGATGCACACGGCAACGAGGCCAGTCGCATTGCGCGGGAAGAGCGCGATCGACGCGACGAGCACGCATGTCGCAATTTGGAGTGCCGAGATGAAGGCGACCTTGGGTCGTCCGCGGGCAAGTGCGGCCCAGAGGAAGCTCGTGAGATTCGCCACATTGGGTGCTGCGCCGACCCACGCGGTTGCGAGGTCGAGCCAAAACGGGTCGACTCCGGGTTGGCCTTCGAACGCCTTCTTCACAACGATGGCGACGGTGCCGCCCTCAATCGCGCCAAGCATGAGCGGAAGAAACGCCCAACTCACCAACTCGCGCCCGTAGGTCTTCCGCAGCATTGGTGGGAGCGTGGCAGGATGAAAACTGCGCGCGAAGCCACCGACGACGCGGACTGGGAGAAGGAGTGGTGCGAGTTCGCGCATCAGAGATCAGGACGCCGTTTTCGACGCGCCGATGGTAGACGGACCTCGAGCGACCACCTTGTTTCGCGGAATGTCGCCACGAGATTCGTCAGAAGTTGGCAGGGAGGACATGTGGGCGCGGCACAAAAGGAACAACGAAGCAGGGTCTGCTTCGTTGTTTCGAACGCGTGTTTCGAACGCGTGTTTCGCACGCGTAACTGTTGCGCGTGACTATCGCGCGTGCTTCGGGTCAATCGTGATCGGGGCATCAGCCCGCGATCAGATTCGCTCTCACGGCTGGCCGCCGGTCGGCATGATCGGGTAGGGGGTGAGCGCGCTCGGCTTGTCCGTCAGCCAGACGCGACCGAGGTCGTTCCAAGCGCTGCGGAGGTCCTGATTCGCGTTCATCGCCCAGTTCACATCGACGTCAACCGGACGCTCAGATGTACCTTGCAGTTCCGGCGTCAAGTTGCTTGTGATCGACTTCAGGTCAGTTTTGTTCGGGTCTGCGGCGCAGCCCACAATCGAAAAACCGATCGGGAGCGCAAGCAGAAAGGCGGCCGAAGAGAGCGTTGAAAATCCAGTCTTACGGGGCATAAGTCTTCCTCAAAGTCGGCGCATCATGCGCGAAGACCCCCGGGTTGTCAATCGAAGAGAATCCGGGTTTCGTGCTGTACACGGTCCGTGATTGTGGAAGAGGAAACCGCCTACACTCGGCGTTCACGCCTTGAGACCCCCTCGGGCGGACTGTCAGGCACATCGCCTCGAACCTTGCTTGACCCCAAGGGATCGGCGACTCCGCGACGAAGACCAAGCCTCCCTTGCGTTCAGCGCTCTGAGTGGAAGGTCGGGATCGATGGACGCCGAACCCACCTTGCATTGGGGTTCGAGCGCTCGTCCCTGACTGGTGGTGGTGCCGGATCGGCATCCCGCACCGGCCGCATGCGGCCGGAACCCTCCCGACGGGGTCCCAAGGCGTGTTTGAAAGTTGTGGCTCGCGCTGTCGGCGCTTGGAGCCAGATCAGATGCGTTCAGGGCATTCGCCGCTGCGTGCATGGTCAAAGCCACGACGTTTACGGCTCAAGCAGCCGCCATCGGCGCGTCGGTGAGGGTCGATTGACACGCTCGATACCGGCAGGAATCTCGATCATCCCGGAGAACCATTTCGACGGCGGTACGGATTCCGCACCGCGCGATTCGGTTGCTTGTGTCGCATAGCACGCAAGTCCTCGATCGCCGCGGACGCGAAGCGTCCACTGTGCGTCAAGTGCCGTGTCCTGGGTGAAGAGGCGACCAAGAGTCGCTTCGTCCTCAAGAGAGGGGAGCCATCGCGGCTCGCCGGCAGCGCCGCTGCCAGTTCCAGCCTTCCACCAGATTCGGCTCGTGCGCCGCACAACTCCGGCCTCGAGAAGCTCCACCAACAAGCCGACGGCAACGCCGTCAAACTCCTCGCCGCTCGTCGCGAGCGCATCAAAGCGGAGGCCAGCGTGGGGTGACCCTGACTTCCAGAGGAGCATTCGGTCACTGAACACGGCTGCGACGCCCTCGCGGAGTGCAGGCGAATCGACGGCTTCGAGGCCGCGGTCCTCTGACGCGCGTTGCGAATCCCTTTCCTTCGAGTTCGGATCGGTGATCGCGATCGTCACCTCGGGGAAGGGAGTCCACTCTTTTTCAAGACCGCGGATCCTTTGGGAAAGCACCACGCCGCAGCGACTTCCGAGAAGGCCCGGCGGTACGGGAACGAGCAGTGCCGGATACCGGCCACTCGGGTCGAAGCCGGCAAGTTGCATCGTGCCGTCGGCAAAGCGGATTTCTGCGCGACCTTCAATGAACGGAGGCCACCAAGCTTGCGCGTCAAGCGAGAGGAGCGGCTCTGATCCGTCTCCGAAGAGAACTCTTACCTGAATGGTCGGAGGGATGCGAAGTAATTCAAGGAGCGCCGGATTATCGCGGCTGAGTTTCTGGATCACCGCGCGCCCAATCGGTCCGTACTTGGCTTCCCATGCCGGAGTGGATGGCATGGCGTCCGAGTCGCCTGTGATGAAGAGCCGAAGTGCATCGAGCAGCCTCTCATCATCAAGTCGGCCAAGTTGAATGCGCTGCGTCAGTTCCCACGGGCATGAGTGAAATCCGCCCTCAGCGAAGTAGGGTGTGGCGAAGATGAGCAGGCTTGTCGGCGCGCCCGACCAAGGGCCGCGGTCAAGAAAGCGCGTGCGCGCGGTCACGGCGATCGCGAGGATTCCGATCACCGCAAGCGCACCGCGAACGATGCTTCTTCGATTGCGCTGCGTATCGATCTCTCGCGCGGCGGGGTGTCCGCATTCGCTGCAGAGGAGCCCAGTGGGTCCGAGTTCATGCCAGCAGCGCGGACAGCGGCGCCGGCCGCGTGGAGCATCGCCAGCGAGCGACTTCGCTGCGACCGCCGTGAGGATCACGACTGCTGCAAACGAGCCGATGGAGAGAAGCCACGCAGTTAACTCGGTCACGGGGACAGCGTAGCGCCGAATGGGCGCGTCACTTCACAAAGGCCCACTTCACGAGTTCCTTCGGTGTCGGCGGCTTGCCTTGCATCAACACGCCCACGCGGAAAATACGGGCGGCGAGCCAAAGCATTCCCCAGGCGCAGCCGAAGCCCCAGGCGATCGCAAGCGCGGTTTGCCAGATTGGAATTTCCTCGGTCGAGGCGGTGAGTCGCAACACCATCACGAATGGGCTTGCCGGAGGAATAAAGCTCGCAATGGTCGCGAGCGGGCCGTTCGGGTTCTCAATAATCGGCGCCCACAGCATCAGCGGCACGATCAACAGCATCATGACCGGCCCAACGAGTGACTGTGCCTCGCGGAGATCGCTGACTGCACTCCCAACCGCCGCCATCATCGAACTCACCATGAAGTATGCCATCACAAAGAAAATCAGAAGGTAGGCGATGTGTGACATCGGCACGAGATCAAGCATGGTTGCTGCGGCGAGACCGGCCATACCGAGTCCGCCATACATGACGAGCATCACGAGGCTGACCATCGAGTAGCCGAGGATCTTGCCTGCGAGCAGTTGCATTGGGCTTGCAGCCGCGAGCAAGACTTCCATCACCTTGTTTGACTTCTCTTCGATGGTTGTTGTGAGCAAATAATTTGCGCTGGTGAATACGCAAATCCAAAGCAGCATCATGAACGCACCTGGCACGATCAAGCGGAGTTCGGTGCGTTCTTGCGCCTCGCCACCCTCGGGCGAGATGCGCGTGGTGGCAGGCGAAGGAACTTTTGCGAGGCGTGAGATCAAGTTGGCATCGATTCCGCTGCGGGCGATGCGTTCATCTTCGACCGCTTGTTGGATGGCGCGGGTGATCTGTCGCACATGCTTTGGCGAAAGTGAACTTGGGATGTAGAGCTCGAATGGCTTTGCTTCGACCGATGGATCGAGTGACGCGATGGGGATCGCAGCTCCAGCAAGGATGAGCCCCTCTCGGAGTTCTGACTTCATCGGCTCGATCGCGTCGAGTGACTGCTCTGCGCGCCATTCGACTTCGATGCGTTGAGTGGGGGTGTCGCCGAGTTCGGAGAGCGCGTCGAGCTGTGCTGCAGGATCTGTGGGGGGATTCTCCGCGAGGTCTTGCAAGACTTCAACATTCGAGGGCGGTGAGGCAAGAATGTCACGGGCGCGAGGAAGAATCGTGCCCGACGGATCAGCGATCACGATCGTGCCCACAAGCGGTGGCGATTCGCGCGAAAGCAGCATGGGCATGAGGGCGATGACGCCAAACATGAGGACAGGCATCGCGACTGCACCAAAAATGAATCCCTTGGTGAGTGCTGTGAAGCGGAACTCGCGCCAGGCAATCAGCGCGACTTTCGTGAGATAATGTTGTTTCGCGCGCTCAGGCATCGATTCGAGCTCCCTTCGCTACATCCGAGCCACCGACAAGTTCGACGAAAAGGTCATCAAGGCTCATACGACGAAGCGCGATTGAGCGCATGGGCGAGAGTTCGAGCGCCGCGCGCATGGCCTCCGTCGAATCGGCGCCGTTTGGGAGATCGAGTTCAACCGTGCCGTCCTCGCGTGCGCGCGCCGCGATGGCGAGCCCGCTTCGAACGGCAGAATCGGCGAAGTGGGTGACATTCGACTTCGGTTCGCAGAGGAGGCCGCGATCGTCATGACGAGCGCGCAGCGACTCAAGGGATGCGTCGAGCACCTTGTCACCTTTGTTGATGAGAACAACCTTGTCGCAGAGTGCTTCCGCAGTGTGCATTTGGTGCGTAGAGAAAATGATTGTCGCGCCCCGAGCCTGTTCACTACGAATGAGATCGGTGATAAGTCGACCATTGATCGGATCAAGCCCTGAGAACGGCTCATCGAGGATCAAGAGGTCGGGCGCGTGGATGATCGAAGCGAGGAGTTGAATCTTCTGCTGCTGACCCTTCGAGAGTTCTTCACAACGGCGCTTGGCGACGCCCGGGAGGGCGAGCCGCTCGAGCCAGTCATCGATGCGGCGACTGAGTCCGGTCGAATGCACGCCCTTGAGCTTTGCCATGTAGCCGACAAAGTCGCCAACCTTCATCTTTCGGTAGAGCCCGCGCTCCTCCGGCAGATAGCCGATGCGATCCTTCATCGCGAGTGCAGAACTTCCGAGTACTTCGACGGTTCCTGAGTCGGGCGAAATGATCGACATGATCATGCGGATTGTCGTGCTCTTGCCAGCACCGTTCGGCCCGAGGAATCCACAGAGCGATCGTTCAGGAATCTCAAGCGAGATGCCACGAACGGCCTGCACGGAGCCGAATCGCTTAGAAACGTTTTCAATGCGGACGGCTGATGAGCCCGCTGATATTCGGAGCGCTGAAGACATATCTGCCAGTGTAACCGACGCAGTGTGTATGCGAATCTACTGTTGTGAAAAGCATATTAAAAACAACAATAGCATCCACAGGTATCTGTCCCGTGCGCTCGGTCACGAGTCGCTTGTCGATCGTTGTTTCTCAGCAGAGAGCACAGCGTTTGGATCATGGAGGTTGGTCGGCACGACGATTTCGTCATCAGCAACATCGTTGAAAGTCACCTTGGCAACATCGGCACTTATCCGTGCTCCACCGAACAAAGCTTCGGTAGAGATGCCTCGTGGAAGGCGAACGCCATCCTCAATCCGCCAATCGGTGAAGTCAGTACGCGCATCACTGGCGCTTGTACGAAGCGCGAGGAGTTCGCCACTTGCGGAGTCGATCCAGAGGGATCGTGTTCGTCGATCGTCGTATCCACAGGGCGCACACACATCAACGCGGAGGCAAGGACGCCCATCAATAGTGGTTTCTCCGACGATGTTTGCTTCAGTGAAACTCTGGGAATGACAGGGGATTTCGCGCAGAAGCACGCGGAAGGGATCGTTGCGTTCGACCGTGTCGCTGAGGTTTGGAATGCGAAGATATTCGGCGCACTTGTCGCGTTCATCACGTGTCCATGAGACATCGCCTACCCGACCTACCTCCCGCCGAGCAATCGCATCATTGCCGTCTGCATCGACAATCGTTTCAGTGAGTGTCCACCGCGCACTGAGATTGTCTCTCCAAAAAACCGTGGCGACGATCGGTAGTTCGATCCACTCTTGCGAGAGAAGGGCGCGAAACCGTTGGGTTCCGTGTGATTCAATGCGATAGGAGCGGATGCGTTCAAGCCGTTCCGCGGTTCCGATGTATCGCGAGACGGCATCGAGTAGCGCGCGCGCGGTGGGTACGGAGGCGGGGAGTGGCGCTGGAGCCGCCTGCACATCGCGCACGATCGGTTCAACCGACGAAGGCGGGGAGGTCGCTGCAAAAAGTGCGATCGTCGCTGCGATCAGGCACCGACGCACAGATTTGTCCGAGTGGGGTGTATGGTTCATGCGGTCGCTCGCTCAGTGCACGCAGTATGGATTGTGCGAGGAGATGCCGCCCTGCCGCGCTTCCCTACTGGCCGCGCTTCCCTACTTGCGATGTTCAACGAGATGCCGGCGCTGTCGGCATTGGCTCGATGGCGACGGGTGGCGAGATCGCACTTTTCTCAAGGCCGTCGACCGCAACTTTGGTGTACAGGAGCGTCGTCTCTGCGCCGCCCGCGGTGATCGTCGCATCACGGAATGCGATCAGTTTGTCGCCCTCTGCGGTGCTCGCCGGGTGCTCGACGGACTCCCATCGCGAGAGTCGAATTCGTTGGCCCGTCGGTGTCGGTGCATTCGTCCGCGTGTCTTTCGGTGGCGGGGGAATCTCGAATCCGTGCACGAGTCCGGAAGTCGCGTCGAGGTAGAGCGTCCAACGCGCATCGGGCGTCGGTGAGTTTCGTGGCGTCATCATGATGGTCCACACGACCTTCCCATCGACCGACTCCCGCGCCTTCGTTTCGAAGGCATCGAATCGATCTTCAAGCGAGCGCACGAGGGTCTGGAGATCGCCGCCTCCTGCAATTTCCGCGGCCATCTTCGGATCAACCGCGCGCGCGCGTCCGGGTTCGCCCATCCAGGCGGTTCCCCCGGTGGAGCCCATCTCTAAAACACCCCGGCCGCCGGGCATCGACTGCACCAGTAGGTGCGATTGCGGTGCAACAAATCGGTACTCAATCCGCGCATCACCCATCGCACTCTTTGCGGTGGCGATCGACTCAAAACTCGCGATCGACTTCCAACGCGTTCCGCCCATGCGTTCGATCGCGGCTCGGACGAGGAGCGCGCCATCCGGGAGCGGATCGGTGAGGGTCGTCGAAAAGAAGACCGGCGCCGCAGTGGTCGAGACTGCGGCGCCGGCGATGAGCATAAGTGCGAGTGCTGCGGTGTTGCCTGCGAAGAGTTTGAAGGCGAATGGCGCAGCGTGTGTGAGGATCGAGCGATGCATGGGTTCTCCGTTGTGCCGCAGGAGCGGTGCGCGACTGACGCGCCGAACTTGAGCGGTGTTCCATACAAAGCGAGGTCGTCGATCACGATCAATGCATGCGCGGATCAACGAGGACATCGTCAGGATTTTGGCGTGGAAGCAGGCGCCGCCGGCGTGGGGGCAGGCGCTGCCGGCGTGGAAGCAGGCGCTGCCGGCGTGGAAGCAGGCGCTGCTTCTACTTCATCTTCTTCAGACGGCTCCGGCTCAAGCAGTGCCTTGATCTCGATAGGAAGTTCGAGCGCCTTCGGATCGACGCCATCGAAGGTGACAGAGTCGATGATCGAAATCATCTTCTGCCCCATCTGCGAAGTCTCGGTGCGGGTACCGAGTTTGACATCACCAAAGGTGCGGTACTCGACGATGGTGTTGACGACCGGGATGTTTCCGAGTTGTGTCGCAACCGTCATTTCACTTCCGCGGGCAAGACCAGAGTCTTTTTCGAACCAAAGCACCGCAGACTGTTCGCCCTTTTTGGCGCTGAGTTTCCAACAGGCAACTCCACCGAAGTCGCCCTCGCCAACGGTCTCAATCGTGTCCCAGTACTTGATCAACTCAAGATCTTTGAAGAACGAGCTCTCGCGAGCAAGCATGTCCTTTTCTGTGCCCTCAAGGAGTCGTGGTCCGCCTGAGGGGTCAATCGACCATGCGGTCGTACCGTCGAAGCCCGTGCGAACCGTTCCAAATCCTGGGAGCTCCATTTCCGTGAGCATCATGTTTGGAGCAATGCTGCGCGCAATCATCGGCCCCTTGATTCCAGCGCCGGGGATATCCATTGAACCCTTGATTTCGACAGACTTGAGCTTCGTCCAATTGTCTTTGCCACCAATGGCGACGATGGATTTTTCGAGAATGTCTTTCGCGTCGGGCAGTGCAGCACTTGGGGCGGCAACTGGCGGCACGGTGGGAGATGCCGCGGGTGCGGGTTGCGCGGTGCCCTGCGCCATCAGGGCGCTCGAAAGAAAGAGGTTGGCAAAGAGTCCGGCGGCGAGGCGCGCGGAACGGAGAGTCAAAATCGTTTGCATGGTGAAACTCGTGATTTTTCGGGCTATCGATCAAATGTTCATGTTGACCGGGCTGACCGTTGACGTGTGTCTTCGTGTGAGAGGTCGCTCAGTTCGAATTCGGCACAGAATCGTTCGGCATCGATGTTGGAACAGAAGCTGCGTCGAGGGCTGTCGCTGCATTCTTCGCATTTCGTGCTGCAATCGTGCGTCCCGCGATCCATGCCTTTGCGGCATCGATCGCTGGGTCATCGCCGGCAAGGAGCGAGGCTCGCGTTGGAGTCACCGCTTCATCGGGTACGACACCGCGCCCCTCAAGGCGCACGCCCTTTGATGTGACGAAGTCAGCGATCGCATGAAGGAGTACGTCGCCGTTTGGGAGTTCAATTGCTTGTGCAGGCAGTGCCATTCCCGCGCTCGTTTCGCCGAATACGCGGGCGCGGCCGAGATCTTGAAGACCTCCGGCAAAGACTTCGCTTGTACTTGCGCTGCGCGCATCAACCACGATCGCAAGAGGTCGTGAATAGGGACGCACGCGCTTGCCGGCGGTCGAAACTTTTCTCGGGCTCGCTTTAAATTCGAGTGTGTTGTCGCGGCCGATCATGGAGCCGAGGCTCGCGGTTTCCGTAAGAAAGTGGCCGGCGACACCCATCGACATCGCACCGACGCCCCCGGGATTCCCGCGGAGGTCGACAACGATTCCATCACACGTGCGGAGTGCATCGACAGCACGGTCGATCGCGGGCGACGCCGCAGTCATCCAAATGTTGAAGGAAATGACACCGACCCGCACGGGCTTCGCGCCGTCGGCGTCGACTTCGATCACGCGTGACTCCACCTCAACGGGAAGCGGCGGCAAGTTTCCGAATTGCGTGCTTCCGTACGGAGCAGGTTCGAATGCGATGTTGACATCGATCTCAGTTCCGTCTTCGGTTGCAAATGTCGCAGTCGAAGTTTCGCCAGCACGGCCGGTCAGCAGTGCTGAGCCTGAAACCGCGAGTTCGGTGCGAAGCAGCCGCGCATGTTGCGAAGCGTCGTCTGTTTCAAGCGCAAGCGCGTCGCGGAGCGATCGAAGCGAGTCAGACACATTCTGGCCATCAACCTTGACGAGCGTCCATCCCGGAAGTACGCCGCTCTTCGCGCCGCCAAGTCCGGGTGAAACGCGAAGCACCGTCGGCTCGCCGTCTACGAGCGCGATGTCGAGGCCGGAAACACCGGGAGTATCGACAGCGTCGACGGGCGTCACCGTGGCTGTTGAACGCGCGTCCGCAGCATCGGTGCCGTCGGTCGACGCCACAGCGTCATCTGTCGGTGCAGCCGCGCGTTTTTCCGGAGTCGATATGGTTGGCGAGCGGTCAGCAACCTCGCCAGGAATGATGGTGAAATGGCTTTGGCCGAGCCGCGCAAGCATGTCGAGCAGGATCGCCCGGAGTTCGTCTTGCGAACCAGCAGCGATCGCGGCAGGACGAAGTTCGTCGCGTACAGCAACCCAATCGACACCATTGAGCGACTTGTCGAAGTGACTGTCGCGCACGGTGGTCCAGACGGCATCGAATGTCTCGACCTGCCTCACCGGCGGCGCCGTCGCGATTGGCGCCGAGTTGGGCTCCGCGGTGGAGGTCGTGGAGTCAAGAGAGGTGGGTGCAGCCGGGGAGGAGGCAACCTTCGTTGTTCCCGCACAGCCCAACGTGAACACGATTGAGGCGCATGGCGCGAGAAGCGAAATTCGGATCGTGCGCAATGCGCGAGTGATGGAGTGCATGTTGGGTCGGAGTGGGGGGGGCGTCGATGCGGGTTTGCACTCGACGGAGTCAGCTCGGGCGGGGGGGATGTTAGACGCAGGCTGCCCTGTGCAGAATCCAACATTCCGGCGAGATGGTGGGAATTCCATCTCCGAACGATGTGCGAAAGAGGCACGAAACAGACACGAAGCCCAAAACTCCATCCGTTCATCCGGATGAACGGTTGAAGGAACCGCGTGCGCACCCTATCCTCGCGGCATGCATCGCTCGCTCCTTCAGGCTCTTGAATCTCGGACCCTCGTTTTTGACGGTGCCATGGGCACCTCGATCCATGCGTGCGCCGATTGCATGCCAGCGGACTATCTCGGTCGCGACAACTGCACCGATATCCTCGTCAAGACGCGTCCCGACGTGATCCAGCGCATCCACGAGAGTTTTCTCGCCGTGGGCGCAGATGTCGTTGAAACTGACAGCTTTGGTTCCAACATCCTTGTCGGCCGCGAGTTCGATGAGGAGATGGCGTCGTGGACTTTCGACCTGAATGTGCGTGCGGCGCAGGTCGCGCGCGCGGCGTGCTCGAAGTTTGAATCGCCAGACAAACCCCGATTTGCGATCGGCTCAATCGGGCCGGGGACAAAGCTCGTCTCGCTCGGCCAGACGACCTGGGAGGAGATGCACGCGAGCTATCACGAGCAGGCGCGCGGCCTGATCGCTGGCGGCATCGACGGGTTTATGATCGAGACCGCCCAGGACCTTCTGCAGGTAAAGGTTGCGATCAATGCGGTGCTCGATGCCATCCGCGAGTCGGGGCGAACGCCGAACGACCTGCCGATCTTCACCAGCGTGACGATTGAGACGACGGGCACCATGCTGCTTGGTTCGGACATTGCGGCGGTGGTGAATGCGCTGAAGCCATTTCCGATCCACTCGCTCGGCCTGAACTGCGCGACAGGTCCGGTCGAGATGGCCGAGCACGTGGCGTATCTCTCGAAGAACTGGGATCGAGCCGTGAGCGTGCTCCCCAACGCTGGCCTTCCGATCCTCGTCGAGGGCCGGACCGAGTATCCGCTTCAGCCACGCGCTTTCCGCGAGGCAATGCGCCGTTTTCTCGAGGAATTCCGGGTGAACTCCGTCGGCGGCTGCTGTGGAACGACGCCCGAGCACATCGCCGAGGTTGCATCGCTCGTGCGTGAACTCGGCTTCGATCGTCGTCGCGCGCCGCGTGACATCGTGCCGCAGGCGCCCGGCTGCTCAAGCTTGTATGGATTCGTGGAGTTCGCGCAGGAGAACTCGTTTCTTATCGTTGCTGAACGCACCAACGCAAACGGATCGCGGAAGTTCAAGCGTTTGCTTGACGAGAGCGACTTTGACGGGCTTGTGTCGATGGCACGCGAGGAGATCAAAGACGGTGGGCAGGTGCTTGACGTGTGTGTTGACTTCGTGGGTAGAAACGGCGTGAAGGACATGGAGGAGGTCGCGGCGCGCTATGTGCGCCAAGTGAACGCGCCCATCATGTTCGACTCAACTGATCCGGCCGTTATCGAAGCCGGACTCAAGCGCCACGGCGGGAAGGCCGTCGTGAACTCGATCAACCTCGAAGATGGAGAAGAGCGACTCAACCGCATTTGTCCGCTGCTCAAAACCTACGGCGCGGCGTGCGTCGCGCTCACGATTGATGAAGATCCACAGGCCGGTATGGCGAAGACTGCGGCGCGCAAACTCGAAATCGCGACGCGTATTCGCGACCTCTACACGCGTAAGTGGGGGCTTCCTGAAGAAGACATCCTGTTCGATCCACTCACGTTTACGATCGCCACCGGAAACGACGATGATCGGCGGCTTGGGCTCGAGACACTCGACGGAATTGAGGCGATTTCGCGGGCATTTCCGCGCTGCGGCATCATCCTCGGGCTTTCGAATATTTCTTTCGGTCTGAAGCCATCAGCGCGCACCGTTCTCAACTCGGTGTTCCTCCACCATGCACGCGCGCGCGGGCTCACGGCGGCAATCGTGCACGCATCGAAGATTCTTCCGAAGAACCGCATCGCCGACACCGAGTGGGACGCGGCGGAATGGCTCATCTTTGATCGTCGCGGAGCCGAGCGTCCTGAGGGGCAGAGCGAACGCTTCGATCCGCTGCTCCACTTCATTTCGCTCTTTCCTGATGGGATGGAAGACACCACCGCGAAGAAGAGCCTCGCGGATCTTCCGATTGAGGAACGATTGGCGCGGCACATTATCGACGGCGAAGATCGCGATCTCGACAAGAGTCTCGCGGAAGCCATGCTGCTTTACCCGCCGCTCGCGATCATCAACGATCACTTGCTTGGCGGAATGAAGACTGTGGGTGAACTCTTTGGCTCCGGGCAAATGCAACTTCCGTTTGTGCTCCAGTCGGCTGCAGTGATGAAAAAGGCTGTGGCCATGCTCGAGCCGCATATGCCGAAGGCCGAGGCGGGCGCGTCGAAGAAGGCGAAGATTGTGCTGGCGACGGTCGCAGGCGATGTGCACGATATCGGCAAAAATCTGGTCGACATCATTCTTTCGAACAACGGCTTCGACATCCACAACATCGGCATCAAGCAGCCGCTGCATCAGATCCTCGATGCATGGCGCAGGACGGGTGCCGACGCGATTGGTATGAGTGGACTTCTCGTCAAGTCGGTGGCGGTGATGGAGGAAAACCTGCACGAAATGAATCGCCTCGGCATCAATGTTCCGGTGATTCTTGGAGGCGCCGCCCTCACGCGACACTATGCCGAAAGTCATCTCCGTAATATTTATAAGGGGCCGCTCTACTACGGACGTGATGCGTTTGAGGGCCTGTCCGTCTGCGATGCGCTCGCATCGAAGTCGCTTGCGACGATTGATGCTGACATCGATGCGCGGTTGGCAAAGCGCGAAGCCGTCGACACCAAGGTTGCAGCGGCGCGCGCGACGGAACCGCGCGTTGAATTGAGAGAGCGCTCGTCGGTCTCGACCACTGTCGTCATTCCGAAGCCTCCATTCTTCGGCGATCGCGTGGTTGAGGACATTCCACTTGAGCAGGTCTATCCGTACATCAACCTCGTCGCGCTTTTCCGCGGGCAGTGGGGGTTCAAGAAGGGCGATATGGGCGAGGTCGAGTACGAGAAGTACCTTGACCAGCACGCTCGACCCGTGTTTGAGCGGCTTTCGCGCCAGTGTCGTGATGAGAAGATCCTGCGGCCTCAAGTCGTGTACGGCTACTTTCCAGTGAACTCCGAGGGCGAGGATCTGGTGGTGTACGACCCGAAGGATCAGACGCGCGAGATCGAGCGCTTCCGCTTTCCGCGCCAGGGCTCGCGCGAACGTCTCTGCATCAGCGACTTCTTCCGTCCAGCGTCAACCGGCGAGAAGGACGTGCTCGGGCTTCACTGTGTGACGGTTGGCACTGAGGCAAGTCACCGTGCGAAGGAACTTTTTGAGCGCAATGACTACACCGAATACCTGTACTTGCATGGTTTCGGCGTGGAGTGCGCCGAGGCGCTCGCTGAAATGTGGCACAAGCGCATGCGTGCCGAACTCGGTATCGGGCATGAAGATAGTCCCGAGATCCGCAAACTTTTCACGCAGAACTACCGAGGATCTCGCTACAGCTTCGGCTACCCGGCCTGTCCCGATATGAGCGATCAGGAGAAGCTGTTTAGGCTTCTGCGCCCGGAGCGCATTGGCTGCGTACTCACTGAGAACTGGCAGATCGTGCCTGAGCAGTCGACAAGCGCAATCGTCGTCCACCATCCCGAGGCGAAGTATTTCGCAGTCGAGAGTGCGGCACGGGTGCAGGGTTAACGCGTGCCGAACGCAACCACAGGAGCGAACGCGCCGAGCGTGCTTCGGACGATGCTCGCGTATGGCGCGGTCTACCTGATCTGGGGATCGACCTATCTCGCGATCAAGCTCGTCTCACAGCATGGTGCGTTTGTGATGGCGGGTTCTCGCTTTCTTGCGGCAGGCCTATTGTTGCTCGCGATCGCATGGTGGCAGGGCCGGGTGAAACGCAGCGATTTTGCCTGGAAATCATGGTTAAACGCAGCGGTGGTCGGAACCTGTCTCATGCTGCTTGGGAACGGCGGAGTCGCTATCGCAACCAAGTCGGTTGACTCGGGACTCGTCGCACTGATGACTGCGATCACACCCCTCTGGCTTGTCGGTCTCGATACGTTGATGCACAAATCGCACCACAAGCCTTCGATGGTGGTGTGGTTCGGGATCGCGCTCGGCATGGCTGGCGTTGTGGTGCTCAAAATTGAGAACATCGGAGTGACGACTGCAGTCTCGACGATTGGGGTTGCAGTGATGGTTGTCGCTACGTTTGGCTGGGCGCTCGGAAGCGTTTGGTCAAAGCGGCCGGGTGGCGCACATTCACCGGTCGTCGCGACGGCGATGCAGATGCTTGCCGGTGGCATGATGCTGATGATTGCGAGCGTACCCAAGGAACTTATCGCTGGCGATGAGTGGTCGCTCGTTCGAAGTTCGCCGCCAGATCTCGCGGCTTGGCTTCAGTGGGGCTACCTCGTCGTCTTCGGTTCATTGTGTGGCTTTACCGCCTACATTTGGCTGCTGCGCAACCAGCCTGCTGCGCGGGTCGCGACCTACGCGTATGTCAATCCACTGGTCGCGATCGGTCTCGGGTGGATCCTGATTGACGAGCCCATTGGCCTGCGAACCGTGTATGCGGCGGCTCTGATGCTCGGCGGAGTTGCGGTCATCCAACTCGCCAAAGCGCGTCGGACGATGTTCCCGCGCGCTCCCATCGCGGCGGAGTGAGTTTCGCGAAAGTCGGGCCGATCCGCCGCGCGGGATTGTCGGCGTCCACCGCGGGCGGTAGCGTGCACGCATGTTCACCCGACGCCAGATGATCCAGACCGCCGCCGCCACCGCCGGAGGTCTTGCCGCCTCGTCCCTTCTCGCAACACCTGCGTTCGCATCGTCGATTTTTGCATCGCCCGGCCCTCAGCCGCGATTTCGTGGGAAGCTCGGCAAGTTGCAATTGCTCCAAGTTGGTGTCGGAGGTTCGATTGCCCCCGCTGATCGCAGCGAGTTGAAGGGGCATCCGGACGTTGTCTTCAGTGGTCTCTGTGACGTTGACAGCGATGCGCTCGCGGCGGTTTCCAAGGACCATCCCGAGGCGTTCACGTGCCGCGATTTCCGGGAAGCCTTTGACAAGCATGGCGACAAGTTCGACGCCGTTGTTGTTTGCACGCCCGATCACAACCACGCGCTGATCGATCTCTGGGCGCTTCGTGCGAATAAGCACGTCTATGGGCAGAAGCCGCTTGTGCAGCAACTCAGCGAGGTCGTCGCGATTGAGCGCGCGATTGCGGCGCGTCCGAAGCTCATCACCCAGACCGGAAACCAACGGATGGGCGCTGAGCCGCGGCAGTTCGCGGTCGACATCTTGAAGAGCGGTCTGCTTGGGAAGGCCATCGAAGCCCATGTCTGGATTGCCGGCCCTGGCGCGGGGACGGACGGCTACTTTTGGTACGGCGGACTGCAGGACCCGATCACGCCGCCCGCGAGTATCGACTGGCCGCTTTGGCTTGGTGCCGCTGTGGATGCGCCGTGCCGCCCGGGGCTCATCAGTCTCCAATGGCGCTCGTCTTGGGATTACGGCACCGGACAACTCGGCGACTGGTGCACGCATCTCCTCGACATTCTCACTTTTGCCTACGACCTTCCGTCGCCACGCTCAGTCCTCGCAAACACGCTCGAACCAAGCGACTTTTACCATGCGCGCGGCGTGCGCTCGACGCTGGTCTACGACGTTTCGAAGCAGCTGAACCGAGAACGGTTCGCCCGCGACCGCTTCGTCGTCCATTATGCCGATCAGGCTCAGGCGCCCTCGCGCGCAGCGCTTGGTCTGCCGCCGGGCAAGTTCGGAAACATCGGAACGCTCGTCGTCTGTGAAGGCGGTGTGATTTGCTGCGGTGCGGAAGGGCCGATTGAAGTCTGGATCGATGGCAAGTCGGTGGATTTCAAGACACTTCCTGGCCTTGGCAAAGTTACGGCACGAAACCATTGGCACGCGTGGGTCGATGCGATTGTCGGTGGACCCGGTCGTAAGACCGATGGATTTGTCCAGTCGCCGTTTGCGGCGTGCGCGAAGATGGCAGAAGCAGGACTCCTCTGCTCTCGCGCGGCGCGATTCCCGCAGCAGGAACTCGGATGGGATAAATCACGGCTCGTCTTCACGAATCCGGATGGATCCATCCACGAGGATGCAACGAAAACCTGCGTGACGCGCGAGTACCGCAAGGGCTTTGAGCTTCCGAGCTTCGCCTGATCCATGCTCGGCGAACGCCTCGACAACCGCATGCGCCATGTCTCAAAGTGGGCGCGAAAGCAGGGGATTTCCTGCTTTCGGCTCTATGAAAAGGACATTCCTGAATTTCCGATGATCGTCGACTGGTACGGCGATCTCGATGGAAAGGGCGGGGATGCTGTCGCGTGGTTTTTTCACCGCACCAAGGACGACACCTTTGAGCGCGAGGTTGCGTATCGGCGGGATGCTGAGGCGGAAATTCTCGCCGGGCTCAACATTCCGCGTGAACGTCTCTTCGTGAAGTACCGCGGTCGTCAGCGCTCGGAAGAGGGCGGGCGTGATCAGTACGAGCGCTTCGATTCGCGCGCATGTGTCAAGATGGTTGAGGAGTTCGGACTTCGTTTTGAAGTCAATCTCTCGGATTACCTCGATGTCGGGCTGTTTCTCGATCACCGACCTACGCGGCTTTCGGTGCGCCAGCGCGCGGCTGGGAAGCGCGTTCTGAATCTCTTTAGCTACACCGGGGCTTTCAGCGTGCATGCGCGGGCAGGCGGCGCTGCAAAGACCACCACCGTGGACATGTCGCGAACCTATCTCGACTGGTATGTGCGGAATCTCGCGCTCAACGGCTTTGCGCCCGATGTTGATCACCGCGTGTTGCATGCGGACTGTTTGCAGTGGCTCGAGGACGGCCCAGTCGGTGGCGAGCAGTACGATATTGTGGTGTGCGACCCACCGACATTTTCAAACTCCAAGCGGATGAGGGCCGAGTCGTTTGCCATCGACCGCGACTATCCCGATCTTTTGCGTTGGATTGCGCGCTTCGTTGCGCCGGGTGGCGAGGTGTTTTTCTCGACGAACTCGCGGAGTTTCGAGTTCGATCCCGCACACGTTCCGGCAAATTTTGGTGCGCATGAAATCAGTCATCGTTCCGTGCCGGAAGATTTCCGCAACCGCCGAATCCATCGGTGCTGGCGGCTCGCGGAGGGTTGGAAGTCGCGTGAGAGGAAGCCTCGCGACGGGAGGTCCGCGACCGACGCGGGCGCAGCGGAAGCGGATACGCTGCGGCCGTGAGCGCTTCGCATACCGTCGGTCGCCCCTTCGTCGTTCTCATCGTCGATGACCAGGCCATCGTGATCGAGGGTGTTCGTCGCCTGCTCGCCTCGGTTCCTGATGCGCGACTTGAGTCTTGCTCCAAGGCGATGGACGCGCTCGCAAGAGCCAAAACGCTTCGTCCCGCGGTGATTCTCCAGGACATCCATCTGCCCGACGGTGACGGTCTCGACTTGGTCGAGCGATATCGCTGGGAGAGTGAGCTCGCCGATACATCGATCGTGGTGCTGAGCGGCGAGGAAAATGCGACGACCAAGGCCGATGCATTTGCGCGCGGCGCGGATGACTATCTCGTCAAGCTGCCACCCGCGCAGGAGTTCGTTGCGCGCGTCGTGCATCACGCAGATGCGTCGCGTGCCAAGCGAGAACGCAGTCAGGCGTTTCGCGCGCTTGAACGGGCTGAGCGTGATCTTGCGCGCCGCAACGAACTTCTTGACGAGGCGAACGCGCGGCTCGCGAGAGACAACCGTGAACTTGTGGTCGACGCCGACACGCAGCGTGAGCGGCTTGATCGCATCGCTCGGCTGTCGAGCGAACTCGCGCGTGTGCAGGATCTCGACATTCTGCTCGCGCGCATCTTGCGCGAGGCGGTCGCGCTCGCAGAATGTCGTGCTGGAGTCGTTTTTCTCGTGGAACGCAGCGATTCCGGCCAGGAAATACTGCGCGCAGCGGAAGTGAGTTCTGGCGTGGTTGGTGCGCGGCGTGAACTCGCGCTCGATGCGACGACAATCGCGGGAGAGTCTGCGATCACCGCCGACACCATGCGTCTCGGTGCGGAGGCCTGTGCGTTCGCAGGTACGTCCGCTCCACCGATCGGGACTGAGGCGATTCTTGGGCTTCGCGCTGAGTCGGCACTTGTGGTGCCGATCGTACGCGCGCGTGACAAGGCCCTTGGCTGCATTGTGCTCGTTGACGGGCTGAGCGGTGACGACGTGGGTGGCCTCGGCTTCGACGAGAGCGACGAGCGCCTCGTGGGTCACTTCGCATCACTCGCGTCGGTTGCGGTCGAACGCGCACAACTCGTGCGTTCGATGATCCTTCGCATGATCGCGATGGCTGAACTCCGCGATCCGACTGAGACCGCAGGTCATGTTGGCCGCGTCGCGGACCTTTCGATCATGCTGTATGACGCATGGCTTGCTGTACATCAGACCGACGCCGATACATCCACCCGCGCACGCGACGCGCTGCGCATCGGTGCGCTCTTACACGATGTTGGGAAAGTCGGCATCTCCGATTCGATTCTCAAGAAGCCCGGCAAACTCGATGACGCGGAGTTCACGGAGATGAAGCGCCACACGCAGATTGGCGCGGACCTCTTCGCGGGATTACGCACCGACTTCGATGAGGGTGCTGCGGAAGTCGCGTTCTGTCACCATGAGCGTTGGGATGGCAAGGGATATCCACGCGGTATTGTCGGGGCGGAAATCCCACTCTTTGCCCGGATCGTCGCTGTCGCCGATGTGTTTGATGCGCTGAGTTCGAAGCGGGCATACAAGGATGCGTGGGCGCCGGAAAAAATTCGTGCGCTCTTTGAGGAAGAAGCAGGTCGGCACTTCGATCCGGAAATCGCAGCGATTCTCATCAAACACCAGACAGAGGCCGAGTCGATCCGCGCGCATCGGCCGGGTTGAGATCGAAGCCTTCGCTACACTTCGGTCATGAAGTCTGCCATCACCCTTGCGCTCCTTCTTCTCCTCGTCGCTTGTCAAGGAAGCCCGTACGACGGCCCATCACGCGTGCAGGAAGACCCTGAGCAAGCCGTGATCAATGGCGACGGTCATGGTGGTGCAGTTCCGATGGATGACGAGATTGAAGACGACGAGAACGACATCGATCAGGATCCGGTCATCGGCGCACCTGAGCGCTGAGCGAACGACTTCACCGGATCAAAGTATGGCATCAAAAAGTACGCGCCGCGCGATCTCTGCGCGGCGCGTGTGCTTGAGCAGCCTTCAGTCGTTCACGAGTAGCGAGCCCTCGCGATCGTGGCGCTGACGATCGCGGCGACCGCGCGTGCGCCCAACGAGTGCGCGCATTGCGATCGCTCCCGGTGCGAGCATCGCGATCGCTCCTGGTGCGGGCACAAGGTTCGCCTCCGTCCACGCGACAGCGGCTTCGTGGTCCAACTCGCTCATACCAAGGTTGAGTACGGCAAAGAGCGTGTCGCTTGTTGCGTACGCTCCCGACGAGAATGTGAACGATGCAAGATAGATCCCATTCGCAGGATCGCCGCCGCCGGCGCCGAGCAGCGTGTACTCCGGATGGAGGTCGAGCCCCGGTGAAACGAGAAAATTGAACGAGCCTCCGATCGAGGAGAGTGCGTCCTGTCCGCCGTATGAGGCGAGCAATACGGATGTCGAGGCATCGAAGCCCGCCCCATTCCAGGCGCCGAGGCCAACAAGCAGATTCATCGTGAGCGTGGTACCGACGAGGTCAGAGCCGATACCGGGCTCATCACCGCTGAAGGGAAATGCGGGGTCAATCCCCAACTCGCCTTCGAAGACGCGCAGGCTCGGAGCAATGATTTCGCCGGTGGTGTGATCCCAGCCGCCAGTGAGGAGTGAGTTGCCCGATGCGGTGACCCAGATGTCCGCGTGAGCCTCCTCGGCGCGCGCGAGTGGGGCAAAGACGCAGGTGACGGAGAGGAAGAGGGAGATGGAGAGGGAGATGGAGAGTGTGTGTGTCGTTGGACGCATGGTGAGAGCTTTCGGTGGCGAACTTGCGGGTGAAGGCGAGTTGCGTAGTTCTGAGAGGGAGAAAGAGCGCGCAATGCGCACGCGAGACAGGGCAGGCGTTACGGACACGCGCCCCAGGACGCGAGCACGGCGGAGAGGTCGGCGGCGCCGGTGAGGCCATCGCCGTCGAGATCTGCATCCGCTGTTCCCCAAGCACCAAGAATGACGGAGAGGTCGGGTGCACCGACTTCGCCGTCACGATCGAAATCTGCGGGACATGCCGGGGCATCATCGACGAGGTTTGCCTTGACCCACGCAACGGCTTCCGCGAGTTCCGCTGCGCTGCGTGCGTCGTTGTAGACCACCCAGAACGGCAGGCTCGGAAGCGTGACGCCATCGTTTGCGTAAAGCTCGAACTCGGCGACATAGAGACCCGACGAGGGCAGCTTGCCACCCTCGGCGAAGAGCGTGAAGTTGAAGTGACGGTGCCAGCCACCATTGGACTGCACGGCGAGATCAAATCCCGGTGCAGGATCGATTCCGATGACACTCATGAGCGTGAGAAACTTGATCTGCAGCCGTTCCGTCGAAACTGGCTCGACCGAAGTTCCCGTGAAGCGACGCAGCCCCGCGAGTGGCGTGAACCCAACGCGCGAACCGGTGTTGAACGTGCCGGGTATCGCGTCGAAGCCAGGGTTTGACGTGAATCGCGCGACGCCCGTGTCTCCGAACGTCGCACCGAAGACGCGCTCAGCAATGTTTCCCGACTCAGTGAACGCATTGGTTGCGATGATGCCGCCACTCGTGCTGACGGCGACGTCGCCTATATGATGGGCACGTGCGTTTGCGGCAATGGTGAGGCTTGTGATCATGAACGCCCGCGAAAGTGCCGCTGGGGTCACATAGAAAGCAGATGCAGAATGCATGAAATTTCCTCTTGAAATAGGGGTACTACGCATTTCACGGCGCGGCAGGGGACGCGAGAAATGTCCAACGGACATGGGGATCGAATCGGTTGTGTTCCTCATCGAGATAGACGCCGCCGAACGAGGTGGTCTCGACGTGACCGTCGAGAAAACTCCAGTTTGACCGAGCGTTTGAGGACGGCGCATCACGCGACGCCGCAGCGACCGCAACCTCGGTTGAAGCAATCGATGCAGCTTGCGCCGACGAACCCCAACCTTCGACGTGCGGATGATCTGCGCCGGCAAATGCTCCGGTCGGCGCCATGAGAAGCAATTGCACCGTTCCCGCGTGATCGGAAACCTTTGAAAGTCTGTCGGTCGTCATCGATGGGTCAACGCCAGCCCACGGCGAGAACTCGCGTGCGAGGTGGTTGTTGAGTCCGTAACTGGTGCGACGAAAAGCGCCGTTGGTTCCAGGGACTGGAGTCCCCTCGCCACCCTGACTGACAGCCCAGTGCGGACTGTCATCGAGCGGCGAGCGGATGAGTGTCGTGTCGCAATAGTCTCGGCGCGCGAGCACTTCGACGAAACTCTCCGAACTGCCCTGATCAAATCCGCCGTGGGGGAGGCGTGCGTCGATCAGCCAGCCGGCTTCGTCGGTCGAATAGGCAAGCGACGCGAGCTGAAGTGAACGGAGATGTGCTGCGCAATTCGCGGTGCGTGCATGTTGCCGCATCGATGCGGCGGCCGGAAAAAGCAGTCCGACCACGATCGCAACGATGGCGAGTACGACGAGAAGTTCGACGAGTGTGAATGCGGGCCGAGCCGATGGGCTACCAGCACCGATTGGATGAATTGCCACGAAAATCTCCTGTCGGACGAGCCGGCGGGGAGGAAGAGCTGAAGGGGAGGCCCCGATGCGATCCGATGGAATACAGGCCGCCCGTTTGAGGCGACCGTCATCGGGTTCATCGGCGCAAGACAACCGATTCAGGCGGCGTGTGGCGGGGGCCGCGCGGCGCATGCGGCGAGCGCGGAGGGGGCTGGAATTTGCGCAGCTTCGCGGTCGTGAACGAGCGCGAGTACAGAGAGGACGGTGGTGAAGGGAGAGAAAAGGGTCGGCGCGAGAAGGCTCGCAGCAAGTTCGACGCATACTGCGCAGTCGTCAGCAAGCGGGTCGTGCGAGTGGTGCTCGGCTGTGTCTTGCTCGACAGCATGCATCGCGGACGCGCACGCATGTTTCGCCGCGCTCGCGAAATCGTTTGCAAGAGGACGGTGCGTGTTGCACGAACTGCCGATTTCGGTACAGCCACCGTGCGCAACCACGACGTGCGCAGCCATCACGTGGGCAAACTTCGACACGCCGCCTCCGGAGAGGAAGATCGCGACGAAGGCGAGGATGGCGGCGAATCGGTTCATACGACCCGAGAGTCACAATAGAAGGGTCAAGCTCTTGAAGGCTGCGAGCATACGAAGCCGACGAAGATCAATCAAGTCGAGTTCGTCAAGAACGCATTCTCCACAGTCGCTTCAGGAGAAATTCGATCATTCTCAGGCAACGGATCGACGCGCAGGAGCGCGCCGCGTTCTGCGTCCGCGAACAATACGTTGCCCGCGCGCGTCTCACGGTCAAGCAGGCGCATCATGCGAAGTTCGCCGTCGCCCCGACACACAAGCCGTTCCGTCTTTCCGCGGCTTCCGAGCGGGTCGGTCACGATCCGAAGCGGAACCGTTCTGCCAACTGCAGTTGGAGTGTCGCCGTCACTTCCTTCCGCCAAATCCATCTTTGAGCCCGGAATGGTCGCAAGAAATGCGAACAGCGCGCGACCGTCCCGGCGACCGACGATGCGGTCGATCGCTGCGACACGCGGGGTTGGTGCAATGCGTCTGGCCTCGTGACACCAATCGCCCCCTCGCGCAAGCATCGGACAGGGTTTCTGGTGGAGGCAAGGCGCGATGACAGAGACGCCGCCGGGCGCGAGGATCGCGTCACGCAGTGCCATCAGTGCGCGTGTTGTCGTCTTGAGCGCCGGCTCAATCACGAGAAGCGGAGCCGACTCCGCCCAACGGCGCACCATCGCCACTGTGTCGCGGCCATAGGTTGCATCCACGAGCATTTCATTGAGCGCAGTCTGGCAAAGCACGAGATCCGAGGGCGGTATGAGGAAGTTCCGGAAATCGCGCGCTTCAATTTTGAGCGCGAGGTCGAAACCCGCGTGCGCCGCCGCCGCCGCCACCGATCGTTCGAACGCGCGAGCCGCTGGCTCGCCGAGCTCGACCGCGTGTAACTCGATGCGCATCCGTCTGGTCGCCCCGTCGCGTGCACGCGCCGCAGCAAGCCACGCGAGGCATCCGGTGCTTGTCGCACCGACGCCCGCGCCGAGATCGGTGATGCGAACGACATCAAGCCCCGCGAGTCGTGCGAAGGATGCTTCGCGACGTGCGCATTCGTCGAGGGCGAGTCCAACTTTCGGTGCGTCGCTCGCGAGGAAGTACTCACACTTCGCAGCGAGGAACGAAGCACTCGCCTGTTCGCGCGCCAACGCTCCACGGCCGGTCGTATAGAGGTCAGAGAGTCGTGCCACCTCGCGAGCGAGCTCGGCGTCAGCGGTTGCAGCGACGGCGCGCTCGACCGCGACGATGCAGTCCATCATGCACGCATGGGACGCGGAGTGTGGCAAACGCGCGCGAAGGGAATCGAACCCCCAACCTTCGGTTTCGAAGACCGATGCTCTATCCAGTTGAGCTACGCGCGCAGAGTCGCAGAGGGTAGCGGCGTTTGGCCCATTGGGAAAGGGCCAAGAGCCCTGGGAAAAAGTGCGGCGATTCGAGACGTGCTACCTTGTACCCCCGCGGTTCGCCGCGAAAGGAGCGCACGAATGGGACTCATGACTGGCAAGCGCGGACTCGTCGTTGGCATCGTGAATGACTACAGCTTTGCGTACTCCATCGCGAAGAGCCTTCTCCGCGAGGGCGCGGAGTGTGCCTACACCCATCTTCCCGGCGAGAAGATGGAGCGCCGCGTTCGGAAGGCGGTTGAGAGCCTCGGCGTCGCCACACCGTGGCTTGAGCCGATGGACGCCGGAAGCGACGAGGATCTTGATCGCGTCTTCGCGAAACTCAAGGCGGACTTCGGGCAGATCGATTTCATCGTGCATTCGATCGCGTTCGCGGATAAAGATTGGCTCAAGGCTGGCGTCTTCACGCCAACTCCTCGCGCGGTCTTCACCCAAGCGATGGATATCTCCGCCTACACCTATATGGCGATGGCAAATCGCGCGAAGGACATCATGCCCAACGGCGGCTCTATGCTCGCGCTCAGTTATTACGGAGCTGAGAAGGCAGTGCCTGGTTACAACGTGATGGGCGTTGCGAAGGCAGCGCTCGAGGCGACCAATCGCTACCTCGCCATGGAACTCGGCGAACGCAATATCCGCTGCAACATCGTGTCGGGAGGGCCGCTCAAAACGCTCTCATCGATGGCCGTTGGAGGCTTCAGCGATATTCTGGATTGGGTCGAGAAGAAAGCGCCGCTGCGCCGAAACATCACCGGCGATGAGGTTGGCGACACTTCAGCGTATCTGCTGTCTGACCTCTCGCGTGGCGTGACCGGACAGGTGATCTACGTTGATAGCGGCTATTCGATCATGGGCTTGTGAACGGGCCGCGATCGCGCGACGGATGCGCTAAGCGCAGTGCGAGGCATGCTGAGGTTCAATCAAGGCGCGGGTCGAAGCGCCATGGCCGCTTCGATTCGCGATCGGCACGCGGAACGAGCGTGTCGCGAACGAGTTGCCGCAGCGTTGCGAGTTCTTCGCCAGTCGCCGCGCTCACGACGAGATCGGCGTTTGTACGCGCAGCATCGTCTGGAGCCGCAATGTCGCTCTTTCCGAAGAGACGCAGGTCGGGCGGGCGATCGAGCGTGAGCCACGGAACACCGGGAGCGGCAAGCGAAATCACAAAGTCGGCGTCTTGAAGCAGAGTCTGGGCAAGCCCGATGGCCGCGCGCTCGACTTCGTCCGTTGTTTCGCGCACCCCTGGAAGGTCGAACCACTCGACGACCAGTCCGGCAAGATCGATTCGTGCGCTGACCGCATCGCGCGTTGTGCCTTCCTCAGCGGAGACGATGGAACCGGTCCGCCCGAGAAGCGCGTTTGAGAGTGTGCTTTTCCCAGCGTTTGGTCGACCGACGAGTGCGACGCGCGGCGCATCAACAAGCCGCATGAGTCGTGCCGCGCGCGCGAGGTCATCGGTGTTGAGCGCGGGAGCAGTTGGATCAGCGCGGAACGCGCTCCAACGCTCGCTCTGCGCGAGGAGTAGAGGTACAGCAAGCGGACTTGCCGCACGCGCCATGGTCGCGAGTGCGAGTGCTTCAATGGGGTCGTTGGCTTCTGGGAAGAGTTCGATCGGGTCGAACGCCGTTCGTGCTGCCAACGGATCGTCGATCCAGTGTGCGCCGTGGAGCGCGAGCCACTCTGCGAGCCGCTCCACAATGCGTGTTCCGCCGTGCGGCATAAGTTGCGCACGCTCCGGTGCAAGTCGAGCGACGAGGCCTTCGTCGATGCCCTCAAACCGACGTAGTCGGAGGGCGCCGACTTCGACGTCGCGTCCACACAAGGCTTCGAGACACGCCGAGACATCGCCGATCACCTCAATCACAGCAACGGCGCCGACTCCGTGGGGAGTTGCGCGGTAGCAGGCTACTTCGAGCGGCGCGCCCGACGCGCGCTCGTTGGTGGGTGGAGATGGAGGAGCGATGCCGCTCATCGAAGGAGAGATCGGCGTGATTTCCGAGAAAGAGAAGCGCAAAACTCAAGTTGCGCGGAAACAGACTGATTGTGGGGTGCTGTCTGCCGCATGCGCGCGGTCACTCCCCGAAATCATCGTCTAGGCCGGCATTTCCTGCGTTTTCGTCCGGCGCGTTGCCATCATCCGACGGAAACGGCGCCGTTCCTCGGTCGAGTCGCCGCGGTAGTTTCGGTTCGGTTTGACCGGGTAGGAGCGAGAATCCACCGCTTGCGTACGACGCGGAGGGCCGTTCGAGCGCGTCGGCGTCGGAGGGGTCAAGCGCACTGCGCGCCGCGATTGCCATTCCACGCAACACGAGATCCGGCACGATTTGGTTAATGAGTTCGTCATCTGCGAAGAGCATTTGCGCATCGCCGCCTGTGGCGACCGTCGGAGGAAAGCCTCCGTACTGCTCAGCGTATTTTTCGATGAGTCTCCAGACGAGCCCTCGTGCGCCGTGATACACGCCGCGGATCATCGCTTCACGGGTGTCCGCGCCCCAGGCAACGCCCTCCGGTGGTTCAAAGTCGATCGCGGGCAAACTCGCAGTCTGTTCATGCATGGCGCGTAACTGCATGCGTACTCCGGGTGCGATCGCGCCGCCATGAAAGACTCCCTCGCCATCGACAAAATCAACAGTGATACAGGTGCCCGCGTCAATCACGATGCATGCTTGGCGCAATTTGTCCCACGCAGCAGCCGCATTGAGCAGGCGATCCACGCCTGGCTTGGCGCTCGGCGCCAGGCACGTGCCAATCGGCACTGGCATATCGCTTGGAACTGCAAAGATCTCACAAGCAAGTTGATCGCGGAGCGCACCCACGAGCGCATCAGAAACCGGCTTATTCACACTCGCGACCAGCACCGCCGAGTCGACATCCGCGCCGATCATTTCGTACATGCGCATCGCTGTCTCAGCGGCACCGGTGATGTCTTCCTTTGGGAGAAATACAACCTCTTCGGGGTCAGTGCCGCGGAACACCGCGAGTTTGATGCGCGTGTTACCAACTTGAATCGCGAGAACGGGAGGTTGTGATGCTTCAGGCATGGACATCTTGGAGCTCAAGTTTCAGAGAACAGAACGCGACGTGATCAGGGTTCGGCGTGCACAAGCGGCACTGCGCGCGCGGCAATCTGCGAGACAATTTCATCGCGCATGGTCTCGAAGAGGGCGCGCGTCATCGGACCAGCGCTGCCCGAACCAACGCTCTCGCCGTCGAGGCGCGTGACAGCACTCACAAAACGACGACTCGAGGTAATCATCACCTCGTTGGCGGTCGCGAGTTCGACGCGCGTGACGCGGCGAATCTCTGTGGGAATACCGCATTGCTGCGCGGCGGCGAGCAAGTCGACGCGTGCAGTTCCGTGCAAGATCGGCGGATCATCCGCCACGGGAGGCGTGACGAGTGTTCCGTTGATGCTGAGAGCCACATTCGAGTAGGCGCCCTCACCAACGAAACCGTCACGATGAAGGATCGCCTCACTCGCGCTCTGTGTATCGGCGTCGAGGAGGTGCAGGATGTTTCCCATCAACGAGATCGTCTTGATCTCGCAGATTTTCCAGCGCAAGTCTTCCGTCGTGATTGCTGCGATTTCCTGAGGTTGTTCGAGACTCCCGATCGCCTCGCTCGGTGTCGCGATCGCAACGATCGTCGGCGTGAGCGGCTCGTTGGGGACATGCGACCGAATCCGACCGGCGCCACGGGTCACTTGAAGGTAGACCACCGCGTCACGGAGCCCGTTCGCTTTGAGGAGATCGGCGCAGAGTTCTGGCAGGGTCAATGCATCGAATCCGGTGATGCGCGCAAGTGCGAGGCTGCGCGCAAGGCGTTGCGCGTGGGCCTCAAGGCCGACGCCGAATCCGTCAAAGTATCGGATCAGTTCATAGACGCCATCACCGAAGAGAAATCCTCGGTCGAACACGCTGATGTGCGCGTCGCGTTCGTCGGTGAGGATGCCGTTGAGGTGGATTTTCACGTGTGGTTCGATTCCTTCGCGCGGCGAGTCTATCAGCCCCGCGCGGCATGGATAAACGCGTCCGCGCGCGCGCGGTCGAGCGGATTCGACCACATGCCGTCGACCTTCAGCGCACTACCGACGATGGCAGCGTCAGCAACAGAGAGCACCTCGCGGACATTCGCCGTGGTGGTGCCGCTACCCGCGAGTACCGGAAGCGCGCAAGCTTGCCGAGCGGCGACGAGGTCCGCGATCGGCGTTGCCTTTCCGGTTGCAGCACCGGTGACAATTACGCCGTCAGCGCCAAAAAACTCCGCGGCGTGCGCATGTTCGCCGAGCGAGGTATCCGCAGTCACTGCGTGGGCAGAGTGCTTCTTCTTGATGTCACAATAAATCGCGATACCCATCGCTTCTGCGCCGAGAGCGCGGCGGGCACGAAGGAGGGGCCCTGCGGATGCTTCGGCGAGGAGTCCCTCGTCCGCAATCGAAGCAAACACAAATCCCTCTGCACGGAGAAAGGCGCACTCCGCTGCTAGCGCAATCGCGAGCGCTGCGTCGTTTGCGCCGGCGAGCACTTGAATTCCAAGCGGAAGATCGACAGCAGCGCGGACCTCGCAGGCCGCGCGGGTGAACGCAGCAACGATTTCTGGCCCCACCACGCGCGCGACATACGGCGCATCGTGCATGTTTTCAAGCAAAATTGCATCGAAACCAGCATCGGCGAGCATGCGCGCTTCTTCTACCGCCGCGCGGGCGATTGCACGCGGCGACAGTGCCGATCGCGGCGTGCCAGGAAGCGCGCGCAGATGCACCATGCCGACGACTGCGCGCTCGCGGCCGAAGAGCGAGGCAGCGGATCGGACGGGGTATGGCGCGCTCATCGCAAAGTTCTCATTGTGTCGGGTCCTTTATCGAAGGGGCGTGTATCGGAGACGTTCGGGCAATGCGCGCGGTAAGCGCCGCATCAAACTGGCTCACGAATGCAGACGGTAGGTTCTTCCGAAATCCGAAGGAAATCCCTCGTGAATCGATGGGTTCGTCGAGAAGTATGAGATCGCGATGTTGCGATTCAAGTCGCGATTGCTCAAGCCCGTGAACATCAGCGACGACGGCATCGAGGTTACCGAGGGCCAGTTCGCGTAAGGCGAGTCCGAGTCTCGGGTACGAAACATGCGGGATGAAGTGATCGGAGAAATAGTCTTCGGCAAGCCCATCTTGAAGCATGCCAACGCGCGCGACGGGAAGATCATGTTTTCCAGTCACCTCAACCGCAGCGTCGCTCGCGGTGATCGCGGACGTGACTGTCGCAGTGAAGAGCGCAACGAGTACAAGTGAGACCAGCATCCACGCCCCCGCGATCGTCCGGCCAAGGGGCGTCTGCGGAACTTTGTCGCCGTAGCCGACGGTGCTCAGCGTCGTGATCGACCACCAGAGCCCTGAGCCAATCCCTTCGTGGTGACGACCGCGGAAATGGGTGTTGCGCTTACGCTCGAACGTGTACACGAGTGCGGCAAAGCAGAACAAGAGTATGGCCACCAATGCATAGACACGAAGTTGTCGATCACCGACGAGGCTTGTAGTGAGCAGTCGTACATCGTCACGAAAGTCTCGTCTTTGAACCGCGATACGGAGTGAGGTTTGCATCCACTCTGGTGTCAGGGTCATCACTGCGCGCTCGGTTGCGCTGCCTGTGAGCGGAAGCACGGTTCCATCAATCATTTCGTCGGTGAGCCCAGGCAATATCTCCGCCAGCGACATCTCAATAAACTCGACCTCAACGCCGATATCGCGCGCGGTCGCCGCAAAGAGATCGACGGCGGTACCGGTCCAGGTTCCATCGGGTGTTGGCATCGCGAACGGTGGGAAATCTGCAACCGCCATGCGGAGTCGGTCGGGCATGTTCTCCGGCGAAGCCGCGAGTTGCGCGCGCTCTTGCCACGGATTCACCGACTCACCATGCGAAGCGGTGGACCCGACAAACGCAACAGCCGCCGCCGCCCAGGAGACGAGCCGGCGAGGGTTTGGGGTGCGCATCAAAGACATCGCGTCAGTGTACCGCGCCTCGCGGGTTGAACCCGCGGAGCACCGGACCTATCCTCCGCCCCCCAACAGAACGCCGGCCTCGCCGGCATGGAGCATCGCATGGCAATCCGCATCGCAATCAACGGCTTCGGCCGCATCGGCCGCCTCGTTCATCGCATCGCCACCCTTCGCGGTGGGTTTGAGATTGTCGGCGTCAACGATCTTGTCCCCGCGGACAACCTTGCCTACCTCCTGAAGTACGACTCCATGCACGGCCGCTTCGCTGCCGACGTGAAGACCGACGGAGAGAACATCGTCGTCAACGGCAAGGTCACGTCATGCAGTGCGGTCAAGGATCCTGCGCAACTTCCGTGGAAGGCACTCGGCTGTGACTACGTGCTCGAATCGACGGGCCTGTTCACGGCAGCGGAGGATGCGCGGAAGCACATCGATGCAGGCGCGCGTCGGGTGCTGATTTCTGCGCCGACGAAGAGCGAGAAGGAGATTCCAACCTTCGTCTTCGGCGTGAATTCCGCGCAGTACGATCCGGCGATCCACACCGTTGCAAGCAATGCAAGTTGCACCACCAACTGTCTCGCGCCGATCGTAAAGGTCCTCCTCGACCACTGCGGTGTCGACGAGGGCTTGATGACGACAGTGCACGCGGTGACCGCCACGCAGCCCACGCAAGACGGTCCATCGAAGAAGGACTGGCGCGGAGGACGCAATGCGTACATGAACATCATCCCGAGTTCGACTGGCGCTGCGAAGGCTTGTGCACTCGTGCTTCCCGAGACGAAGGGAAAACTCACGGGAATGAGCTTCCGCGTTCCAACGGCGAACGTTTCCTGTGTGGATCTCACGTTCCGTCCATCGAAGGCCACGAGCCTCGACGCAATTCATGCTGCGATGAAGACTGCGAGCGAGGGAACTCTCAAGGGTGTCCTTGGCTACACCGACGAAGAGGTCGTTTCCAGCGATTTCCTGAGCGATCCCCGCAGTTCCATCTACGACTCGAAGGCGGGTATTCAGTTGTCTGACCGCTTCTTCAAGATCGTCAGCTGGTACGACAACGAGTACGGCTACGCATCGCGCTGCGTCGATATGCTTGCGATGATGGCACGGCACGATGGCAAACTGAGCTGAGCATCCGTCTGGGTGAGCGGTTTTTGTTCTCTCCCAAAAGTTTTGACGCGCTTCGCGTGCCCCGCATGGCGGACACTTTGTCCGTGATGAGCCGTAGGTTGTCGTTCGAGTTTGACTTACTGAGGTGCCACCATGATCGATGTCCTTCAACCCATTGTGCAGTTCTCCGCGCTTCGATCCTTCCCGACGCTTCTTGCTGATGTGACGCCAGTCCTCTTTCCGATTGGCGAGGCGTGGTGGATCTACGCGGCGTTCGTCGCCTTTGTCATCACGATGCTCGCGCTTGACCTTGGGGTCTTCCACAAGACCGCACATGTGGTGAGCTTCAAAGAGGCCGCCGCATGGAGTGTGGTCTGGGTGACACTCGCGCTGCTCTTCAATCTCGGCTTTTGGTATTACGCCGGTTGGATATTTCCGCAGATGGATCCAGCGCTCATCGCAGCGGCAGGTTTCGAGAGCGCGCAACAGGCTGCGAATGCGCTTTCGCTCCAGTTTCTCACCAACATCATCTTCGCAGTCGATAGTGTGCCGGCCATCTTCGCCCTGACCAATGAGCCGCTGATCGTCTTCACCTCAAACATCTTCGCGATTCTCGGGCTCCGATCGCTGTATTTCCTCCTTGCGGGTGCCTACGACAAGTTCCATCTTCTCAAGATTGGTCTCGGAATCGTGCTCGTCTTCGTCGGGCTCAAGATGGCGTGGCTCAACGAGGCGATGGGTGGCAAGTTCCCGGTTTCGTGGTCGCTCTCGATCATTTGCGGCGTGGTCGGCGCGAGCATGGTGCTTTCGCTCGCCTTCCCGAAGAAGGCCAGCCACGCGTCGAAACCGAACTGAACGTACCGAGGGTCGGGTCTGCGAAGTAGGATTTTGCGATGCTGACCGTTGCGTCCCTCACGTGCTTCGTGTTCCTGATCGCAGGCACGGTACCCCTTGATCCGCCGCGTAACCTCGATGGTCTTGAGCAGGGCTACACCCTTCGGATTTACGAGATTGCGCGCGATCTCGATCGTGTCGCGCGGGTCGCCGAAGGCATGACGCCGAACTCCGACCGACTTGAGCAACGCATCGACTTCAAGGATGTTGATGCGCTCGTACCGCCTGGCATCCGACGCAACCAAATCGCGATCGAGGCACTCGGATACATCGAGATCACGGAACCCGGCAACTACGCGTTCGAACTCCGCTGCGATGACGGCGGTATTCTCGACATCGACGGTACACGCGTCGTTGTGCACGATGGCATGCATCCGCCATCGCCCATGGCAGGCGAGATCGAACTTGATCGCGGGCTGCATCGCTTTCGCATCGATCTCTTCCAAAATGGTGGCGGCGCAGCGCTCATCCTGAACTGGCGCAAGCCTGGAAGCGGGCGCTACGAACTCGTGCCTGCCGACGCGTTTCGGACCGAAGCAGGCGTGACGCGTGTTGTTGCACCCGGCATGAAGGTCTACAAGGACGGCCGCGAGAACCAACAGCCCGGTGATGGCTTGCCGATCGAGGTCGCGTATCCGCGATTCGCCATCGAGCCGATGCGTCCAAAGGATTTCCGCCCGAAGATCGGTGGTATGGCCTTCTTGCCCGATGGGCGCTTGGTCGTGAGCGACTTCGAGCCCGTGAACAACGGCATTCTCCGCACCGAGACAAACGGCACGCTCCACATCTTGACGGGCGTGATCGGCGGAACCCCTGAGACCATTCGCGTCGAGAAGCTTCCCGGCGGCTACCACGATCCATGTGGCATCGTGTGCATCGACGGCGACATCTATGTCTCGCACCGTCCCGGCATCGATCGGTTGCGCGATCTCGACAAGGATGGCGTCTTCGAGACCCACGAAGAGTGGGCGCGCCCGTGGGTTGGCGACAACTATCACCACTTCTCTTTCGGACTGAAGGAGAAAGACCGTTGGATCTACGGATCGCTTTCGACGTCGATCTATTTCGGAAACACGATTCAAACCGATGGCGTCGAAGGCGACACGCCTGGCCTCAACGGTCCGAATCCGCCGAACCGCGGCACGCTCTATCGCATCAACGTGGACACGAAGGAGATTGAATTCCTCGCAGGCGGTTTCCGTACGCCGAATGGCGTTGAAGTCACGGATTCGGGCGACATGTTCGTCACCGACAACCAAGGTGCGTGGATGCCTGCGAGCAAGTTGAACCATGTGAAAGAGGGGCGCTTCTACGGCCACTACAACGGACGGCAGAAGTCGCGCGTTTACCCCGAGGGCGGACACGCGAGCCTCTTCAGTGAGAATCTGCCGTCGCCGCCTGCGGTGTGGTTGCCACAGAACGAGATCGCCAACTCGCCGACCACGCCGCTTGCGATTTCGAGCGGCCCGTTCGCGGGGCAAATATGGCTTGCGGAACTCACACTCGGTGGCATCAACCGCGTTTCGCTCGAAGAAGTCGCGGGTGAGTTGCAGGGATGCGCGTATCGCGCGGGAAACGGTCTTGAAGGCGGCGTGCAGCGGCTCATCGAGGGCCCCGATGGCTGCCTCTACGCGTGTTCGATTGGCTCAGGCGGCAACTGGAACTGGCGCGACACGCGCTTCGGACTTGAGCGCTTGCGGCCGACGAATGCGGACCTCTTCGAGATCGCACTCGTCACAGCGACGCCCGACGGCTTGCTCGTCCAGTTCACGAAGCCAGTGCAGGGCGGCGGTGGTGGCGCGGATGCGTGGCTGCGCAACCCGAAGAACTTCACGCTTCGTCAGTGGCGTTACGAGGCGACCGAGCAGTACGGTGGCCCGAAGCTTGACGACGAGGCCGTGGAGATTGTCGAGGCGATTCCCTCGAAGCTCGGCAACAGCGTTGAGTTGCGCGCGCCCGGCATCAAAGCTGGTCGCGTTGTCTATCTCCGCACGAAGCCCGTGTCTGACGCGGGCGACGAGATCTGGTCGACCGAAGCGTGGTACACAATGAATGCGAAGCCAACGAAGGATGCGCCTGCGAAGCCGTTCGTCGCGAAGCCCATCGCTTCGGCGGCCGCGAAGCAGCCCTGATCAGAATCAAGACACCAAGATGAATACGAAGATCAACACGAAGCACGCCGAACGCCGCGATCTCTCCTTTCACTGCACAGGCTGCTTGAAAGAAGATCTCGCGAAGATTGAAGCTGCGCATCGCGCAGGCTCGCTCCGCACCACGGGCAACTGGACTGCAGGTGAGAACCTCGACCACATCGCCATCATGTGGGAGTACTCACTCGACGGCGCACCCCCCGAAGCGAAGGTGCCGTTCATCATTCGCCTCATCGCGCCACTCATGAAGCGCAGCATGACGAGCGGCAAGACGCTGCCCGCCGGGTTCAAGATCCCACAGAGTGCGTCGTACATGATGCCGCGAAGTGGCTGCTCGTTTGAGGAGGGCCTCGCGCGTCTCCGCACGGTGCTCGATCGGCTTGATCGCGGCGAGCAGATGACGCATGCGAGCCCCGCATTTGGTCGCATGACGCACGATGAGTGGATGCGGCTCCATCTCGGGCACGCGCAACTGCACCTCGGATTCGTGCATCCGCGTTGAGTGGATCGGAGTGATGTGCGCGCTCGCAAGGGGCGTGAGCAGCACCGCGCGATGCTCAATCTCACCGATCTTTCACAGACTTTTTCGCCTTCGCCTTTCCGCTGGCCTTCGAACGGCGACGCTTCGTTTGCAGCGACTTCGTGCGCTGATCGGGAATGATCGCGAGCATCAGACGCACGATTTCGCCGCCATTTGGCTTGGCGTAACGCGCCGCGAAATCGCGGAGTTGATTCTTGAGCGTGATCAACTCTTCCATGCCCGCGCGGTCGAGGTGCATGATCTTTCCGAAGAGATAGTGGACATCGAGGCCTTCAAGGAGCGTCGAGCCGCCCTCCATCGCGCGAATCGAACCCTGATGCTCGCGTGCGTGGAGGCGGAAAACGCGTCGCTGGCACGGATCCACTCGCGCGCACGATCGAAATTTTCGACATCGTACGGCGGCATATCCATCATCGGGCCGCGGTCATAAATCGCCACCGGGCGACGCGCGCTTGGGCGATGGCCAGAGACGACCAAGAAGCCAGCATCGACTATCGCTTGAAGGTGCGGGTAGATGCTGGCACGCGTGCGCCCCGTCGCCTCGGCGAAGTCTTGCGCTGTGGCGGGGCAGATCGAACCTGCGACAAGCTCCAGTTCGAAACGCAGCGGCGAACTCATCGCGCGCCATTGGGCGTTGCCTTACGCCAGCGCACTGGCGTCGTGAGAGATCGGCTCGTTGGGTTTCCTCATGAGACGGACTTGAATCTAACGCACGAGTGGCAGGGGCGGGGACGGCTCCGGTCATTCGCAGGATTCTTCGTAAGAAGCGGCTCTTTTGGAATCAGTGATTCGTGCGGGTATTCGCGATGTTTTGTGGCTCTGAGTTGACACTCGGCGTACAACGAAACCCGATGCGCACGAACTACTTCACCGGCAGTTCCCAGCGAACGAGTACCGCGCAGGGCAGCGGTGGGTACTCGAGTTGAACGCGCACGAGTACGTAGTCTTCGGGACGTTGCTCGAGCCGTACGAATGCATCCTCGAGTATCGCGCGGTACTTGGGAATCCGCTCCACATTGCACGCAGTTGCGAAGTCCTCGATCACCTCGATCTCGCAGTCAATGGGAAGCCGCGCGATTTCGCGCGCGACGGGATCGGCTGAAAGTGGCCCTGAAAGTGTCGCGTGGATCGACGCTTGGATGCTGTCGAGTCCTTGGGCAGATCGGGGCACGAAGAGATCGGTGACGAGATACTCGCACGGGACACTGATCTGTGTCACAAACTCGTTCACCGGGTCGTTGGGTCGGTGCAGAAGGTTGACGCATGCTGCGGTGCGCATTGCGAAAAAGAGATCTGCATCGCCGATGCGTCCTACCGGCCCGCCCTTGATTTGCACCGAGAATTTGTCGCCAGTCTGCGCCGTCTCAATGGTGCCATGGGGAACGGAAGAGAACTTGTGCACGAGGTAGTCGTCGCTGGAGTGATCTCCAACAGGAAACAGCGGCACACGAGTGGGCCCTGACGTATTGGGCTGTGCGGTGCGAAAGACCGGGAGGGTTGCCATCGGGCGGAGTCGTCGAAGACCGCTGACGCCAGCGACGAGCGCGATGTCCGACTTCGACGGGTCCTCTTTGGTCGGTACAAGGATCTGCACGGTCATACGTGCGGCGACTTGGAATCCGAACACGCCCGCGGCGCCGCGAAAGGCCAGACGGCGGGAGGTTTCGAGATTGCCATCTTGGCGCATGCCATCGAGCACGAGGTCAAGTTCGGCGCGATTGCCAAAGTGTCGTGCGACGACATCGTCGAATTCTCGAAGCGACGTGCGAAGTGCATCGATCAAGGCGGTATCAGCACCCGTCGACGAGAACGCCCGCAGATAGATATCGACTCCTTCGGGCCCTGGCAGCATCGGAATCGCGTCGAAGCACTCCTCAGCGAGGAGTATGCGGGCAAACTTCCAAGTCAGGTTCTTGTTGAGTTTCAGCGCGCGGCTTGCATCCTGCGGCTTCAACGGGTTGACCGCGACGTCCGCATTCAGCCGCTCGACGGCTGACCGAATGCGCTGCATCACACTCTCGCACTC
>CAMDMA010000012.1 GCA_945902075.1 Candidatus Kuenenia stuttgartensis | reverse complement strand
GTTCGTATGGGGACTTCTTGGCGCGTCAACCTACTATCCGTGCTTCGCTTTCCTCGGTGGTCATCAAGACACCGCTGCGGCTGGATACGTCGAGCCGGCTGGGGGGTGGCGATGGGTAACAGGCGAACCCTTTTCCTACACCGCTTGGTTCCCGGGCGAGCCTAATGACGGCTTCGGCTGCGGCGGCTGCGAGAACTACCTCTCGTTTCGACAGTTCGACTGCAATGCGAGATGGAACGACACCGGGGACAACTCTGCTCCCAACCACACGTACGCAATCGAGTGGTCCGCCGACTGCAATGGCGACGGCATCGTCGACTACGGCCAAATCCGCGCAGGCGAACTCGTCGACGCGAACGCGAACAACATCCCCGACTGCTGCGAGCAAGGCGTGTCATGCGCACCGTGCCCTGGCGATGTCGACGAATCAGGCACCGTGAACGGCGTCGATCTCGCTGCAATTCTCGCTGTGTGGGGTAGCGACGGTGGCAAGTATCCGCGCGCCGACATCAACAACGACGGCGAAGTGAACGGCGCAGATCTCGCGACTGTGCTTGGTTCGTGGGGCTCATGCAAGTGACGCACTTCGTTAGGTTCTCATGTTTCGCCCAGCAAAAGCGTTTCTCACAACCAACACGCGCGTGACGATGTTTCCCACCACACATGCCACATGGCTCATGGACACGATTGCAGTCGATCCAGTGTCGGCGCACGCGCATGTGATGGAGCGCTACTTCGAACCACTCTGTGCGTACGCACGCGCGTCGAGCTTGCGGGCGCTTGGTGAACCGGCGGAACTCGTCAGCGATTTCCTCACGTCACGCGCAAGCGACGAAACCTACCTCGCGCGGTGGTTGCAGGCAGGCATGCCACTGCGGCGGTGGCTCGCGAACGGTCTCTTGACGCATGCGCGCAATCGCGCGGTTTCGGAAGCTCGACGCAGGCGACTCGGCGCCGGCATCGAGCCTGCAGAACTCGAGCGCCTGGCCGTCACGCACGAGACCGATGCGCTTCTTGCTCTCGAGCGCGCGTGGGCTGTTCGCACGATGGCTGAGGCCTACGAATCGGTGCGCAGCGAACTCCACGCCGAAGGCCGCGCCGCATGGTGGGAACTCTTCCGACTGCACTGTGTGAAAGGGCTCCCGTACACGCAGGCATGTCCAGCGACCGGTATCGCGCCTTCAAACGCTGCGAATGTGCAGCGCTCGGTTGTCTTGCGTCTTCGCAACGCGCTGCGCATGGCGCTCGAGCGCGACGGGATCGGACCTGACGACATCGATCGGGAACTCGCGCTGATGCAGGACTTTCTTGGGTAGAGAATCCCGCGCTGTACACTCGTCGCGCCCTGAATTCGATCCATCCGAAATGTCCCGTCTGCACCTACGACCGGTCAGGAATCGGCGCTGCGGCACCATGCCCTGAGTGTGGCGCAGCAGGTTTCGACGGCATTCTTGTCGTCTACGGAAGCGCACGCTCTGGCGGAGGGAAACGGATTGCGCTCACCGTGTTACTCGTACTGAATCTCATCATCCTCGCACTCATCGGCTGGGATGTTTTCCTGAAGTTTCAAGCATCCGCTACCTACACGATCAACAGTTCAATCGTGGTCAATCCGCGCCCTATCTTTCAGCTCAGTGACGTTCTGTGCATTGCGATACCGATGTGCGCGATCGTTGTTCTCATGAGGGCACTTCGGAAGGGCAAAGGAAGTTCTTCCGTGATCGTGTGGAACGTCCATTCCCTCGGCGTGGAGGTTCTCAGTGGTGACTCGCGCATTTGGATTCCACGCGAGGAGGTTCGTCGGATCGTTTGCGTTGATTCCATCTTTGGTGATGTTTCGCAACTTCAGCTGTTACGACGATCTGTTTCGATCGGCGGCCTGCTTGGGGTTACACCGATGATCTATGTGCGCGGAAAGCAGGAAGAGCGGCGTCAGATTCTTCGTGCCGCACGTGCGGCAATCGATTGTCCGCTCTGAATTATTTTCCTCCCGTAAAAAGTACGGAGATCACGGAACGCTCTGAGGCGCGTGGTAGTTTCGCACGTGCTCAGTCGAGTGACTGAGTATCACGCATCACCAACGAGGGGAAGACGATGATCTTGTTCACAGAACGGGAGAAGGAACATACTCGCGGTATGTACGCGGAACTCGCGGGGTCCATTGCGGAGGCGATCCTTGATGGCGAACGGGTCCATCACGAGCGCGTGCAGGCCGGAATTGAGTCCGGTGGGGCGACTGTCTTTGTTGCCGCCTACGCACATCGGTTTGGAACCGATCTCTCAGCGTTTGCATCAGAGCGCGATGCGGGCCGCGCCCTCATTGATATCGCGACGCGGCAATGCGCGCGTGATCCAGATATCCGGGGTTCCGTCATAGAGCGATTCGGACGATGGCCGGCGCAAGCGATGCCGAGTCGCGAACTCGACCAACTCATCGAGGACTGGGGACAGTTCGCGCCCGGGGAGCAGTTGTGGGTCTCACACTGCGCGGTCGAGTGCGCGGCTCCTGATCGCGGTTTTCATGATCGCGGTTTTCATGAACGCGGTTTTCATGAACGAGGTGTCCATGATCAAGGTGTCCATGGGCATATGGTGCCAGGAAGCCCGCCACCCCCCACGAACCATCTCTCGCCTCCAGAGCAGATGATGCCTCCGGACGAAGAGCATTTCTCTGATCTTCAAAACGATGCCTTCGACGACTCGTCAGGCTGAGTCGTCGAAGGCATCGGGTGTGCCATTGTGGGCCATGCGTTTGGTGACGCCTTTAGGTCAAAATGTTCGGCGTTTTCGTGCGCCGCGCAGATTCCTCGCGAATGGTGATCATCAGCGCGCCACGAACTGCAGCCTCGCCCCAACCCGTCTCCTCAACGAGCCGGGAAATTTCTTCATCACTCGCAACCTTGATCCTTCGTCCGCAGAGATGTCGTGTGAGTGCAGCGGCATACTGCTCATCTGGAAGGCGCGTTGGGAGATCCTCCGTGATGATGGAGCGTGCGAGGTCTGCGTCGATGCAGTCGACTCCCTCGATTTCTGCACGCAGACGCATACATCGCGCAAGGTGCTCGGCGCAGTCGTCGACAGAAGCGAGTATTCGCTCGAGTGTTGGATAGGCGTCCGTTGTTACCGCGAGTCCCCGCCGTTGCAGTGATCGCACCACAGCCTCACGGAGTGCGCTCTGATCCTTCCGCAGGTGAACGAGATGTTCAAACCGTGTTCGCACGCGGTAGCCAATCCGCGAGGTGAGATGGGCAGTCGCAATCAGCGTGAAGTTCAATCGCTTTCTATGTTTGGACAATGCATCTTGTGAATCATCATTTTTGTTCTGTAGCGGCTTTGTCGGATCGAAATCTGCGAGCGACACTATCGAGGAATCCGAGATGGCGGAACGCCTCACTTGTTCACCGACTGGCGTATTGCCATCGCCGAGGGCATCAATCAGCATGGAGTCACAATTCTCATCAAACATCTCGATATGACGGACAAGCAGTACGCCGCCGTCAGCGACCCGGTTGATCGCGCGCGAGAGGATCACGGGGGTGCATCCACGAAGCGCCTCAATCTCAACAACGCGCGTTGCGGCCAGTTCACGGACAAGAGCGCGGGCGAGCAGCATGCTGCCACACCCCATGCGACCATGAATGAGCGTGTGTTCGAGTCGGCGGTTTTCTGATAGCGAGTTGAGAACAAGGTGTTCGAGTGTTTGCGGAATTCGCGTTGAGCTACAGAAGTGTCGCAATGTCGGAACATGGAACGGACCCTGAGTGCTCAGAGGCTTCCGTTTTTTGCGAGCCGGAATCGTGACCTCTACAGGTTGAATCGGAGGGTCTGTCTTCACAAAGTTTTCCGGCAGGCCTCCTTCCAATTTGGCATCGGCCAACTGCTCGTCCGATTTTGTTGGCGCGATATCAGCGCCAGACGCTAACTCGTGTTCTTCCCGCTTCGGCATCCGTACCGCCGGGGGCACGATCTCCTTTGAGACGACATCCTCATTCGCAGCCTGAAACTGATTGCCTACCAACCCCTCACCATCGATCGACTCGTCTGCCATGTAAACCTCCCCTTCAGTTGTTTCCAACGGTTCTTCCCAAGGCCCACTCATCGGTACCACCACACGCACCCGACCACAGGCGTACGTCAACAAGACGCGCGCATGCGCTCTGATCTCTTCTTCCCGAACTGAACAAACAAGGCACCGTCGCTCCATCGTTCTGCACTTGCGGATCCATCCGCCGCGGGGGCGATGGTAGGCGGCGGAACTCCCCTGACAAGTACTTGTCCCCCATTCTCATGGGTACGCCATCAAACAATTTCAAAAGACGGAAAAAGCACGACGCCCGGCAGTACCCACGGGGCCGTGTGGATTCGGTCGGGCGTTCGTGAAAGACCCGCCTAGACGGGCGACAGTCGTTCGTTCGGCGCATCGGAAAGGTTGCGCACTGTCCCAGATCAACCAGATATTCCAATCAATACTTGGTTGAGAGTGGTTGGGATCAGCCTAGATCCAAGGATGAAGAACCAAGGATGAAGAACCAAGGATGAAGATCCAAAAAGGCTTACGCCTTGGCCTTGACGCCCTCAAGGTTGACGATCACCTTCACGACGTCGCCAATCATCCCCTTCTCCACCCCATAATTCATTCCGAAGTCACTGCGCTTGACCGAGAACGTCGCCTCGACGCCTGCACGGGCACCCATTCCCATGTCTGCCATTCCGGTGACCTCGATCACAGAGGTAATCGGCTTCGTGACACCGTGCATGGTGAGGTCACCTGTCGCCTCGAACATGCCGTTTGCACCCTTCTTCAACCCAGTTGACCGAAAGGTCATCGACGGGAACTCCTTGACATTGAAAAAGTCAGGGCTCTTGAGGTGACCATCGAGTTTTGGCTCTCCGGAGTCAACGCTCTCGATTGAGATGGTGATATCGAAGCCCGTCGGCGCGTTTGCTGCGTCAAAGGACATGGTTCCATCGACGTCCGTGAATCGTCCCCAGAATTGGCCTGCACCGGCGTGCTGAACCCGAAAGAGCGCGGACGAGTGAACATCGTCGATGTCATAGGTCGCTGAGCTTGCAACAGTGGTCGCGGGAGCTGTTGTTGGTTTGACCGACTGCGTCGCAGCGACGCCGACACACGCGAGCGAGACAAGAGCAGCAACAGACAGATACTTTCCAAGCATGCGAAGACTCCAAGATTGCCCGGACGGGCGGTGAATGTGGCGTAGCGACCGCGGCGCGATCGGCGTACTCGCCGGAGGGGAGAGTGATACCACCGATCAATGTGGGCGCTGCATCCCCCGTTCAGGACTGTGATGCGAGCTGGATCTCCGTCCTCGGTCACCAATCGCCGATACTGCATCCGGACGTTGACGAAAGAACCATGGATCTTTTCAGGGTTGCTCTGCCTCGCCCTCGGGCCGTTGTCCATCGACTCGAATGGTGGTGCATGTCACGCCGTCAACCAGTTTGTCGATGATGCGGGTACGTTGAAGCCGCACCAGGAACGAATCCGGTTGTGGTCTGCGCAGGGTGTGGATTTCAGTTTTTGAAATCCCACGGCGTTTGCCGTGGGTATCAAGGCAAGTGGATGCAGTTTATTAAACTTATTCTGGTGGTACTCGCACCGCTTTTGGACTTGGAAATGCGGGTCGGGCCACACTTTTGAAGCGATTGGCGCCCAGATATAAGGTTGCATCTACTCTTTATCCGACGACGGCGCACTCTCGATCTCATCGCCAGTCTGGGCTGACGATGGCTTTGAACACCTCGTGGAGGTGTTTCAGGGTGGTCGAGAGGTCTACAGGACGACAATGCTCCACCGATCTTCGGGTCTCGCGAGCCTCCCAACCGGTTCGGATGGGGCGCTGGAATCGCTCCTTTGGATCTGATCAACGCCCGGTGGCTTGGGTGGCTTCAGCAACAAATTTCTCTTCCGGACGGACGGGTGGAGTCGCTTCATCCGGTCACTGTGCTCTCCGACGGTCCGTTCATCCAGAGGTCTCGGTTGGGCTCGACCACGGATGTTTGGCTCAAACCAGATCCCGCATCTCGATGACGATTTATAAGCGGAGCCACGAGTCGTGTACCTGTGATGTGTGGAGCTCCGACTGAAACTGGTCTCCGATTTCTTGATCCCACCGCGGATGAGGTTGCGGGTGCCGCACAGTTGGCTTTGCAACGGTCGCGCGTCGGGAGTGTGGACTTTTTTCGCGAGTGCTACAACGACCCCCTCCACAGTTCCCGCTCGGCGGATCCATCGATGTTCTACAAACTACGAGTTGTGGGAGTCCAAGCTTCAGCGGGCGGTCCTGCAGTCATCCTTCGCGCATGAGGTGCTGCGACGGAAGAGCGGATCGAACGCGCCTCGATTGAAGCGTTGAGGAGAGGTTGTCGTTGGGTCGGCATCGCGTGATCGTTAGCATGGATGAATGCACGCCCCGCTCGCGCCGTTCCCACGGACTGCCGTCATTCACACCACCTGGCGCACCATGTTTGCCTTGTCGATGACGTCATCGATGGTGGTGTCGACAACGGTTGTGTTTGGAGCGGCCGCTGTTCCGCCAACTGCGCCCGTCGAAGGCGCGAAAAATCCGGCGACTCCACTGGTCACGGACAGCGCCTGCAAAATCAAGCCTGTTGAAGGACTCGCGAAAGCCACGATCGCGACGTACCCACTCGTTGATGATCCCGTCGCTTTCTGTATCGACGAGCAAGGACGTTTCTACTTTGCGGAGAGCGACCGCCAGGAGCGCGGGATCGAGGACAACCGTTCCAGTTCGTTTTGGCTCCTCGACGACATTGCGAGTCAGACGACGGAAGATCGACTCAAGATGTACGAGAAGTGGGCCTCGAAGCGTGAGGGCGGGATGGCGTACTACTCGAAGTATGCCGATCGTGTGACGCAACTGTCGGACATCGACGGCGACGGCATCTTCGAACACCGCACGGCTTTCGCTGGTCCGTTCAACGAGCCCCTTGACGGTTCGGGCGCGGGCATCCTCGCACTGGACGGCGACATCTTTTACACCAACATTCCAAATCTTTGGCGTCTTCGCGATGCGGATGCAGACGGCATCGCTGAGTTCAAACTCAAGGACTCTTCAGGCTACGGCGTTCGCGTTGCGCTTCGTGGCCATGACATGCACGGCCTCGTCCTTGGGTATGACGGCAAGGTCTACTGGTCGATCGGTGACCGTGGCTATCACGTCCGCACGGCAGATGGCGCGCTCCTCCATGACCCGCGGTCCGGCGCTGTGTTTCGTATGAATCCTGACGGCAGCGAACTTGAGCTCTACTACACCGGGCTGCGCAATCCACAGGAGCTCGCTTTCGACAACTACGGAAATCTTTTCACCGGTGACAACAACTCTGACGGCGGCGACAAGGCGCGGTTTGTGTACTGCATGGAAGGCGGCGAGACAGGCTGGTCGATGGACTACCAAACGCTTGAGGGTGCAAACCAGCGCGGACCCTGGAATCAAGAGGGCATTTGGCATCTCCGTCCTGATCTCGCGCCAGACAAGGTCAAGGATTTCTCACCGCTTCAGCCAGCATGGACGCTCCCCCCGCTTGATCATGTTGGCAGCGGTCCATCAGGCCTTGCCTTCTATCCTGGCCTCGGACTTTCTGCCCGCTATGACGACCATTTCTTCCTTTGCGATTTCCTCGGGGGCGACAGTTACTCCCGCGTGCTCGCGCTTGCAGTTGAGCCGGTCGGTGCAGGATTTCGGGTGGTTGACGAGCATCCGTTTGTCGAAAATGTTTTACCAACAGATGTCGACTTTGGATACGACGGCAAGATGTATATGACCGACTGGGGTGGGGGTTGGGAGAGCGGCGAAAAGGGTGAGCTCTATGCGGTGTGGGATCCAGCAGCGATGGCAGATCCACGAATCGCAGAGGTGACACGGCTTTTCAAGGAAGGCTTTACGCAGCGTGATGCGGACGAACTCGCCGCACTGCTCGCACATGCCGATCGTCGGGTGCGTCAGCGTGCGCAGTTTGCACTCGCGGCGTGCGGTCGGACGACGACAGAACTTCTCGGCGATATCGCCCGCAACGCGACCAATCGTTTCGCACGTATTCACGCAATCTGGGCACTCGGTCAGCAAGCATCCACCCGTCTGCGCGAGTCGGGTGCGTTGGAGGCACAATCGCTCTCAGCGGATCTGCAGCCGTCGGAGTTTGTGCTCCCGATCCTCGAGGACCGCGACGCCGAACTACGCGCCCAAGCTGCCCGCATGCTCGGCGAGGCGCGTTGCCTTGATGCCGCTGAAAAGCTCGCCGATCTCTGTGCCGACGATAACGCGCGTGTGCGAGCCTTCGCGGCTCTTGCGCTTGGGAAAATCGTCGCACGTGAATCGATTCCGGCGATCGTTTCCCTCATCGCTGAAAATGCGGATCGCGATCCATTTCTTCGCCATGCGGGCGCACAGTCACTCGCGTGGATTGGTGACCGCGCGAAACTCGGTGAACTCGCCGCAGATCCTGTTCCAGCGATCCGCATGGGTGCGCTCCTTGCGATGCGAAAGTTGCGTGATCCACGCATCGCGATTTTCTTGAACGATCCCGAACGAATCCTTCGACTCGAAGCCGCGCGCGCAATCAACGACATCCCAATGCCACTCTCACGCGCGCAGCTCGCCGCTTCGATTGCGCGTTTCAATGCACCAGTCGAACTATCCACGATCAACGATACTCCGCGTGCCTTGCACACGTTCACGCGCGAGGTTTGGCAACTTGATCGAGTGGGCACCGTTGATGATCTTCGGAGTGGGGCAATATTCGCAACCGCACCGGGAGAATTGGCAGACCTCGTGATTGCCGAGGCTCCGAAGAACGCTGGAAGCAAGTTTCTTGCGCGCATTCGAGGATTCGTGGAGGCGCCCGAAACGGGCGAGTATCAGTTCGCGATCGCGAGCGACGATGACTCGATTCTCTCGCTTGGAACAAGCGAAGATTTTGCAACGCTCAAAGAGATCGCGCATGTCGAGGGCTACTCAAACCCCGGCGACTATGACGCTCAGGATCATCAGCGCTCGAAGTCCGTGCTGCTTGAGAAAGGGAAGCGCTATGCGATCCAAGCACTTCACGCGGAGGGTGGCGGCGGTGATCACTGTTCGATTCGATGGACGCTTCCGAGTGGTCGAGTGGAGGCACCGATCGGCGCTGCTCCGGTCGACAAAAGCGAGTTTCCTCACATGCGCCGCGCGATTGAGGCATGTCTTGCCGAAGGAACCGCAGAGACCACCGCGCTTCTTTGCGACTTCGCACTCTCGCCAGCGAACCCGACCCCGATGCGCATCGAAGCCCTTGATGCGCTTGGGGCGTGGGGCGCACCTCCGCCGCGCAACCGTGTCAATGGCGCCTATCGGCCGATTGATGCGACCGCTCGCGATCTCGACGGCCTCAAGAGCGTGCTCGCACGAAAGCTTGCACCGCTTGCAGAGAACACCGATCAACTACTCCGGTCGACCGCGCGCGATGTCGCGGCAAAGTACGGCGTCTCGCTCGATCCCGACGCGTCCTTGCGCGCCGTTGGTGACACCACACTCTCACCTACAGAGCGGGTGTCAAGCCTTCGGTCACTCGCGGGCGATACTGCCGGACGGCTCGCTCCCGCGATCGACGCGGCACTCGTATCCAACGCGCCGGAACTCCGTGCGGAGGCGCGGTCGCTGCTACTTCGTACCAACGACGCTCGCGCACTTGCTGTGCTGTCTGATGCCTCTGAGCACGGGACCACACTCGAGCGGCAACGCGCGATTCGCGATCTCGGCACACTCGGCGCAGTTGCTGATGCAGCACTTGCTCCGATCGCCGCACATCTCGTCGATGGCTCTCTTGACCCAGCACTTCGGCTCGACATTGTCGAAGCCGGCAACAATCGAACCGAAGGTCCAGTGCATGGAGCACTCGTTCGGTGGAAGGCCTCACTGGGTGACGATCCCAACATGCGATTCGATGCGCTTGCCATCGATGGTGGCGATCCAGCACAGGGTCGAAATGTGGTTCTTTATCACCAGAGTGCGGTCTGCATGAAGTGCCACGCGATCGCTGGATCTGGAGGCAACGCCGCTCCTGCCCTCGATGGAGTCGCGAGCCGCGGTGATGCGCGATACCTCCTTCATTCACTCGTCAATCCCAACGAGCAGGTTGTGGAAGGATTCGCGAATGCGGGTGCAAGTGCGATGCCGTCCATGGCGACGATTCTCACAGACGCCGAGATTCGCGATGCGGTCGCATATCTGAAGACGCTGAAGTAACACTTCACTCCATGCAAAATCCGGCGTCGCCCATACAAGGCGACGCCGGATTTTTGAAATGCATCGCGGACAATCAGCGTCGCCGCGATCGTCCATTTCGCATGCCGGCAAGGGCAAGCAATGCGATCACCCCTGGTGCTGGAACAGCGCTTGGTGCAGCGGCCGAGTTAAACACCCAACCGTCCCACGAACCATCAGAGTGGACACGGTCACTAAACCCTACAAATGATTCTGTCCACGCACGTTCGCCAACATCGCGCGTCCAGTAGTGCCAGTAGTCGAGATAATCTGGCGGCGTACCAAACCCAGCATTGGTGTCCGCGCCGATTTTGACCTCGTACAACACATCACCGAACGAGTAGGAGATCGTGTCGAACTCAAAGTACCCCGGCTGTGCCGCGGCGACGATTGAGATGAGATCTGATCCATCGACGCCGCCGTTATGGAGTACTTCGTACAGATAGGTGTTCGTGTTTCCGAACTCAAACTGCAGGTAACTCGTGACGGTTCCGCTACCCACCGTAAATTGACCGACGAGGCCCGCCCACGCGGTGTCGGTTCCGACTGTGACGACGGAGAGAATGGCGGATAGGCAAACACTGCTGCACTTCATGTGCATGCTCCTTCTCGCGGCATGAGCGACCGCGAATCAGGCCGCGGCTCCAACGCGGCAAACAACGGGTCTCCTCCGAGGAGGTTCCCCTGTTGCGCATGGTGTGGGAGCCGCGAGTTGCGCGCGAATACCTCGCGCGCGACAACGGCACTCGACCAAGCCTCAGGAGCGGAGGCAGAAAGTACGACGCGCAGGGGACTCGACCCGACTGTTCCAGCATGTTGCTGGTTCACGGTGACGCCTTCGTAGCGGAATTAAACCGCTTTCGGACCCGTGCGCGTGTCCGAACGATCGGACCGGCGAACCATACCGCGATCACCCTTCGTTGCGTGGCCGCCTTGCGAGGAATGCTGTGATTTCATCGGCGAAGACCGTTGCTCCTGCGCTCCGCGCGCCCTGCTCGATGGACTCGATTTCGTTCCGCGTCGACTCATCGCCGCGCGAAAGCTGGAGTGCGAGCTGAAGGTAGCGCACAGAGATATCGCGATTGCTTCGTGCGTAGAGCTCGTTGGCGAGAGCTGTTGCTTCACGTGCTTCGGCGTCATCGAGCGTGGAGTCAATTGCGAGTTTGAGGTATCGCAGCGCCGCACTGACGAACACTTGTTCACTCGAGAAATTCTGCCGCAAAAGAAGCGAGCGCCAGAGTTCGCGCCTCCCCTGCTCCCGATCGCCACCGGCTGCGAGCAACGCACCAAGATTTGCGATCATGTCCGCGTTGAATCGGTCGAGTTCAACGAGCCTTCGACACTGCACAATCGCGTCGTTGGTATCGGCCCTCGCGATTGCAAGCCGCATGAGGTCACGTCTCGCTGCGATCTCGGCCGATGTTCCTGCAACCAGTTCAGCAGCGTGTAGAAATCCAGCGCGAGCCTCCTCAACTCGTCCGCTCGACTCAAGCAATCGCGCACGCATCCATCGCAGGTCACCAAGTTCTGGCTTCATCGCTATCGCGTTGTCGATTTCGGTGAGCGCTTGTTTGATTTCACCAAGAAGACGATGTGCCTCGCTTCGATTGACCGCGTTGGTGAATTCGCCAGGCTTGAGCGTTCCAGCAATCTTCGCCAAAACAAGCGCCTCCGAAGCTTTCGTGCGCGCGTCTTCAATCTCGCCTTTCGATGCAAGTACGCCAGCTTCACGGAGACGGATCGTTGCCAGATTATTTTGAGCAATCCACGCTTCCGGATTGTCGGCGATTGTCGCAGTCCAAAGTGTTTCTTCTGATTCATACTTGCTTGTCGCACGCATCGAACATGCGACGAACGCAATCACCGTTACAGTCAGCAGCACATTGGTCATGCGTGAGACCGCATAAATCTGCATTCCAAGTACATCGATAAGTCGAACGAATGCGAGTGCGAGTACTGGAATCGCGGCATACGCAAAGTGGTCTGCGACAAAGGAGTATTGGAAGGGCCACACATCAACAAAGCCGAGTGCTGGAAACAACGCTGCTGCGTACCAGAGGAAGCAGACAAGGAGACCGCGCCCCTGCCTCCATCGTCGAGTTCCTTCGAATAGAAGCGCAATGCCTGCAATCATCGGGAGCCATGCAAGCACACTGGTGGTATCGATTTGAAATCGCGGATAGATGAATATCTGTCGCCATGGCTGCACGAAACTTGCTGCGTAGAAAATGGCCGACCGCCCTGCCAACTGAAATCGCTCAGCGATCGTGAGCACGAAGTCTGGACCGCTTGCACCAACGTGCGTCTTCTCAAGGTGTGCGGTCACAAGCCCAAGGGTTGCGCCAACTACAAAGTATGGAAGAACGGCAAGTAGAAGGCGCGCATGAATCACGCGGCGTTGCCAAAGCGCAATCAACACGAGGCATGGCGGGACGAACACGGCGGTTGTCTTCGACAGCATTGCCGCAAGAAAGAAGACGAACGATACGATCCACGTACCGAGCCTGCGCTCTGGCGACGCATCAAGCGAGCGGATGAAGCAGTACACACTGCCGAGCGCAAACATCATGGACTGGACGTTTTTTCGCTCAGTCACCCACGCGACACTTTCGACACCCATGGGATGACATGCAAAGATGGCCGCGATCCAAAAAGCGCTCGGTACCCCAACCCGACGAAGGACAAGAAAGAGCAGCAGCCCATTCACGGCATGCATGAGCACATTGACGAGGTGGTAGAAAAACGGCTCGACCCCCACCATCGCGTGCTGGACCCAAAAGCCCAAGAAGACCAACGGGTAGTACTGGGGTGTGAGGCGGGGGATAAATACGTCATACCATCCATGTGGTGATGACATAATAAGATTTGCGGTGACATAAGAGTCGTCATCCCAAATCCATCCGCACGAAAGCGACCCTGCATGGGCAATAAGAGCGATCAATAGGAGGGTCACCGCTGCGCGCCAGCCAACAGGCACTCCAAGTTTGGAGAAGCGATCAATCATCAAGGGTGGTCCGAGAACTAATGTTCCACGTGGAACATGGCGTAGACAGAGCATTATGCCGAACTTCTTGGACCTGTGGCGTTGACAGGCGAGACGACTGGAGAGATAAAGGATTGTTCCCCGTGGAACACTCAAGGAGTCACCATGAACCAAGTTGATCAGAGCGGAAAAGGGCCAGTTCGCAAGTTGGGGCGTGGGTTGAGCGCCCTTTTGGGTAATCCTGTGCAGATTCAGGTCCCGCAAGCCCACGCCCCACGGGCAGCGCAAACAAATGCTTTGAGGGTCGACGATCCAGTCGTCGGCACACCGCGCCCTACCGGAGGGGCAGAGATCACGACCGTAGCCCCCCCTGCCTTGATCGTGGATATGGAAGCTGAAAGGTTTGCTTCCCCGTCGCCAACGATCGCAAAGCACAGTGGGCTTCGGGATTTGCCCATTGAGCAGATCATTCCGAATCGACGACAGCCCCGAACCGACTTCGATGAGTCATCTCTTCAAGCGCTGGCAGTGTCCATCAAACAGGCTGGTTTGATGCAGCCCATCATGGTTCGACCTACGCAGTCGGGTTTTGAATTGGTTGCAGGTGAGCGACGCTGGCGTGCGGCCAAGCTTCTTGGCCTTCCAACCATTCCTGCTCTGGTTCGTGATTTGACCGACCAGTCTGCTGCGGAACTCGCGCTGATTGAGAACATCCAGCGTGAGGATCTCAACCCGATGGAGCGCGCTCTGGCACTTCGTCGCCTCGCAATGGACTTTGGAATGACTCACCAACAAATTGCGGAAAGGGTCGGTCTTGATCGAGCGTCCGTGAGCAACCTTCTGCGGCTCAGCGAACTCGACCACGCTACGGCCGACTTGGTACGGTCCGGTCGCCTCACCCAAGGGCACGCCAAGGCATTACTCGCAATCGGGGAACTTGGTGAACGTGCTGAACTCGCAGCGAAGTCGGTCGCCCAAGATTGGTCGGTTCGCGAACTCGAGCGCCAGGTTCAGCACGCGCAGCGACCCAAGGGCATCCAAGCTGATTCAGTGCAAGTATCTTCAGAATCGGAACTTACAGCGCGTGATGCAAACGTCGCTGATCTCGAGCGCCAACTGACCGAGCATCTCGGCACGCGTGTGGCGCTCCAACTGGGTCGCAAGAAAGGGTCAGGAAGACTCGTTCTAGAGTTTTACAACCTCGATCAGTTCGACGGGCTGATGCAAAAGATGGGTTTTGGCGGCCGTGTGTGACCAAGAATAGGTCAATAACACCAAATCAGATTTGTGGCCGCAGGGTACCCAATCCCTGTGCCGTAGTTTCGTCGGCATTTTTCTCAGTCCCGCTTGAGTAGCTCCACCTTGGCGACGATGAGTTCGGAACGCCAACGTCATGGATGACGGCTGGCCCTCAAAGATCCGCAACGCAGGGACGCACTCCAATGGAATCACCGATCAACCTGAACGATGCACGTATGGCCCGAGAGGTCGAGTGTGCGCAATCCAAGTTTCAGCGTGTGCTGGTGCAGTGGGCGGGGGACGTACTCGAACTCCGACGCCGGGGCCGGCTTCTGCCGACATGGGATTCAACCCCAGTCCAAGCGATCGGGCAAGACCGTGCTCGTGTTGAGCCGATGAACGATGCGGCGTGAGCTTCGGGCTGGCACGCAACTTGCAAGAGGCTGCCTGAGAAGCGGAGGTCGCGCATGTCTGGCATTACAACCGGCATTGGACTGGTCAGTGGAATCAACTCAGGGCAGATCATCGAGCAGCTCCTCGCGCTCGACAGCCGCGGCAAGATTCCGATTCAACGACGGATCAGCACGCTCCAGGGCGCAAAGACAGCGCTCCTCGACGTTAACGCGCGATTGCTGAATCTGAAGAACTCCGCTTCGAGACTTCGTGTCGGTAAAGTTTTTGACACGATGAATGCGACATCGAGCGACGACACGCTCCTTACTGCGCGCGCATCCGCGACAACTCCACCCGGCAGTTACGACTTTACGGTTGGTCGGCTCGCGTCGACAAGCCAAATGCTCTCTCGCGGATTTGCATCGAAGACAACATCACCCCTCGGGCTCGATAGTCTCTCGTTTGAATGGGGCGACGTTGGTGTCGAGCGAGATATTGCACTCTCCGATGTGCGTGGCGGTAGTGGAGTCGGGCGCGGCTCAATCAAGATTCGCGATGCACTCTTTCACTCAGAGACAGTTGATCTCTCCACCGCGGTAACACTACGCGAAGTCGTTGAAAAAATTAATGGACTCGAAGATGTCAGCGTCAAGGCATCGATCGAGAACGAACGTCTTGTCATTCGCGACACAACAGGTGGCGGTGCTTCGCTCATCATTGAAGACATCGGTGCAGGCACTATTGCCTCAGACCTCGGAATCGAGGGAGTATTTGCAACACAGTCGGTGACGGGTGGGCAACTGAATCAACTCGCACTGGCATCGTCTGTACAGTCCTTCAATGATGGAAACGGCGTTTTCATCCGCGACGGTGTCGTCGATTTTCGAATCAAAGTCGACGGCACGACCCACGACATCTCGCTCGGGCGTGTCGATCAACCCATCACGACGACAACAAAGCTTGCCGATCTCAATAACGGCCTCGGAGTACGCATCAATACGACGGATGCAGACGACTTCACAGTCGTAACTTCAACCGGAGTCTCAGTTGGCGTGAATCTGGGCGCTGTTGTTGTTGATGGCGAGACACAGGACGAAGCTGTCACGACCGTTGCGGAGATGTTGCAGCGCATCAACTCGGAACTTGAGGCAGCGGTGGGTGTGGGCGCTGTGACTGTTTCCCTTCGGAGTGATGGCAAAGGTTTCATGGTCACGGACACTCTCGCAGGACCTGGTCCGGTGAAGGTGCTCGCGACAGGGCCGAATACCGATCGAACCGCAAAGAATCTCGGCATTTTCACTGGTCCGATCGATAGCGGTCCGACAACACTCACTGGAACGATCGTTCGAAACAAGGTCGCGACTCCGCGCGCCTCCACCTTCGAGGACATCGTCGCGCGCATCTCCGCGCAAACCGGCGGTGCTGTGACCGCAGCCATCAACGGTGCTGGTACAGGAATCTCGCTGTCTACTGCAGGTGCCTCGACCATTGAAGTCCTCGCGGGGACGACCGACGGATCAAGTTTCGGCGCAGCAGTTGGCGAACGTGCTGCGCGTGATCTTGGGATCTTCAGACTTTCCGGTACCGGCTCGGTTTCGGGCACACGCGTCTCGACAGCGGTCGGAACGGTTCGCACAGAAAATCTTCGCGGTGGCACCGGCCTTGGTGCACCAGCATCAATCACGATTGCAGACCGATCAGGAACGTCATTCACATTCAGCTCGTTCGGCGCACACGACACACTTGACTCGCTTGTTCGCGCGATCAACACCGATGCAGCTGCTGCCGGTGTCGACGTCACCTTGACGATCGCAGACAGCGGACGTGGTCTCTCTGCGACCGACTCCAGTGGCGGAAGTGGAACGTTGACACTCTCAGGCGACGGCGCAACTGCCCTTGGTTTGGCGGCAAGCTCGGCCACGAACAATATTCGTGGATCCGATCTTGAGCGAAAGTACGTTGGTCTTGCGACATCACTTTCGTCGCTTGCCTTTGGAAAAGGTGTCGGCATTGGTGCCTTCAAGATCACGGATTCGGCTGGTGAGTCGGCAACTGTCGACATCGGATCGGATGCAGTCACGATCTACGATGTGATGAGCGAGATCAATTCGCGCGGACTTCTTGTTGAAGCACGTCTCAATGACAACGGGGACGGAATCACACTCGTCGACACCAACACCGGCACACCGGTGAACGCAATGAAGGTCGTTGATTCGAGCGGTTCTGTTGCGCGAAGTCTTGGCATTCTTGGTACCGCAACGACTCCAGGCGACGACATCCTTGGCTCCTTCGAGCGGATGGTCGATCTTGATCTGACCGACACGCTTGACGATGTTGTTGGCAAGATCAACAAGGCGGGTTTGAATGTCAGCGCATCGATCGTCAACGCGGGAAGCGGTGCGACGCCGTTTCGTCTGAGTCTTGCGTCGACGCGCAGCGGCACATTCGGACAAATGTTCGTCGATTCAGGAAGCGTCGATCTCGGGCTTCTTCGCACCGTCGAGGGCCGAGACGCGTCGCTCTTCCTTGGCACCGGAAATCCGAGTACGAGTTTCCTTTTCACGAGTGCGACCAACACTTTTTCGGACATTGTTTCAGGACTTGAGATCGACGCCAAAAAGGCTGGTGCCACTGCACGCGTTGAGGTCACGCGCGATGTCGCGGGCATTGTCGAAGGGGTTAAGCAGCTGGTCGTAACCATCAACGACGCGCTCGGACGCATCGGCGATTACGACACATATGACGATGAGAAGAAGCTGCGCGGTCCACTTCTTGGCGATCCAACCGTGGCGCGTGTTCGGCAACAACTCATTCAGACAGCGCAGGGTCCAGCGAAGGGAATCGAAGGTCGCTACCGCTACCTCTCGCAGGTCGGTGTTCGTTTCGGCAAGGAGGGGGAACTCGTGTTTGATGAAGCGAAGTTCCGCGCCGCCTACGACACCGATCCACAAGCAGTCGAAGAGCTCTTTACCGGTTTCGAAATCCAGTCGACCAGTTCAAACTCGCCGGTCGCTGGCGTGACTGTCGAGGCAACGACGACGACTTACAGCAAGCTGGGCTTTGGCGATCTGTTTGACCAGGTTCTGAAGAAGCTCACCAACAGTGTCGATGGTGTGACGACTCTTGCAGACCGTAGCTTTCAAGAGCAGCTCGATGGACTGAAGGAGCGTATCGATCGGTTTGATGCCCGTTTGGTGTCGAAACGCGAGCGCTACCAGTCGCAGTTTGCCGCGATGGAAGCGACGATGGCGAAGCTCCAGCTTCAACAGTCATCACTCGGTTCTTTGGCATCAAACGTTGCGTTGATGGGATAAACAGACAAAAGTTGGGTGCGCGGCGGGCCGATCAATCGGACGATGGCAATGCAGACAACAAACGCAACACAGGCGTACCTTCGAACCAAGGTGATGACGGCGAGTCCCGCCGAACTTCGTCTCATGTTGTTTGACGGCGCGATCCGGTTTACGGAGCAGGCGCGCCGCGGATACGAGGCGCGTGACTTCGAAGTTGCCTTTGACGGAACGACCAAGGCGCAAGCGATCCTGATGGAGCTGATCAACGCACTCCGACCGGCACAGGCACCCGAACTCTGCGAGCGTCTGACCGCACTCTACACCTACATCTACAAGCAGCTTGTGCAAGCGAGTTCCACCCGGGAACTTGCGCCGCTGGACGAGGTGCTGAAACTTCTGCGATTCGAGCGCGAGACTTGGTCGATGTGCATCGATGAACTCTCCCGGGAAAACCGGGATGCAAGCCGCATGCAGGAATTGCCGAGCGGCGTTGCGCCAACCGCTGCGCAGGTTCGAGAAGCGAAGCCCCGTGTGTCGATAACGGGCTGACCGTCTGAACAAAAAGCAATCAAAGAGCGGGAGGACTTCTGACGATCGACGGGCTGTCGGTCGATAGAGTGGCCACCCCAAAGAAGGAAACGAAATGTCTGCATCCATGAACGACGTTGCCTCGAGTCTTCTCTCCCGCATTGAACGCTGCGAAGCAAAGGTTGGCGTCATCGGCCTCGGTTATGTCGGGCTGCCGCTCGCCCATGCGCTTCATCACGGTGGCCTGCCGATTCTTGGTTTCGACATTGATCAGAACAAGATCGATGCGATTCGCGAGGGGCGTAACTATCTTCAGCATCTCGGCGACGAGCTGATCACGAGCCTTCGCGACAGTAAGCGCTTTGAGGCGACGACCGACTTTGGGCGCCTTGGCGAAGCAGACATCATCATCGTGTGCGTTCCGACCCCACTTGGGAAACATTGGGAGCCGGATATTTCATACATCCTGCAGACAGCTGAAGCGATCGGTAAGACGCTTCGCGCAGGTCAACTGATCATCCTTGAGTCGACGACTTATCCGCGGACCACTCGCGACGACATGATGCCTGCGATCATGACTGCAGCTGGAGAAAAGGCAAAGGCACTGCAGATTGGTCGTGATGTGTTCGGAGCGTTCAGCCCTGAGCGCGAGGATCCGGGTCGAAAATCGCACTCGACGAGCACGATTCCGAAACTCGTCGGCGGACTCGATGATGCATCGACGGAACTTGCGTCGGCTGTGTACCGCAAGGGCGTGACGACTGTGGTTCCAGTCGCGACTGCGGAAATCGCAGAGAGCGCGAAACTTCTCGAAAACATCTTCCGCGCGGTGAACATCGCGCTCGTCAACGAGATGAAAGTCGTGCTCGACGCAATGGGTATCGACGTCTGGCAAGTTGTGCGTGCTGCGGGAACGAAGCCATTCGGATTTATGCCCTTCTTTCCAGGCCCAGGTCTCGGTGGTCACTGCATCCCGATCGATCCCTTCTACCTCACTTGGAAAGCACGCGAGTATGGTCATTCGACCCGATTCATTGAGCTCGCTGGCGAGATCAATACCTCGATGCCGCACTATGTCGTTGATCGCACAGCCGAGGCGCTGAATGGCCAGGCGAAGCCGATGAAGGGCTCACGCATTTTGGTTGTGGGACTTGCGTACAAGGCCGACATCGATGATGTACGCGAGAGCCCCTCATTCGAGTTGATCGAACTTTGCAAGCACCGCGGCGCCGTCGTCGATTACTTCGATCCGCTGGTTCCGGCAACTTGGGCTGGTCGCAAGCACGATCTCAAGATGACGTCTGTTGGCTATGACGCTGCGACAGTTGCGTCTTATGACTGCATTCTTATCTCGACTGCGCACTCCAAGATGGACTACTCGGTGATCGCGAAGAATGCCAAGCTTTGCGTTGATACGCGCGACGCAATGCGTGCGTATGAAGCCCAGATGGGAGCGCGGCTCGTCCGCGCGTAAGGCGATGACCGCGTCGACTGACGCGTCCCGTGAGGGTCAAAGCTATGCAACCGTTGCGGTGTCTGGTTCCGCATGGACGACGCTGCAGACGCTTCTCAACAAGATCGCGACTGTGTTCGCGATGTTGGTTCTTGCAAAGTTGCTTGAGCCCGCTGATTTTGGCCTCGCCAATCTCGCCATCAGCGTGGGTTCGTTCGCTTTCATCATCGCTCCATTTGTGATGGGCGATGTGCTCTTGGCAAGCCCATCGCAGTTTGTGCGCAATGCCGGAACTGCGCGGTTCATCGCTTGGTGCGCCGGAACAATCCTTGCCGTCGGGTTGGTGGTTCTCGCAAACCCCATCGAGAGCTTCACCGAAAAACCTGGCCTCGCATTTCTCCTCATGTTTATTGTGATGCAACGTCCGCTTGCTGATGCGGCGTTCGTGATCCCTAATTCACGACTTCGAATCAATCTTGCTTACAAAACGATCACGCTCATCGACGGCGGTGTGATCCTCTTCGCGACGCTCATGGGCGTCGCGATGGCGTACGTCGGGATGGGACCATCCTCGTTACTGGTTCCCCCGATTGCCATGATTTGGATCCGCGCGCTGCTCTATCGACGCGCCGCAGGAACGGTGGCCCCCAGTTCTGTCGACCGCGGGTTGATCGTTCCGATCGCCAAACGATTCATGATTGCGAGCACAGGTCAATATTTAAACAGTGTGCTTGCGATCCTTGAGGTGTTTGTACTCGGCTTCTTCGCGAGCGAGACCGAGATCGGCCTATATGGATTTGCGACGATGCTTGCAGTGCAAACAAACACCATCATCGCATCCCAGCTCGGTGCAGTACTTCAACCAATCTTCGCTCACATTCGTCATGACTCTGTCCGGCAAGTCGCTGCATTTCTACGCGCGACGCGACTACTTTCTAGCATTTGTGTGCCACTTTCCTTGATGCAGGCAGCACTTGTCATTCCGCTCTTCCAACTTTTCTTCGAAAAGAAGTGGACGGGATCGATTGCGATTTTCGCAGCGCTCAGCGTTTCACAGACGTTCGTCTTCGTGAGTGCGCCATCAATTTCGCTACTCAAGGCACAAGGTCGTTTTCGAGCGTACTTCGCTTGGCAGTTCAGCCAATTCGTGGTGTCTGTCGTCTGCTTTATCTTCGCAATCAAGTTTGGCCAGGATATTGGGGCCCGCATTGCAAGTTTCGTCCATCTTCCAGTCAGCGACGATGCACGGCAGGCTCTTGCGTTGAGTCTCGCTAGTGCCAGTATGTGGTCCATTTTCTGCCCAATTGGGCTCTGGATTGCTGGCCGACCGAGCAGACTTTCATTTCGCACTGTGTTGAGTGTGTTTTTCGCACCCTGGATTGTCGCAGCACCTATGGCCGTGATGGCTGTCTTCGCCTGGTCGATGTTGCGGGCGAGTACGTCGATCTGGATCGCAGATGTAATCTGCATTGCAGTGATTGGACCGCTCGCCGCGGTTATCGCAATCGCTGGATCGATGTCGCTGCGGAAAGACACTCGCGCCGATATTCGCGCGATCTTCGCGCGATTTCGACGACGAAAAAATCCTTCGGCCGTTCAGTGAACCGCCGATCCAACATCGCTCATGATTGGATTACGCCATCAGGCGGGCTTGCGTGCGAGCACGATCAAGGTGGAGTGCAGGAAGCCGGGAAGAACTCGGTGCACGACACTCATGACACGGAATGCAATCCGCGAGAAAGTCATATACCAGGGCTCACACTCGACTGAGTAAACAGTCCCTACAAGCGATGCACCGCGGATTAATCGGTTCAGTTGTCGCTTCGAGTTCGCGCGATAGACCGTTGGAAAGACATCTTCTTCCTTGCGATCAAGTTGCGCCTTCCCTAAGACGCGGGCATGGAGCGAGTTTGGGATGAGCCGGGCGGCGACGGCGATGTAAGAGAACTTCGAAGGAGTGCGGGCAAGAAAGTACCCGCCCGGCTTGAGCACGCGTCGCAGTTCGGCGAAGTATGCCTCAGGGTTACCAACGTGCTCAAGGACATAATCACTGAAGGCGAAATCGATACTCGCATCTTCGACCGGCCACTTGAAATCGCTTCCGATGCGACGGTACTCATCGATCAGAGGGTTGGTCGCAGCGACAGGATCCACATCGATACCGATGACTGTTCGCCCTGGAGCTCGAAAGTCGTGCAGTTTCCTACGGTAGTTCGAGGAGTCATCCCGGGCTTTACCCCGTCCGCATCCGATTTCCAGTACGACCTTGGCTCCCTCCGCAAGTGCGTGTGCGCGGGAGAGAAGCGGAATGGTTCCATCAACCCTTGAGAAGCCACCGAAGGGAAGTTCAGGGTAGACACGCTCGATAAATTCTCGACTGATCATCGGGTTTCATTTCTCAATCGTGTTCATTCGCCGGTCGGCGTCCGAGTGTCACGGTTGCATCTAGGGAACGAAGGCCCGATGCATCGACCAGAACGGTCGTGATCGGCATGGTGCAGATTTTACTTGAGTATAATTGCCATCAATCGGCGATTTCTGTTCGATGGCTATCTGGGCCACTCTGTAAACGTGCTTTGCGGCCAAACGGATAGCACGCGCGCCGAGTGATTAACTTTGCTGCAACGACGCCCCGAGGCGTGCCGATAGAAAGAGTCGACGGGCGTGGTTTCCTACGCGCCAGAAGCCGGAAAATTCTTTGACGACGATCCTTGGCATCTACCTCATCGTGTTCTCGATCGCACTGATTGTCATCATGCGAGGGGATGCTGTGCATGAGCGTTGCCCGCTTTTGTCGACTCGCAACTACTTCCTGACAGGGATCATTCTGTTTCAGAGCAGTTCAGGAGCGGTGACCCTCATTCTGAAGGAGACGGAGCGCGGCGCCGAACTCAATTCCTTTGTGTTTCCGGGGCTGGTCTTTTGCACGATTCTCACCATATTTGTCGCGGTCTTCCTTTGGCTGTATCGATCGATGGGATTCGTTGAGCGATTCGCCTGGGCACGAACGCGAATCCGTAAGTCATCGCAGTCGCGACTGTTGGCCGCAGGGCTGTTGATGACATTGATCGGTGTCACACTTCGGTTCGGTGGTGCGGGAATTCCGTACATCGCAGTCCTTCTGCCGCAGTTGTCGGCAGGATGCCTTGGCGTAGGGATCGCATTGGTGGCGACCGCGTGGGTTCGTTCTGTGTTCAACTTCGCTATCGCGCTTGTTCTCGTACTCTCTCTTGCGGCTAGCTCGGCAACATTGTTAGTTGGTGCCTTCGGGCGGCGCGAAATCCTCGGACTTTTCTTCTCGATCGTCTGGGCGCTTTTCTACGAGAAGTGGCGTTACATGCCTGCGACGCGCTTGTTCCCTCGACTCACGGGAGCGATGGCGGTCCTCTCAATTGCAGTTCTTGTCTTCTCCGCGTCGCGCGTTGGCGGCGAGGATGCCGACCGATCGTTGGGCCAGCAACTCGAACGAATCACGCAGATTGAGTGGGAAAATGTTGAGGCCCGATTCCTAGACGCCGTCAGCGGGCAGTTTGCGGGCGGAATCAGCATGTACCTCTTCGAAACGCGCTTGAAGGACTCGGCATATGACCCACTGCACTCGCTCGCGTACTTTGCAACGCTTCCGATTCCACGCGATTTTTGGCCTGGAAAATATTCAGGCCTCGGAGCAACCGCTCCCGACGAAGCAGGTGTGACGGGTGTTCCTGACGAGTTCAGCTGGGGACCGGGTCTTGTCGGCCACCTCTGCAATGACATCGTCTTTCTGTCTCTTCCGATCTACGCATTCATTCTTGCGGCACTGTTCAAATACATGGATGTCCGCACGATGGCTTCGACCCGCGATCCCATGACCGTAGCCATTTTCGGTAGCGCGCTTGGTCAGGCACTTGCCATGCCGCGCGGCGAACTCGGACTCTTCGGATTCAATCTCCTCGCAGCAATCGTTGGAGCATGGTTTTTCAGTCTGCTCGTGTCGCGGATGTTTCTCCCTGTCGACCGGGAGGCGGAGTATGAAGAGGCGTTCGACGCGGGTGAGGAATTCGACATCGCAGCCGATCTCGACGCAGATGTAGAAGTCGAGCAAGAAGGCGACCAGAGCCGGGCCTATTCGCGCGAGCGTGTCAGTCTGTAACGAAGCACGATGCGGACGATCGGCAAGCTATCTGTAGTTTTGGCCAAATCGTCGCCGGCGCGAGTGCTCGGCTTCGCCAGAGCGGCAATCGCGATCGCGCTTTATGCCGAGAGGTTTGATCCTGCCATACGTCAGCCGTGCACGTTGTGCCCAGCCTCACGGAGGGTGCGCTCGCGACGCGCAAGTTCAAGGTCATGCTCGACCATCATGCGCGCGAGTTCTTCCACGCTTGTCTTGGGTACCCATCCAAGCACAGATTGCGCTTTGGTCGTGTCACCCAACAACTGTTCGACTTCGGCTGGGCGGAAGTATCGCGGATCGATCTCGACAAAATCGCGATAGTCAAGCCCCACATGTCCGAAGGCGAGTTCGCAAAAGGCTCGGACGGAAATCATCTTCCCAGTTGCGATGACATAGTCATCAGCTTCGGGTTGCTGCAGCATTCGCCACATCGCTTCCACGTAGTCGCCGGCAAAGCCCCAGTCACGGAGGGCATCGATGTTTCCGAGATAAACCTTCTGCTGAAGACCGAGTTTGATGCGGCCTACGGCTCGAGTGATCTTGCGGGTCACGAATGTCTCGCCACGACGAGGGCTTTCGTGATTGAACAGAATGCCACACGAGGCATGCATGCCGTAACTCTCGCGGTAATTCACAGTGATCCAGTGACCGAAGACCTTGGCGCAGCCATAGGGGGAACGCGGCCAGAACGGCGTCGTCTCGCGCTGGGGAACCTCCTGAACCTTGCCGAACATCTCGCTCGATGACGCTTGATAAAAGCGAACGGGCTCTGGCGCAGTTTCTTGATAGACACGGACCGCCTCAAGCAACTTCACCACACCCGTCGCATCGATGTCGGCTGTGAACACTGGTTGGTCGAACGAAACCCGGACATGGCTCTGCGCGGCGAGGTTGTAAACCTCCTCGGGGCGAATCTGCTGCATGAGGCGGCTGAGACAATTCGCGTCCGCGAGGTCGCCGTAGTGGAGTCGAAGCCGCTGCGCCGATTCGTGGGGATCTTGGTAGAGGTGGTCGAGCCGCCCGGTATTGAAGGACGAGCTTCGCCGAATGATTCCGTGGACCTCGTAACCCTTCGCGAGAAGGAGCTCAGCGAGATAGCTGCCGTCTTGGCCCGTGATTCCAGTAATTAGTGCACGCTTCATGTGGGAATCTCAAATTCAGTTGCGAGCGCGATCGGTCGAGGGAAGTGCATCGGCTGAACCATCTTTCCTGATGGAACATTCCCCAGCTCACGTTTGAGAAGGGTGAACGCGAGCATTCGCGGCAAGGTCTGTTCAATGATGTGCGCGTCTAAAGCGGTTGCCGCAGTGCTGAGTCGGCTGCTCAGGAAGGCGATTGACCTTCGCCTTGACCCTCGACGGCTCGAATCAAGACACGGGAAGGAGGTCGTCGCGTCGATCTAAATGCGTCATATTTACTTAATACAAGGTCTCACAGCGAAAAACTTCGCTCGTTTGCCGTTATAAAAAGTCTTCACGACTCGAACGAGGGATTGCGAACGGTGCTGACCTCGACAATTCAGAAACAAGAAACTTCAAGTTTACAGAAAGATGCCAACTTGGATCCAGCACGAGCGTTAAACAGTCAAAGTAACTCAAACTAAGGCATGTTGAACTGCATCACGATGCGCATATCCATGACGAGCCACTGCGAGAGCCGGACGTTGCGCGCATGCAAACTTGCCAAGCAACAGAAGCCGACGGGCTTTGCAAACGTGCTCCTTCTGTTTGCGACGATTGCAGACCTGGGTGGGGAGTTCACAAGGCGTGGCTAGTCGTGGCCATTCATGACCATTCATGGCCATCCATGACCATTCATGACCTCAGGCCAGACTCAGTCGAGGCGCGACGGAGCGGAAGAGACGAGAGTTTGGCCCGGGATCGTGAAGGCATGATTACTCGGCCCAAGACCTGATAACGAAGCGCGAGAGAATGGTTCATCGCTCGGCCGTCACCCGCCGATACAAGCGGTGCTGATTATGCAGAACCGGGTCCTTCACACTCCACTCATCGGCTCCCGCATCGTCGTGACCGGAGGCGCAGGCTTCCTCGGTCGGGCGGTCTTACACGCGCTCGCAGCGCGCGGGCTGCCGCCACCGTTTGTGCCGCGGCGATGTGACTACGACCTCACAACTGAAGAGGGCGTCATCAAGTTGTTTGCCGACGCAAGGCCGGACATTGTCATCCACCTTGCCGCCGAGGTTGGGGGCATCGGGGCCAACCAAACAAACCCTGGACGCTATTTCTACGCCAACATGGCGATGTCATTGCATCTCATCGAGCAGGCTCGCCAGACTGGGCTGCGGAAGTTCGTTCACACCGGAACGATCTGTTCGTACCCCAAGTTCACTCCGGTGCCATTTCACGAGGACGATCTCTGGAACGGATACCCCGAGGAGACCAACGCGCCGTACGGAATCGCAAAGAAGGCGGCGATGGTGATGCTTGACGGGTACCGACGGCAGTATGGGTTGGCTTCGGCATATCTGCTTCCTGTGAATCTCTACGGGCCTTGGGATAATTTTGACCTCCAAAGTTCTCACGTCATCCCGGCGCTGATTCGCAAGTGCATCGAAGCCCAAGAGCATGACGTTGACAGCATCGAGTGCTGGGGAACTGGAAGTGCGAGTCGCGAGTTCCTGTTTGTCGACGATGCTGCGGAAGGGATCATTCGCGCTGCAGAGCGCATCGACGACCCAGCACCGATAAATCTCGGGACTGGCTCTGAGATCACAATTCGCGAACTCGTCGAGCGAGTCGCTGATGCGTGTGAATTCCGCGGTGAGATTCGGTGGGACGCCACGAAGCCCGATGGACAGCCAAGGCGATGCGTCGATGCGGGCCGGGCTGAGAAACTTCTTGACTGGAAAGCAGAGGTCGCACTGTCTGACGGCCTTCGACGCACAGTTGCGTGGTACCGAACGACCCGACACGCGCGAACTCGTACAGGACACTGAGCTACAAAAACCGCCAGCATCAAACTATGCGCGTACTTCTCATCAACCAGACTTTCTACCCCGATATCGCGGCGACTGCGCAGCATGCGCATGACCTTGCGCGGTTTCTGGTTGCTGAAGGTCACGAAGTCACCGCGATCGCGTCGCGCTCAATCTATGGAGAGAAGGGTGCCGCGCTTCCGCGCGAGGAGACGGTGGACGGTATTCGCGTCGTTCGAGTCGGAAAGAGCATCTTCGGAAAATCGTCGATCGCAGCAAGAGCCATCGACTTTGGCCTTTTCTACCTTTTGGCATTTTGGAAGTCGATGATCATGCGAAGGCAGGATGTGGTCATCTGCCTTACGACTCCTCCGTTTGTTGCGCTCATCGGATGGGTTCTTCGCTGTGTGCGCGGCACGCGCTACGTCTACTGGGTGATGGATCTCTATCCGGATGTCGCAGTCGCATGCGGTGTGATGCGTGGCACCTCGCCCGTCACTTGGCTCTTGGAGCGACTCAATCGGTTCTGTATGACGCACGCTGATCAGTCCGTTGTGCTTGGTCGATGTATGGCGGCACGCGTTGCTGAGAAGGGTGTTCCAGCTGAGCGACTTGCGCTGATCAATGTGTGGAGTGACCCGAACGAAATCAAGCCGATCGACCCCGCCACCAACAGCTATCGTCGCGAATGGAATGTGGGTGATCGGCTTCTCGTGATGTACTCTGGGAACTTTGGGATCGCGCACGATGTTGTGACGATTGCTCGTGGTGTGGAGGCGCTTCGGAATGATCCAAATGTGATGTTTGCCTTTGTTGGCGGCGGAAAACGCAAGGACGAACTCATTCATCTTCTGAAAGCACGCGGTCTCAGCAACTTTGTCGAAGCGCCCTATCAGCCACGAGAACGGATCAACGAACTACTTGGAGCCGCGGATATTCACTTAGCAAGCCTCCTGAGTAGTGCGACTGGGATCATGGTTCCGAGCAAGTTTTATGGAGTGCTCGCTGCGGGGCGACCAATTTTGTACATCGGTGAAAAGTCCGGTGAGGTTGCGCGTGTGATCGACGAGGAGCAATGCGGTTTCGTCTTTGCGCCTGGAGATGTCTCTGGACTTTCTGTGGCGCTTCGCACCCTCGCTGTTGATCGCAACCTCGCAGCTCAGATGGGCGATCGCGCACGGCGTGTCGTGGTCGAGAAAACTAGCGCGGCAATCGCAATGCGGAAGTGGCTTGTGCTGCTTGAGCAGGTTGCCTCCCGAAGGCGCTGAATCATTCGGCACAGAACCGCAATCATGCAGCAGTCCGCCCCTCAAACTTCGAAGAACGATTCGCTGCGCACGCGCCGTACGAGCCCCTATACGCTTCGCGAGAAGGTTGGGCGGATTCTCTGGTCTTGTGTACAACTCACGCTCTTTCGCTGCTCGTTTCATAACTGGTATGGGTTTCGGCGACAGGTGCTTCGCGCGTTTGGTGCGCAAATTGACCAGACGGCAAATGTTCGTCGAACCGTGCTGATCGAATGTCCATGGAACCTCACCATCGGGGCCGAAAGTTCGGTCGGCGACCGTGCGATCCTCTACTGCCTCGGACCAGTGCGAATTGGGACAAGAACGACGGTTTCTCAGGGTGCGCATCTCTGTGCGGGCTCACATGACCATCGCCTCGCATCGATGCCGCTTCTTCGCCCGCCAATCAATATTGGTGATGACGTTTGGATTGCGGCGGATGCATTCGTTGGACCCGGGGTGACGGTTGGTCACGGCGCGATACTGGGTGCTCGCGCGGTTGCGTTCCGCGATCTCGCGCCTTGGACGATTTACAGCGGCAACCCAGCGACACGCATACGTGATCGTCAGTACACCCCCTGATTCCAGTGGACGATCGCCGCGCGTGGATGAGGTTGCTATTCTCGCCGCGAGAAAGCGAGCCTTCATGTCGATCCGTCTCTACAACACACTTACGAAGTCGGTCGAAGTTGTTCAGCCAATTGCAGCCGACGGAAGTGTGACCTTCTATTCCTGTGGACCGACTGTCTACGACGACGCGCACATCGGGAATTTTCGCTCGTTTCTGAATGCAGATGTACTGCGACGCGCGCTTGAGTTGCATGGACATTCCGTGCGTCATGTGATGAACATCACCGATGTTGGTCATATGACGGAGGACGCCGATGCAGATGGTGGAGGAGAAGACAAGATGGCTGTCGCGGGTCGACGTATTGCTGAGGCGAAGAAGTCCGGGAAACTGCCGGCCGACGCAGAGATTGATCCGACAAATCCGTACGCCATCGCCTCGTTCTACGCAGAGCGGTTTCTTGAAGACGCACGACACCTTGGCCTCAAGGTCGCAATTGAGGAGCGCACAAGTCCGGAACTCATGCCGCGCCCGACACGATGCGTTCCACAGATGATTGCATTGGTCGAGTCTTTGATTGCGCGCGGACACGCATATGTTGCGAAGGATGGCGTCGTCTACTTCAGTGTGCAAAGCTTCCCGGAGTACGGGCGCCTTTCAGGAAACACACTCGATGCACTCCGCGAGGGGGAGGGCGGACGCATCAGCGCTGAACACCAAGCGGTCAAGCGCCATCCCGCGGACTTCATGCTTTGGAAGCCTGACCCGAGCCATCTCATGCGGTGGCCGAGTCCGTGGGGAGAGGGCTATCCGGGTTGGCATCTCGAGTGCAGCGCGATGGCGAAAATGCTTCTCGGTGAAGAGATTGATTTGCACTCAGGCGGTGAGGACAACATTTTTCCGCATCACGAGTGCGAAGTCGCGCAAAGTTGCTGCGCGAGTGGTCAGCGCTTTTTCGCACGTGCATGGTTCCACACGCGGCATCTTCAAGTCGAGGGCGAGAAGATGTCCAAGTCGAAGGGAAACTTTTTTACCGCACGCGACTTGTTTGCGAAGGGCGTTACACCAGCAGCATTGCGGCTTGAACTGGTACGAACGCACTACCGCACCAACTCGAATTTCACGCTTCAAGGACTTCGTGATTGCCAGCGAATGATCGATCGTTGGGCGGCTGCGCGTGCGGTTGTGTTCGATCGCACGCGTGACGAAAGCCAAGGCGCGGGTGACGGTCCTCTGCAACGAGCACTCGTTGAGTTTCGCGAGGCAGTCGGCGACGACCTGAATATTGCCCGTGCTATCGCGGTGCTCAACACTGCGATTAGTGAGCCTGGAGCCGGCGATGCTCTTACTGAGCTCGCTGCACTCGATGCGATGAACTCAGTGCTCGGAGTCTTTGAACGCAATGCGCCACTTGCGAGTGAGGCGAGTGATGATCTTGCGACGAAGGTTGAGGTCCTCTTAGAGGCGCGCCGAGCCGCGCGTGCGGCACGAGACTTCGCTGCAAGCGATCGTGTGCGTGACGAGCTCGCAGCGATGGGCGTGCGCATCAAGGATGGCCCGCAGGGGACGACCTGGGAACGCGCGGTGTGAGCTGGATGCTCAGCGCGACGGCGACGCGGTTCTGAGGAGACGCGTGATATCGTCCATCTGTCGATCAGCTGTCGCAAGGATTCCAGGCAGATTTTCGGCGATAGCAGTTCGATGACGGTCGCGTGCAACAAAACAGCGTACTTGATGCTCGACGACTTCATCGCCGCGAAGGACGCGGGGGTCGGCGACCGTGTCGCCGACGCCGAGCGCTTCAAATATCCCGCGGGCCTTATCGCTGTAGGCGATCGTCGCGGTTGAAACGCTGTTTGACAGCGATCCGATCGTTGCATGAAGTCGACAGCCAGTGAACCAATCGAGCCGCCGGATGATCGCTTTCGCCTCGGTGGGAAACTCATAGCCACTTGCGATAAACACACGTTCACGCTGCGTGGGTTCGAGCGAGTTCCGGAGCGCATGGCTTGCGTGGATGTCAGACTCCGTGTCAGCGCCACCATCAATGATGACATGGGGAAGGAGGATGACTGCACCTGCGCCAGAATCAAGGAGCCGGAGCACCAGCTTGCGCGAGGTCACAGCGTAGTCATCACGAAAACCGTACTTGCGCCACGAATCAGGAGCATTCGCGATCAACCCACTGACGTTGATGCCCGCCACAGCCGCACCACGAGCCATCGCTCGCGCGCGCTCGACCAGATCGAGCGCTTCAGCTGGCGGATCAATTGTCGGAAGGCGGAACGCCATGTCGGTTCCCACAAGGTGCCGCGACGGATCGAAGCGGTTGCCGAGGAGTTCCTTAAGAACTTCGTAACTCCGCGCGTCGCGAGCGACAGCGCAGACAGCATGCGCCACGATGTCTGCCGCTTCACGGCGCATGACTGGGTCTTTGTACGGGCCGTAGGTCTGCGGAAGAAGTACAAGTGGACGCTTCATCGCAATCGCAAGCCACTTGGGACGAGAGACCCGAACGAAACGTCGCCGTCCGTAGATGTCGGCGAAACTGTCTCCACCGCTCGCATCGAGTAGCGCAGACGCCGCTCCGATCGCGCGCGCTCCTGAACCAAGCTCGAGCCCGGTATGGATTGCAGCGTCCGCAAGAAACATCGAATCAGCAGCCCACGGCTTTCTTGTCTGCCGAAAACCATGCATGCGCACCGTCGTGGATGCAGAGTTTGTTCCTGCGTGACGGAGAATGTCGTCACCTGCGGTTCGAAGACCAATTCCCCAGTCAAGGATATCGACGGCACTGAGACGGTTACGAAGCAGCGCAAGTGCACTGAGTCCGAGCGCACTGACGCCAAGATTTTTGTTTCGAAAATCGACGCCAGTTAAGAGTGCGGCGGGCGCTGGAAAGGACTCAGGCATTCGATTCATACTACCGGATCGACCGTTTCCCACGCATCTACGCAATTCTCCTTGATCACTGACATCGATTCGCGCGTGCGCGGCTCCATCTTGCATTCACTGAAGTCGAAAAATTGCCAACGAATAATTGGCATCAACCGCGAACAAGGTTTATAGTTCATGGTTCAGCATCCCGAGCAGTGGAGTCATCCACTCGGCAACCGAGTCTTTATCCGACCACGGTGCCATCACGATGCGGCCTGAAACACGCTGTTCGCAGCCAAATCAGGCACAATCGAGGATTCAGCAGCAAACGCTGCACACGCTCTTGATGCTGATGCGATTCGAACGGTTTCTCCGTCGCATGGAGCGTCGGCCGGGAGTATCGCGACAACCAGAGTGCATCCCGAGTGATGCGCATCGCCGAGCAATACGGCGTGCGCTCCGGCAACCGGCCGCGAGGCAAGGTGCCAAATCGATGCGGGCGGCGCGCGGGAAACGCGCCGTCAACCTCGCGAACGCGAGCGCTGTCGCCTTGCCCCGATCGGGCGGCGTGCGCGTCGCTCGGGATGCGCCCACCAGCGCGTGCTTGCACGCGATCGAAGGAGTGTGCGTGATGGAACTCGACCGAATCGATTCGAGACTGCCGTTTGCGGCGGATGTGTATCCATGTGGGGGAGGGAGTGCCGCGGCACCATTTCCCAATGATCCACCAAACGGCGGCCATGTCGACCGAGTGTTTCTCCTTGCACCCGATCAATTCGGGACGGAACTTGCACCCCTTTTTCGTGCGGCACGCGCGGCGGTCAACGAGCAGGATTTGCAGGCGCTCGCGTCCACATGTTCGAGCTCTGCGTACGAGCGTGAAGCGTGGCGTGAACGAGCGATCTCGATCGCACAAGGGTCACTTTTGCGTCGCATCGATGTCCGACCTGAAACTCCACCGCCTGTACTGCATTGGCATCGTGGAGATCTCATCGTATGCGTTCCGACCGAGATACCCGGTGCAGCGCAGGTCGCAGCGGCGCGCGTATGGAATTCTGGCTTCAACGAGACGGTGTGCGTTCGCGCGAGGCGCATCCGCACCCCTACGCATGACCAAGTTGGCGGCGCGTTGGCGCGTATCGAGCGCATGCAATCAGGGGGTGTTGTGCCGACGATTTGGCGATGTGAACTCCCATCGTTCTGCGAGGCGAGTATGCCGATCGCTGTCGAAATCGCGCCGAATCCAACGAGTTTCATGCACGCGATGTTCATCGCCCATCGTGGCGCGGCGGCGATTGTCGTAGGTCGGGCGACGGGCGTGGGTTCGACCATCGATTGGAATGATGAGGACGAGTCGCCCTTACCACGCACTCGACTTTTACCCTCAGGATGGAGCTACCTCAAACCCGACCGTTCGTCTGGATCATCAGCGCCGTACTTCCCGAACGGCGCACCAGTACCGATCAACGCAGTGTTTCTCCCTGATGAAACACTGTTTCGCGCGATCGTGCGCGCAACATGGCCGGTGACGTTTTACGACGCACTCCGCGTTGCCTTCGCGGATTGAGTGTCATGAGCGAAATGCGTGTCATCAACCGTGGAGTTTGATGGATGTGGAAATGAAGCGATGCGCAACGGCCCGTGCCCGTGCGAGTTCGCGTGTGAAACTTCGAGCACGGAGAAATGAGCAGAAACATGTCGTGGGAAGAACACGATCGACTGGTCAGAGAACTTGGTATTCCAGCAGCGGATCGGAACTCACCGGCGCTCCGCGGTATCTTCGGAACCACCTTTCTCCCAGGGCGATTCCACATTTCGATTTCAACAGAGCCTGAGCCGTCGATCACGGAAGAGCGCCGTGCGATGCGTGCGCGTGTCGCGCAACTGGCTGAACGCGGTGAGGAACTGAGCGAGTGTCCGTTTGTGTCCGATGACGGCCTGTTTGGCGAGGGTACGCAGGTTGAGATTGCGGGATCGACGCTCGAGAATCTCCTGGCGCGTCGCTACGGTGGACACGTAGGCTTCGAAGGTTTCGACGGTGTTGCACATCTCCTGCATGACCGCCGGTACTACAGCGCCGATGAACTGAACGAGGGTCCGTACGGCCTCAACACCGATCCCCCGTTTGAGAACGGCACACCTTTGCCGCGAATCACACGGCACGGGCCTGTTTCGATTCGCCGTCGATGGAACGGAAGCATGGTGATTTCGCGGCGCGGTTTCGCCAGCCAACCAGTTGATGCAGCGCGTGGCAAGCACGCCGTGATGCGCGTTCATCGCGGGAACCCGAGATCGGGTCACGACGAGGTCGACGAGGCTGATTGCGTGTGTCTCACCACCGAGCCACTCCCGCGTTGGTTGGTTGAAGATGAGGCTGCGGAAATGCTGGAGATGGCGCTACGACACACGAACGAGATCATCGAGTTCGGGATGTGGGGAGCTTCTGGAGCCTTGACACATGTGACGTGGCTCAGGGGTTGCGCGGGCGGACGAGGCCGCGCGTTGTGGCCGACGAATTCGCCCGCGCGTGCCACGCATGTTTGTTCGGGCATCTCGATCAACATGATGGATGCTGGTGTCGCTGAGGAGGTACGACGCGAACTCGTGGAGATCAACCAAGTGTTCGGTCTTGATGTTCCTCGGAGACATCACGGTGACCTGGATCCAGCGAGTGCGTGGGAACTCCTCCGCGCCTCGATGCGAGCAGGCTAGCGCGTCGGTGTGCGTGCAATGTTCACGTCGGCGAGTGCAAAGTCGATCGCACTCAACGCAATCATGGCCGTGATCGTCGCGATGCGCTCATGATGCACACAACGCACGCTCCTTGGTTGGGTGTGATGACGGTGACGATCCGTCGTCGATCATGCGAGCAGAATCGACAGCAGTAAGAAATGCACACATTCGGAGCGACTCAGTTGACTGAGAGTGCTGGGAGCCTGAGCTCACCAATCGATGGTTCCGTGACCACAACATTGCACTGCGCACTTTGGAATACTGTGTCTACGAGGTATGAGAGCGTTCCATTTTCCATTCGGTATTCACGGTCAACACCAGGTTTTTTAGGTGGTGTGCGTTTGTTCTGCCGTCGAGCCTCTTCTCGCGCGGCGGAATCTCCGTCTTCGATTTCCCAAGCGCAATCCAGGAGTTTGAACATCCTGCGCTTGGTGTTGTTCCCTTTCAAGGGAGAAACCGCGCCCATGGGGCGCATCTGTCGTTGGAACCTTCGACTTCGTGAAAATCATTCGCTCACGCGACCGGCGCGTCGACGCGCATGAACGGCGCGCACTTTGCAATTCTCCCGCCCGCCTTGAGTCCGCCCCAACGGGCCGCCTCGATCATGTCGCCATCGGTCGCGACCATCGATCCATATGCAGCGAGTACCTCGCTGCACTTTGTCGGCATGATCGGTGTGAGTAGCACCGCCGCAACCCGCACACCTTCGGCGCAGGCGGAGAGGATCCGCGCAACCTCGTCCATGCGCGTTGGATCCTTCGCGAGCTTGAATGGCTGCGTTTCGTTGATGATCGCGTCCACTGCGCGTACGACGGCAAGCGCAGCGTCCGCTGCCTCCGCAAGCTCAAAATCCGCGTAGTGCCCGATCACTTTTGTAGCCGCATCGCTGGTGAAGGCGCTCCACGTTGGTGCGCCTTCGACGGCCGATATCGGCATCGATGCGGTCTCCCCGGTGGGCATGACGCCGCCGAAGTACTTCTCAATCATCGCACTCGTGCGCGAGGCACAGTTGGCGAAGGTGTTGACCAGATTTGCAGTGTAGATTTCGTGAAAGTGCCGCGGGCTGAAGTCGGCGTCGGTTGCACCGAGCGGGCCTTGCGTGGTCATGTACCAGCGCCAAGCATCGAGGCCGTATTTCGCGATGTACGACTCGATCGTCGGAAGATCGACGAAGTTTCCAAGCGACTTTGACATCTTCTGGCCGTTCGAAATCCAAAACGAGTGCGCGTAGATGCAGCGAGGCGTGGGTAAGTCGAGCGCCATCAGGAGCGCGGGCCAGATGACCGCGTGGAACCACAGAATTTCTTTTCCGATGACGTGGTACTCGGGTGGCCAATACTTCGCACGTTCCTTCGCGAGCGCGCCGTCAGGCTCACCGAGGCCAAGCGCAGTGGCGTAGTTGAAGAGCGCGTCGATCCACACATAAATGACGTGCTCAGGTGCCCCGGGCATACCGATGCCCCAGGTGAAATTGGTGCGCGTGACCGGAACATCTTGCAGCCCCTCTCGCATGCGGCCAAGGACCTCGTTGAAGCGACCAGCGGGCCGGACAAACCCAGGGTTCGCCGCGAAGAAGGCCTCAAGTCGAGCTTGGTAGGCACTCAGCCGAAAGTAATAGTTGTGCTCCTTGGCCCGGACCAGTGGTCGTCCCGAGATCGGGCTCTTGAACTCAAGGTCCTTGGCACGGGTGTCGGTGACATACTCCTCTTGACCCTCGTCATACCAGCCCTCGAATTCGCCGAGGTAGATGTCGCCCGACGCGAGCAACCGCTTGACGAAGAGTTTGACCTGCGACTCATGGCGTGGCTCGGTGGTTCGAATAAAGTCGTCGTTGGTCAGTCCGAAGGTGGTCATGACCTTGCGAAATTCAGCGGAATTTTCATCAGCAAGTGCCTGTGGCGTGATGCCGCGCTCCTGCGCGCTCTTCTCGACCTTGACGCCATGCTCGTCGGTGCCGGTGAGAAAGAAGACATCACGGCCATCGAGCCGCATCGCGCGTGCCCAGACGTCACACAAAGTCGTCGTATACGCGTGCCCGATGTGGGGGCGGTCGTTCACGTAGTAGATCGGGGTGGTGACGTACGCGGGAGCCTTGCGAGACATGCGTGGATCGTACAGATTGCGACGAAGCTGCCGCACGGGCCACGCGTACCATGCGCTCGTGACCGACGACCTTGATCTCACGCATCCGGAGCCCAAGACTGGTGGGCCGCCGCCGCACGTTGAAACACGGCGCACAAGCCTCCCAGCGGTGGGGGCGACAGTTGCGCTTGTTCTCTTCTCGATTTTCATCGGTACATACGGGCCGCGTCTTGGAAATCGCCAGCAACTCCCTGCTGGAATAACCCTTGTCGAGCTTGCAGATGCGATCGAGCCACGGCACGCGCAGCGCGCGTTTGATGCGAGGCAGCTCGGCCGCGACAGCGCTTCTCGGTTCCTTCGCGGGGAGAGCAGTGCGGAGGCCGACTTAGAGCAGGCGGAACTGCGGGAGCAGTTTTCCCGTGAGGCGTCGGAGATGGTCGGCAATCGGGTCGAATTGCCCCGCCTTGCCAACGCGAGGGTGCGCTGGATTGAAGTGGATCGGGTCCGGCTTCCGGGCGCGTCTGGCGCGATGCTTTTTTGCGCGATATCCCCGAAACGCGGGCAGGCGGCTGCTGAGTCCTTCGCAAGTATCCTCGTCCTCGAGGACGAAGATCGCTTCACGGTGTTTGACCGCTACAGCAGACCGCAACCGATGCCGGAGGGCGAGGTGTTCTCGGTCATGGTGCGCGAGTCCACGGATGGCGCGATGGCACCAGCAGCAGTACTCATGCTTCGGATTGGGCGGTTGATGTACGCGGTTCAGGCGGATGGAGTGGACCTCGCGCAGACAATCGTTGCCGAGCTTGAGCAACTTTCCGCGCAGACCGAGGGCAACGCCAATCCGTCCACGGTGGCACCAAGTTCCACTGCATCCTGAAGATCTCTTGCCTTTGCGGGATCACAGCCGATACTCAGTCCGACTCACCTTTCTTCGAGAGCACGCATGCAATTTCTCATGAACACTCCCTCGCGCGCTTCCCTCGTGCCCACCGTCCTCGCGGGGTCACTCGTCTGGTCGGTCGCATTTCTTGTCGTCGATTTCGCCCATGCGCAGACCCAAGTCCAACCGCAGCGCATTGGCGGCGAGGCTGTCGGCTCGGGTAGCAGGATCGGTGGTGGAAACAGCGGGAGTCGCGGAGGCGTGGTGGGAGGTATCAACAAGCTGCCGACCGGAAGCGGCAACGCACTTGGTGATGGGACCGGTATGGGCGGACAAACCTTCTCTTGGTCGCGCGGGACAGGATCTGGCCGAGCACTTGGGAGCGGAAACATCCTCGACCGCAACTCGCAGGTTGGGAGCGGAGGCTCGAACAACGCGTCGATGCCCGTCGACTATTACGCGCGCAATCTGATCGTCACCGACAGTGTTCCGGGTGGGCGTGGATTTCGCGGATCCGTTGGGTACACGGCGGACACAGACTTCCGCGGCCTGACTGGTTCGGATTCCACCTATCAGTTCCGCGCTGGAAGCGCACTTTCGAATCCAGCGTTCATCGCTTCACCAATCTACAAAGATCGCTTCCTCGTCGGCCAGGGCCTTGGTGTCTTTGAGTATCGCCGCGATTCAACGCCAATTGGCGTGGATGCGCAGCGTGCGGTGACTAACAGGCCGGATAGTCGGCTTCGACTCGATCGCGCCAACGCAGAGATGGCCTTTGGCACCATGAACCAGAAACTTGGCGAGGAACGAGCAATCGCCCGCGGCCAGGCGGCGAATGGTGATCCGATTCAGTACATCGTGTCCCCACTGCGCGGACTGCAGGCGGAGAGTCTTGTCGATCCAATCGTGCGAGCGGGTCTCGGCGCATATGAGCAGGCCCGCGCGCGAGCTGACATTCGGAAGGGTCTCGCCCGCCCGTCGGACTACGAGAAAATGGGTGCTGGCGCGACGCGGCTTGACCTTCAGGTCGCTCCGACTTCGGTTGGCGAGGAAGCGCGCATCGCTCCGCAGAACTATCGCGATTTACTGGAGGCCGTCGACAAGAAGGCCACCGAGAAAATCGGGGCCGCTACCGATGCGGGCTCAGAGAAAACGAAGAGTGGCCTCGAACGCGTACGAAGCGATATTGAAGAGATGGGTATGGGCATTCCGAAGGCGATTGAGGACACGGCGACAAAGCGAGAGACGGAGTCGACAAAGGAGCCGAAGCCCGCAAAGAGCGGTGAGCCATCGTTGATCTCTGGTGACGGCGCGGTTCCACAGGGCGCGGAAGCCGAGCGAGAAGTAAAGCGAATCGAAGAGCGCGGCAAATTGCTTCCTGTACCGGAAATGGCCGAAATTCTGCGTCACGGAAAGAAGTTTGACCAGCTTGGGAGCGACGACCGTCGGCGCGTCGACGACCTTATTCGTCAGGGCGAAGAGGCGTTGCGCAACGGCGAATACTTTCAAGCCGAGCGTCGGTTTGGGCAGGCTCAAGTTCTTGCAAGTGACAATCCGCTGATCGAGGCAGGCATCGCACACGCACAGATTGGTGCAGGGCTCTACTTGTCTGCTGGACTTACGCTACGAAACCTCTTCGAAGCGCAGCCTGAATTGATCGACGCGCGCTACGACGCCAAGTTGCTTCCGACGGGTGGTCGACTTGATGAAGCGGTCACACTGATGCGTACACGCATCTTGCGCGGCGATGATGCACCGGGATATGGGCTCGTGCTCGCATACATCGGCCACCAGACGGAGAATCGCACGTTGGTCGAAGAGGGTCTTGCTGCAGTCAGCGGGAACGACGCGCTTGATGCCTCGCGCGAACTCTTCAAGGGAATTTGGCTTGGCGGCAAGTGATGTCGGCTTGCGCGCGCGCCACTTGTTTCAAAGCGCGTTTGGTGAAGCGCCGACGGTTGTCGCGCGCGCATCGGGCCGAGTGAATCTTATCGGTGACCACATTGATTACGCCGGGGGCACAGTGCTCCCGATGGCGCTTAGCGCGCACACCGTTGCTGCAGCGGGTGCACTCGGTATGGAAGGTGTCGACGCGGCGGTCGATCAATTCACAAGCGAGTGGAGTGGTGCTACCAAGGCGGACAGTGACGCATGGAAACGCTATCCCCGAGGTGTACTCGATGCGCTTCGTGAAGCTGGATATCAGATCCCGCTACTCAAGATCGCGCTCGCGAGCGATGTGCCGGTGGGCGCGGGACTTTCGTCGAGCGCTGCGCTTGAGGTTTCGGTTGCACGTGCTGCGCTCCTCTCTATCGGGCTCGCGGTTGAACCACGCACGATCGCACTGATTTGTCAGCGCGCGGAGCATGTTTCTGCGGGCGTGCCCTGCGGAATCATGGATCAGTGGGTCGTCGCGCACGCGCAGTCGGGCGAGGCGTTGCATCTTGATTGTGCTGCACTGCAGTCTTCGTTCGTGTCGCTGCCAGACACGATGCGAATCGAGGTCATCGATTCCGGCGTGCGCCACGCGCTCAGTGACGGTGGATACGCCGAACGCCGCGCGGATGTTGAGACCGCCACACGCAAACTCGGCGTTGGGTATCTCGCGCATCTGCCGCGCGTCAGGTGGCCTGAGATTGCTGAGCTTGCGCCGAGAATTGCGCGTCGCGCGCGTCATGTTGTGACGGAGGCGGCCCGAGTACACGACGCGATGCGCGCACTGGCCTCAAACGACATTGAGCACTTCGGGGCGCTGTTATTCGAGAGTCACCAATCGCTCCGCGACGACTTTGAAGTCTCGGTACCAGAGCTCGACGCGCTCGTTACTCGCGCTCGTTCCGACGGCGCACTTGGCGCTCGTATGACGGGCGGTGGATTCGGCGGGTCGATTGTGGTCGCGTGGCGATCGTGATGGAAATCAGGCAGCGATCACGCACCGCAAGTGCGGCTATTCCGCAATTCCTTCACGCATTTCTCGGATCGCCGCAAGACAGAGCGCAAAGTGCTCGTCCTCTGTCGAACCAACTTCAGCGGCGCCAGTCGCGATGTCGTCGCGAGAAACCGCCGCTGCAAACGACAGATTTTTAAGCTTCTTTCGCACACTGGCCGGTTCGAGCGTTGCAATGCCATCAGGGCGAACCTTGCCACACGCGACGATGAAACCCGCGAGCTCATCAACCGCAAAGAGGTGCTTCGCCATCGGCGTGTCACGCAATGTTCCCGTATATGGCGCGTGCGCCATGATCGCGTGTAACACGGTTTCGTCGACGCCTCGCTCGCGAAGGAAAGCCACCGCGACACGCGGGTGCTCAGCTGCCGTCGGATGACGTTCCCAATCAAGATCGTGCATCAGTCCGGCGAGCATCCACCGCGCGCGCTGCGGTGGATCGACGCGCATTGCATACGCACCCATACAGGCAGCGACACACTCCATGTGATGACGAAGCGCGGGGTTGGCGACCCACTCATAAAGTGTGCGGCGTGCGTCGGTGAGTTCCATCAAATGTGCTCGTGGAGGATGTGCTCGAGTAGCTCTTGTCGGCCGCTTTCCACGGGCCATGCTGTTTGGCTGAGGGCAACCTTCTCGAGTTCTTCGAGTGTTGCGTCGCCGTTCTCGATGCGTCGGCCAAGTTCAGAGTCCCAACTCGCGTAGCGTTGCTTCACGAATTGTGCGATGCGTCCATCGGCGCGTACGGCGGCAGCAGCTTTGAGCCCCCGCGCGAACGCATCCATCCCGGCGATGTGCGCATGGAAGAGGTCGACTGGCTCGAAACTTTCACGACGTCGCTTGGCGTCAAAGTTCAGTCCACCGGTCGAGAGTCCGCCCGCAGCAAGAATCTCGAGCATCATCTTCGTGGTCAGTCGCGGATCAGTTGGGAATTCGTCGGTGTCCCATCCGCAGTTCTCAGTGCCAGAGTTTGCATCAACCGAACCGAGTACGCCCGCCGCTCTACACGCGGCGAGTTCGTGTTCGACCGTATGACCAGCGAGTGTTGCGTGGTTGGTTTCAATATTGAGCTTGAAGTGTGGCAACAGCCCGAACTCACGCAAAAACGCGAGACACGCGGCGGTATCCGAGTCGTATTGATGCACGCTCGGCTCGCGCGGCTTCGGCTCAATATAAAACTGTCCCTTGAAGCCGATGGACTTCTTGTACTCAACCGCCATGTGCAGGAAGTGCGCCAAATGCTCGCGTTCGCGCTTCATATCGGTGTTGAGGAGCGTGGTGTACCCCTCGCGACCGCCCCAGAAGACGTAACCCTCGCCGCCGAGCCGATGGGTTACCTCAATCGCCTTGCGCACTTGTGCGGCGGCATGGGCGAACACCTCAATGCGCGGGCTGGTTGCGGCGCCCGAGACGTAACGTGGATGCGCGAAGAGACACGCGGTGCCCCAGAGGAGCTTCTTGCCGCTTGCGCGTGCAAGCACGGCGAAATGCTCCACCACGCGGTCGAGATCAGCGTTCGACTCAGCGAGCGTCGCGCGCTCAGGGGCGATGTCGCGGTCATGGAAGCAATAGAAATCAATGCGACACTTCCGCAGGAACTCAAAGAAGGCGTCGGCGCGGCGGAGGCAATTGTCGATGGAGTCGGAGCCATCGTCCCACGGCATTCGCGCGGTTGCAGCGCCGAATGGATCGGCGAGACCGTTGCGCATGGTGTGCCAGTAGCATGACGCGAAGCGCATTTGGTCGCGCATGGACTTACCCTCGACGACTTCATCGGGGCGGTAGTGGCGAAATCCAAGGAGTTCGCGCGAGGAACGCTCGACGAATGGGATGGTGTCGATACCGGGAAACGCTTCGTGAGACATGGGAGCGGAGCGTATCGACTCGCAAGCAGCGTTTGGTGTTCCGTGGTTTGTAAAAACCGCACTGCCCGTGCTGATGAGGCAACGGGCAATGCGAGGTTCCGAGGCTTCGAGTCCGGCAAGGATCCGATCTCTCGTTCGATTCAGTTGATGTAATCGGTATCAACGATGAACTCGATGCGATCGTTGATGTCGAAGCAACTGTTGAAACTCACGACCATGACGCTGTAGAGGTCGCCGACGGGCGCGGCCCCTCCAATGCGGACGGCATTCTCCAGGCGGACAGTTGCCATCCACGCGCCGACGAGAGATCCGGCGACTGGCGCAGGATTGAAGCCCGCGGCCGAACCTGCGGTGCCGGGGTTCGGCAGCGTGAGGTCGAAGCCGCAGCGCGTGTTTGGCGTGCCGAAGACAATCTGACGGATGTCGCAGGTCGCCCCGGTCGCCGCGATGCGAACGCGGGTTTGGGTCGCGGAAACGACGGTCATCGAGATTTGATAATCGGCTGCGGTGGCAGTGCAGGTTGGGCCGGCGACAACCCACGCTGGAGTTTCGACTGCGCCCGAGCAGCGGGTCACCTTGAGGAGGCTGGTGGCATTGATCGCGCCATTGGTCGCCTGCGCTGTGGTGGCGACCGTGCGGAGCGCACCGACAGCTGTCGCGAAGGGCCCGAACACGGCAGCCTGGGAGCTGCTGGCGGCGGTCAGGGAGGCGAGCGAGGCGAGGACGATCGAGGTGAGAGTGCGCATGGCGGGTTCCTTTCGGTTGAAGGTTTGTGGAGCGCAGGACGATGCGCTTCCACGACTCTTCTGCGCTGCGTGACTCAATCTCGCAGCAGACTCTGAGATTTCTCCAGAAACGGCTGCAAGGCCTCGACGGTGCGGATCACATCACTTCATCGGTGTCGAACTCGATGCGAAGAAAGTTGTTTGCCGTGAAACAGGTGTTGAATCGGAACGAGAGTTTGTTGTTCAGGTCGCCGAGGGAAAGGATGGCTCCGATCCCGATTGGTTGCGACCAGTCTGCGCTTCCAGTCAACACACCAGTGCCAATGAGAATGAAAACCATCCGTTCGCCACAGCGGTGGTTGCGTTGACCACAGCGAATACCGGTGCCTGGATCGCGCCAGAGCAGGTCGTGACGCGGACGGCGAGTGTTGGGAGATTCGCGGAGCTCATTCCTTGTATCACTCCGCCGATGAAGCGAGTCAGGGCCGGCATGACTGCGTTTCCGCCAAAGGTTGCCGCCGAGTGCGATGGAGGCGATGAGTGCATTGCGCATGGCTGACTCCTTTGAGTGAGGCGTGCGACATCTTGTGCGAAGCGGTCATCCGCCCGCATTTTCCCGCGTTTATTGCCGTGATGTGTCGTCGCCAACATTCACCGAATTGGCCGCACGAACCCTTACAAAGAAACTGCGATCTCAACAAAAAACGCGCGCCGCCCGAACAAACGGGCGACGCGCGAATGTTTCATTCTTTTTCGCGTCAGGCTGCGCTGCGCGAACGACGAGTCGACTTCGCCCAACGCTCGTTGCGCGAACTGCTCTCGCTGACGAGCTTTTCGAGCAGGTCGCGCGGAGAGGTTGCAGAGACATCGGCGCCGATCTCTTCAGCAAGTCCGGGTGCGCGATTGAAGATGCCACCGCCAACGACGATCTGCATGTCATTGCGTGCACCGATCTCGCGGATCTGATCGATGAGTTCGCGGATGAATGGTGCATCTTTCGCACTCGATGCGAAGAGAAGCAGCGTGTCCGGCGCGCGCTCGCCGAGTTCGCCCCGGATCTCGTCATTCGCCACGCCACCACCAGCGAAGGTGACTTCATAACCGTCGGCCTCAAGCAAATCGGCGACGAGTTGACCTGCGAGCTCTTCGGTTTCGTTCGGGCCGCAGAACATCGCGATACGCTTGCCGCGCGCAGCCTTGTTTGTATATCGGCTCTGAGCTTGGTCGACGAGTGCGCGGAGAAGGCGCGTCGCATAGTGATGCGAAAGCGTGGTGAGCTGATCTTTGCGATAGAGCGCGCTGATCGATTCGAGGATCGGCCAGAAGATGTCCTTGGAGACGGTCTCGGCCGGGATTCCCGATGCGTAGACGGCGTCAACGATCTCGCGCGTGCCGCGGCGGTCACCGCTGACAAGGGTCGAGAAAAGCTGCTCAAGGACACGGTCGAAGTTCAGAGTGGAGTTCATGTTCGCGTTGGTTTCTATTGCGGGTGTCGACGCATCCACGAGTCGCGCACCTGTTGAGCCTGTCGCCGGGATCCTCCCTGCGGGTTACCGTTGCACCTTGCCTCGGCGACACTTCTTTCGGCTTCACGCGGTTCGGATCGGAACACTTGGATACAGTGAGCCATAACCGATCCGTGAACTTCCAAACCGCGCGAAACAGTCGCCTATAACTGCAGCCACATGCCCTTTGAGGCTCGCGCCGCGACTCAACTTCAAGAATCAGCCTCATGCACACAGCCATTCGCAACATCCTCAAAATCTCCTTCGTTCTGGTGTGCGCCGCGGCTCTGCTTCCGATTACTCCGAAGGTTGCGTGCGCCAGCGACGACGTGGCGACGGCCCTGGTGCAGCGCGACGCAGAGATCGCGCGCACGGCGCCGAAAGCTGGCGACGAGGCCACACGTGAGAAGTTGATGGCAGAAATCGAGCGCGGGTCCATCGAGATCGTCTCTGATCCGAAGCACGAGGAGACGCGTATTGACGCGGAGTTCACCGTCGACGGCGAGGACGCAAAGGACGTGAAGCGCCGCGAACAAGTTGTAAAGCTCTACGCGGAACGCACGGCGGATGGCACGATTGTCGTGCAGCCGGTGTTTCCTGGAAAGTGGATGGCGCGTGATTCTGTGAAGCTCACCATTCGCGTCCCTGCAACCGGTGACTGTGCGTTGAAAAGTGGAAACGGAACGCTCGTTGTGCGTGGTACGTCGGGTTCGCTGCGTGTTGCGACCAAAAACGGCTCGATCAATGTCAGTGGACACACCGGAAGCATCGACGCTACTTCTGCGAATGGCCCCATTACGATCGAAGGCGCAACCGACGGTGTGCGGGCGACTTCTGCGAACGGTGCAGTTCGCGTCACGCTTGCGAGTGGTAATGATCACCCCTTCGATATCGAGGCAAAGAACGCGCTGGTCATGGTTGAGGTCGGTGCCGACTTCGACGGCGCGGTGCGCATCACGACTTCGAGTGGAACAATCGCAGTCGTTGATCCGGCGAAACGCGTGCGTACGCCAGATATCGCCGACCACAGTATGACAGCCGAGATTGGCGCAGCGACGGGGCACTCGATCATCAAGACGACGAGCGGTGGTATCACCCTCTCTGTCCGCGAGTCGTGACGCCCATCAACGCGGCTGCGGGTCGTGCGCGATTGCCTCAGTCGCGTCGTCGCGGCGACTCGACTCAAGAGTCTCATCGATCCCGATCGCGCGATCACCATCCATTCCGCGTCGAGCAGGCTTCGGCCGAATTGCTTGCGAAACCACGACCCCCGCAAGCATCAACGTTGCACCAACGTACTTCTGGAGATCCGGACGCTCACCGAGCAGCACGATGCCGCTTGCCATACCGAAGACGCTCTCAAGCGAGAGAATCAGCGCAGTGTGTGTGGGCGGTGCCTTCTTTTGCGCGATCACCTGCAGCGTGAACGCGACAGCAACAGGAAGCACCGCGCCATACAGAAGCGCCCATTTCGCCAAGTCGACCGCTTCGGCGGTGATCTCTCCGCGGGTGCCAGCGATGGAAAGTGCGACGACTCCCGTCATTCCGAGTTGGATGAGGGAGAGTCGAATCGGTTCAGCATCGCGCGAGTACACCCCGACCACCGCGACGTGGAGCGCCCAGAACACTGCGCACGCGAGGACCCAAGGATCACCCGCGTTGACGGTGAAATCCGGCTCAACACCGAGGAGTAGAAGCCCGATACCGGCGAGCACAATGCCGACCCACACGGGCCAACCAATACGGTGTCGCGCGAGGAGCCCGAGAAACGGCACGAATACAACGTAAAGACTTGTGATAAACGCGCCGTTTGATGCTGTCGTCGAGGCGAGGCCGAACTGCTGGACATTCGCGGCGCACAGCATGATGACACCCGCAAGTAGCCCGCCGCGCACGGTTGCCCGCTGCGCGGTGGCGCGGTCGACGTGTGTTGGCCATGGCGCAAACCAGAGGAGCGGTAAGAGAAGCAACGTGCCCGCCGTAAAGCGAAGGCCCGTGAAGGCGAATGCGCCGAGGTGTTCGCTACCGAGTCGTTGCGCAACGAATCCGGTTCCCCAGATAAACGCAGCCGCAAACAACAGCAGATCTGCGCCGAGCGTGGTGAGTCCGCGTGGTGCTCGAGGAGTGGCGTGCGACTGGCTCAGTGGAAATACGCCTTCGCTGGGACGACGGACTTCCGTGCCATGCCCGGTGCGATCCACGACACGCGCAGGAGGTCTTGTCCGGCTGCCTCAAGCATGCGGATCTCGAATGGGTGAAGTCCCTTCTCGAGCGCGATCGCACCCGATTTCTCGGTGGCGCTGTGAAGTCCATCGTTGTCGACGACAAGCGCGCCTTGCACCGACATGGTGCTGCCATCATCGGAGTCGACAAAGAAGCGGTAGAGACCGGTTTGGGGCGCTTCGATGAAGCCGTTGATGATGAGCCCGAAAAATTCTTCGCGCGGCTTTAGTGCTTCCGTGGGAACTTCAGCGACACCCTCGCGCACCAACTTCGATCCGCTGATCTCCGCGCACGATTTTATTCCTTCGCTGACCTCATACGCGCGGAACGCGATGCCCGGATCGGCCTTCAGCGTTTGGACCGCAGGGAGAACTGTGAGCTCAGTGAATGTGCGCGACACCACACGCGTCACCGCGCGCTCGCCGAGGAAGCCACGCACCTGCACCGTGGTGGTTTCGCTGAGCGGAATCGAGCCGCCAGCCGCGCGGCTTTCTGATGTCGGATCAGAACCATCGGTCGTGTAGCGATAGGTGACGCGGCCCGCTGGTTGCGTGACAGCAACCAGCATCATGCCCACAAACTTGTCGTCCGGCGCGTCGATCACCGGTAGTTCCGCAACGGCGAGCGGATCGGCGAGGTCGACAGCAACCACCGTGCACACTTCATCAAGTGGCTTCGGCGGAAGATTGAAGACAAGCGTGTCGCCATCGCGTTCGAATGTCCACAGGTTCCGGGTGCGCTGTCCGAGCATCTGCACCGAACGCGGTTCGCTCAGTAAGCCTGAGAGCCGGAGTTTTCCATCTTTCGGCCAGTCAAACACGTGGAGATAGAGCCGATCGTGTCCATCGGCCATCACCGCACGCGTGACACGCCCCCACGCGGGCGGCTCCGGAAACGGATTCGCCTGCGTGCCGTAGATCGACATCGCATTTTTCTGCATCCATCGACCCACCGCCTCGAGACGACCGATGCTCGGTGCGGGGATCTCTCCCTCGCCGGTCGGCCCGACATTGAGCAGAAAGTTGCCGCCCTTCGATGCGATATCAACGAGCTTGCGCACAAGATCCTCGCTCGACTTCCAGTTGTTGTCGAAACGCTTGTAGCCCCACGTATCGTTCATCGTCATGCAGGTTTCCCAATCAACGCCTGCGGGGAGGCCGGTCGCTGGGATCTGCTGCTCGGGCGTACCGTAGTCGCCGCGATAGTCGCCCTCGCGCGTGATGCCCTCCATACCCGAGCGGCCGGTGTCGACGCGGTTGTTGACGATGATGTCCTTGTCGAGCGCGCGGCAGTAGTCGTAAAGGTCCTTGCCCATCTCATGTGTCCACGTGCCCTCCCACTCGCCGTCGAACCAAAGAATGCCAACATCGCCGTACTTGCCCGATGTGAGCTCCTTGAGTTGACTCTTCATGTACGCGATGTAGCGCTGGTAGTCCGCGCCCACGCTCGAACGTGTATCCCACGCGCGACGCGGAAGATAGTCTGGATGATTCCAGTCCATGATCGAGTGGTAGAAGCAAAGCCGAATGCCTGATTCGGAGCAGGCGTCTGCGAGTTCCTTCAGTGGATCGCGCGGCGCAAAGGCCGAGTTTCCAACGTCCCAGTCCGTGAATGCGGAGTTCCAAAGGCAGAAGCCATCGTGATGCTTCGAGGTGATGACGATGTACTTCATCCCAGCGTCCTTCGCGATCGCGACCCAACGCTTCGCATCAAACTTCACGGGATTGAATTGCGAACCGAGCACTGCGTAGTCCTCGGGCTTGATCTGCGCATTGGAAAGAAGCCACTCGCCGATCCCCGGCACGCGGCGACCGTTCCACTCGCCACCAGCGGTTGAATACGCGCCCCAGTGGATAAACATGCCAAACTTCGCATCGCGGAACCACTGCATGCGCGCGTCATGCTCAGCGGGTGTCTCATTGACGAGGTTGACGCCGCCGTAGCGCGGAAGTTCCGCGATGGCGACGGGCGTCGTGTCTTGTGAGGTTTCCTGTTTCGTGGCCGTGGAGGCGCAGGCGGTGACGGTAAGCACGGATGCTGCGAGGAGTGCTCGTTGCTTCATCAACGCACTGTACTGCGGCTCTGAGTCGGCTACCTTTCACCCATGTCGACCGCGAAGGACCTCGTGAAGACGGAGCGGCGGATCTTTGTGACCGCGGACACGCACTTTGGCCACGACGCTGCACGCGACATATTCGCGCGGCCCTTCGCCTCCGTGGACGAGATGGACGACGCGCTGATTGGAGCGATCAATGCCGTTGTTGAACCAAAGGACATTTTGCTTCACCTCGGCGATTTCGTGGTGAAGGCTTCGGCTCGGGGATGGGAGCGCGATGATCTTTCGCGCGCGGCAGCACTGCGTGATCGAATCGCCTGCAAGCGGATTGTGCTGATCCGCGGAAATCACGATCCGCTCGGCGAGGCAAAGTTTGATGCGATGTTTGAGTCTGTGGAAGACATTGTGAGCGCGCGGGGAATCGCGGGGGTCGATGAGCGCGTGGTGCTCTTTCATTATCCGATCGACCAGTGGCAGGGTCGACCGAATGGCGGTTTCCATTTACACGGACATGTGCATGGTCACGGGGTGTCGCTCGCGCGGCGGTTCGATGTCGGAGTTGATGTGAAGGCCAATGCGATGCGTCCGCGCGCGTTTGTAGACCTTATAGATGTGCTGCGCACAACGCCACCTAGCGGCTTTGTGCGGGCGTAAATGAACCGCGGCTGCGTGCACGCACGCAGCCGCGAAAGGAGAGCGAATGCGCGGATGTCGTTACGCGTGGATCGCGCGATTTTCCGTCGCGAGCGCAGCCTCGTGCAGCGCCTCGTACATCGTGGGGTGCGCGTGCACGGTCGAGATGACATCCTCAATGGTTGCTTCGACGCGACGGGCGAGTCCCATCTCGCCGATGAGTTCGGACGCGTCCTCGCCGATGATGTGAGCGCCGAGGATTTCGCCGTACGGCTCGCTCACGATGATCTTCACGAGGCCTTCGGTTGCACCGACAGCAATTGCCTTACCGTGGCCCTTGAACGCATACTTGCCGACCTTGTACTTGAGACCCTTCTCTTTGGCCTGCTTTTCGGTCATACCGATCGAAGCGATCTGCGGATTGCAGTATGTGCAGCCCGGGATCGACGAGTAGTCGACGCCAAGCGTGTGGTGCCCGAGGAAGCGCTCGACACACGCAGCGGCCTCTTCGCTCGACACATGGGCGAGCCACGGTGGCCCGATGCAATCACCGACTGCATACACCCCAGGAACAGAGGTCTGGTACGTCGGTTCCTTCTTGTCTTTGTAATCGGTCCAGATATGGTTTTTCTCGATGCGCAAACCGAGTTTGTCATCGCAAAGACCTTCATAGCGCCCCTTCACGCCGATGGCGACGAGTACGCACTCCGCTTCGACGGTCTCAGTCTTCGTCTTGTCGGCCGCATTTACGAGCGTCACCTTTGCGCCCGAAGCAGACTTGTCAATCGCGGTCGTCATGGTGCCGACCTTGAACTCCATGCCTTGCTTCGTGAACGCGCGCAGTGCGGCGGCGGAGATGTCCTCGTCCTCGTTCGGAAGAATCCGATCGAGCATTTCGACGACGGTGACTTTCGTGCCGAACGCATTGAAGAAGTACGCGAACTCCATGCCAATCGCGCCGGAGCCGATGATGACCATCGACTTTGGCTGCTTTGGAATAGTGAGCGCGTCGTAACTCGACAGAATCGTTTTGCCGTCCGACTTTGCAAACGGAAGTTCGTTCGGCGCAGCGCCGGTTGAGATCATGATGCGGTCGGCAGTGATCTCCGCGGTCTTGTCGCCACCGGTACCGTGGTAGTAGTCGGTGTCGGCCTTGGTGACTTGTACGCGGCAGGGTCCAGCAGCAGTCTTCCCGCTGAGGATCTTCGCGTGACCTTCGACATGGTCGACCTTGTTCTTCTTGAGGAGGAACGCGATGCCGCCATTCAGTGTGCCCGTGATCGATCGCGAACGGCCAATGACCTTCGCCCAATCGACCTTGACGGCACCTTCGGGGATTTCAAAGCCCCAGTCCTTGCCGTGGCGGATTGCCTCCATGTAGAGCTCCGCATTGTGGAGGAGTGCCTTCGTTGGGATGCAGCCCCAGTTCAGACAGACTCCGCCAAGCTTGCTTCGCTCGATACAACAAACTTTGAGGCCCATTTGCGCCGCGCGGATCGCGCCGACATAGCCCCCGGGTCCGCCGCCAATGACGATGAGGTCGTAATGCTTGGTCTCTGCCATGGGTGCTGCCTCTCCAAAGGGGACTCTGTGGTCGGAAGGATCGAGAGAATAGCGGCGAACGGCGCCGCGGCCGGCGATTCGGCTCAACCGATCGCGTGCCACGGCCGATGTCACCAAAGAGCCGAACGGTGCCCTCCAGTGATTTCCGCAGCCACGACCACGCCCACCCAGTGACGCAAAGCGCCTGGTCGAATGTGCATTTGAATGCGGAGCAGGTGGAGAAGCTCGTCGATCGCCTCTCGCTTGCGCTTGGGGCGCAGTCGGATCTCGTCCGAGAACTTGAGTCTGCGCGCGCGCAACTCGCTACCCGGCAGGTCGAACTTGAGATCGCTCGCGAAAAGGCCGAGCGGGCAACAGAAACGCTTTCGACATTCCTCCACGCGCTTGGCCATGACCTCCGTGCGCCCTTTGTCGCGCTTGATGCCAACCTCCAACTTCTCAAAATGCTCGGCCCGTCGAGGTCCGGCGCAGAAGTGGAGTCCTGCATGTCGGAGATGCGGCGAACCTGTGACCACGGGCTCGCGCTGGTGCACGACCTCTTCGAGCTCATTCGTTCGGACGCCGGTCAATGGCGTGTCGAGCCGCGGCCGATTGTGATCGGTGCGCTCCTCGGCGATATCTGCGCGATGGCGTCGGCACAGGCGCGCGCGAAAGGCTTGTCCATCGAACTGCGGTGGGGGATCGATCCGTCTGATTGGGTGGAAACCGATCCAACGCGCCTAGGGCAAGCCCTTGGAAACCTTCTGCTTAATGCGATCAAGTTCAGCGATCAAGGTTTGATCGTAGTCGAAATCACACGAAATTCATCTGAACTCTTGCACATCTCCGTTTCGGATGAGGGAGCGGGAATTGAGCCAGAATTCCTCGACCACCTGTTTGAGCCATTTAAGCAAGGGAAGGCCGGGCAAACTGGATCCACAAGCGGTTCGGCGCCCCACGCGGGTGCCGGACTCGGATTGGCGATCGTCCGTCGTTGCGCACGGCTCCTTGGGGGGGATGTGTCAGTCACAAACAGGCTGCCGCATGGCGCCGTGTTTGCGCTTCAGGTTCCAGCACCTAGGCGGTCCAATCCGGGGTCCGATCTCGGGTCCGATCAAGAACCAGAACCCAATCCAGACACCAATCTAGGACAGGCATGCATCGGTGACAGGTGCGCAATCCAGAACCCAATCCGGGACAGGCATGCATCGGTGAAAGGTGTCCAATCCAGGACCCAGCAGCCCAGCGGAAGCAATTCGGCGAGCGATTCAGCAAGCAATTCAGGACAGGCATGCATTGGGAGCAATTCAGGACAGGCATGCATTGGCGGTACCCCATCGCTTCGTGCCCTGATCGTGGATGACTCCCGCGACGCCGCCCGCCTACTCGCCCACCATTTGCATGTCGCCGGTGTCGCCACGACCATCGCGCATTCGCTTGCAGAGGCTCGGTCTCGACTCACAGTCGACCAGATTGACGCTCCATCACCCTTTGACTTCGTGATCGCGGATCTCCAACTCTCGGATGGATCGGGCCTCGCGATTTTTGAAGTCACCGATCTTCCGATTCGGTTCACAAGCGCCACGCCGATCTCCGAGCTTCCAAACGCCGCGAAGCCGGGATTTCTCGCGAAACCCATTTCCGCGGAGACTGTCCGCGCATTCGTCATCGCTGCGGTCGAATCGATCCGCGCCGCCCGAACTTGATAGCATCACACAATCCGGAGGCTGCGGTGCGTTCGGGCTGCCTTGATTTGAAACGAGGTTGATCCGCGTGCGCATTGCCATCGTCAGCGACATCCACGCGAACCTCGCAGCGTTCGAGGCCGTCATCGCCCACGCGAAATCGATCGGCTACGACAAAATGGTCTGCCTTGGCGATGTCGTGGGCTATGGCCCCGATCCCGTCGAGTGCATCGATCTTGTGCGCGAGCACTGCGAGTGGTCTCTGCTTGGGAACCACGACTTCGCCACGATCTACGAGCCGACAAACTTCAATAAGGCTGCCGCGCAAGCGGTTTTCTGGACTCGAGAACAAACCATGGACGGCGTTTGGCTCGCACGCCGTCTTGGGGAGCTGACCGGCACGCCGGAAGAGATCGCAGCTGAAACGCAGCGGCTCAAGGCGGGGCAGGCTGAGCGAGATGACTTCATGCACGGCATCTCGCCGCGCAAGATGCTGCTGGGCCGCTACATCTGCGTTCATGCGTCGCCATCGAAGCCGGTCAACGAATATCTCTTCGGGGATGACATTCATCAGGGGATCAAAAAGCTGGAGCGGAACTTCGCTGTTCTGAAGCGGAGCACGGATGACGACACAATGCAACCAGTGAGTGCCATCGTGGGCCACACCCACTGCCCCGGATTTCTGCTTGAGGAATCGGCGATGGACGCGATCGACGAGGCAATGGAAGCGCGCGATGCGTCGAAGGGCGCAGCGCAAGCCTCTCCTCTCGTGAGGAAATCCGAGCATCGGTACGACTGGGTTGCCTTCGAAGAGGGCCAAAGCGAATGGACGCCGACGGCTCAGGAAATGCTCCCCAACTGCCGGTTTATCCTCAATCCCGGTTCGGTCGGCCAACCGCGCGATCGCGATAAACGATCGTCGTATGTCATGCTCCAAACCGGAGAGAATGGCGCGCCGGACACCTTCACCTTCCACCGCGTTGATTACGACATTGCGCTCACCCAGGCGAAGATCCAAGCGTTTATCGCAGAGGGCGCGCAGCTCAGCGACTGGCTTTGGCAGCGGCTGGCAAGGGGAGAGTGATTTTCGCTCCGGCGCGCTCGCCGTGTCGCCGGGAAGGATCGATCAGCCGAAGCTGCCCTCGTGCGGTACCCTTCGCGCCTTGCCGGACTTCCGTCGGGCGCTCCTCGGTGTACACGCATGTCTCCATTTCTGAAGCGTTATCTCATCACCTCCGTCCTTGCCGCAGTGGTTGTCGGTGTCGGGTTCCTCGTCGCCCGTGGGGCGCGTGGTCCTGTCAACGAGACTCCCATCGCGGCTGGCCAATCCGATTCTGTGATCGATGCGTCGAAGGTTTCGACCGTTGAAACCACAACTGAGACGTCGAGCGCGGAATCTGCTGCTTCCAACACGGCTGCTTCCAAAGCTGGCACGACCAGTCCGAGCACGACCTCCGACGCGAAACTCTCAGCGCGCGTTCCAGTCGGAATGAACGCGCCCGCCGTCCCAACCAAGCTTGGATCATTGGATCCAAGCATTGCTCCCTTCGAAATCACCTTCGCCGGAAACGCCGCGGGTATTACCCGGATCGTTGCTGCTGATTTCTGGGGCACCGTCGATGCAGCGGATCAGGCGAAGCGTGCGCGCGCGGCGAACGATCCTGCAGCGTTGCCATCCGATTCCCTCCGGTACGTCTTCGCCGACGCGCCGCCATTCGGCAACATCACGATTCCAGTCTTCGCAGCGCGTGAAGTGCAGATCAACGGCGCAAAGGTCGATGTCTTCGGCGCAGTCTGGGCCGAAACCGCGCCAGGCGCGTTCGTCACCGAGATCGTTGACGACACAGGCCGCGCCATCGCGCGCGTCGAACGATCCTTCGTTGCCGGTGCGACGGCCTACGACCTCGCGCTCCAACAGCGCATCATCAACCTCACCGACGCGTCGATGAAGGCGCGCATCCTTCTCTACGGCCCAGGCGATCCGCCACATGATCCGGTCGCGATGATGGAAGTTCGCCGATTTCACTTCGGTTACCTCTATCCACCCGAGCGCGATCCCTCGCAGTCGTTTGTCAGTGCCAATGGCCAGTACTACGAGCGCGCCGACTTTGCGAAGCAAATCGCAGCGCAGAATCCGCTTGTATGGCCGAACACCGTGGCCACCGAAGGTCGGTATGCGCTTTCGTGGTTCGGCAGCACCGACCGCTACTTCGCGCTTGCTGTGCACGCGCCGTATGCGCCGCCGACGTCCCCCTCGCGTCAACTTTTGAGCATCGCTGAAGTCCGCGCATTTTCCAATGGGCTCACTGGTTTCGACGAACGCATTTTCACCACGCTCTGGAGTCCGGTCGTCGATGTGGCCGCGGGCGCATCAACCACGCTCGATATCGGCATCTTCGCAGGCCCACTCGATCCGAAGATCCTCGATGGCCTTGAGCCGTACTCCGCACTCAATATGGGCGATCTCATCGTCTACTTGATGAGTGGGTGTTGCTCGTGGTGCACCTTTGCGTGGCTTGCCGATGGCATGCTGTGGTTCCTCTCGTTCCTCCACGACTATGTGGTCTTCGACTGGGGCCTCGCAATCATCGCGCTCGTCATCGTTGTGCGATTCGTCTTGCACCCGGTACAAAAGAAGTCACAAATCTCAATGCAGCGCTTCTCGCGCGCGATGACGGCGATGAAGCCCGAACTCGATTCGCTGCAGAAGAAGTTCAAGGACGATCCAGCGCGCATGCAGCAAGAGCAGATGCGCATGTTCCGCGAACGCGGTGTGAGCCCAGCAGGATGCGTTGGCGGCATGTTGCCAACATTCGCGCAGATGCCAATCTGGATGGCGCTCTACGCAGTGCTGTTCTTTGCGTTTGAACTGCGCCAACAGCCCGCATTCTTTGGGATCTTCCAAAACTTCGGTGGGTGGAGTTTCCTTGCCGACCTCGCGCAGCCCGATCGATTCTTCGTATTCGGCACACCACTCAACTTGTACTTCTTCAGCGTTACTTCAATCAACTTGTTGCCCGTACTGATGGGCATCGTGTTTTGGGTTCAGCAGCAGTACATGGCGCCACCGATGGCAGCCAATATGACCGATGACCAGATTTCGCAGCAGAAGATGATGAAGTGGATGATGGTCATCATGTTCCCGGTGATGACATATGCCGCGCCGAGCGGCCTCACGCTGTACATCCTCACTTCGACGTGCATCGGCATCGTCGAGGGGCGCATCATCAAGAAGCAAGTTGATGCAATGGACTTCACAGCGAAGCCGGAGGCAGGTAAGAAGAAGCAGGACTTCCTTGGGCGCCTTTACGAGAAGGCGCTTGCGCGCTCACAGCAGTCGCAGGGGGGCGCGAAGAAGAAGTTCAAGGATCCAAAGAAGGATCGCTAACCAACGATGTGCGCGGTCGAAGCCACAGCGCCGCGTGAGACGATTCTTGCGATCGCGTCGCCGCCGGGTCATGGGCTTCGTGCGCTTGTGCGCATGAGTGGACCAGGCGTTCGCGCAGCAGCGCGTGGTATGTTTGGTGAGATCCCATCCGCGCGTGGAGTCGCGCGCATGCGTGTGCGGCTTGGTGATGTCGACGAAGCGCGCACACACGAATTTCCGCTGCATGGTTCGTATCCAGTACTTGCCTACTGGATGGAGGGGCCCGCGAGTTTCACTGGCGAGGACTCGCTTGAACTCTCTTGCGTTGGGGCACCTGCGCTGGTCGAAATTCTCTGTGATCGTGCGCTCGCCAGCGCGCGAACCGCAGGTTTTTCTGCGCGTCGTGCGCGGCCAGGTGAGTTTGCATTTCGCGCGCATCTTGCTGGACGACTCGATGTTGATGCGGCGGAGTCGCTCGCCGCGCGCATTGCGGCGACGAACGACGCAGAGCTCATCGCCGCTGAGGAGATCGGGCGCGGCACCTTCGGCATACGCGCTGCGGAACTCGTAGGCGTCGCCGCCGAACTGCTCGCACGCGTTGAGGCGGGGATCGACTTTACCGACCAAGAAGATGTCGTCACCATCGATGCCCGTGCCTTCGCCGACGCTGCGCGCGAACTTCGCGGTCGTATCGCGGCGTTACGTGGGACGCACGATTCGCTGCGCGCGAATGCGGTCGCGCTGGTCGTGCTGGCTGGGCCACCAAACGCGGGGAAAAGTTCATTGTTCAACGCATTGGTTGGCCGAGCGCGTAGCGTTGCGAGTCCGCAATCAGGAACCACGCGCGACGCAATCGTCGCGCGTGTGGCGCTCACCGCTGGACTTGAAGCGGATCTTGTCGACCTCGCTGGTCTCGAGTTTGGCGATAGAGAAGTGGTTGGCGAGATCGAGCAATCGATGCAGCGTCAGGCGCGTGACGCGCTGCGCCGCGCGGACATTGTGCTGCGTTGCACGGCGCCAAGCGCAACACCCATCTCGCTCGAACGGAGCGATCAATTCGATCTCGCCATCACAGGCGAAGTCATTGAGGTGCACACAATGTGCGACCTTGCCTCCGCGCCCCCGCCGCCCGCTGTCTCAACCAGCGCACGAACCGGTGCGGGCATTGCCGAACTTCGCGGGCGCATCGCGGCGCTCCTTCGGAGAGACCGGGCCCTCCGCCGCGCCCAACTCGCGATCATCCTGCCGCGCCATGACGCGTCGCTTGTATTGGCCGAGGACGCGCTCAGCCTCGCGATTCGTGAAGCGCTTCCAACCGACGACTCGTTCACACAGGTGGCAGGCGCACATACGCGCGGCGAGTCGATGCGCGACCTCGAACTCATCGCGAGCCTCTTACGCGCCGCCCTCGATGCGCTCGGAGACATCGCCGGCCCTGTCCATCCGGACGACGTCCTCGGACTTGTCTTTTCTCGGTTCTGCATCGGAAAGTGAACGCTCGAGTCGACACGCCATGAACGAATCAACCCAGCCGCCCTCTCACGAGATTGAAGTTCGCGCCCGCTACCCCGAGTGCGACCCCATGGGCGTTGTCCATCACACGGTCTACCCGATCTGGTTTGAGATGGGCCGCACGGAGATGTTGCGCGCAGCGGGCGGCGACTACCGCGCGCTGGAGGCGTCGGGGGTGTTTCTCGCGGTTGTTCGGCTTGAAGTTCGCTTTCGCCGACCGGCGCGATACGACGATCTGCTTCGCGTGCGCACGGAATTGCTCGCCGCTGGTCCAGTCAAGATTGAGCACGGCTACGCGATTTTCCGCGGCGATGACCTGCTGGTGGACGGTCGCACCACCCTCGCCTGTCTTGATCGCGACGGTCGGGCGCGCGCGGTGCCGGACGATCTTGCCTTGTCTGCAGGTAAACGGCCACCGATTTGAGGTTATCGCCAGAGATTGGCCCAATGGACCCCTCTCATGGTTCCCCACGGGCACCCGTCAACGTGCACTTCATTCCCTCGCGTCACCGTCCTTCACGGTGGGCGACAACGATGGAGTCAGCGCCTTCCCAGCGATGCGATTTGGCGCCGGCGCCCTTGCTGTTGTGGAAGCTCCAGCCAACATCGCGCTCCTCGCGCCGTCGTCCCTGCGACATTGCCCACCCCAATCGCTGCCGGGGCTCGGACGAAGGAAATTCGCGAATCGGAGGCAACCTTGCGCAAAACCTCGACCCCCAGTGTCTCTTCTCCCGTGTCAGGGTTCGCCCCCTTCTCCCCCCCAACTCCGGCGAACCAGGACAGCTCTGGCATCTGTGATGCCAGCAAGGGTCGGCAGTATGTTGTGCCGCACGATGATGACTTGCTTGCGTGGCAAGGCTCGCGTGTTCCCCTCGAGCTTGCGGCTGATCAGGTTCCCGCCTCGAATCGCCGCAGACCGAATTCCACGTTTGCATCGTCGGCGCCCCGGATTTCCGAGGCGCCGACGATGTTTTTATCCCGGTTGTTACGATGCGGTCATGACGACCCGCGTTCTTGCCGCTCTGCTCCTGATCGTTGTTCCTGCCGCTTGCACCGCGGTTTCGACGTATCCGCCGACTTCGGGAAGCGCGATTTCGAAGCCAAATGTTTCGCCTGGGCCGGAGGTCATGGCAAAGGCGATTAAAGAGGCGCATCGCATCACCGGTCTCAGTGGGCCGGTCGTCTTCAATCTCCCTGCAGGGTTGGAGCAGTCGACCTGGTCACGCGTGCAAACGCTCATCGGCGAGAATGCGACTCCCATGTCGAAAGACATCGCCGCAGGGGATGAACAGGTTTTTTCTGTCCAGCAACTTCGCCTTTCGGGCGGTGTGGCTGACGTCGATGTTGTTTACCCCGAGCGCGGCGTCTACCAACTGATGACCGTCAAGCTGAAGGGCGGCCCCATGCTTTCGTGGCGCGTCGAGTCTGCGTATCGATGGGTAATTCCAGCAACCGCGCCAATCGCAAATGCGCCTGTCACGCAGGTTGAGACCAAGCAAGCAGAAGTCCAAACGGAAGTTGTTGGCGCACCGGCCACCTCGCCGACACCCGAAGTTGCGCCTGAGTAAATCGCAGCCCGCGCGTCAGTAACTCTTCGCGAACACGGCGCGGCGTGAGCTTGGCTTACCGCTAAAGATGCATGTTCCCGGCTCGTCGTTTCCGTCGACCGGGATGCAGCGGCAGGTCACCGCGAATTTCGCCTTGAGTTCATCTTCAACAGCTGGATCTGGCGCGTAGTGGGCGAGAGCGAATCCGCCCTTCACGCTGCCGCCCGAACTGGTCTCTTCGCTCTCGGCTTCGTTTTTCACACCGAAGAATGCTTCGAATTCCGCGCGTGAATCTATGCGCTGCGTGTTGGCTTCGCGGTGCGCCTTCGCGCGGGCGAACAGCCCCGACTGCATATCTTCAAGCGTTTGCACGATGGTTGCGAGGAACTCATCGCGCTTGACCGACACCTTCTCTTTGTGACCGCGGTCACGGCGTGCCATGAACACCGAGTCCTGCTCCATGTCGCGCGGCCCAACTTCGACGCGGAGCGGAATGCCCTTCTTGATCCACTGCCATGCTTTGTCGCCACCACGGATGTCGCGAGCGTCAAGCTCAACATCGATCGTGCGACCGGCGTAGTGGATGGTGCGGAGATCGGCGGCGAGTTTGACGCAGTAGTCGTGCACCGCTTGCGCTGTTTCAGGCTTGTGGGTCACTGGAATAATCACCACATGCGCCGGCGCGAGCCGCGGCGGGAGCACCATGCCATCATCGTCCGCGTGGGTCATGATCATGCCGCCGATGAGCCGCGTCGACACACCCCACGATGTCGTCCAAGCAAAGGAAACGCTGCCGTTGGCATCGCTAAACTTGATGTCGCTTGAATGCGCGAAATTCTGACCGAGGAAATGTGATGTTCCCGCTTGCAGCGCTTTTCGATCCTGCATCATCGCCTCGATGCAATAGGTGTTCACTGCCCCAGGAAAGCGCTCACCCTCGGTCTTCTCGCCCTTGATGACAGGCATCGCCATCCAGTTCTCAGCAAAGTCGGCGTATACCTCGAGCATCTTCAGCGTCTCGACCATCGCTTCTTCGCTTGTCGCATGGGCGGTGTGCCCTTCTTGCCAGAGAAACTCAGTTGTGCGCAGGAAAAGTCGCGTGCGCATCTCCCATCGCACAACGTTGGCCCACTGATTGATAAGGAGCGGAAGATCGCGGTAACTCTGCACCCATTTCGAGAAACTCGCACCGATGATCGTCTCCGATGTCGGGCGCACAACGAGCGGTTCCTGCAACTCGCCCGCCGGAACAAGTCCGGGCTTGCCGTCCGCTTTGGTTCCCGGCTGGAGCCGATGGTGGGTGACGACAGCGCACTCTTTCGCGAAGCCCTCAACATGCTCCGCTTCCTTTTCGAGATAGGAAAGCGGGATAAACAGCGGGAAGTATGCGTTCTTGTGGCCAGTATCCTTGAACATCCGGTCGAGGACGCGCTGGACATTTTCCCACGTCGCGTAGCCCCACGGCTTGATGACCATGCATCCGCGCACATCGCTGTTTTCTGCGAGGTCTGCCGCGCGCACGACCTGCTGATACCACTCCGCATAGTTCTCCTCGCGGGTCGGCGTGATGGCGGTCGTCGGTGCGGAGGCGGCTGGCTGCTTAGGGTTCGACATGACGGGCTCGATGGTGCAGGATTGTTGCGGAGCGCAAAGGATCTCGGTCGCTGTGAACGGAATCCGAAGGCCCGAGAAGGTAGCAGACACGACGGAAATCGGCGATGAATGCAGGGATTTCATGGCACTACGGCTACAGTCCTGTTCGTGACCGAAAGCGATTCGTCCATAGACAGCATGAACCCTCGACAAGATGCGGGAACACTCGTTCTCGCGGCTGTGCGGTCGTCGATGTTGGCCGCTGAGACAGCGCTCGCAAGCAACAGTCAGCTCGCCTCAAATCGGCGTGAGTCGGTGCGCACTGCACGTCGTGAACTGAAGAGTGTGCGCGCACTTGCGCCGCTTTGTCGCGCGCCTCAGCATGGTGCGTTCGTTGACGGCGTGCTTGAGTTTTCCGCGAAGGCCAATCAACTCCTTGGACCATTGCGTGACCGTGATGCCTTGATTCGATCCATCACGCGGATCTCAGATCGTTTCGTCGACGGGGAGCCGCGTCGAGTGGTGCGCACGGTGTTGCTTGCAACACTTGTGTTCGCGGAAACCGACCGGCGCGACGACTCACAGTTCGCTGACAGCGCGATTGCACGCGCGCGCCGGGCGATGCGCGCAGCGATGGAATCAGTCACGCGACTTGACGCCGAGGCGCCAATCGACCGACGCGCGGTCGAGTCGATGATGCGTCGAACTTTCGAGTCCTGCCGCGTCGAACTTCGCGAGGCACTGGAGGTGAGTGACCTCGCACGCCTGCATGAATGTCGCAAAAAGGCATCATTTCTTGCTCTTACCCTTCGGCCATTTGAGTCGGGGCTTTCACCCTCGCTCCGACGCGTTCGCAACCGCGCCAAGCGGCTGGCAACCACACTCGGCGAGGATCGCGATTTGGCGCTTCTCGACGTCGAACTGAACCGCGCCCGCGCGCAGCTCGCAGGTTCGCCCCTGGTTGAATCGATTGACGCGGCGCTCCGCCTCGCCCGGCTTGAGGCCTCCGTTCGCATGGAGGATTCCGCGCGCGCATTTCTCCGGCTCGGTCGCCGCGGTGTTTTTCACGGGCTCGCGGAACTCTTCGATAGTTGATCTGCGCGCAGGGTTCGCGCTACGCGAACTCCGCGTATTCTGCGCGCGTGCACAGGTTTCGCCCGGTCATCGGACTTGTTGGAGGTATCGGCAGCGGCAAGAGCGAGGTCGCGCGCGTCCTTGCCGAACTTGGCTGCGAGGTGTGCGTGAGCGACGATCTTGCGCGTCGTGTGTTGGCGGAGCCGGACATTGGTGCGCGTATTGAGGCACTGCTTGGACCCGGTATCCGTTCCGCCGATGGGCTCATCGATCGCGCTGCGCTTGCGCGTGCCATATTCACTTCTCCAAGCGACCGCCGTGCCGTCGAGGAAATCATGCATCCCCGCATCGAGCAGCTCCGGCGCGTCCAGTTCGCGGCAGCACCGGACACCGCCCCGGCTTTGATCATCGACGCGCCGCTCCTTCTCGAGGTTGGGCTTGATCGCGAGTGCGACGCGGTGCTCTTTGTCGATGCGCCACTTTCGGTGCGGCTCGCTCGCGTCGCCAGCGGCCGGGGATGGAGCCTCGAAGAGCTCGAACGCCGCGAAAGAGTGCAAATGCCGCTCGCCGGGAAGCGCAAACGTGCGTCAGACGTTTTAGTGAATGCCGGCAGTCGCGACGAGCTCCGGAGCTCGGTCGCGCGGTTCCTTGAGGCGGTTGTCGCCCGCGGTCCGCGTGTGGAATAGCGCCGACTTTCGTCGATTGACTTGACCAGAGCGCCTTCACTCGTCACTATCCCCCCGTCGCGAGAGCGGCGATCGGGTGCGCGAGGCGTCGCGTGCTCCGGGACAGTTGGTGCAGACCGCATCGCCTGAACCGTCGAACTTCTGCGCTGCAGTTTCTACTGCACGCGTGCGCAAATCGATTCACGCATCCCTCTCACAGTCAGTCTGCAAAGACGTTTGGCAGAGCGCGCACCGTTGTGCGTGCTCGGAAACTAGGAGCATCGAGATGAGTCAGAAGCAAGGTCGTCGTCGTCGTCGTGGCAAGGGTGATGGCAGCGGTGGAGGCGGTGGTGGTGGCGGCGGCGGAGGCGGAGGAGGCGGCGGTGGCGGTGGTGGCGGCCCTCGGCAGCCCTACATCCCAAGCCCGTATCTCGCACCCGGTCAGATCCCAACCGACGAGCAGCTCGCGGCGGAACTTGCCGAGATCGAAAAAGAACTCGAGGGTAAGTACGAGATCGCCAAGAAGGACGATCTCAATCTCGCCAAGCTTCAGAAGATGCCCATCGACCAGCTGAACAAACTGGCGAAGCAGTCTGGTATCGAGGATGTCCAACAGCCGAAGCAAAAACTCGTCTTCGAGATTCTGCGCGCCCGTGCACAGCAGCAGGGGCTGATGATCGCAGAGGGGACCCTCGAGATCATGTCGGAGGGCTACGGCTTCCTTCGCAGCGCCGATTACTCCTACTGCCCGTCGCCTGACGATATCTACGTTTCTCCCACACAAATCCGCCATTTTGGCTTGCGCCGAGGGCACGTCGTGAAGGGCCTTGTGCGGCCACCGAAGGACCAAGAGGTGTACTTCGCGCTCCTCCGCGTCGAAAGTGTGAACGGGAAAGATCCATCTAATCTGCACGATCTCCCGACGTTTGAGAACCTCACACCGCTTCACCCAAACAAGCGCATTCACCTCGAGATGCTCGGCTCAGGAAAGGTCGAGACGCGTGTGATCGACATGGTCACACCGCTCGGATTCGGGCAGCGCGCACTCATCGTCGCCCCGCCTCGCACGGGTAAGACCGTCATTCTTCAGCAGATCACCAACGCCATCGCGATCAACCATCCCGATGTGCATGTCATTGTGCTGCTCGTCGACGAGCGACCCGAGGAAGTCACTGATTTCCGGCGGAATACCCCTGCGCACGTGGAAGTGGTTGCAAGCACCTTTGATGAGGAGGCCATCCGCCACATTCAGGTCGCCGAGATGGTCATGGAGAAGGCTCGACGCATGGTGGAGTTCGGACAGCATGTCGTGATCCTTCTCGACTCGATCACGCGTCTCGCTCGCGGTTACAACAACGCGATGCCGAATTCTGGCAAGATCGGCTCCGGCGGCGTCGACAACGCGGCCCTCATCAAGCCCAAGAAGTTTTTCGGCTCGGCGCGCAACATCGAGAATGGTGGCTCGCTCACCATCCTGGGAACCGCGCTCGTGGACACGGGTTCGCGCGCAGACGAAGTCATCTTCGAAGAGTTCAAGGGCACCGGTAACGCCGAGCTTCATCTTGACCGCAAACTCGTCGAGAAGCGCGTGTACCCCGCGATCAACATCGGTGCCTCTGGCACACGACGCGAGGAGTTGTTGCTTGATCCAAAGGAGCACGAACTCATCATTCGTCTTCGTAAGGTCGTCAGCGACATGAACGTCGTCGACGCGATGGAACTGCTCCGAACGCGCGTCGCCAAGACGAAGTCGAACGCGGAGTTCCTCATGACGATGGCGATGGGCTGAGCGGACAGGCGCATTTGGGATGGTTGGAGTCGTCGCAGGCAGAGCCACGCGATTTCGCCAAGCTGTCCAAACGCCTTCGATGGTCGCCTCTGCCGCTTGGGCCTGGCGACGGCGTATGTAGGATGGCGTGTGTGGATTTTCGTCTCTTCGGATTCTCGGAGCGACACGCCATGACATCTCGATCGCGATGTGGATCAAGATGCCGATCTAAGGGCGTCAGAGTCTGGAAGCGTCTCGGCGGCAGTCGGTCGCCACAAACTAAAAAGCGAGTTCCGCATGCAGCCACGACCCGGTTTTTCCCAGCGCTCCCGAGGCATGACGATTGTCGAGATGTTGGCTGTTGTCGGCGTTCTCGCCGTACTCCTCGCGGTGCTTTTGCCCGCCCTAAGCCTCGCGCGGCGGAACGCACTCTGGGGCACAAGCCAAGCCAATCTGCGCCAGGTTGGACAACTGTTGATTCTCTATGCGGGTGACAATCGTGATGCGGTTGTTCCAACGGCATTCGATTACCGCGGGTTACCTTCGCCGGGAAAGCCGCGCTCATCTTCGCCCCCCGGGCTCACCCCGCCAGTCGGCGAGTTGAACGTCGGGACATGGACGGACATCTTGTGGACCACGGGCAACTTCGGCCCGGTCGCCTCGACGAAGGAAGACACCTCGACGGCGCAATGGGACTATCGCTTCGATTCGCCAGACGCTGCGCTCTATGCCACCGGCTGGGATGGAACCAACCCCTTCCGTGCAGCCGAGGTGCTTGACAAGCCGACCGAAGGCTCCGCGCCGACGCCATTTGGTACCGGCACCACGCTTGAGGAGAAGGGCGACCCAGGTTACTTCGCTGGCAATCCGTTCTTCGACGCGAGACCCTCATCGACCTACACCGGGAAGTTCTGGACTCTTGGCCAAATCAAGCGACCCGAAGCCTCGATGTACTGCGCCGACTCCTCAATCGGTGAGCTGTTTGGCTTCACGGAACCAACGATCAGTCCAAATAACACAACCGCCAATCTTGCTGGCGTGGAGTGGCGCTACTCCGGTAAGAACGTCCTGATGCTGTTTCTCGACGGACACGTCGACACGGTGTCGGAGTTTGGATCGCTGTACGAGTTGGAGAAGGATCTCGGCGTTCGTGTGCTCGACCTTGATAAGAACCGATACTTCGTCAATCCGTGAGCGGTTGGCCGTCGCCTGCACGCGAGCAAACTGTGAAGGAACTGTGCATTGCGTCACGCGGCTGAAAACTGCGCGCGCCCTTGCAACAGGTTCCCGACTTGCTACACTTTCCTTCCCACCGTGCCCTTTGGCACGGTTTTTCATCGGGCGTATCCGCAAGTCTGCGGGCTATGCGACCGATGATCGCACGCGCGCCGGCAGCGTGTGCGTGAGGGATGCCATAGAGTCTCGCACGAGCCTTTCACGAGTCTCGCACGAGTCTCGCACGAGCCTCTGATGAGGTGCCGGTCTGCAGGCGAGCGGGTTAATTCCCGCGCACGATGCACGAAAGTTCATGCCAGTCAGTCAGTCCGTCATGCGCGCAAGTGCATGCACAACAAAGTCGCCACCGTAGCTCAGTGGTAGAGCACACCCTTGGTAAGGGTGAGGTCGAGGGTTCAATCCCCTTCGGTGGCTTTGGCGACGTCGTGGATGGCGTAGCCGATCAATCACTTGGCTTCTCCCGTGAAGGGTGAGCCGAAATTCTCACTTCCGCCCGCTCCAACGAGTGACGGGCGGGCGAAAGCCGGAGATACAGAGCCATGGCAAAAGAGAACTTCAACCGTACCAAGCCCCACGTCAACGTCGGCACCATCGGCCACGTCGACCACGGTAAGACCACCCTCACCGCCGCGATCACTGCAGTTCAGGCTGCGCGTGGTTTCAGCAAGCCGGTTTCTTACGACCAGGTCGCCAAGGCGTCTGAGTCTGAAGGCCGCCGCGATCCCACGAAGATCGTGACCATTGCTACGTCGCACGTCGAGTACGAGACGGCCAACCGTCACTACGCGCACGTGGACTGCCCCGGCCACGCCGACTACGTGAAGAACATGATCACCGGCGCCGCCCAGATGGACGGCGCGATCCTCGTTGTCTCCGGCGTCGACGGCGTTATGCCGCAGACCCGCGAGCACATCCTCCTCGGCCGTCAGGTCGGCGTGCCGAAGATGGTCGTCTTCCTCAACAAGTGCGACATCGCTGACGCCGAGCTCCTCGACCTCGTCGAGATGGAAGTTCGCGATCTCCTCACCAAGTACGGCTACCCAGGCGACGACACCCCGGTCATTCGTGGCGCTGCCTTCCCGGCACTCCAGAACCCAGGCGACCCGGCTGCGAACAAGTGCATCGCCGAGCTCATGGACGCGATCGACACCTTCATTCCGGAGCCGATGCGCGAGACCGACAAGCCGTTCCTCATGTCGATCGAAGACGTGTTCTCGATCAAGGGTCGTGGAACCGTGTCCACCGGCCGTATCGAGCGCGGTATGGTCAAGGTCGGCGATGAAGTCGAGATCGTCGGACTCCGTCCGGACGTCAAGAAGACCACCATCACCGGCGTCGAGATGTTCCAGAAGACCCTCGACAGCGGCATCGCCGGCGACAACGTCGGTGTGCTTCTCCGTGGCGTTGAAAAGAGCGACATCGAGCGTGGCCAGGTTCTGTGCAAGCCGAACTCGATCAAGCCGCACACGAAGTTCAAGGCTCAGGTCTACGTCCTCACCAAGGACGAAGGCGGCCGTCACACGCCGTTCTTCAAGGGCTACAAGCCGCAGTTCTACTTCCGCACGACCGACATCACCGGCAAGATCGACGATCTCGTCGGCGCTGAGATGTGCATGCCTGGCGACAACATCCTCATGATCGTCGACCTTGAGGGCAAGGGCGTCGCGATGGAAGCGGGCGTCCGCTTCGCAGTCCGTGAGGGTGGCCGAACCGTGGGTTCGGGCGTCGTCACCGAAATCATTGCTTGATCATGGCTTGATCATGGCTTGATCATGGCTTGATCATGGCCTGATCATGTCCTGATGATGTCCTGATGATGGTTTAGTTACGGCGTGAAACGCCTCGAGGCAGTGATGTCTCGGTCATCAAACTGAGAGTTTCGATGCCGCTGCGGAGCGGAGTGCGTCCGCTCCGCAGCGCGCATCGTTCAAGCGTGTGTCACGCAGAGAAAGCGAGTAGACAATGGCAAAGAAGTCCATGGATCGTGAGTGGGTGTGGCTCGTGTGCACGGAGACTGGCGATATGAACTATCGCACCAACATCCGCGTCAAGGGCGGCATCATTGAGCGCGTCAAAGAGGGCTACATGAAGTACTGCCCAAAGGTCCGCAAGCACACGCTCCACAAGATCAAGCGAAAGTAAACCGAACCGTAGAGTGGGTGGACCGCGTTCAGCCGCGGTTTGGCCGCGCTGCGCGTTGGTCGCTCAAAGCGGGAGTCGTTTCCGACTTCGCTCGCGCGCCCACAGTCACTTTCGATGTTCAAAGCGTTACGCCGGTAGCTCAGCTGGTAGAGCAGCGGATTCCAAATCCGCAGGTCGTGGGTTCGATCCCCCCCCGGCGTGTTTGACAGGTGCAGGGCCTGAGGGCGCGTGCCTGACCACGTGCCCAACTGCGTTTGCAGAGGCCACGCAGGGCAGGTCGTTGCGACGCAAGCCGCAATCGACCCAAGCCCAGTCTCGAGTTCAGCCTCGAGCACAGTCTTGAGATCAATCTCAAGACTGTCCCGAGCAAAGAGGAGTCCGTCATGGCAGAAGCAAACGACATCACGACGAATCCCGCAGCCGCTGCGGAGCCCTCAACTGATTTCTCGGTGTACAAGCCGGGTCAGGGTTACTACACGCGCATGGGCACCATCATTGGCGCCGCGCTTGTGAGCATGCTCGGAATCCTGTGGCTTTGGGAGTACCTGAAGCGGATCGAGATTTCCGGCGTCAACGAGCTCTATGTGGCGGCGGCCGGCGCAATCGTCATTGGCGGAATCATCACCATTGGCGTGTACTACCTCGTCTTCATGAAGCACAGCTCGGTTGACTTCTTGATCGCAACCGAAGGTGAGATGAAGAAGGTCAACTGGTCGACTCGCCGCGAGATCATGGGCTCGACGACCGCGGTCATCACGACCGCTGTGATCCTGACCGTCTTCTGCTGGGCAATTGATATTGGATTCTTCGCGTTCTTCCGCTTCATCAAGGTGCTTGACTCCTAAACGGGTTGGACGCTTGATTGACAGCGTTTGAAGCGAGTCTGCGGATCCCGCGACTTCACGACGACGGAACAAGAAGGATGGCAACGATGAAATCCACCAAGAAAGAAACCAGCGAACCCAACGCAGATGTCGAATCGAAGTCGCTTAAGCGCGGCGTCGATGCACGGCGCGCGGTCGAGAAGCCGCATGAGGTCATGGGCGTTTCGACGCAAGCGCTCGCGGACACCTCGCGCAAGGGCAAGGCCGGCGAAAAGTCGAAGCTCGAAGTGAGCGAGACCTTTGATCCCGCAACAGACCTCCCGATGTTCCGCGAGGGCATGAACTGGTTCGTGCTTCGCGTGGCGAGCAACAAGGAGCGCTCTGTGCGTCAGACACTGCTCCGCAAGGTGCAGATCGAGGGCATGGATCAATTCGTCGGTCGCATCATGGTGCCGACGGAAAAGACGAAGACGCTCAAGGGCGGCAAGCAGCGCGTGACCGAGACCATGCTCTATCCGGGCTACGTCTTCGTTGAGATGCGCCTTGAGCCCGATGGTCGCATTCCGCAGGACATCTTCTTCCTCATCAAAGAAACCGATGGAGTCGGCGATTTCGTCGGCACCGCCGGCCGACCCACGCCGATGGCGCAGCATGAAGTTGAGAAGATGCTCTTTGACTCGCGCAAGCCCGAAGAGGCGCCGCAGGTCAAGATGGAGTTCGTCAAGGGCGACAAAGTCACCATCGCCGACGGGCCGTTCCAGAACTACGAAGGCGAAATCGACGAAGTCCTTCCCGAGAAGGGTCTCGTTCGTGTGCTCGTCACCATCTTTGGTCGGCAGGCTCCGATTGAGCTCGAGTACTGGCAGGTCCGGAAGGGCATTGACGGGCAAGAGTGAGTTCTGCCTCTCAGCACAAAATCTTCCGCGGCCGACAATCTTGTCGGCCGTGGTCTTTAGGGCCAGTCGTTTTTAGGGCCAGTCGTTTTTATTTACGGAGCTGTCGCTTGTGGCGGCAGCGCGGGGCAAGATGGCAATCGCCACGCACGACTCAGCTCGTCGAGGGTTCGCCGCCGACGCGCACTTTGATGCGGCGAATTCGGCTAGGAAACCGCGTCACCAAGGTGTGCTCAAGTCCATCGCGAAGGATGCGCGAAACCTCAAACGATGCCGATGAACTCGTCATCGTCAGGGTCAGCGTGCCTTGAGCGAGTCCAGAAATCGTCACGACGCCGCGCACAGAGAGCGGAGAGAGCTCGTTCCAAGCGTCGATGATGTCGCCAAGCGCACGGTGACGATCTTTGAACTCTCGCTCGAACGCGTCCACGGGTCGGTTGACGGTGATGTCACGCTCGCGTCGGCCCCGAAACTCGCGCATCCGATCGAGCCACGCGATGCGCGGATCTACGGCACCCGGCTCTCGCGGCTTCGCCGAGTGCGTGTCTTTGCTGCGCATGTCGTTGGGGCGAGCCACGCGCCCATGGTACGGCCCGCTCGGGTAACTTGCGTCCATGACAGCGATTCGCATCGAGGGCCTCGTCAAAAAATTCGGCGACACCGCCGCAGTTTCCGACGTCAACCTTGAGATTCCTCCCGGAAGCCTCTTCTTTCTCCTTGGCCCCTCAGGCTGTGGCAAGACGACTCTTCTTCGCATGATCGCCGGGTTTACCGAGCCGACGGATGGGCGCATTTTCTTTGGCGACCGGAACGTCGCGCGCGTACCCGCGAACGAACGCAATACCGGCATGGTGTTCCAGAACTACGCGCTCTGGCCGCATATGACGGTCTTCGACAATGTTGCTTTCGGGCTTGAGGTGCGCAAACTCGGCCGCGACGCGATTCGCGAGAAGGTGCGCGGTGCGCTTGAGCTCGTTCGCATGGGTGAATACGCCGCGCGAAAGCCTGCGGAGTTGTCCGGCGGGCAGCAGCAGCGGGTGGCACTCGCGCGCGCAGTGGTCTTTGAGCCGAGTGTGCTGTTACTCGATGAGCCGCTTTCGAACCTTGATGCAAAGCTTCGCCTTGAGATGCGCCTTGAGATTCGGCGCATCGTCGACACGCTCAAAATCACAACCGTCTACGTGACCCATGATCAAGACGAGGCACTTTCGCTCGCCGACGGGATGGCGGTGCTCAAGGGCGGACATGTGATCCAAACCGGTGCACCGCGCGAGATGTATCGCCGTCCGAAGAATCGCTTTGTTGCAGACTTTCTCGGCGACACCAACTTTCTTCCGGCGATGCTTGTACGCAGCGACGCGGCCGAAGCGCTCTACAAGACGGCGGCGGGAAATCTTGTGTCCACGGCCGCACCCTTTCCAAATGTGACGGAACTTGCGCTTTCACTGCGACCTGAGGCAGTGCGGATGGTGCGCGAACCAGGCGCGCGCAACACGCTTGTTGGCGCTGTGCGGTCGAGCATCTACCTCGGCGGCGTTGCACAGCACGAGGTCGCGCTTGACGGAACAGAGGCGACGATTCGTGTTGCCGAACTCAATCCAAAGACGCTGCCATCGATCGGCGCACGGGTGTTGCTCGAGATCGACGCCGACGATGTCGTGCCGCTTGCGGAGTGAAAAATGACCGACGTTGCCGCACTTGCGAAGGGCTTGCTTCTCGTTGTCTCCGGCCCGTCGGGCGTCGGGAAGACGACGATCGTGCATGAAGTGATTCGACGCCTCGGCGGCGAGTTCAGCGTAAGCGCAACAACGCGTGCCCGCACAGAGCGTGAACGAGATAGCGTTGATTATCACTTTGTCGACCAAGACACATTTCAACATTGGATCGACGAGGGCCGTTTTCTTGAGTTTGCGAAAGTCTTTGGTCGCTCGTGGTATGGCACGCTGCGCGATCAGGTTGAGCATGCGCTTGGCGAGGGTAAGTTGATCGTGCTTGATATCGATGTACAAGGTGCGCGCGATGTGAAGCACGCAATGCCAACGGCTTTCTGCGTGTTTGTCTTGCCACCTGACGAACAGACGCTCATCAAGCGCCTTCATGCGCGCGGGCGCGAGGACGAATCAGCGATTGAGCGACGATTCGCTGAAGCAAAAACCGAGATCGACTTCGCGCACGGAAGCGGCGTGTACGACGCATTCATCGTCAACGACGACCTTGAGATTGCCATCGACCAACTCTGCGATCTCGTCCGCGCGCGAAGGCGCGCTTGAAATCTCGTCCGCGCGCGAAGGCGCGCTTGAAATCTCGTCCGCGCTACGAACGCCGAACTCTCGGCGCGATTCCGGCCTTCATGCGCGATACGAATGATTCGACCAGCCGCGCGAACACCGTCTCCGGATTCTGTCGCGCATCAATCGTGACATAGCGCGCGGGATCTTCGCGGCACTGTTGGAGATATCCTTGGCGCACGCGCTCGTGAAACTCCGCACTCTTCTGCTCCATGCGATCTGGCGACGAATCAGCTCGACCAGCGGCCATGCGCTGCCACGCGGTATCGGTGTCGACATCGAAGATGACGATGTCATCCGGCCACATGTCACCAACCGCGACCCGCGCCACTTCAAGAATGTCGTCGCGTGTCATACCGCCTGCAGTTCCCTGGTAGGCGAGGGTTGAGCTCACGAAACGATCTGCAAGCACGAGCTCGCCGCGTTCGAGGGCTGGGCGGATGCGTTCTTCAAGGAGTTGTGCGCGACTCGCCATATAGAGCAGCATCTCGCAGCGGATCATCATCGCGCTATTGACTGGATCGAGCAAAATCGCACGGATTTGCTCACCAATAGAAGTGCCGCCCGGCTCGCGGACTTCAGTCACCGTCACGCCTTGCGCAGAGGCCCAATCGGCGAATCGGCGGAACTGCGTGCTTTTCCCGCAGCCATCGGGTCCGTCGAAGACGACAAAGCGGCCGCTGAGAAACGCGCGCATCGCGTCGGTCGGAGTCTTGGCTGGGATCGTGTCGCGGGGAGGTTCGATCATGCATGCACCATTGCGTTCGCGCCGACGGTCGGGAGCAAAGTATCATCTCCGGTTCATGCGTATCGAGCCTCGTGATGCCTCCGGACGACGCCTCTCCCGTGTCGACGTCGATGAAAGGGCGCGGCCGGCTCGTGTCACGCTCGCGGAGGGCGCGCAGGATGTCTATCTCCGGTGGGACGGCGCGCTCGATGACGCGGGTGCGCTGCGTCGCTGCGTGCTCTGTGATTGCGGCGAGCTCTACGTGCGAAAGAGCTTTCCGCAAGTGACGCCTTTTGTCGTCGTGCTTGCTTTTTCGGGAACGGTGGTCGCCCTTCTCGGCTATTCCGCAAATCCGCTGGTCTTTGGTCTGCTGGCCGTACTTCTGACGCTTGACGCGCTCACACTTTTGCTCGCCCAGCGGCAGGTCGTTTGTTACGGCTGCGGCGCTGTCTACGCAAGACTCCGGATCGCCCGGTACCTTCGTCGGTGGGATCGATCGGTTGCCGAGCGCGTTGCGAAGGATCCGGTGGATCTACCGACGGCACTTGCGGGGCCCGCCCACGAAACGGAGCAGTCGAAATGAGCACACTTGTCATTCTTGGAGCCGGTGGTCACGCAGCGGTGGTTGCGGAGAGTGCTCGACGCGCGGGGTTTCTTGTCGCAGGAATCGCGTCGCAGGTTCGTCCCGTGGACGGCGGCCCGTTTGCCGGCGTTCCATGGCTTGGCGACCCTGACGCGACGGGCGCCATCCCGTCGATCGAACAACTGCTTCATGAAGGTGCGCGGCTTCAGGCTGCAGTTGGCGATGCCGTGACGCGCGCGCGCTGGCTTGCGCGGTTTGGCGAGGCGGCGTTCATCAGCGTGGTCGATCCCGCCGCTGTCGTCTCGGTCTCTGCGACGATTGGCGCGGGGTCATTCATTGGCGCGCGCGCGGTGGTGCAGGCACGTGCGGCGATCGGCCGGGCAACGATCGTAAACACGGCGGCGATCATCGAACACGATTGCATCGTTGGCGATTGCGCGCATGTCTCGCCCGGCGCGATTCTTTGCGGCGGTGTATCTCTCGGCGCTGGTACCCACGTTGGCGCGGGGGCTGTGGTGATTCCGGGTCGAGTGGTCGGAGCCAATGCAACGATTGGCGCGGGTGCAGTCGTGTTGCGCGATGTCGACGCCGGCGTCACAGCGGTTGGCGTTCCGGCGAGCGCGCGGGCCTGACAAGCTACCTCGTGCACAATGCTGTGGGACACGCCACGGCCGTTACGCGCCAACCGCCCAAACGACCGTTGCAGAGGCAAGGACAAGAAGCAGCATTCCCATCATCGTGAAGACCGTGGCAAACAGTGCGTCACGCGGGGTCAGTCGGAAGATCGGGATGGCAAGCGCGCCAGCGAGTGCGGGGGTGCCGAGCACGTTGAGCGTCTGCTTCACGAACCGAATATCGCTCGGCACAAGCCACACGAGCATTCCCATCGCGACCAGCGCTGCCGACTTCGCAAGTAATGAGGGCACGTCGCCGACAGGACGCTGCCGTACAAACGCGAGGGTGAGGAGCCCGAAGACTGCGCCGACCGTCGCAAGCGGAAGAAACACGAGTGTGCGCGCAATACCCCCGAGCCGCTCGAAGAACGAGAGTTCAGGGATGTTCACAGCGTCCCCACTTGAGGGTTCGGGAATGACAAGTTGCGGTGCACCGGCGAGCCAACTCAGCACAAGTAGTGCGATGCATGCAGCGGCGACCACAGTCCAAATGCGTGGATTCGACTCCCGAGAGATCGGTGCGGGCAGTTCGTCGTCATCTTCTCCTGCGCCCTCATCCTCTGCTGCGGCCTCGTCCTCTCCTGCGGCCTCGTCCGTCGCTCGCGCGGCAGCTGTCCGGTCAGGCGCGGTCGCGGGTGCACGCGCGCCGCGCTGCGGGGCACCGGCTGTGGGCTGCTCTGGTTCGAGTTCGTAGCCTTGGGTTGTCTCATCCGATGAAGTCATCGCGTCCTCGACACTTTCGTGCGTGTCATCGGCGCAGACATGCTTGCGGGGCGAATGTGAGGCCGTTATCCTCGGCAACCTTCCTTTTTCCCGAGAGCAACTATGAAAATCACACTGGCCACACTTGCCATTCTGGCGACCTCAAGCCTCGCGTACGCCATTGGCGAGCCCGATACGATCGTCCTCGTCGGAGGCGACGTCCTCCGCGGCACGATCGTGGCCGAGTCGGAAGCTGGCGTGACACTCGATCACCCGGCCCTCGGGCGCATTGAAGTCGCGCGCGCGCGCATTGCAACCGTTACCAAGGCGCAGGTCGTGCCGGCACCCGCCGTGGAGCCGCCCGTCGCTGATGGTGCTGCAGTTGTTCAACCTGCCGCCGAGGCGCCTGCGCCAGCCGCGGAAAAAGTCCCGGTTGCCGTGCTACCCGCGCCCGCGCCGCCGCCGCCAGCGAAGCCTGATGGAAGCTGGAAGTTCAGCCTCAGCCTCGGTCTCACTGGAAGCGACAGCGATAACACCTCGAACTGGAACTTCCGAGTTGCGGGCTCGGCCAAGCGTGAGAGCGAAGTTGATCGCACCACCATCACCGCCGAGTACTACTTCCAAACCGCAAACAGCGTGAACACCGACAACAACCTGTTGGTGCAAGGCCTCGAGGAGTTCCTCTTCCGGGATTCAAAGTGGGAGGCCTTCGTTCAAGGCAACTATCAGTACGACGAGTTTCAAGACTGGGAACAGCGCGCGGGTGCGTACGTGGGTCCTGGTTACCGATTGCTCGAAGGTGAACCGCTGAGTCTCAAGCTCAGGGCCGGTGCCGGTGCGAGCTATGAGTTCCCCTCTTCCTCGTGGACTCCCGAACTCCTCTTCGCAGATGAACTCGTTTGGACCATCGATGAGCGTTCGAAGTTGAAGCAGGGACTTGAGCTCTATCCCGATATCGAGAACTTCGGCGAGTACCGCATCATCGTTCGGCTCGACTACGAGATCGCCCTCAGCGAGAAGGGCGATGTGAAGGGAACTGCCGGCGTCCGTGACGAATACGACTCGTATGTCGAAGCGTCTCAGGGAACTTCAAACGATCTCAAGGTCTACGCCGGCGTGAAGGTCGACTTCTGATTCGTTGCCCGTCGCCGGGATCCTTCGCAAACAATTCCAAATCTCGCACGCGGCGCCAGTCGGCGCCGCGCTGCATTTTCCCGCGATCGCGCGAAAGAAAGCCGATCTCGCGAAGAATTTGTTTCGTCCGAAGTGATCGATCAAGCAGACTTCCCCTTCGGGTCGGGATAGACTTACGGTTCGGCCCGACGTGTACTGCGCATCCTTGGAGGAGCGCAAAGCTTCGATTGGCTGACTGTTTCGGTCGAGCGGATTTGTTTCGTTCGACCTCGATGGTGTCCGACTTGCGGAGCGCTGCGACCGATCTGGTCCATCCTCCGATCTGTGGCGCGTCGGTTGATCCGGCGCCAAGGAGACTGAGTGCAAAAAGCCGATACATCAGGGTCGAGCATGACCCTCGACACCCCGATCGCTGATACCCAGATTCTGGTTGAGCTCGATATCGCGCTCCCCTCCGCCGAGGGCACCCATGCCCGGCGTTACCAGGATGGCAGGGGCTCGGGCGAACGCTCGAGTTCAAGCCACGCCGATTCGAGCCATGCGGAGGAAACCGCTCTCGCGGCCTTGCGCGAAGCTTCCCTTGGGGTGCGCCTGGCCACGATGTCTGCAGTGCTGGTACCGCCGCTTGGTGTCCTTGCGACCATGATCCTCGCATGGGGTGGCTGGTTCGGATGGGTTGACTTGGTGCTCATGGCGACCATGTATGTCATCACAGGCCTTGGGATCACCGTCGGCTACCACCGTCTCTACACCCATAAGTCGTTTGCGACGCGCGGGCCGCTTGCGGCTTTCTTCGCGATCTGCGGCAGCATGGCCGCGCAGGGTCCGGTGATTTGGTGGGCTGCTACGCACCGTCGCCATCACCAGCACTCGGACGATGTCCTCGACCCGCACTCGCCGCACGCCGGTCGCGCGGCGGGAGTTGTCGGCGCATGCCGCGGGTTCCTTCATGCGCACATGGGCTGGCTCTTCGCGGATCTGCGCGCGGACATGAAGCGCTATGTGCCAGATCTGCTCGCAGATCCCGTCACCGTGCGCATCAACAACATGTTCCCTGCGCTCGTGGTGCTCGGCCTCGCGATCCCAGCGGTCATCGGCGGGCTTGTCACGATGTCTTGGATGGGCGCGCTGCTCGGGTTCCTCTGGGGCGGCGTCGTGCGCATGTTCCTGCTGCACCACGTCACGTGGAGCGTCAACTCGGTCTGTCACGTCTGGGGTGCGCGGGAGTACGCGTCGGGCGATGAGAGCCGCAACAATCCGATCATGGGAATTCTCGCCCTCGGCGAGGGCTGGCACAACAACCACCACGCGTTTCCGGCAAGTGCGCGCCATGGCCTCAAGTGGTGGCAATTTGACCTGAGCTGGGTGCTGATCCGCTCACTTGAACTCGTTGGACTTGCGAAAAAGGTTCGCCTCCCTGCACCTGAGCGCCTCGCTGCGCGGCGCGTCTGACGATCGACAAGCATCACGATCGACAAGCATCACGAATGTGCAATTCGACCCCCGTGCGCTTGGTTGCGCGCGGGGGTTGTCGTATGTTGCGCCGATGACTCGCGAGCTCATGATTTGCGGCGTTCTTGCGGCGGGGCTCGCGGCACAAGAAGCGGCATCGCGAACCAATCACGACGCGTCCATCGATTTCAACCGCGATATTCGTCCGATTCTGTCGCAGCACTGCTTTGCCTGCCACGGGTTTGACGAGCAAGCGCGCAAGGCGGAGTTGCGGCTTGATCGCGCGGAGTTTGCCTATGCATCGACCACGGACGGCATAACGCCGATCAAGCCGTTCGACCTTGAGGCAAGCGAGATCTGGACGCGCATCCAATCGACCGACCTCGATGACGTCATGCCGCCTCCATCTGCGCACCGTGATTTGAGCGACGCGCAGAAGGCGAAGATTCGCAGCTGGATTGAGCAAGGCGCGCGATATGACGAGCACTGGTCGTTTGTGCCACCGGTGCGTGCGACGATTCCACAGGGAACACCTCGGATGATTGATGCATTGGTGGCCGCGCACCTCGACGCATCGGGACTCCGGTTTGCGGAGCCGGCTGCTCCCGCGACGTTGTTGCGGCGCGTGACGATTGATCTCACCGGTCTCCCGCCAAGCGCGGATGAAGTTGCAGCCTTCGTTTCTGATCGCGATCCAGCGGCGTATGAACATGCCGTCGATCGCCTGCTTACGAGCCCACACTTTGGTGAGCGCATGGCGATCTCGTGGCTCGACGCGGCGCGCTACGCCGACACGAACGGCTTCTCGATTGACGGTGGTCGTCATCTCTGGCTTTGGCGCGATTATGTCATTCATGCGTTAAACACGAACAAGCCGTACGACCGCTTTCTCGTGGAGCAGATTGCGGGCGACCTCTTGCCGGAGAAGACCGACGAGACGCTCGTCGCGACGGGATTTCAGCGAAACTCGATGTCAACCCACGAGGGCGGAACGATTCCGGAAGAGAACCTCGTGAACTACGGCGCCGACCGCGTGCGCACGTTTGGCGAGGCGGTGCTCGGACTCACGCTCAGTTGCGCGCAGTGCCACGACCACAAGTTCGATCCCATCTCGCAGCGCGACTATTACAGGCTCTTCGCGTTCTTGAACCAAACCAGTGAACCAGCGCACGGTGGCGATGGTGGTGTGAACGCCGCACCCGTTGCGACCTTGAAGTCGGTGCTCGTGACGGGTGAAGAACAGGCGTTGCGGGCGCGTATCGCGGCGCTCGAGCAGCAACTTGCACAACCAAACGCGTCAGAGGTGGAGCACTGGGAAGCTGGCGAAGCGCGCGTGCGCGCGACGCGCGGAGTGGATTTTGCGCTGCATCCGGTCAAGCTCACAAACATCAGCACACCAAACACGGGAAGCGGCTTTGAGATCGAAGCCGACCGCTATGCGCGGGTGACGCGGCCGATGGGATTTGTCGCGTTTGATGTGGCGATGGAGTTTGCGCAGCCATCCGAACAGGTCACGGGTTTGCGCATTGTGATGCACGCCGACCCTGCCGCGCCTAACGCGGGTTGGGGCTGGGCTGATGCGGGGCGCGGTGAGAAGCGGACTTTCGCGGTCACCAATGTCTCGATTTCTGCGGGCAGCGTTGCGTCTGATCAGGTGAATCTTTATCGCATGCTCGAACTCGCGAGCGCGACCGCAAACTGTTGGTCGGGTAGCGATCGCCCCGAGGGTGTGCTCGAAACGCGCGGGGAGACGGCATGGGTTCCGGATATCAACCATGACGGCCCTGTATCACTGACCGTGATGTTTGACGAGCCGCTCGCGCGCGATGCGACCAACATGACAGCGCAGGTGAACTTCGGCCGATGGGGCGATGTCACGGCGAAGCGAATGGAATTTTTCCTTGTGACTGGTCACGACAATGGTTCGTCGCTTCCGCCTGCGATCGACGCGATTTTGTCAAAGGATCGCGGCATGCGCACGGCGGAGGAATCGGCGAATGTGCTCGTCTATTTCAGTGCGCACGCGCCCGCCACTGCGCGCACGCGCGTTGACCTCGCGAACGCGCGGGAGCGGTTGGCTGCGCGTACTGAGGCGCATTCCACGATGGTGATGGATACAGCGGCGACGCCGCGCGAGACATTTCTTCTCAATCGCGGAAACTACGCCGACCCGCGTGACAAGGTTGAGGCAGGTACTCCAGAGGTCCTGCCGCCGATGCCTGATGACGCACCGCGCAATCGACTTGGGCTGGCCCAGTGGGTGATCGATCCACGCAATCCACTCACGGCACGCGTCGCAGTGAATCGCATTTGGCAGGTATTTTTTGGCGCTGGTCTTGTGCGAACGACAAGCGATTTTGGTGTTCAGGGCGACTGGCCAGAACACCGCGCGCTGCTGGACGCACTCGCCGCAGATTTCCGCGACAACGGTTGGAACGTAAAGCGGCTGGTGCGCGACATTGTGACGAGCGATGTCTACAGACAGTCGTCGCGCACGACGCCAGAGATGCTGGAGCGCGATCCTGAGAATCGTCTGCTGATGCGCGGGCCGCGCTTTCGGTTGCCTGCAGAACTCATTCGCGATGGTGCGCTCAAGGTTGGCGGGCTGCTCGTCAATGACATTGGTGGTCCAAGCGTGAACCCTTACACGCCTGGCGACCCATGGCGCGAGGTCAGTCACTACGGCTCAAGTGCGGCAACCGCGCAAGCGTTCGTCCAAGATCACGGTGAGAAGCTGCATCGTCGAAGCATGTACACCTATTGGAAGCGCACGCTTCCGCCGCCCAATATGGCGATCTTTGATGCGCCGAATCGCGAGACATGTACGTTTGATCGCGCGGCAACCAACACGCCGCTTCAGGCACTCGTGATGCTCAACGACACGCAGTTTGTCGAGGCTGCACGCGCGTTTGCCGAGCGCATCATCGCTCGCGATGGAAGCGATGCGGAGAGGCTGGCGTGGGCGTTTATCGAGACAACCTCACGCGTTCCCGACGTGCGCGAACTCGATGTGATTTCCGCGGCGCTCAAGCGTGAACGTGCTCGATACACGGCCGACGATCGCGCGGCACACGCGCTCGTTTCGCATGGCGAGTCGCTGCGTGATCGATCGTTGTCGGTTGCAGAACATGCAGCGTGGACGCAGGTCGCTGCGGTCCTTCTCAATTTGTCCGAAGTGGTGACGAGGAATTGATCGATGCAGAACCCCGCACACTTTGACGCTGCGGCGCTTGAGGCGCGTCTCGCATTTCTTACCCGTCGCAGCTTCATCAGCCGCACGGCGCATGGTGTTGGTTCGATGGCGCTCGCGTCGCTGATTGCCGACTCGATCCTTGGCGACACACGCGCTGCGCGTGCCGATGGCGGCATCGATGGACGCAGGGCGGGCATTCCGCACTTCGCGCCCAAGGCAAAGCGCGTCTTGTGCCTCTTTCAGAGCGAGGGATTTTCTCACATCGATCTCTTCGATCAGAAGCAGGCGCTGTGGGATCACGCGGGCAAAGACCTGCCGCCGTCGATCAAGGGCACGCAGCGCGTGACGGGTATGACGAGCGGGCAAGGGAGCTTTCCGGTGGTGCCGCCGCTGATGCAAGGGAAGCGCTGTGGTCCGGGCGGGCTTTGGATCAGTGATCTCATGCCGCACCTTCAGACTGTTGCGGAGGAGCTCTGCATCATCAAGAGCCTCAACACCGAGGCGATCAACCACGATCCGGCGATCACGCTGATGAACACCGGCAACCAGCTGCCGGGTTACGCGAGCATGGGATCATGGGCGAGTTACGGCCTTGGGAGTGAGAACGCGAATCTGCCCGCCTTCATCGTGCTCGTGTCGCAGGGCTCGGGCAAGAACCCCGGCCAACCGATCTTCTCGCGACTTTGGGGAAGCGGCTTTCTGCCGAGTTCGCACCAAGGCGTGGGGTTCCGTCCGGGCGGAAATCCGGTGCCGTACCTCGCGAACCCTGACGGCATCGACCCGGCAGCACGACGCGCGATGCTTGACGACCTTGCGAAGTTGAACGCGATGCACGCGGGTGACGTGGGCGACCCCGAGACCCTCGCGCGCGTCAACGCGTACGAGATGGCGTTTCGCATGCAGTCGAGCGTGCCTGAGCTGGCGGATCTGTCGGGCGAGAAGCCAGAGACGCTCGAGATGTACGGCCCTGAGGTGAACCGCCCTGGTTCGTATGCGGCGAACTGCTTGCTCGGGCGGCGGCTTCTTGAGCGCGGCGTTCGTTTCGTGCAGCTCTTTCATCGCGGATGGGATCAGCACATCGCGATCAATCGTCAGTTGCCAAACCAGTGCCGCGACGTCGACCAGCCGACGGCGGCAGTGCTCAAGGACCTCAAGGCGCGCGGCATGCTCGAAGACACACTCGTGATCTTCGCGACGGAGTTCGGCCGTACCGCGTATAGCCAAGGCGGATTTGGCGACCCAAGCTCGGGGCGCGATCACCACGGGCGCTGCTTCACAGTGTGGATGGCCGGCGGCGGCGTGAAGCGCGGCTTCGAAT
>CAMDMA010000011.1 GCA_945902075.1 Candidatus Kuenenia stuttgartensis | reverse complement strand
CCGTTGCCGTCCTGGAACGGATGGATCGCGAGGAACACGACCGCAAACACGCCGATCGCGACCAGTGGATGCGCATCGGGGTCCTCGATCGCTGTGTTGGTCCAATCGACGAGTTCGGACATCAGCCGCGGCGTCTCGAACGGCGTCGCTGTCTCGAACACCACGCCGACCTGCTTGCCATGCGCGTCGAAGGCCACGACATTGTTCGAGGCCGACTTGTAGTGTCCGCGGTGGCGCTCGTCCTTCTCGCTGTGGCGAAAAAGGTCTCGGTGCAGCTGGCGGATGTGGTTCTCGCTGAGCGGGATCGAACCGTGCGAGTTGATGATGAGATCGATGGCCTCGGCGTAGCCCGCGACCTCCTGCTCATCGCGCGTGGCGAATCGCCGGACGCCGACGCCGCGCAGGAGCGACTCGACCTCGTGGTTGGTGAGCGCGCTGCCCTCGATGCGCGTGGACGAGCCGATGCTTTCGATGGTGGCGATCTGGCGCAGCGAGTTCAGCCGGTGGGGCGGAAGCGTGCCCGTTGCCCGCCAGGTGCCACGGAACTCCTCGATGCGGGCCAGGAGCCGCAGCATGCGGGGGGAGAACTCGGGCGGATTGGACGGGAGCATGGCCATATCGACATCCAAATATAGCCATAAAGCGATTTGACATCCATAAAGACATCCAAAAATGTCCAAAAGAGGGAGCCGAAGCATCGACGAGGCTAGGCGTGGATGTTCGCCGCTGCCGCCGCCCCGCCCGCGATGAACCCGCTGGCCCACGCCCACTGGAAGTTGAACCCGCCGATGCGGCCGTCGACATCGAGGATCTCGCCGGCGAGATGAAGTCCCGGGCACACGCGCGACTCCATCGTGTCGAGCTTCACTTCAGAGAGCGGCACGCCGCCCATCGTCACCTCGGCGTAGGTGAAGCCGCGGTCGCCCTCGATATGGAGCGGCATCGCGCACGCCGCGCGCGCGAGCGCCTTCCGCTGTTCACGCGTGAGCTGGCGCAAGCTTGTCGCGGGATCCACCGCCGCCACCTCGCACAGCGTGCGTGCAAGCCGCTCAGGCACATACTCCCGCAGAAACGCGGGCGCATTCGCAGCGCGGCTCGCGAGGATCTTCGCCTCGAGCGTGTCCTCGCGCTCACCGACGATGAAGTTCGCAAAGAGCCCCGCGCCCGGATCGTCGACGATCGCGGCGCGCCAGTAGCGGCTGATGTCGAGCGCGCACGGGCCCGACAGGCCGAAGTGCGTGCAGAGGAGCGAGTTCGTAAGCTCCTTGAGCACCTTGCCCGTGGCCCAACGCAAGGTCAGCGTCACAGGCATCGTGAGCCCCGACAGCGCGCGCAGGGGATGCGTGCCAGGCAGGATGAGCGGCACAAGCGCGGGATAGACATGGTCGGTGACGGTGTGCCCAAGCGCCTGCGCGAACTCGTAGCCCGCGCCATCCGACCCCGATTTCGGTAGTGCCTTGCCGCCGCTTGCGAGGATGACCCGCGGCGCACGCACCTCGCCCCACTCGCCGCGCACGAGAAAATCGCCCTGCACTGTGCGTTCGATCGCGGTCACGCGGCGTGGATGCCTGATCTCGACGCCCGCATCGCGTGCGGCTTGTAAGAGCGCATTGAGAATTGTGTGCGCATCATCGGTGGTGGGGAAAAGTTTGCCCGTGTCTTCGCGCTTCAGTTCGACGCCGTACGCCTCAAAGAACTTCACCGTCTCCGGCACTCCGTAGCGCCGCAGCACATTCTTGATTGCGTTTGGCGAACTCCCCGCATACGACTTCTCGTCGACTGCATGGTGGGTGACATTACAGCGGCCGCCGCCGGCGACGAGAATCTTCGCGCCGAGCGTCCTCGCGCCATCAAGAGCGAGCACGCGTGCGCCCGAGCGGCCAGCATGAATCGCTGCAAAAAGGCCTGCGGCGCCGGCGCCGACAACGATCACATCACATGTCTCGCGCTCGTCGATGCTCACTTCGGCGCCTGCGCCCCGTTGGGAGTTGTCGGCTCCGTCGGCGAGAGCTTGATTGAGGTTGCGATATCGATCGACTTTTCCGACACGAACGCGACGCTCACCTCTCTGACACCATCGCCAATCTTCACGTCGTTACCAACCTCGAGGTAGAAGCGCACAAAGACCGATCCGCGCGATGGAATGCCAGATTCAAGGAGCACCTCCGACGGCGTCTCGCGATCAGGCTCGAATACACGATCGAAACGCCGTGCGGCGGTGCCCGATGACACGATCGTTGCACCGTTTGGTGCGGTCAGGGTCACTCGATCTGGAACTCCAGACTTTATCTGCGCGGCTCGTGCTGTTCGCGTCGGAATCATCGCGTCATTTCGAATCTCGACGGTGACCTCGAACAACTGTTCACTGAGTTGTTTCACTCGCGGCGCGCCAAACGAGACGCGCGGCATTTCGCCCGCATGAAAGATCGTGAATGCGGCATTGCGATGGCATTCCTCCTCGAGCATCCACGACGGTGGAATTCGAGACGCCCATTTGTTCCCTCCGCCGACAAGGATTTTTCCATGCGTTGGGTGATCAACCTCGACGAATGGCGTACGCGCCTCGTCGAAGAGCAGGCGTTCGCGCCAGCGTTCCATCGCTGCGCCGTCGGGTGATCCGCCGTTCTGCGTGATGCGCTTGTCGGTCCAGAGTTCGTTGGTAAAGCTCACAATGCCGAGCGATTCCGAAAGCCAGTTCACAAAGCCTCCGCGCACGGGATAGAGATCAGAGTGGATGACCATCGAGCGGTAGCCGGGAAGCATTTCTGCGCCGACATCTGCGATCGCGTCGTAGACAGCGCGATCTCCGGCGTACGCGTTCTCGCGATTGGGTGCACCTGGCCCGCGAAGGATCATTCCGCCAGTGTTGTGATAGGCCTGCCCGGCAGCGATGTTTGGTTTGGTCATGATGAACTTGCCAACCGCTTCCGTCTCCGGATACGAGAAGGGCCAGTCTCCAGCACCACCTTGCACATGCTCAGGCTGCCAATCCGCTGGCCAATTGCGGTTCATGTCGTAGCCACCCGGACCGTCTTCGTTCACTTGCCCGTCGCCATCATTGTCGACGCCCTCTTGGCCCGCCATCGACCAACTTCCGCGACGAATGGTGCCGTCTGCGCGCGGTTCGGCCGAAACCGGCTCCATCGTGTTGGGGTCGAGTTCACTGCGCTTGTGTGTGCCGTTTGGATCCGGTCGCCACATGACGCCAATCGATCCATCGCCATCAAGGTCGTCCGGCCCATCCTCATCAAGCGCGCCGTCGCGGTCGTCGTCGGTCGGCTTCATTCCCGTGCGAGACGAGTGAGGACTGTTCTGCGCGTCAAACCAATTCTGCCGACCATCCGGATTCACGCAGGGCACGAAGTAAAACGCAGTTCGATCGACAAGTTTCGTGATCGTCTCGTTTCGCCCATATTGCTCAACGAGGTACCACACGGTGTAGAGCACAGTTTCAGACGATTGAATCTCGTTGCCGTGGATGTTGCCATCGATGTACATCGCTGGCTTGTCGGTGTCGGCACCGGTGGCAGGGTTGTTGAGAATGAGTGCGAATACCGGAAGGCCGAGCGAACTTGTGCCGAGATCCACATAGGTCAGGAGCTTCGGATGAAGCGCAGCGAGTGCCTTCGATTCAGCGACGAGCTCCGGGACATCGCGATAGTGATCAAACCGGATCGCAGACTTGGCCGGCACACGGTCCTGCGCGAAGGCAGGTGATGTATGTACGAAAATACAAGCGAGCACCGAGGCGAAGAGAAAGGGGATTGGTCGCATCATTGCGAGGACTCCTGCTGCGCGACCGCCATCGAGGCGGTTCGAGTGATTGTGTCGAAGGTTGGGCCTGAGATCGTGAGGTCGAGCTTTCCAGTCGTTGGCACGCGGATCGTCCACTCGTAGTCGACAGACGCGCCGGGAAGCAGGCGCTCGATTTTCTCCACAGCTCGGCCGCTTAGGACGCTTTCTGGTGGCACACCCACGCGCACCACGACGGGCGGCACAACGCCTGTGATTCGGCCCATTTCGGTCGTCGACGCGAGCGTGCCGGTGTTCGTCACGCGCAGTGCAACCCGTGCGAGCCCTGCGCTAAGTGGCGTGATCGTCACCTCACTCGCGTTGATCACAGGGTGCCGTGCGGCGAGGTCAATCACAAAGGGAGCGCACTTCTTGGCAAGTTCCGTCGCCTGTGCGGCGGTCGGCGACTCGCGGAAGAATGGGATGAATCCGCCGATCTCGACATCGCCCCATTTGGGATGACGAATCGGACGCCACGCGATGAAGCCGGGAGCCTCATACGCGCGCTCAGAGTTTGCGAGCCAGGCGGATTGTTCGGTATCACCGGTTTCGGCTGGCGCTTGTGTGCCTTCTGCAAGTTTCGGCGGCTCAGGTCGTGTCCATCCATTGGCGGCGACCGCGGCGATGCCGCGATGATCTGCAAGCCACAGTACAAGCGAACCCGCGAGATCGGCGTTCGCGGACTTCTCAAGTTTGGTGGTCTCGATCCACGACTTCCCCAACTCGCGGTAGAGCTCGTGGTCCTCCGTGAGGTAGACCATCGGCGTGCGGCCAGTGGAGTCTTTGTCCTTCGTGTCAGGAAACGAGGCAAGCGTGTCGTGACGCCCGAAGACGACCGCTGTGACAATCTCTGGATGCGCGCGAACAAACTTCGCGATCGCCAGCGACTCTGGCTCGCTCAAGGGATACGGGCCCGCATCGCGTTCGGCCTCGGGCCATCGGTGGGGGAAGTTGCGGTCGAGATCGACGCCGCCTTCTGGATCCTCGCCGATGCGTCCGTCACCATCGTTGTCGCGCCCCTCCGTGAGAATCTCGTGGGTCGCGACTTCGCCTTTCTCGCGCTTCGCAGGACGGAGAATCCGCGGGTCGACGGGATCGATCATGTGGGTCGCCGTCACGCCGGGCGGCGCGACGCGACGCATCTCGGTGACGAAGCCATCGGTATCGAAGTCAGCGGGGCCGTCTTCGTCGATCCGGCCGTCGCGGTCGTCATCGACCGCTCGAGCGTTTGTTGCGCGCGGCTGTTTCGACTGCATCGCCGATGCACGCGCATCCGGATTCGCGACGATCACAAGGTGCACGCGCATCGTGTCGAGGAGGTTCGGCTTGTCGCGCAGGATGGCACGCGCGCTTTCGAGGACTTGTTCTGGTGATGCGAAGTTCACGGCGTCCATGCCGCCAACGACGAGCATTGCCGGCAATTTGCGCGACGGATCCGTGTTGCCAAGCGTCACAACAGTGATTTGGCGGCCCTCACGTGAGGTTCCGATGTGTTCAATGCGGCCTTTGTCGCCAGCAAGCTTCGCGAGTTCAAGCGCCCGCTCCATCGCCACATCAACCGAAGAAAAGCCGACGGGCGCGAGCGGACCGGTTGGTATTGCACTCGGCGCCGAGGACGGCGCGGCGGGTGGGTCACCAGCGGCGAGCAAAGGAAGCGTCCACGCGAGCAACGCGGGTAGATGTGCAATCGGCATAGGCGCGGAGGATATCCGCTTCCGGCGCCGCACTCTGCGCAGCAATCAGAGTTCGGTGTTGATCTGGGCACCCTCGATCAAGTAAAGCCCAACAAGCCAGTTTTCAACGAGATAAGGCTCGACCTTAAACACACCTTCGACCGCGCCAAAGTTGATGGTGTGCTTTTTCCAACCCTTGAGTTCAGCAGCCAGTTTCACTTCGACCGCGTCGTAGGGGGTGGGCGGCACACCGATACAGCAGCCGTCCCATTGGTTGAGCATCACCAAGCATTCGCTCGCGGTAGGGGCGACGAGCGGAAAGGCGAGGTAGCCGGAGATCCGCACATACTTGCCTGACAGAAAGGCGATACGCGCAGCGATCTTTTTCTCACCAAGTCGCGGGGTGTAGGTTTCCTGAGCGCTTGAGATGTACTCCCACGAAACCTCGTACGGCGCCGCTTTGGTGCCTTCGCCGCGCACAGTCCAAGCATCATCGACGGAGATCGCTCCATCGGGGAGGCGGATGAAGCGACTCGGAAGGATCTCGGCTTGGGGAATTGTCGGAATCTCGGGCGTGAACTCGTTGCCAGCAGCGCGGTCTTCGGGCTTTGCGGCGGGAGGCTCGGGCGTTGGCTCGGGGGTTTGCTCGGGGGACGGCTCTGTATGAGTCGTCGTGGTTGGTGCTGGCACCAACACCGTCACCTCAGCGGCTGCTTGAATTGCCGCGGTCGCACTTGCGGCAACCGATGGAATGGGCGCATCGGTCGTCGTCGCGGTGGTTGCAGATGTGGGCTTCGCAGCTTCGGCAGCAGAAATTGTCGCTTCCGCCGCCTCAACAATCGCGGCGGTCGGGTCAAACTTCTTCGAAGGCGATGGTGGCTGAAAAACGACGATCAACCCCGCAATGAGGAGAAGGGCAACGATGCTCCAAACGATCTTCATGCGGTATCCAATCAGCCAATCGGCCGAAGGTTTCGTGCGACACTCGTGCGATAGGCAAGAATCGAAGGCACCACGCCAGCGAGTGCTGCGAGAGTTGTGGTTCCCAACGCAACGAGAATCGCGCTGCGTGCATCAAGCTCCGGCGCAATGACGATGCCGTGTGCGTTGCGCATCCAAGCGGTTGCGGCGAAGAGCACAACCGCGCAAAGAGCCACACCTGCGGTCGCTCCCACAAGCCCGACCACGGTGCTCTCAGTAAGGACCAACCAGAAAATACGCGCGCGCCCTGCACCAAGGACCCGCAGGATCGCGACCTGTCGGCGGCGTTCGCCCATTGAATTGATCATCGAAAGGAGAATCGCGACGGCCGACGATACCAATGTGGCCGCTGCCATCGCGACGAAAAGAACATCAATACTCGCGACGATCGTGAACAGGCGCTGCACTTCGTTCGCGGGCAACGCAACCGTGATGGTGCCGTCGCGTCGAAGGCGGTCATATTGGGAGACCAACGCAGGCGGAGCGCTCATCGGATCGCGCGAGGGAAGTCGCATCAATACGCCCGTCACCAAGCGATCCTCGTCCGCGAGATCCGCGACCGTCAACGTCTTGTGGGTTCCCGCGCGCTCAAAGCGGTCGTGGGCGTGCAGAATCCAACTCGACTCAAGATCCGTGAATAACGCGCGGTCGTGTGGTGCGCCGGTGGGTTCAAGGATGCCAACGACATTGAACTCATACTCACGGTGTTCGTGGGCGTGCTCGTCGACACCTTCCCGCGACTTTCCAGAGCCATGCGTGAGCACGATCTTCGCTCCAAGTCGCAACCCTGTCTCACGCGCGACAGCGCTACCGAGCACGATCTCAAAGTTTTTTTCGAATGCGCGACCCTCTGCGAAGACCCACTTTTCGCCGAGTACCGGCTCGAACTTTGTGAAAAACTCTGGAACGGTCGCGACGACCGGAAAGGTGCGATAGCTGTCCCCGATCGCTGTCGGCACAAACATCGCCCACGGAAACGAAGCGCGAAGTTCTGCGAGTTTCGCTCCATCGATTGGTGCTTTCGGCGGATTCGCGTAGAAGAGCCCGTTGAGCACGCTCACAAGCGGGCTGCCATCCTTTGAGACAAGGAGATGCGCGTTGCCGGTGCCGCGCTCGAAGGCCCGCTCGCCTGCGGTGCGGAGCGAAAGAATGGCAAGCAGGAGTCCTGCGCTGATCGCAACGAGCGTGAGCACGATTCCAGTCGAGAATGCGCGCACGCGAAGACTACGGAGGACGATGGAAAAGTCGTTCATGACGCGGCTCCTTTGTGCGCGGACTGCGGCTTCGTAAGTGCATCAAGCCGTTCGCGTCGCACGAAGTGTTGCTCCAAAGAGGGATCGTGCGAGACGACAAGGAGCGCAGCGCCCTGCTCGCGACACGCGTCGCGAAGGACGCGCACCGCATTCAGCGCGTTCTCAGGGTCCAGTGAGGCTGTCGGCTCATCGGCAAGAACAAGCGTGGGCCGACATGCAAGGGCGCGGGCGATGGCAACCCGTTGCTGCTGACCGATTGAAAGCTCTTCGGCGAGGGCGTCGAGTCGGTCGATTCCGAGTGACCGGAGCAGCGATTCCGCGCGCACCTGCCATTCCGCTTTCGCGACATGACTCATGAGGAGTGCGATGAGCACATTCTCTCTCGCAGTGAATCCCTGGAGGAGATGAAAGGTCTGAAAGACCATTCCGATCGAACGGCCGCGAAAGCGGTCGCGTGCCGCGCCTCGGAGTGCGTGGACATCTGTTCCGCCGATACGAATATGGCCAGCGGAGGGGTCAAGAAGTCCAGCGATGAGTTGAAGAAGTGTGCTCTTCCCGCAGCCGGATCGGCCGACGAGGAGCATCTCCTCGCCAGGGCTGAGTTGGAGCGCAGGGAGGCGGAGTTCGAAGCCGCTGTCGTATCGGAATCCAAGCGAATCGATATCAAGTGCTGCGAGATGCGCAGCCTCAGACTTTCGCGTGGATGAGGAAGTTGGTTCGTCCATTCTCAGTGCACTGTAGCCAAACCGAGAACCTTGATGCACTGGTCGCGTAGCCAATCCGCTGCGAGCGCGGGGGCGATTTCGCAGCGATACTCCGATGAAAAATCCAAACCACGACGACAATACATTTTCGGATGACGCTTCGAGAGCCGACCGATCTCGCGCGCCGCGTGAGCGACCACAACGAATCTTTGAGACGGGTCAACCAAGCGGCCCGTACGGAGCTTCGAGTGTTTCGCTCCTCCTTGGCCTGCTTGTCGAGCGCGCACAGGCGAACGCATGGAGTGTGCAGCGGCAACGCGCGCACGCGCGCGCACTTCTCGAACTTGCACCAGACCACTATTTCACCGACGAGGAGTCGTCGATGCTGCGCGCGTTTAGCCAGTAGTACTGCCGTGAAACTCGAGCCGTCGCTCTTCCGCGGCGTCCATGTGCTTTGGATTCCCCTCAATGAAAGCAGCCGAACCCACGTGTGGTTCGGCTGCTCTCGGATCGGCCCTTTGCGGGAAATTCGCCCCTCAGGCAGAATTTCCCACAACTTCATGGTGAGCGCGCCGTCGTTCCGGTCGCTCACGGGGACACCCCATGATTCTTGTCAGAGTCCGCGTCGATCCTTCTCGACGCTTGACTCTGCGCGATGCTCCTCATGCACGCGCTTTCCTTCAGCCTCCCGTCCCTTCTCTCCACCCTATGAGCTTGATTTTCATTCTCTTCGTATCGTCGAAGTTTCGTTGCAGTTTCGTTGAGCGCGTCTGAGTCGCGTTACTCCCAACCATTGCCACCGAAATCGGGGCGTTCTTCGTCGCGCGACTCGTCGGGCTTGTTGTTGCGCTCACGCTCCCGGTTCGACTGTTCGATCATCCGGCGGAGGTAGGCATTCTCGCGGCGGGTCGCCTCGAGGTCGAAGACGAGGTACTTCACGCTGAGCCGGAGGTAATCGAGTGCGTCTTGCAGTTCATTGACTGAGCTCTGAACGCGCTCTCGACGGGCAGCGGTGCTGTCCGCGGACTCGGTTGCAGCTGGGGCCTGCCCCGCGGGCAATTCGCGAATGCGATCGAGGATCTGGTTCATCTTGTCTTGGAAGTTGTTCTCGTCCATGGCTCATTCTCCTCTTTGGTTGTGCGTTCGTTGCTGCGAGTGACGCGGCGAAAACCACTTCGCAACCAGCATGCCAAGGAAGAGGAACGATCCGCTACAACATCAAAAGTCAGCGCAGCGGCGTAGATTTCTGGACCTGCCCTCCCACGTGTTCCAAATTGAGGTTCAATCGTGCGATCTGATGCACAAGTGTGGCGCGCATGCAACACACGCATGCAACACACGCATGCAACACACGCTGCAACACGCGCTGTAAAACGCGCTACAGGACGAACTCACTCGATCGGCTTTAGCGAGCGCGTTCGAAGCGCTGAAGTGTTGCAAGAGCCGCGCGCGGCGCGTCGGCAAGGAACGCATCGACCGGCTCGCGTCGGTGCCGGAACTCTGTCACGAGGCGATGGAGGGCGACGTCGCGATCACGCGCCCAGTCTTTGTAAAAGGACTCAAGCTCGGTGCGATTGAAGCGCGAAAGGGGATCATCAAGGCCGGATTGTGCGACCGCCCAGTCGATCAGCTTGGTCGCGCCATCAAATCGATAGAGCGTGAGCAGGTACTTGAGACGGCGCTCTGGAGTCAGAAACGGATCGGTCGCGTCCGGTGGAAGCTCCGACATCGCCTGCTCTGGACGCTTCTTCGAAATCTGTCCGAGCCAACCGCCTTCTGAAGCGTTCTCGCGGGCAGCAAAGGTGTACTCGGCGACTCCGGTTCCCTCAAGAATTTCAAGATCTGCGCCACTTGCGAGAAGGGTCTTGAGTCCGGCGTTGGTGAACTTGATCCAAAGTCGTTGATCGCGAATCCCCGCTCGCGTGAGCGCCTCGATCCGGTTCACCGATCCGGTACCCCATTCGGGCCGTTGACGGTGCTTGACTTGCATGCCTTGGGTGTACATCGTTGGAGTGATCATGAGAATTGCTGCTTGAATGCCCCGCCTGAACGACCATGCCTAAAGGAACTCGCTCGCATGACCCTCGCTCGCATTACTCTCGCGTTACTCTCGCATTACTCAAGTCCGTTGCGGCGGTCCGTGAGGTTGCTTGACGCGGGGGCAAGATGGGACGAGCCCGAAAGATGGCCCGAAAGAAGATTCGGAATCTCCACCGAATGATGGCAGACGTCCCGAAATTGACTGTGCGACTATTTGCGCTGCTCGTAGCCTTTGAGCTCGTAGCCCTTGAGCTCGTAGCCTTCGAGCTCGAAACTCCGAGCTCGAAACTCCGAGCTCGTAACTCCGAGTGTGAGCAAGAGCAGTTCTTCGCACGAAGCGACCTAGACGATTTCAAACGAAATCCGCGTGAAAAGATCTGTAGGTGCGCTGATTGAGTTCGGTTTTCGAGTCGGGGCCGTGGCCCCAACCAAGAACCAGTCTCGAACTTTCGCGAAAACCTTTGGCAAGGTTTCCGCCCGGTTCAAAGTACTTGAGAGGTCGAAGTGTAACAGGATCTTCGCAGAATCAAGTGCGAGGTGTTGCATTTCGCAAACCAGATGAGTTCAACCCATCCGATTGGGTGTTTGTACCCTGCTCGTCTATGGCATCCGCGGCAACATCGGCCACCGTGCGCATCGCGTTCCTCGGCGACATCAACGGCGCTCCTGGTCGCATGGCTTTGGAGCAGCAGTTGCCGATCCTTCGCGAGCGGTTTCGCCCCGACCGGATCATCGCAAACGCCGAGAATGCCCGAAATGGGTCTGGTCTCACACCTGAGTTGTTCGAGCAGTTTCGACGGCTCGGGGTCGACGCGTGCACGCTTGGCGACCATGCTTTCCGGGAGCACAAGATCATTCCGTTGCTTGACGATCCCACGAAGGCGGTCTCGAGGCCGGCGAACCTCTCCGCGCGCACCCCAGGAAAGAAACTTATCCGGATCCCGGCCGATGCGCGTTGTCCCCGGGATGTGTTCGTGTTCACACTGCTCGGTCGCATCAACATTGCATCCATTCAGGCGAATGATCCATTTGAGTGCGCCGACCAACTGTTGGCCGCGATGCCTGAACGGAATCCCATCGTGATCGTTGAGGCTCACATGGAAGTCACGAGCGAAAAGGCCGCGATCGGTCGCCATCTCGATGGTCGCGTGGCCGCGGTGCTTGGTACGCACACACATGTTCCGACCGCGGATGAGCGGATCTTTCGGGGTGGAACAGCGTTTCAGACGGATGTTGGCATGACCGGTCCCCATGACTCAGTCATCGGTCGGCGAACGGAAGCCGTGCTCAAGCACTTCACAACCGGCGTCCACATTCCCTTCGACATGGGTAGCGGAGGCGAAGCGGTGCAAGGAGCGCTTGTCGAGATCGATCTCGCGCGCGGACTCGCGGTCTCGATCGAGCGGATCAATCTTCCGGCACGTGTCCCGCAGCGGACATAACACTGGTTTCAAGTGGGGCGCCGAATCCGCCGCCTCCCGGCGTTTCAACGGTAAATCGGTCGCCGGCGCGAAGTTCAAGCGCGTGCACACCTCCGGTGAGCGCTGTGAAGCATGAGTCACCCGTGCGACAGAGAAGTTCTACGCCGCATGCGCCTGGTCCTCCGCCGTTTATTCCCCGTGGTGCGTGTACTCGGCGCGATCCAAAGAAAGAGAGCGAGATGGGCGCGAGAAACTCGTAACTACGCACCATCCCATCGCCGCCGCGCCCCGCACCTTCACCGCCTGATTCTCGACGGATGCGAAACTCGCGAATAATGACCGGCGCACGCCGCTCGAGCACATCAATATCCGTGAGTCGAGTGTTTGACATGTGGACGTGGACCGCACTCGCGCCATGTTTTGCAGGCGTCGCGTGTGTTGATTGCGAATGATCTTGCGATACATCTCGCACTTCATCTCGCACTTCATCTCGCGGTCCTGCGCCCGCGCCTCCGCCGAGTGTTTCGTAGATACTCACAGTGTGATTGCCGAACAGCACATTGTTCATCGTGCTCTGACTTTCCGCGACGAGTCCGAGTGCATCGAGAAGCACTGCCACCACGGATTGACTGGTCTCGACATTTCCAGCAACCACCGGGGGGCAGCGAAGCGGATCGCGTTCGAATGGCGGGTTCAGAATCCCTTCGGGTATGACAAGATCGATCGCACGAAGAAGCCCTTCGTTCATCGGAACCGGTTCGTCGATCAAGAGTCGCAGCGCGTAGAGCGTGGCGGCTTGGGTCACAGCGCGTGGCGCATTGAAATTCGCTTGGTGCACGGGGCCCGAGCCTGAGAAGTCGATCGTGAGTCGATCGTTTTTTCGGGCGATGCGCACGCGAATAGGCGTACCGTCGTCAAGAAAGCGCTCCGCGTGACGCGTTTCATGCGGCCAACGCGAGACGCGTGCATGCAGTGCTCGCGAGGCGCGCTCGAGTTCGCTCGCACAGCGAGCGGAAAATTCGTCACGACCGCATGCGCGGGCAAGCTTTGCGACTGCTGCTGTCCCATGTCGCGTTGCTGCGATCTGTGCAGAAAGATCTGCGAGGTTTTCATCTGGATTTCGCGATGGAAATGCGCCGAGTGCGAATCGCGCGCGTGTTCCCTCAACATCGAGATCGCCCCCGCGCACTGCTACGAATGGCGCGAGTACCACGCCTTCCTCCGCAAGTGTGCGCGCATCAGGAGGGAACGAACCAGGACGCGTCCCGCCGATCTCTGCATGGTGCGCGCGAACGGCGACATAGGCGACGCGCATCCCGTCTACGAACACCGGTGCCACCGTTGTGACATCAGGCAGATGTGACCCGCCAAAAGCGGGGTGGTTGGTCACCGCGATGTCGCCTTCGCGAAGCTCTAGCTCGCGCGCGACACCACGCACGCACACTCCGAGTGCGCCGAGATGCACTGGGAGATGCGGAGCATTTTGGACAAGATTTCCATCGTGATCGAGAATCGCGCACGAGAAATCGAGCCGATCACGAATGTTTGGACTGAGCGCGGTGCGCTCAAGAAGATGGCCCATTCCAAGTGCAATCGACTCGAGTCTCGCGGCAAAAACCTCGTCGCCAGGTTCGGGCGTCGTAGTCGGATCACTTGCGGCGCATGCCACGCGCCGCGCGACGATGTCGCCGGTCCGATCAATCTCCGCCCGCCAACCGACATCGATCACCACGGTCTCGCCGACATCAAGGATCAGTGCTGGTCCCTCAATGGTGCGGCCAGCAGCAAGTGATGCGCGCGCGAAGATCGGGGTCCGTACCACTGCACCATTCGAGAGCATTTCCACAGTGTCATATGCGCGCGCGAAACTGTCGGACGGCGTGTCGTACTGAAGCTCGTCGACTCGTAAAGCTTCGCGCGCAGCAACCTGAGCAAGAAGTTGCTCTGCCTCAATGGCACGCGGTGGGGGCGCATATCCAAAAAGTACTTCAAATCGCTGCTGAAATGCCTGCGTCATATCGGGAATGGTCCCATACGGAACCTCGATTGAAGCTTCTTGTCCGAGCAGCCTGAGGCGCACGGTGACCGTCGCGCATTCTCCGCGTTCGCCCGTGTCGGCCTCGAGTTCGTCGCGTGCTTCGTCGACGGCCTCCTCGCAGGCGAGAGCAAACAACGCCTCATTTCCAAGAAGCGGCACGAGTAGTGGACGCACGGCAAACCGGGCAGGGGTCGCATTGAGTACGCCTTGTGCGCAGAGGAATCCAGCGAAGCGCGGAAAGATGATTTGGTCGATACCGAGTCGCTCAGCGATTGGGCACGCGTGCTGCCCACCCGCGCCACCGAAAGCGATGAGCGCGTGACCGACCACATCCACACCGTCACGCACGCAGAGATTTTCGATCGCGAGTGCCATGCGTGTATTCGCGATATCAAGAAACGCATGCATCGTGCCGATTTCTGTCATGCCACGGTCTTCGGCCGCCACCTGTAACAGCGCCTCGGCAGGTGTGCGTTCGAGAGCGATCGACTCGAAATCGGAAACGAAACGGCCGGCAAGAAGATTCACATCAGACAGTGCGAGTGGACCGCCTCGGCCGTAACACGCGGGCCCGGGATTCGCACCGGCACTTTCAGGGCCCACTTCACACGCTCCATCGCGCACGCTACAAATCGATCCGCCTCCGGCAGCAACGCTGTCGATGGCGATACTTGGGGCAGCCACGGTCGCGCGACCAATGCGTGATTCTGCGCGGAGTGATACCGCACCGTTGGTAACGCGCGAGACGTCCGAACTTGTTCCACCCATGTCGAAACCGATTGCATGCCCGATTGCATGCCGACGCGCGACTTCGGCGACTGCGCGCGTGCCGCCGGCGGGTCCGGAGAGAAGCGTGTCGCGCGCAAGCAATCGTTCCGCGCGCTGAAGAACTCCAGCGGACGTGAACACGAAGGCCGGCGCTTCACCAGCAGACGCGCGTGCATCGCGAATGAAATGGTCAAGAATGGGCTCAAGCCGTGCGTGGACCGTTGCGGTCTCCGTCCGGGTGATCAGCCGAGGATGCGGTGCGATATCCGCGGCAGCAGTCGCGCGCCAACCGAGTGTTCGCAGGGTGGCGGCGATGACCTGTTCGCGCGAACGATCCGCGAGCGCGTGTGCGAGACTCACGACAATCGTCTCACAATTCGCAGTCGCAAGCAGCGTGGCAGCCCGCGCGATATCGCTGTCGTCGGCACAAAGGAGACATGCGCCGCGAGCGTTTGAGCGTTCCGAAATCGCGCAGACTGCCGTGGCGATCGGTTGAGGCCTCATCGGTACGCGCGCGAACAAATCATCTCGCGTCTGGTCGCCAATTTCGACGACGCCTTCAAGCCCCGCGGACACGAGCACCCCAACTCTTGCGCCGCGGCCTTCGAGCAGCGCATTGGTGCCGCGCGTGGTGGAAAGTCGAAGTTCGATCGGCGGAAGCAGGCCACGCAGCGGGGTTTTTGTCGCGAGATGGATACCGAGTCGTGGCGCGTCGATCGTCGTCGAACGGAGTACGAGCCGGATCGAGGCGCCCTCCACGATGCGCGCCACGCGCGATAGGAGAAGCGTGTTGCCCACCTGCCGATCAATCGAGGCTTCCGTGCGCTCGCCTAAAGCGCTGTGTGTACAAAGTTCCCAGCCATCGAGAAATCCATCGGGTAGTTCGAGCCGCGCGGCTGGAGAGATCTCCAGCCGTCTGCCACTTCGCCGTCGAACCGTTGCGGAGAGTGAACCATCGGATGGCACTTTCGTGCGGGTGATGATGCCATCCGGCGAAACTGCAATCACATCGGTAAACGTCCCTCCGGTGTCGAGCGCGACCAGCCATCGGTTTCTTGCGGGATGTTGAAAGGGTTTCGACGCAGTTGTCACGGTCGGCTATTCTGACGCGATGCATCGAGCCTGTGTCGGCATCTTCCTTGTGATTTCGATCATTGCCGTCGGTTGCAAACACGACGCGGCAACGCCGATGGCGAGTGCGGCGGAATCGACCGCACCTATACCGCCGATCGCGCCTTCACCCGTCGTATCAGCAGCGCCGACGCCCAATCCGTCGTCAGAGTCTGCAACGTTGACGGCCGATGCCGCTGTCGAACAAGTGAAACTCGGTCCGGTGCACAAGCTCGTTGTACGCGATCTCGAAGGAAACGATGTTGCGCTCTCGAAGTTTGCTGGTCGGCCCATGATCATTGAGATTTGGGCTTCGTGGTGCGGCCCATGCCGCGTCAATCGAGCGAATGTCCATGCGCTGAAGGGAACGATGCCCGAACGCGTCGCAGTCATTGGCGTGAGTGTGGACACGGGGGCGGGGCTTGTGAAAAACTTCCTCAAATCCAATGCGGCCAACGAAGCAGAGTTCATGTCAACGCCGGATTTCATGGATTTCATCCGTCGAATCAACGCATCGTCATCCATTCCGAAGACGCTTTACGTCGACTCGAAGGGGCGTGTCGTTGATCTCGCCGAGGGAACCCAGAGCGTCAAGTGGCTCGCGGCAATGGCGAAGAACCTCAAGTGAACGTCGACGCCGATCAGCATCAAACGAGCGAAAGCAACGCGCCCAATGCGGGTACGAACAAGGCTCCACGCCTTCATCGATTCGCCTGTATCGCGACGGATTTTTGCTACTTCATTGCTGTGCTCGTGACTTCGCCGATTTGGCTCGTACGGATGATCGTCACCGGAAAGATCAAAACAGACTGGTCCGCACGACTCGGTGCGGGACTCATTCTGCGCCGCACCGCTCGACCGCGCGTCCTTCTGCATGCTGTATCAGTGGGAGAAGTGAACGCGATCCGCGGACTTGTTGAGCGACTCGCCGCAGATCGGCTTCGGCCCGAGCTTGTCATAAGTGTTACCACCGACACGGGTTTCTCACGCGCAATGTCGATCTTTGGCGCATCGCATACCGTGGTTCGCACGCCATTCGACTTCACCTTTGCCATGCGGAATTGGTTTGATCGCATCGAGCCCGATTTGCTCCTACTCGTCGAGCTTGAGTTGTGGCCGAACATGACGCGTCTCGCGGAGTCGCGTGAGATTCCGGTGATTGTTGTCAATGGACGGCTGAGCGACCGATCGATTGTTCGCTACCGTCGCGTTCGACGATTTGTGACTGGGATGTTTGCCCGCGCAGGAATCGTGCTTGCGCAGAATCGTGTCTACGCGGACCGCTTCGCGGAACTCGGTGCTCCGGAAGTCGTCGTTTCGGGAAACATGAAATGGGACTCGATTGCGTTGGCTGACGATGTTCCAGGCGCTGCGAAGTTGCGGACAGACCTCGGAGTGCCGAAGGGTGTCCCACTTGTCGTCGCTGGAAGTACGGAGCCTGGCGAGGAGTTGCTCCTCCGCGAGGCACTTCCTGACGGCGCACGGCTGATCATCGCGCCCCGAAAGCCCGAGTGGTTTGACGGGGTTGCAGCCAATTTGCCGGGATGTGTGCGTCGCTCACGACAAGTGAATCCAGGTGAGGGCGTGACTGCCGATACGCGATTTTTTGTGCTCGACACGATCGGCGAACTCCGTATGGCCTACGCGCTTGCAGATGTTGTCGTGATGGGGCGTAGTTTTGGAAAGCTCTACGGAAGCGATCCGATCGAACCCGCGAGTCTCGCAAAGCCAGTCGTGATCGGCCCTCGCGTTGCTGATTTCCGTGATGTTGTCGAGGCGTTTCTGAAGTCGGGTGGCATTTTGCAAGTCGACCGCGAATCGCTTGCATCTGCACTAAGCGAACTGCTCGCGGATCCTCGGCGGCGCGCGGAAATCGCGCTCCGCGCACGCGAAACGATCCGACGCGAGCAGGGCGGTACCGCGCGGACAGCCGAACTCGTCCTCGCGGTGCTTGCGACGCGAGCCTGATATCTTCAGGCGATGCCATCGAACGCAGAAGTTGCAGCACTCTTCGAAGAACTTGCTGTTCTCTCCGAAATCCTCGGAGCAAACGTTTTCAAAGTCAATGCTTTCCGCAAGGCTGCCCGCGCTGTCGAAGGCCTCGCTGGCGAAGCGTGCACAATGGAACTTGCGGCGCTCAAAGAGATTGATGGGCTCGGCGCATCAACTGCGGCGAAAATCGTTGAGTTCGGCAAGACGGCGACAATGTCCGAACTTGAGGAATTGCGCGCGCAGGTTCCCTCTGGTCTCAAGGAAGTGCTTTCGATCCAGGGTATCGGCCCAAAAACGGCGCGCACACTTTGGACAGAAGCCGCGGTCGTTGACCTCACGACGTTGAAAGGTGCGATTGAATCTGGTGCGGTCGGAAAGTTGCCGCGCATGGGACCGAAGACGATTGAAAACATGAAGGAGTCGATCGCGTTTGCCGAGAGCGCGCGCGGGCGTATCCGGATTGGTGAGGCTTCACCAATTGCAGAGGCGTTGGTTTCCGAACTTGCGAAGTTGCCCTTTGTTGAACGAGTTGCGTTTGCGGGCAGTCTTCGGCGCGGAAAGGAGACGATCGGCGATATCGACATTCTGGCATGCTCGACGGATGTTCCTGGGCTAATGGCGGCGTTTCGTGCCCGGCCTGAGGTCGCAAAGGTGCTCGCAAGCGGAGAGACCAAGACAAGCGTGCAGACGACAAACGGGGTGCAAGTCGATCTTCGCGTCGTTCCGCGCGAAAGTTTCGGCGCAGCCTTGCAGTATTTCACCGGAAGTAAAGAGCACAATGTGCGGCTCCGTGAGCGCGCGATCTCGATGGGCTTTCGACTCAACGAGTACGGCTTGTTTCCGAGTGGCGCGGACGGCAAGGCCCTCGAGGGTGCGACCGCGGTTGCATCGGATGACGAACGCGCAGTTTACGAGGCGCTCGGAGTGGATTGGATTCCGCCGACGATGCGCGAGGATCGCGGCGAGATCGATGTGTTCTTGCGAGGCGCGAACCGCGCAGAGTTTGTCGCGATCACCGACATCAAGAGCGAACTTCACTCGCATACCACGGCTTCAGATGGGGCGATGTCGATCGATGAACTTGTCACGGAGGCTGCGCGCCGCGGATTTCACACCATCGCCATCACCGATCACTCGAAGAGCCAGTTTCAAGCGAATGGACTCGATGAGGTTCGGCTTCGCGCACACATTCAAGCGATTCACGAGGCGCGATCACGATTTCCCAACATGCGGATTTGGGCTGGTAGTGAGGTCGACATTCTCTCCGATGGAGCACTCGACTATGACGACACGCTCCTTGCTGAGCTCGATTGGGTTGTTGCAAGTCCTCATGCTGCACTCAAGCAAGAGTCGCGTATCGCAACCGATCGACTCCTGAGGGCAATCCGTCATCCGCTCGTCCATGTGATTGGTCATCCCACCGGTCGTATCGTCAACGGTCGCCCAGGTCTCGAGCCATCGATGAACGAGCTCTATGCCGCTGCGAAAGAGCATGGGACTGCGCTCGAACTCAACAGTCATCATGTGCGGCTTGATCTACGCGATGTTCATGTGCGGGCCGCGGCCGATGCGGGCTGCATGATCGCGATCGATTGCGATGTCCACCGTCGCGAGGATTTTGATGAACTCCGTTTTGGAGTCCTCACCGCACAGCGTGGCTGGCTGCCGAAATCGCAGTGCCTCAACGCGCTCGGCGCGGATGCGCTCGAGGCGTGGCGCCGAACGAAGCGATAATCGAACTCGCGAACCAACGCGCAAAACGATCCCACATCCCTTTTATCCCACATCCCTTTTATCCCACATCCCTTTTATCCCACATCCCCGAGCCCAAGCGCCTCGCCGTACGTGTCAAGCACGCGGCGGCGGAGCAGATGCTCGCCGTCGCCCGCAAGCAGTGGGCTACGCGCGATCCAATCGGTCGCATCGCGTCGCGCGCGTTCGAGGAGGCCGAGATCCTTGGAGAGATCCGCCACTTTGAACGGAGGGAGGCCGCTTTGCTTTGCGCCGAAAAGTTCGCCGGGTCCGCGTATAGCAAGATCGAGCTCGCTGATGCGGAATCCGTCATCGGTTGAACGAATCGCTTCGAGCCGCGCTCGGCCATCGTCTGTTGTTGGATCAGCGATCAGAACACATACACCACCCTTCGGACCGCGGCCGACACGTCCACGCAACTGGTGGAGTTGCGCGAGTCCGAAGCGATCTGCGTGTTCGATCACCATCACCGTTGCGTTGGGGACATCGACACCAACTTCAATCACGACCGTTGCAACGAGCGCGTCGATCTCGCCTGCGCGGAAGCGGTCCATCACAGCATCGCGCTCTTCACGCTTCATACGCCCGTGCATTCCAGCGAGACGCGCTCCAGCGAGTGCTCCGCATTGGAGGGCCTCGAGATGACTACCCACATCCTTAAGTCCAATGTCCGATTCCTCGACGGCAGGGACGACGATGAAAACCTGCTCGCCGCGATCAATGCGCTCCTTGGCGAAGATGTATGCGTCGTCGGCACGCGACACGCTGAGGACGCGCGTATGAACGGGAGCCCTATTTTTCGGCCGATGTGCGATCGTCGAGATATCGAGGTCGCCATAAACCGTAAGCGACAATGTGCGTGGAATCGGCGTTGCCGTCATGACCAACATGTGCGGCGTTTGTCCAGCAGGCGCCCGGCCACGCAACTCGGCGCGTTGTGCGACTCCAAATCGGTGTTGCTCATCGATCACAGCAAGCGCGAGTGCGTTGAATCGCACATCGCCGGTCAGAAGCGCGTGGGTACCTACCACGATGTCGAGTTGTCCACTTTCAATGAGATCGCGCACGAGCGCTCGCTCACCAGCGGGAAGACTTCCGGTCAACAGGCCAACACGAACATTTGTTCCGACAAGAAATCGCGAAAGCGAAGCGAAGTGTTGCTCGGCAAGCAATTCCGTTGGTGCCATCATCGCGGCTTGATGTCGGTTGGTGACCGCAACAAGCATGGCGGCAAGTGCGACTGCCGTTTTTCCCGCACCAACATCGCCTTGAAGCAGTCGATTCATCGGTCGAGTGTCGGAGAGATCGCCTGCAATTTCACGAAAGGTCTTGAGTTGGTCAGGTGTGAATTCGAAGGGAAAGCGCGTGAGAATCTCCCGTTCGACCGATGCGCCGATCGGAAGCGCGGGTGCGCCCTGCGCCGTTCGCATGCGCCGCTTGATAGCGACCGCAAGTTGCAGCGTCAGCAATTCGTCGTAGGCAAGTCGCGTTCGCGACGAGGAAAAATCGGAATCATCGAGCGGCGCGTGCATCCCGCGATACGCATCCTGAAGTCCTCGCAATCCGCGGCTTGCGAGGTATTCCTCAGGAAGTAGTTCCACAATTGCGGCGCATGCGTGGGCGAGCACTCGTCCGAGTGTCTGCTCAATCGTGCGCGATGGAAGTGCCTCTGACGACGGATACACCGCACGCATGCGATCACTCCGCGCTTGAACGACAGCACCTTCAGCAACATCGCTCCACTTCGGATTGACAACCTCAAGGTATCCGCGCTCAAGTTTCGCCTTGCCCTCGACAATGCCCTGGCGGCCAGGGTGAAGCTTCCCGCGCATCCACGGCATATTGAAAAAGACAAGTCGTGCGGTCCCGGTGCCGTCCTCGAGTGTGGCTTCGATACGCGGTCTCCGTCCGAATGCCGTTTTCGATGCGGCAATCGTTCCTCGAATCGCGATGTTCGCACTTTGCTCCGCGTCCGGCTTCGCCGAAAGTACAGCGATGTGCGATTCGATTGAGTTTTCGCCGTGCTCCGCCTCAATGCGGAAAGGAAAGTGGCCCAAGAGGTCCGCGACGGTTCGCACACCAAGTTCAGCAAACGCACGCTTCCGGAGTTCGGTGACTCCAGGAATCGCTTCGATTGATGTTGTGAGGATGTCTCTGTTGTCGGATGCCATCGAGGCTTGATTCGCTGCACATGATTCTCCGCGTCGCGCGTACCCCGCGCTCGGAGCCGCACTGTTGCAGGGCAGACCGTACTATACGAATCTGTGAAACGGCCACCCTTCGACCCGAATCGCGCGCGCGGCAACCTGTTCGAGGGTGGGTTGTTCGACCCCACGCCTTCTCCGACGCGGCCGACGGAACCCGCAGCGCCGAGCGAGCTACCGCCGCAGCGTATCGATCACGATTCCCAACCGACGCGCGTGGCAACCTCCGAGATCTCGGTTACTGCATTCAACGAACTCGTCGCGCGGACGCTTGAAGATGGGATGCGCGGTTCGTTCCGCGTGCAGGGCGAGATTGCGAACCTCTCCAAGCGAAATCACTGGTATTTCTCAGTAAAAGATGCGAAATCGGTGCTGTCCTGTGTCATGTGGGCCAGCGACGCCGCGCGTGTCGCATTCGATCCGCGCGAAGGCGACGCGGTGGTGGTTACGGGGAAAATTGGGCACTTCGCCGCACAGGGGCGTACGCAACTTTACGCAACCCGGCTTGAGCCGCAAGGCGTTGGGGCGCTCGAACTCAAGTTCCAGCAATTGGTCAAGGAACTCCGCGAAAGAGGCTACTTTCTTGACGAGCGGAAGAAGGCGCTGCCGGCCAATCCGCGACGCGTCGCGGTGGTGACGAGTGCCAACGGTGCGGCACTGCAAGATGTCCTCAAAACCGCGATGGAACGACGCGCGGGAGTCGAGTTTATTGTTGTCGATGTTCGGGTGCAGGGCGAGGGCGCTGCGATTGAGGTTGCCCGCGCGTTGCGGGCGCTCGATGCGCGTCGCGCCGAACTTGCGCTCGATGCTGTCATCGTGACACGCGGCGGCGGATCGCGCGAAGACCTTTGGGCCTTCAACGAACGCATCGTCGCTGAGGCTGCGTTTGCTATGCACCTTCCACTCGTCGCAGCCATCGGTCACGAAGTGGACACGAGTGTGATCGAACTCGTCGCGGATCGTCGCGCAAGCACGCCGACGCAGGCAGTCATGCTGCTCTTACCTGATACGTCTGCGCTCATCGAGCACTGTGAGCGCATGAGGCGCGATCTGGTCAACGCGATGCGTTGGTCAATACAGTCAAAGCGCGAAGGCGTCGCCCGTCTCGAGCGCGCGCCCGCGCTTACGTCGCCTGCCCTCCGCATTGCGCGCGCACGCCAGGCCGTGCACGGTCTTGCCAATCGCCTTCGTCGCGCGACTGCCGATGCGCTCGCCTCCGAACGCTATGCGCTCGAACGCATCGCTGCCCGCCTCGCCTCCAACGCGCCAGCCGCGCGCGCCGCCGCAGCCCGCGCGTCACTCGCTGCGCTCCGTCCGCGCCTTTTGCGCGCGAGTGCCCAGCGCATCGTTCGCGAGCGCGGCGCGATCGCGAATCTTGAACGGCGCCTTCGCTCCGCTGGCCCGGAAGAAACCCTTCAACGTGGATACGCGATCGTGACCTCTGCCGACGGAACCCTTGTGCGCTCGATGGCAGCGGCGCGTGATGGCGAAAGGCTCGACTTGCAGGTGGTCGATGGGATGGTGCCGGTGCGGGTTGAACTCGGCATCCGACGCGCTGATGCACCCGGTCCAGCGGATTCGCTCTTCGGAACGTGATACAAACGTCAAGTACCCCCCGCGCAAACAAGCGTGCTGGCGCGAAAGGAACCCCATGGCGAAGAAGAAAGACGCAACGATCTCGGAGAAAAGCGACGGCGCCGCGGGAGTGATCGATCCCGCGATTGCCGCGTTGGATTACGAGCAGGCGGTGAGGGAACTCGAGGCGCTTGTCGAGTCGATTGAGCAAGGTGACATTGGTCTCGAGGCAAGTCTCGCGTCCTACCGCCGTGGCGAGCAGTTGCTTCGACATTGCAAGGCGTTGCTAGACACCGCGGAGACGACGGTGCGCGAGATGTCGCTTGGCGAACTCGAGCAAGGAAGCACTTCGCCGCGCTGACGCGGCTGACCCACGCCGATGTTTGATCCCGACGCTCAACTCCAATTTGCGATCTGGGCACCCGTGCTCATGGGCGGCCTTTTCGTCTTTCTCTTCGGTGCCTGCGTTGGGAGTTTCCTCAACGTCCTCGTCTGGCGGTTGCCGACCGGGCAGTCGGTGGTGACACCGCCCTCGCGCTGTCCGCGCTGCGGGCATCAGCTTTCATGGCGCGAGAACCTTCCAATCATCGGGTGGTTCTTGTTGCGTGGACGCTGTCGCGCATGCCGCGTCAAGATCAGCATCCAATATCCGCTGATTGAGTTTTTGGTCGCGTGCTTGTTTCTCGCGGCCTTTCTCGCGTTTTACGCTCCCTTCGACCGTTTCCCCGGCACCCTGCTTGGCGATGCTGCGAGCCCGTGGTGGCACCTTCAGGGGTTCGGTCGTTCGTGGCCTGCATTTGTGCTCACCGTTCTGGCAATCGCGGGACTGGTCGCCATGACACTTGTTGATGCGAAGACCATGCTGATCCCGGTTGAGATTCCGACGACGGTCACGATCATCGCCTTCGTCGGCTGGCTCGCGCAGGGCTTCCTTCCCGAATCGCGCGGGCTCCGGGAGTTTGTGCCCATTCCTGTCGCGAGTTGGACGGTGACGTTCGGAGCAGTGGGGATGTTGCTCGGTCTTGGTGTCTCGCGGTGGCTCGTCTCGACCGGTCGCCTGCGCGCGAGCTTCGCCGACTGGAACGAATTCGTGAAAGAGGGTGACGATGGCGGTGCCTACCCGCATGCCCGTCGCGAGATGGTCGCTGAACTCCTCTTCATTCTTCCTGGCATCGCCGGCGCGGGCGTGGCATGCGTGCTCGCTGGACTTCTCGGCTACACCTCCCAGGAGACCGTTTGCCAACCGATGACGCTCCTCGGCGGCTCGATGATTGGATGGATCGCTGGCGGAGCTTTGGTGTGGGCGGTTCGAATCCTTGGCTCACTTGGCTTTGGCCGGGAAGCGATGGGGCTTGGCGACGTGCATCTTCAGGCAGCGGTTGGCGCTGCGTTTGGATGGAAGGTCGCAGTTCTCGCGTTTTTCGTCGCGGTTTTCATCGCCATCTTCTGGGCGATTCTGGCGCTTGTAATGCGGCGGTTCAACACGTTTTTCCAACGCGAAATTCCCTTCGGTCCCCACCTCGCAGTCGCGGCGATTCTCTTCGTCGTGGCACGCGGTGCAGTGGTTGCGGCGATCGACGGATTCGCCCTTGGGATCGAATCGGCGGTTTCCCTGCTCGCGCCGCGGGAGGGAGTCGAAACTGAAAATCTGCGAAGACGACCGCCCGCACAACTTGCACAACCGAACGACCAACGGTGAAATGCGTGCCGCGGGCGATGAGCCGAGGATGGAGCCTCGACCGGCCCGCGCAGCCTCCACACTGGAAGGGATGCCACTCTCATGACAGGCACGACTATTCGTTTCCGTACCGTCCTTCTCACGGCGCTCGCCGCGGGATCATTCCTCGGCGGCTGCAACAGCGCGCAGAAGGATGAGCTCACCATGCTCAAGGATTCCAACGCGCAACTCACCATTGAGCGTGACGAGGCTCGCAACGCGCTCGACCAGAGTGAGCAAGAGCGTCGCCGCCTCGATCAAGAGATCGCATCGCTGCAGACAAAGTCAACCGAGCAAGCTCCGCTCGCGGCAAACACGCAGTCCACGGAGACCATGCCGAAGCTCGATCTGCCCGAGGGCGTGACAGCGGACATGGAGAACGGCGTGCTCACGCTGACGATCGAAGGCGACGTGCTCTTCGACTCTGGCAAGGCTTCGCTCCGCCCAGAGGCGAAGAAGACGCTCGACAAAGTTGCGAGCGAGATCAAGAAGAAGTTTCCCGAGAAGCATCTCCGCCTCGCGGGATTCACCGACACGGATCCGATCAAGAAGTCGAACTTCAAGACGAACTATCACCTCGGTTTCGAACGCGCGTTCAGCGTGGGTCAGTACATCAACACGAAGGGCGTCGCGACCTCGAAGATCGAGTACTCGTCCTTTGGACCGGAGATGCCGAAGTCCTCGAAGAAGGAATCGCGTCGCGTTGAGATCGCCATCGTCAACGAGTGAGTGATCCGCATTTCGATCAAAATAAACAGGACGGCCCAGTGGGCCGTCCTGTTCGTTTTGGGAAACGTTTCGCCTGCCACTCGCGGCGGCGATTCACTTCGGCATAAGCTCGAGGTTAAGCCCCTCGGCGCGGACCTTCTCAATCAGGAGATTGAGCTTCGCAAGCGCGTCATCAAGGCGCTTGGCCGCATCTGCGAGTCCCTCGTAGAGCGCCGGATCTTTCATCATGCGTCCGATGGTGCCGTCGCCTGTGCGCGCAGCAACAATCAACCTGTTCATCTCCTCAAGTGCAACGCTTGCGCGATCGAGCACTGGCAGTGCGCCATTTCGGAGCGCGCCGGCATCCGCGGCAAGGCTGTCGGCGAGCGCCTCAATGCGCTGGGCCATTTGTGCGGCTGTGGCCATCAACTCGCTCGCGCCGTGGGCGGCGTCACGTATGTCGGTTCGCAGTTGTTCGTCTTCGAGCCAACTTCGCGCACTCGCGAGCGCGGAGTCGGTGCGTTCGAGTGTCGACGAGAGTCGTCGGATCACCGTCCGAACATTCTCTGGATCTTCCGCTGCACCCGGCGCGCCTGGCTTGACGAGATCATTCAGGTTCCGAGCAAGCATGCCGATCTCACCGAAGTTCTCGATGAGTGGTGCGAGCTCCTTGCTTACGCGATCGACGAGTCGAGTTTCGATGGGTTCGACGATGCCGCGCAGAACCAGTTTTCGGTCGAGTGGATAGCTCCGCATCGGCGATGCGATCGGAAGTTCAGCCGTGAGCTCGAGTCGCGCACCGGACCCGAGCAGCGATGCCTGCACGCTAGGGGTGCTTGGATCGGGGATCCGCACGTGATCTTCGATGGCGGCCGTGACAAGCACGGGCTTGTTCGGGTCTTCCCAAATTTCGACGCGCTCAATCGCGCCAACGGGGACGCCGTTGAGCGTCACGAGACTTCCGCGTCGCAGACCGCCAGCCTCGTTGAACGCAACTTGGAGTTGCCAACGCGAGGTAAAGAATGGCTCAAGCTCACCAAAGAAAAACAGCAGCCCCGCGCCACCGGTGAGAGCGCCGATCGCGCAAAGCCCAACCATCACATTGCGCACGCGCTCTCTCATCGGAGTCCTCCACTAAACCGAGCGCCTTCGCGGTTACTCGAAGTCACCTCGCGAATGGCGCGAAGTTCCTCATCGCTTGCTTCTCCACGGAGAAAGCGACTGACAATGGGATCTTGCGAATTCCGGAAGACTTCCGGCTCGCCCTCGAGAACGACTTGACCCTCGTGAAGCATCACCATGTAGTCCGCAACTTTGAAAGCACTGATGAGATCGTGCGTGACCACGATACTCGTCACGCGAAGCTCTTGCTTGAGTTTGAGAATGAGTTCGTTGATGACATCCGCGCGAATCGGATCAAGTCCGGTGGTCGGTTCGTCGTAAAGCACGACTTTGGGTTCGAGTACCACCGCCCGTGCGAGCGCCACGCGTTTTTGTTGCCCACCGGAGAGTTCAGAGGGCGAGCTATAAATCACATTCTCAAGCCCGACGAGTCGGAGTACCCGCCTGACCCGATCTTCTTCGCCATAGGGAGCTTCGCCCTCAAGTTCGCGTAGGGGAAACGCGATGTTTTCATAAACATTCATCGAATCAAACAGCGCGCCCTGTTGGAAGAGAAAACCGAACTGTCGACGGATAGGCGCGAGCTTTCGTTCGGAGAGTGTGTCGATGCGCTCGGACTCGTAAAAGACCCGACCTCGTTCGGGGCGCAAGAGGCCGACGAGATGCTTAAGCATGACGCTCTTGCCACATCCAGAAGGCCCGAGGACAACGGTGGTTCGGCCTCGCGGAAACGCGAGAGTGACCCCTCGAAGGACCCGCAGGCGGGCAAAACTTTTCACGATGCCCTCGACGCGCACGGGTGCGTCCGACGGGGCCGCGCTGGGCGCGGTCGAATCAGTCGGATGTTGACCCGGTTGGGCGTTCATCGTCGTATGATCGGCGCGTGCGACCCGATCCGCAAGTCACCGTCACCCATGTTGGCCCGATCATTCGGGTGGAACGTCACGAATTCGCGTCGACGCTCGCGCCCGATGGCACCCAACGACCACCTTTGGTGCGCGATGTGGTGCGGCATCCCGGTGCGGTCACCGTGATTGCAGTTCGCAATGACGGCATTCTGGTGCTTGTGCGCAATCGGCGCATTGCGGTCGCGCAGTGGCTTGTGGAGTTCTGCGCGGGAAAGCTTGAGCGGGGAGAAGATCCAGCCGATGCCGCTCGACGGGAACTCGAAGAGGAAACTGGCTACGCAGCTGGTCGAATCGAGCGACTTGGGTCGTTTTTCACTTCGCCTGGATTCACCGATGAAATCATGCACGTATTTCTCGCGACCGATCTCGCTCAAGTTCCGCAGCGGCTTGAGCCGGGGGAGGAGTTGGAAGTCGTGGCGATGAGTCGCGCTGAATTGGCGCGCGCCATCGCGCTTGGCGAGATCACCGACGGGAAGACGCTCGGTGCGTTTCTCCTCTGGACACTCATGCCTCAAGCCGTGGCTGAATCAGATCGTTTGGCCCCAACAATTGGCAACGCAACTTCGGTCGGCGAGGCCCGCGTATGAGCGCGTGGGACGAGCCCGATGAGCGCGCGCGCCCTGCAGGTTTCGGCGGTGATTGGCGTGGTACTCGCGCAAGCTTTGACGATCCGATGTCGTGGTCGTTTCCCGTGTTTCGCGTTTGGGGAATAACAGTTCGCGTCCACTTGTTTTTCCTGGTCTTCGTGCTGGCAAGCCTCTCAAAGTCGGCGAGCGTCTTGGGTGGCAACTCGCTCAGCATGGTGCTCGCCTCACTCGGGTTGGCTGCGCTCTTTGCCGTCATCCTGTTGCATGAGTTCGGTCACTGCATTGCCTGTCGCTGGCGAGGTGGTACCGCCGACGAGATTTTGATTTGGCCACTCGGTGGTCTCGCGACATGCAATCCGCCTGAGCGGGCAGAGGCGCATTTCTGGACCGCAGTGGGTGGGCCACTGGTCAATGTGCTCTTCATCGCCGTGCTGACGCCGTGGATTGGCCTCACCTATGGACAGTGGCTCGGCTGCGCGATCCCCAATCCATTTGACCTCACCGGAATGCTCCAGCGCGTGGGAGTCGCGGACAACGATTGGCTTGGGTTACTCCTACTCGTCACCAATTACATCGCGTGGGCACTGCTGCTGTTCAACCTGCTTCCGATGTTTCCGCTTGATGGTGGCCGGATTCTTCAGGCGATTTTGTGGAAGCGCGTTGGGTATGCGCGGTCGATGCGATTGGCGTGTCGGACTGGGCTCTTTGGCGCGGTGCTGCTCGGTATTGTGGCACTCTCGATCGAAAGCACCACGCTTCTTGCCATCGCGCTCTTTGGTGGAGTCGTCTGCTTTACGACATCGAAACAAGTGGATCGCGAGCGAGACTATCTTGGATTTGATCCGGATCCCGCGGAACTCGCAGCTGTTGAGGATGAACTCGACGACGATGTCCGCGAGGTTCCGCGGCGTGCAGGGCGGCGGTCGGTGGCCACTCCCGATGTGCGCGGGACAGCAGCCTCAAAGCCTTCGGATATCGATGGTGCGCGGGAAGCAGAAATCGATCGGATCCTCGCGAAAATTGCCCGCGATGGCATAGGAAGTTTGAGCCCCACCGAGCGGGAAACTTTGCAGCGAGCGACCGATGAGAAACGCGACGGCGATCGTCGCGGCGGCTGACTCCGTGCACCAAATTCCGTACACTCCGCCGAATGGGCCTTGATGACCGCGACTATTCCCGTGAGAAAAACCCGGCGCAAGGTGGTTTCAACGCGCAGGTGAACCGCTCGCGCGGTGGCGCGAGTAGAAGCGGATTCTTTGGCGCTCTCGGCGGGGGACGGAGAACCTGGTCCGCTTGCGTGATTCTGATCGTGGTGTGCTGCGCAGTCTTCGTCGTCGACCAACTGCTCCCCAAGACGCTCGTACAGTCTGGCGCATGGGAGCCGATGCCGGGCCGCGAACAGGACTTCGCCGATCTCCGCGCCAACAGCGTTCCGGTCACACTCGTTTCAACTGAGCCGCTGCCAAACGGCGTAAGTACGGTGTTTCTGCTACCCGGGCAGAACACACCGCCTGGGATGGTTGATCCGCTCGCGAAGGCCGAGTTTCTTCGGGTTTCACCGCTGCGCGCGTACCTCCAATTCACTACTGCACAAGCTGTGTGGGCATTTAGTCCAACGGGAGTGGTGCAGGGCTTCGAGTTCTGGCGCTTCATCGGCTACGGCTTTTTGCATGTGAGTTTGATCCACCTCGCCCTCAACATGCTGGGCCTGTGGTTCTTCGGCCCGATCGTGGAGAATCGTTTTGGGCGGACCCGATTCATCGCACTTTTCATCGTGAGCACGATCGCGGGTGCCTGCCTCTTTCTGGTGCTGAACGGACTCGGGATCGCGTGGATGAGTTGGCAGGGTTCCGCGAGTAGCGTCCCCGGCCTCCTCTCGAATGATCCGTACACCCCGCTCATCGGGGCGAGTGGTGGCGTGTACGGCATCATTCTTGCGGCGGCGTGGCTTCGGCCAAATGAAGAGATTCTGCTCCTCTTTGTGGTGCCGATGCGACTGAAGTTACTCGCCGTGTTTCTGATCGGCGTCTCTGTGTACACGCTTCTTCAGCAGGGAAACAACGCTGGCGGTGAGGCCGCCCATCTCGGCGGCGCGCTTGCGGGTTGGTGGGCAGCGCAGCATCCGCAGGTGCTCGATGGCTTCTTCGATTTCTTCGGACGCCACGCAAAGCCAACTGCTGGTGCCGCCGTGCGGACGGCTTCTTCGGTTGAAGGAGAGGTCGATCGCATCCTCGATAAAATCCGGGACAAGGGGCTTGGCAGTTTGACGGAGCGCGAGCGTGACACGCTTCGTAATGCGACCGACGACCATAGGAAGCGCGATGGCCGGCGGAACTGAAGCGATTCGGTTTGAGATCACGGCCCGCTCCGCGTCGACGCAGGCTCGTCGCGGGGTGGTGACCACGCGTCATGGAACCTTTGAAACACCGGCGTTCATGCCGGTGGCGACCGCTGCCACGATGAAAGGGCTCACGCCCGATCAAATCGAATCGACCGGCTCACAGATCATTCTCAACAACGCCTACCACCTGATGCTTCGACCGGGTGCGGAGCGGATCGCACACTTCGGTGGAAGCCATGCGTTCATGCGTTGGCGCAAGCCGATCCTGACCGACTCCGGTGGCTTTCAGGCCTGGTCGATGACCGACGGCACAAAAATCAGCGAGGAAGGGGTGGAGTTCCGCTCGTTCATCGACGGTTCGAAGGTCATGCTCTCACCCGAACGCTCAATCGCTGTTCAGAATGCGATCGGGAGCGACATCATGATGGCCTTCGACGACTGCCCGCCCGCACTTCGGCCGGACGTTGAGCCAAGCGATCCGCAACTCTCGCGCAAGCGTCGATCAACACCGGCAGATCACCGCCGACGCCTCGAGGACGCAATCGATCGGACCGCACGTTGGCTCGGCCGCTGTCTCGCAGCGCACGCACGCCCGGCAGAGCAGGGGCTCTTCGGTATCGTGCAGGGGGGCACCGATCTCGACCTGCGCCGACGCTCCGTCGAGCAGATCTGTGCGTTCGATCTGCCGGGCTTTGCGATCGGTGGAGTTGCGGTTGGTGAGAGTCCGGACGAGATCCACAAAACCGTTGCTGCCGTCGCTCCGATGCTGCCCGATGCCCGGCCGCGCTACCTCATGGGGGTGGGTTACGAGCGCGACATTGTCGCGGCGGTTCGGGCGGGGGTCGACATGTTTGACTGCGTACTGCCGACGCGAAATGGTCGAAAGGGTTACGCGTTCACCTCAACCGGGCCGCTGCGAATCCGAAACGCGCGCCACACGCTCGACCAAGGACCCATTGAACTGTCCTGCGATTGCCTCGCCTGCGCGGGGGGATTCTCGCGCGGCTACCTGCGGCACCTGTTTATGGCCGATGAGATGTTGGGGCCGACGCTTCTCAGCATTCACAACATCCGCCACTTCCAGCGTCTGATGGTGGACATTCGGGGCACGATCGTGCATGATGCGTGGCCTTCTTTCGAGACCCGCTGGCCCGTGGTAACGGCACCGGTCGGATCCTCGAACGCAGGCATTGCGGCCCTCGCGGAGGGCGATGCGGCCGGCGGTGCACACGCGTAGCGCATCGCGCAACGCGTCGGCATGGTCGGTCGATTCGCGTGCCTCGAAGGCGCGACGCGGGATGCGCGTCAGACTTTCGCAGCGCGTGGAATCGAACTCGAAGCGCACCGATGCCGCAGCATCTTGCCAGGCATGTTCGGACGATAGGTACACACATGATCGAAACTCCCTCAAACCTTTCCTTCACCCTCACCTTCCCCGCCACAACAATCCTCGGTCTTCAGTCTCCGCCCACCGGCGCGACCGGCGAGCAGGTCAACGTGGATGGCACGACTGCGACCACCGCCACCAATCCAACCGGCACACCCGCCGCGAAGCCGCAAGGTGGTCTCGGCGTCGAAGTACTCCTTTTCGGCGCAGTGATTCTGTTTGTCCTCATGACGATTTTCGGCGGACGCCGCGAGAAGAAGAAGTTCGAGCAGATGCTCTCTTCGATCAAGAAGCATGATTCGGTGCGCACCGTTGGTGGCATCATCGGCAGCGTGGTCGAAGTCAAGCCCGATGTCGTGGTACTCAAAGTCGATGAGAACTCGAATACAAAGATCACTGTCGCCCGCGGCAAGATTGAAGCTGTGATCAAAGAGTCCGACACAAAGTCGGAGAAGATCAGCGACAAGGCGGACGCTGGCGCGCGCAACACTGCCGCTTCCGGAACCTGAACTGCATCGCGCAAAACGTGCATGGACGCATTACGATGGACGCGCAGGCTGTCGGCGCAAACGACCGCGATTGAAAACTGGATTCGATTATGAAGAACGCTTGGCTGAAGCTCGCTCTGGTCGCCACACTCTGCGCATTTTGTGCGTGGGAACTCTCGCAGAAGGGAATCCGCCTCGGCAAGGACCTTCAGGGCGGAGTAAGCCTTGTGTACTCGGTGAGTATTCCCGATGCGCAGCGCCCTGAGGAGGTGCTTGGGCAAGTCATCGAGGTGCTCAAAGAGCGCGTCAATCCGCAAGGCGTGCTCGACATCGCAATGCAGCCGCAGGGTCGTGACCGAATCGAAGTCGTCATGCCACTTCCTTCGGCGGAGGTTCGTGCGCTCCAACTGAGTGCAAAGAAGGCCGTCGAGGACTTCCTCGCGAAAACCCAAATCTCGCCTGCTGAACTTGAGTCGGCACTCATCTCTGGTAAGGCCGTCGCGCGCTTCGGCACGCTGAACGCAGCCGTCGCCGAACTCGAGATGGAATGGCAACGACTGCAGGCGGCGAAAACGGAACTCGCCGCACTTGAGCAGCAAAACGCCTCAGCGGAACTCCGCGGACCAGTCGAAGATCGATTGGTAAACGCGGAATTGAAGGTCGAGTCACTCAAGGGCGTGATTCTCTCTCGAACACTTCCTCCCTCGAAGTTGTCAAAGGCGCTCGAGCTGTCGAAGTCGCCGAGCATCATTCGGGACAAGGACGGCAATGCGGTTTTGACTGTTGATGGCAAGCCGGAAACCGGGCCGAGCCCGCGCGAGAAGGAACTCGCTGCGATCAAGTCCGACTTCCCAAATCTTGCCTCCGAACTCGACGCGCTTGTCGCTTCAAACGACGCGTATATCGCCCAGCGCACGGGCCTCGATGACCCCGAAGATCTCATGCGATTGATGCGTGGCGCGGGCGTCCTTGAGTTCCGCATCGCGATTCGCGCAAGTAACCCCACCGGCGTTAATCCAGACGAGCTCCGTCAGGAACTCTCGTCCAAGGGCCCGGGGGCTGGTGAACCTGGCCGCGCGCGTTGGTTCGCAGTGAACGACTTGAAGCAGTGGTACGACAAGCCCGAGCAACTGCAGGCGCTGCGCGCGGACCCGGTGGCGTACTTCGCTGCTCGTGACCTCATCGCGGGCGAGTTCGGCGGGGAGATTTATCTTCTCCTCTCCGATGCGGCCGCGAAGACGATGACCCACGACGACGCAGGCTCGTGGGGTCTGACCGGCGCGTATCGCACAACCGATCCGCGACTTGGTGGCGCGGCTGTGTCGTTCCGTCTTGATTCCGCTGGCGGCCAGCGCATGGCGCGGCTCACCGGAAACAACCGCGGCGAGATGATGGCGATTGTGCTCGACGACGAAGTCTTCAGCGCGCCAAACTTGAACGATACGATCAGCGACAACGGCATTATCACCGGGCAGTTCAGCGACGAGGAGATTGCGTACCTCATCCGCGTGCTCACAGCCGGAAGCCTCGAGGCAAAGGTCTCGAGCGATCCGATCTCCGTGAACATCCTTGGCCCATCGATCGGTGCCGACAATCTTTCCAAGGGTCTTGAGGCCACCGTGCTTTCGGTGGCGGTGACCTGTGTGATCATGCTTTTTTACTACTTCCTCGCAGGGCTCGTCGCAGACATCGCCCTCGCGGTCAACACGCTTTTGATCTTCGGGATCATGGCGCTCGTCGATGGAACATTTACGCTGCCAGGTCTCGCGGGCGTCGCGCTCTCGGTGGCGATGGCGGTTGACGCCAACGTGCTGATCTACGAGCGCATCCGAGAAGAACTTGAATTGGGGAATCCGCTGAGGCCGTCCATCGCGACTGCCTATCGCCGAGCTCTCAGCGCCATTATCGACGGAAACATCACAAACCTGATCGTGTGCGTCGTGCTCTATAAGGTCGGCGCAACTGAAGTGAAGGGCTTCGCGCTGACGATGTCGATCGGCGTCCTCACGACGCTGTTCACTGGAATCTGGGTCACACGCGCGATGTTTGACGTCGCGCTCGGTGCGGGGCTCAAGAAGCTTCCGATGCTGCCGACCGTGATTCCGGTGATCTCGCGGGTCCTGCTGCCGAAGGTCGACTGGATTCAGCTTCGGCCGACGCTCTTCGGTTGCAGCGGTGCGCTCGCGCTCCTCTCGCTCGTCGTTGTGCTCGCGCGCGGAAACGACATGTTCGAGACGGAGTTCCGTGGTGGCGTGTCGATGACATTGTCGACGCGTCCCGCTGCACCTGGCGAGCCGCAGGCTGGTGATGGTCGGCTTGGACTTTCGCGTGAGTCCGTCGAAGCGCGCGTGCGCGAGATCGGGAAGCAGGCAGGTGATGACATCGTCGTCGCGCAACTTGCAAACGCAAACGTTCTCACCGTGGGAGAGGAGACCCCGGAGGGCCTCGCATCGAGCTTCCAGATTCGTGTCGGTAACCCGCCGAATATGCCAGTCGACTTTGACGAGTCGCGCATCAGCCGTGACGTCCAGGCCGGCGTGGTCGTCGCGTTCGCAAAGGATCTTGACGTCCGCCTGCCGCTCAGTTTCACCAACTCAGAGAGCAAGGACCACACGCTCTCCACTCGTCCGCTTGAGAAGGCGCTTGTCGGAGCCTCCATCGGCCGTCCTGCTGCGTCGTCAGAACCGGTTGGCGAGTTCCGCGGCGGCGTTGCAATCATCGTCGACAATCTGACCACGCCCGTCACAACAAGCGATATTGAGAATCGCATCCGCCGCATGCGGGCGCAGCCAGACTGGTCGGCGACGGCGGGCCGCGCGACGAAGGTCATCGGCCTCGAGCCCGCGGATCCGACGAATCCGAGCGGACCGCAGAAGTCGCTTGCGATCCTCGTCAACGATTCTGAGATCAACGCCCTGAAGGTCGACCTTGAGACGTGGGATCGCAATCTCGCAAGTAAGGAGTGGAACCTCGCTCAGCAAGCGCTCACGCAACAAGCAAGTCTCGATCAGGTATCGAGTTTTAGCCCGATCGTTGCAGAAAACCTCGCGGCGAGCGCGGTCGTTGCCGTTGTCCTCAGCCTCATCGGTATGCTTGCCTACATCTGGGTTCGCTTCGGAAGTTTCCGCTTCTCAACCGCCACGGTGGTCGGCGTGACCTTCAACGTGATCATCTGTCTCGGCTTCCTCGCGCTCTCGATTCCGCTTGCCGGAACCGGCCTTGGCGCATCGCTCTACATCGAGCAATACCGAATCGATCTCAACGTCGTCGCCGGTCTCCTCACCATCATCGGTTACTCGCTGAACGACACCATCGTCATCCTCGACCGTGTGCGCGAGAATCGCGGCAAGCGTGCGTGGATTAGCCGCGAGACCGTCAACCTCTCGATCAACCAGACCTTCAGTCGAACCGTTCTCACCGGCGGCAGCACCTTGGCAACGGCGATCATTCTGATCGCTCTGGGCGGCACGGGCATTCGCCCGTTTGCCTACACCTTCCTCATCGGATTGATCGCAGGTACGTTCAGCTCGGTGGCAATTGCTGCGCCTCTCGTTTATAGTCGGCGCGAAGAAGAGCTCGAGCGGGCGAAGGCCGCCATCGTCCCGACTGCGGGCAACGCCCAACCGGCTTGAGTTTCTCCAACACTTTCACGGGTTCTCGCCGGAACGGATGCCGGAGCACGAGACCCGTCCGCACTTGCGATACCGTCGCACTCAATCGAGCACTCATATGCCGACCGGTACCAAGATCGCAGCGATCGTCCTTGTTCTTCTCCTTGGTGTAGCAGGCGTGTATTACATGTCTGCCGCACCAACCGCCCCCAACAATTTGAAGTCGACTGCCGCGAAGGAGACCGGCGCATCTTCGACTTCCAGTTCGGTAATCACGCCGCCGACACTCACGTTGTCGCCGACCGTTCCCGGTTCGGCCACAACGTCGCCAGTGACGACAACCAGTACGCCCACGCCGACTGGCGTGACTGGCACCAACGGCACGAGTGGCGCGAACAGCACTGGCCTCGCATCGAACAGCGCCGACGGCACGGTTCGAACACAGCCACCCTTCGTTCCATCCGGCTCCACTCCGGCAGGTAGCGGGAAAGGCGACAACTTTGCAGCGCCAACCGGAACCGGCACCGCATCGACCGCATCTTCAGCCACCGGCGCACCCAAGTTGGTGAACGGTATCGCGCGAGGACCGGCGACAACAGCCGCCACAGGCACGACCACAGGCACGACCACAGGCACGGCTCTACCCTCCGGTTCGCTCGCAGGTGGGCCAGTTCCGACCGGCGCGAACAATCCGAACGGCACAACCAGTTTCGGTACCGCAACCGGCCCAACGGCTACGCCTCCAGCCACGGCTTCGAGTAACGGTGAGCGCATCCACGTGATTGCTTCTGGCGACACCTTCGAAGCGCTCGCTCAAAAGTATCTCGGCGATTCGACCAAGTGGACGCTGATTTCAAAGGCCAACCCGCTAGTCGCCGCCGATCGACTCAAGATCGGTTCGAAGATTCGCATTCCAGCAAACGCCACTCTGACCACCACGGATACCAACGCCCCGATCGGCTCGCGTGCGACGACGACAGCAGCCTCGAGCACTGTCTCAAGCGGCGGTTCGATTCACGTTGTGTCAAAGGGTGAGACCCCGTCCTCGATCTCGCGGAAGTACTACGGCTCGGACAAGTACTGGAAGCAGATCCTCGCTGCCAACAAGGGCACCACCGAGAAGAATCTCAAGGTGGGGCAGAAGCTCTCGATTCCGGCGAAGACTGCCGTCGCAGGCGCTGAGGGCGTCGGCCGAACCGACAACTGAACCCATGCGGGTTTCGCGCGGCTCGGCGTTCGGATTTGAGCAAAGCCCGCAGTCTGATCGAACACTGATGGAAGGCGCTCGCAAGGGCGCCTTCCGTCTTTTTTCGCACGCGCTATCCTTCGCGACTTCACCACGACCGGTCGTGCTCTGCGCGCCCGATGCCACTTCCGATCGAAAGTTCTTCTATGTCGACTCCTGTTGTGCTTATTCCTGGCGACGGTATTGGTCCCGAAGTTGCGGAGGCCGCGCAGCATGTGATCGATGCCTCTGGTGCAGATATCACCTGGACGCTTCGTCATGCGGGGGAGGCAGCACTCGCTGCGGGCGAAAAGCAGTTGCTCCCGCAATCGACGCTTGATCTCATCGCTGAGTACGGCGTTGCGTTGAAAGGGCCCTGCACAACGCCCATCGGAAGTGGATTTCGCTCGGTAAACGTGCTCCTCCGAAAGACGCTCGATCTTTACGCGGCTGCGCGCCCAATTCGCTCCATGCCCGGTGTCAAGAGTCGGTACGAGGATGTCGATCTCGTCATCATTCGTGAGAACACGGAAGGGTTGTACGCGGGCATCGAGAATGAGATTGCCAAAGGCGTGACCACCAGCATCAAGGTGGCGACAGAGTCGGCCTCGCGGCGCATTGCCGACTACGCGTTCCGCTACTGTCGCGAACGGGGTCGGCGGAAGGTCACGGTGTTCCACAAAGCAAACATCATGAAGTTGACCGACGGACTCTTCATTCGCTGTGCGCGTGAGATCCACGACGCGTCGTACCAGGATATTGAATACGACGAGATGATCATTGACGCTGCGTGTATGAGGATGGTGCAGGATCCCACGAAGTTCGATGTCATCCTCGCGGAGAATCTCTACGGCGACATCATGAGCGATCTTTGTGCTGGTTTGGTTGGCGGACTCGGCGTGACACCTGGCGCGAACATCGGCGAAAAGGGCGCGGTCTTTGAAGCGGTTCACGGGTCGGCTCCCGACATCGCAGGCAAGGGCGTTGCCAATCCGCTGGCGCTCATCATGTCCGGCGTGATGATGCTGAATTGGCTCTCGGTGCGTCGCGCTGAGCCGCGGTTCAAAGACTGCGCAACGCGTATCCGCCACGCCTACGACCGCGCATTGGCTGACGGCGTCACGACGCGTGACCTCGGCGGCTCACTCGGAACCATGGACTTCGCGCGCGCGCTGGTTGAGCGCCTCTAACGATCATTCCGTGCGCGTGTCCTTTCACCGCGAGTATGTCATTCCATTACCTGAGGGACACGCGTTCCCCATGCAGAAGTATGCATTGCTGCACGCAATGCTGGTTGCTGAGCGTGTGATCACGAATGCAGATGTGCATGAACCTGCGGAGGCAGAGTGGGAGTCGATCGCACTCGCGCATGACCCGGAGTATGTCGCGAAACTGCGTGATGGAACCTTGTCGATCGCTGAGGAGCGGCGCATCGGCTTCCCTTGGTCAGCGGCACTTTTGCGGCGTGCACGGCTTGCAGTGCAAGGAACGATTGATGCGGCTGTGATGGCGATAGAGAGCCCGCACCGCATCGCTGGCAATCTCGCGGGTGGAACCCATCATGCTCTGCCGGATGCAGGTGAGGGCTACTGCGCGCTCAATGATGTGTCGATCGCAGTACGTTGGCTCCGCCGCGAGGGATTCATCGGTCGCGCATTGGTCTGTGATCTTGATGTACATCATGGAAACGGGAACGCTGTCGCATTTGCCGCGGATGACGGGACCTTCACATTTTCAATGCATGGCGCGCGAAACTTTCCGCTTCGAAAGCCGCCATCGTCACTCGACATCCCTCTTGAAGATGGCACGAACGATGATCGTTATCTCGAGCTTCTCTCAACCCATCTTCCGCGCACGCTCGACGACTTTCGGCCTGAGCTCGTTTTCTTTCTCGCAGGGGTCGATGTGGTAGCGGGAGATCGATTCGGTCGACTCGCACTCACAGAAGCCGGACTCGCTCGTCGCGAGCGCTTGGTGATCAAGGAGGTCGCTGGGCGAGGAATTCCGCTGTGCATCGTGCTCGCGGGGGGCTACGCACCCACACCGGTGCGAACTGCGGAACTGCACGCAGTGGTTTTCCGCGAGGTCGAACGGTGGCTAGGCTCAGGCAGATTTGCGCGTGGGGGCTGAAAGTTCGGCGGCTGCGCGCTGTCGCGCGAGAAGTCGCTCAGAGGCGATCGCTGAGACGATCTGCGGATTCGCAAGCATGCAGGGGTAACCCGCTGATGCCGCAAGACTGCGTACTTCTCGAATGAGATCTTGGAAAATTACGCCATCCAGCTCGTGTGACAGCTCGGGCAGCGGAGTGATCTCATTCATGCAATCAAACATCGATTGCGGAATCGGCTGAAGAGGGTGCGAGTCTTGAGAACATTGAGATTACCGCGGAACTGGCAGGCACAGCCGATCTAGTCGCTTCAAGCGGAAATCACGGTGCATCGTCTCCAACCGGTGCGGGCATCGATTTGACCTTGCCGTTACCGCGTCCTGACTCGTCGAGATACATGCGGGAAATCGCGAAACTAGAGTCGATCGAGGCACCGGGAGCCTTCCATCCCCACGCAGCGATACGGTCCGCTTGTTCGTATCCCTCCGGAACTGGCCGGAAGGCGATGGGCAGCGTGTCCTCAAGGTCGCTGACATTTGCGAAGCCCTTCACAGGCCCCTGAATAGCGCGAGTGGTCACGCCCTGAAGCCGCATTTCGGCGGGATCGAAAGGTACCCAACCGACATCAGGCAGGTAGAACTCGCAGATGAAGCGAAACTTCGTGCGCGACTTCCCGCGGACGTTTTCGCCATCCTCGTAGAGGCAATACACGACACGTGAGGGAAGACCAATAGACCGAAGCGCCGAGACGCAAGTTACGGCCAATTCAACATTGGATCCGCGGCCTACACCGATCCCGTACACCCCGTCGCTTGAGAATCGAATTCCCCGAAGCGATTGATCCGGCCCAAACTCGCTCGTCCCGCCGCTGAGCGACTTCCATCGTTTCACAACTCCGACGATTGCGTTTCGCGCAGCGATGAACGGCGACACCGATCGCGGGCCACCCGGAGTCGCCTGTTCGGCACAAGTCTTGATCGCAGCATCGCTCGGATCGATACCGGTTTCCTTCGCAAGAAAGCGATCCACGCTACTCGGCCAACTACGCGGCCATGTGGCGCGAGCGGCCATGCTTTCGTCGACCGTGAGTTCCCAGCGTTGGGTCATAAAGACGACGGTGGAGCGGATTTCGTTGTACGCCGATTGAGTAGCCGGAATGGGAAGCACAACCAGGGCTTCGACTCCCGTCGACGCGCGCGTGAATGCTCTTCCGGCCTCAAGGCGAGTTTCCCGCCCATCAAGCGCAAACCGCGCATCAAGGACGGTGAAGTCGGTGTCGCACCAACTTGTCCGTGTGATCACGGGTATCGCGATCTGCGCTCCAGAGGGGAGACGGAAGGGTGGATAGACCGTAGCTGATTGTGGGCCTTGATACGAGGGATTCGCGGCACGCGATCCGTAGAGCGAGATCTCGAGTCGGACCTGCGAGAGTTTCGGATCCGAGCGCACCATCGCGACACTCGCACTCACCGGAGTTGCTTGCGGAGTTTGCTGAGGCACCTGCTGCGGCGCGAAGAGCCAGAGTGCCACGATCAGAGACGCGCTCTTCAACCCAAGCATTGGTCACTCGCTCGCTATGAAAGTAGGTTCTTCATACTGGCAGGATCAATCAGGTGCTGAAGCGCGTTGACGAACTGCGCAAGCACCAGATTGAGAACGATGATTGTGAGGAAACTCGCAACGAAACTGTCGGTCGCCGCTCGACCCACGCCGGACGCGCCGCCGGAACAGTGAAAACCTTTGTAACAACTGATCAGTCCGATTGCGAGACCAAACGCCGCACTCTTCGCAACACCCGTGATCGGGTCCCACGCAGAAACGAAGATGCTGGTGTAGTGCCAGTAGTCCGCATTGGTGACACCGAAGTAACCTGTCACGATGGCCCATGCGCCCAGTGAGCCGACAACATCAGAGTAGATGGTCAAAAGCGGCGTCATGACCAGACACGCAACGACGCGGGGCACCACAAGCGTGCGAATCGGATCCGCCGCCATCGCGCGCATCGCATCGAGTTGCTCGGTCACTCGCATCGAGCCAAGCTCTGCAGCGAGCGAACCACCAACTCGGCCCGCAAGCATGACGGCAGCCAGCACCGGCCCGATCTGCTTCGTGACGGCAGAGTTGATGACCCCACCCATCTGCTGCTCCTGCCCGAGTGCTGCGAATTGGTCGTATCCCTCGAGCGCAAGGATCATTCCGATGAATGCGCCAGTGATGGCGACAACGAGCACACTCGCTGCGCCAACTGAGTAGAGCTGCGGTCCAATTTGTCGCCATCGCATCCAACTTCGTGGATCGGTAAGCGCGATACGGAAGACGTAGAGCACGTACTGCGAAAAACGGCCAAAGCCATCGAGCACGATCAGTGCGGATAAGCCAACGGAACTGAGGACTTGCACCGGAGCAGACATGAGACGCAGGGTATACGCAGTCGATCGCGGTCGATTCCAGGCGTGGTACTCGCCAAAAAAGAAACCGGCGGCGGGAAGTCCCGCCGCCGGAGAGTTTCATGAGTCATTCCCCGCGAGCGGGGAAAGGGATTACGGGCAAGCGCCCCATGCGCCAAGGAGCGCTGAGAGGTCGGCAGCATCGGTGGAGCCGCTGCCGTCGATATCGCCGCCAGCGGCTCCCCATGCACCAAGGAGCGTGGAGAGGTCAGACGCCGATACGACGCCATCGCCATCAAGATCTGCCGGGCAAGGGTTGCTCGTTTCGTAGACACATCCCGGCACGCCGACACCTGGGGTATCGCTTCCCGGAGCAGTCGTCGGATCGAACACACCAATGGTCCACACGCCATCCGATGGGCAGAAGGCCATCTGGCTTGGGACGAAGCCGAGCGCATCCGGTCCGACGCGAACCTTGCCGTACGCGTACTCCGTTCCAACCGGGGGAACAGCAGCGTTCTCGATAAACGCAACCATCTGGTTCACCGACGCCCATGGAGTCGTATCGAATACTCCGTTGTCGTCGGTGTCGAGATCGTTGCCGACGGCGCCGGTGAATCCGAACACAAGCATGTGGGTCACATTGTCCGAGTTCTCGAACTCGGGCGATGTCGGGAGGAGCAGGTCTGGAGTTGCACCGCCGAGTGTGAGCGTCGCGCGACCAGCGAGGAAGAACCCGTCGGCTGGAATGCGCTTGCCTTGCAGGCTCTGCGCGAATTCAATAACGCCCGAACCTTGGGTCGTGGAACCGTCACCAATCACGATGTACGTGAGTCCGTTGAGTAGCGTGTTGGCTTCGCCGTAGAGTTCGAAGTACTCGTCGGTATCAAAGCTGACCTGATCGATGCGGATCTCACTGATTCCAACAACTGGCGCAGTAGCCGGCACGAAGCAGTTGAGCGCAGCCAATTCCGCGCAGCTTGCATCCCAAGTCACATCGCAGCAAGTCACATCGACGCGGCACACTGCATCGCAGCAATTCCGGTCTGCGCAACCTGGTTCCGCGTGCGCGGAGTAGCAGGATGGCCCGCTCGCGTTACCGCAGGCGTAGGCCGGCGGGCACACGGTGTTGGCGCTTCCTGGCGTGCTAAAGCCTGTTGGATCGGCGGGATCGAAGCGGCCAAAGCCCCATGATCCGTCGAGGCACTTCAGAACGTGCGACGGCAAGCCCGAGTAGTCGGGGCCAGCCGAGGCCGTGGCATACGTGCAGCGCCCATCGTTACTCTTGATGGAGAGGCTGTCGATGACGGCATCCCACGGTGTGCTGTTGAGTGTGCAATCGTTCTCGGTATCGAGATCGGTGTTTGCGAGGCCGAGGAAGTTGAACACGAGGAAGTAGGTCACCGAGTCGCCGTTCTCAAGGTTGAGCGAACGCGTTGCGTCTGCAGTTCCGAGATTGAACGTCGACTCCGCAATAAGAAGGATGCCGTCCTTCGGCACAGTGATGCCGTTGAGCGAGACCACAGCCTCGACGTTACCGTCAAGATCGGCACCGTCGCCAAGGATCACAAGCGAAACGCCATTGAGGCTCGTTCCGGGAGTGCCGGTGATTTCAACATACTCGTTTGGATCAACTCCACCCGGCTCGTCGATGCGGATCTCGTTGAACGCGAGCGCGGGAGCCGCGCCGGTGGCGAGGCACGACGCGCGCGCCTGATCCACGCAGGCTTGATCCCAATCAGTGCTGCAGCAGGTTGGGTCGATGACGCAGACTGCGTTGCAGCACACGGTGTCGACGCAGCCAGGAGTCGCATGGACAGCGTGGCAGTTGCCAGCACCGTTGCCACAGGTGGTGCAAATCGCATTCACCGCGCCCGGCGTGTCCTTACCACCGATCGGTGCGAAGGGACCAATGCTCCACGTGTTGCTCGGCGAGCAGCGGTAGACGTGACCCGGAACAAACGTTCCGTCCGGTCCGACGCGGTTGCTCGAGTACCACCACTCGGTACCAGTCGCCGGCGCGGACAAATTCGCCGGGGTGAGGACGAGCGAGACGGAGTCGACGATCTCGGTCCATGGGGTGACATCAAGGACGCCGTCGTCGTTGGTGTCGAGATCGGTGTTGATGGTTCCGGAGAAATTCCGCACAAGCATGTGCGTCACGTTGTCCTGGTTTTCAAAATTGAGTGCGTTCGCAGCGAGGGTGAGATTGGCCGTGCCGAGGAGGAATGTCGTTTCTGCGGCAACGAAGTATCCGCTTCCGGGCATCGTCTGGCCGGTGAGGGGGACAACCGCTTCCACCACACCGGAGAGCTGCAATGCTGATCCGTCACCGATCACGATGTAGGTGAGATCAGCAAGCGACGTGCCGGGCACGCCCTTGATCTCGAAATACTCGCTGTTGTCGGTGCCGGTCTCGTCGATGCGGACCTCGCTGAGCAACAGTGTCGCCTCGACTGCGCAGACTTGGTTGATTGCGCCTGGGCTATCGATGCCCGCGAAGGGGTCGATCGAGCCAGCGATCCACTGCGTCGTGTTCGCGCAGCGCCACGCAGCAGCGGGCTGCTGACCACCCTCTGGACCAACGGTGGTGGAGGAGTAGAAGTAGTCGTTGGTGATGCCGTCTGGCGAGGCGTTTTGAACAAACGCGACGCTCGAGACGACTTCGGTCCACGGAGAGACATCGAGCGTGCCGTCATCGTTGGTGTCGAGATCTTGGCCGTCGAAGCCGGTGAAGTTCCGGACGAGAAGAATGGTGACGTTGTCCGCGCCCTCAAGATTGAGTGAGGTCGACAGATTCGGGGTCGCGAGCGAGAGCGTGCGCTCACCGACGAGGAAGAAGCCGGTTGACGCGACCGATTGTTTCGCGAGGCTCACGACCGATTCGATCACGCCGTTCTGCAGCGGTGGCTTGCCGAAGTCATCGTCGCCGATGACGATGATCGAGAGCCCGCTCAGACTCTCGCCCGGGACGCCGGCGAGTTCGATGTACTCATCATTGTCAGCACCTGGCTGTTCGAGGCGGAGTTCGTTCAGACGGAGTGGGGCATCAGCGAAAGCGGCCGCTGCACAGAGCGACGGCATACAGATCGCGGCCGAGAGAGCCAATCGACGCATCGGAAACTTGCTCCTGATCTCAGATTGAGGCTTTGGGAAGAGAGGGCCGCCCCTTGGCCACAATGTGCGACGCGCGTCGAACGTTATGGCACGGATCTCACAACCTACTGCCGGGTGAACAGACTTCCCCAGAGGGACGAAGCCGAGTGTAATGCGACATTCCCGGAAGTCGAAACGAATCGTGCGGATCGGTCATGTTTTGACCGCATCTTGACGTTGTGGCACGAACCAAGGTCCGAGAAGAACGTCTCAAAAGCGATACGGAGGCCTATTGGCCCCCGTATCGAGGTGGTTTTTGAGGATTCCGCGCAATCGGGCCGCCTGAGATCTGGAGCCCTAGGGATCGGCTTACTTGTAGTTCTCTTCGGTCTCAGTCGTCGCCTTCGCAGGCGTGGGTGCTGGGACAGATTTTTCGGTGGATCCGCTTGCCATCGCAGAGCCCGCCATCGGAACGAGGAAAACCTCGACGCGACGGTTGTCGGCGTTACCCCGTGCGGTGTTCTCGGCGATCGGACGGAACTCGCCGTAGCCAGCAACCATGAAGCGGGTGGCGTTTACGCCGTCGCCTACAAGTGCATCGCGCACGGAGATGGACCGGTGCGCCGACAAGTGAACGTTGGTGGGGTGCTGCGCCGCAGTGCTTCCGCGACGGATCGGCACATTATCAGTGTGGCCAACGACGCGAACCTCAAGGTTGCGAGCTTCGCCGGTGTTGAGGATGGAAGCGAACTTCTTCAGAACCGACTCAGCCTTCGAGGTGAGCTTCGCGCTCCCGAGGTCGAACGTCACATCACTCTTAAATCGAAGCATGCCGAGGCGCGCATCGAATTCAAACATGTCTGGATTTTCGCGGGCGAGCGTCTCAAGCACCTCATTCACCGACTCCGGAAGCGGATTCATGCTGCCAAGCTGCGCAAGCAGCGACTGGTAGCGCTTCTCGAGTTCCTCAAGCGCGCCGCGATCACCACCGACCATGTTCTTAGCAGCCGCGAGATCTGCAGCAGCCTCAGCGAGTTGCTTCCGAAGCATGTCCTCGTTCGCGCGCGAGGTGGTGTATTCGTTCTGCATCTGGAGGAGCTGCTGCTCCTTGCTGCGGTACGCGTTCATTAAGTCGTCGTACTGGTTCTGCGGAACGCAACCACCAAGAGCGAGAAGGCCAAGTCCAGAGAGGGCGATGAATGCAAAGCGCATGTGGCTTCCTAAGCTGAAAAAGTTCTGCAGGGAGGTCGGCATCGCGCGACGCCGATTCGGAGCACTCACGGCGAGTGACGCGCTCGAAACGAGTTCCGCGCGCGGGTCGGATTGTAGAGACTCCCGCTCAAATGTGGGACGTCGGCCGGGGAATCGGTCACTCTCGACCGATGCGGGTCGACAACTGTGAAGGGCTGAAAGCCTCTTCGAAATCAAAGACTGAGGCGAAGTCGGTGATCGAGTCCTCCGCGGTCTTTGACAGGCATCCCGCTTCGATCATGGCGTAGACGATTCTGCCGAAGTCCTCGGTCCGCAGCACGTTCCAATGCCGAAGCACCGCTGGAGCAAGCATGCCGTATCGCTCGATCGCGAAATCTCGGAGGCCAAGCGAGAGTTGCTGGCCGCTGATGTGGCGAGAGTCGGGCATGGCCATGCCACCAGAGTGGGCGTGCTGCAGAACGCGGTCAACCGTGTGGCCAAGGCCGTCTTGGACGAACTGAAAGGCCTCAATCGGGTACGGACCCGCAGCCGCGAGAATCGCGGGCCAGTCAGGGAGATCGGTGAGGTCTGAGGGGTCCATACGTTTGTGGAATACTCGACATGGAGTTTGTGGTTGTAGGTTCGAGTGTACCGGGCCAGACCACCCGCACCGACAACTCTATCGGCGAAGCCCACAAAACTCCTGCAGGGGAGTCATCCCGCGAACGCGTCGGTCGGCCAACTCGCAGACGACGCGCGGACGACTTTCAGACAAGGCGCGTGCCTTCCGCTACCTTTCCCCCATGACGGATGATGCACGCACGGACGCGAGCCAGGAGCCGAGTTCCACGATCGACGGCCTTCCGTCCACGGAGGGAGGGACAGCGAGTTTTCGCAGCCTTCACTTGTGGCAGATCCAGTCGGTGCGCGACGTCCTTCTCATCGCGTTGGTCGCAGGGTCGGTCTATGTGGGCTACGCGATGCGCACGGTCACCGTGCCGCTCCTTATCGCAATTGCGCTGGCCTATCTGATCGAGCCGTTGGTTGTGCGAGTGGCGCGCTGGCGCCGCATGAGTCGGCCGCTTGCCGTTGGCTTGATCCTCTCTGGGCTTGCGAGCCTTCTTGCGATCGCAATCGCGATTGTGGTTCCGCTTGCGATCGGTCAGACGTTGTCGTTTGCGGACAGTCTTCGTAGTGGGAAGTACGACGGCTTCGTGGATCGCGTGCTCGCAGAAGTTCCAGACGAGTATCGCGAGGATGCACGACATTGGACCGATCGAATCATCCATCCGAGTTTGAAACGCGCCCCAGAGGAGGCCACTGAGCATGACGCCGATCACGTTGCTGTTGTGCCACCGGCTTCGAATGAGACGCGCGGTGAGAAAGAGCGCGCGTCATCAGCGTCCGCAGAAACGCGGACTGAAACATTTCCGCAGTTGCCATCGGCGGTGACGCAAGTCAGTCTCGACAATCCGATTGTCGCACTCCTCGGAGCGGGTGCGGGACGGGTGTACTCAATCGGCCTCACGGTCCTGCAACTCGGTCTCGTTGCCTTTCTTATTCCCTTTTACTTTTACTACTTCAGTGTGCATTGGCCGGCGATCGTGGGCTTTTTTGGAAGCCTCGTTCCTGAAGAACGACGATCGAAAGTCTTTGAGATCGTCGCCGAGATGGATCGCGCCGTCGCAGGGTTTGTCCGCGGTCGAATCGTGATCTGTGTGATCATGGGCGTGATGTTTGCGATCGGTTGGCAGTTCTGCGGCGTCCCGTACGGCCTTGCGCTTGGAATCCTGACTGGCGCGTTCTCGATTGTGCCGTATCTCGGTGGCATCGGACTTCCGTTCGCGGTGCTGCTGCTTGTCGCCGATCAGATGGGGTTAGAGCCGACGCAGCGTATGGCGTTGTGGGAAATGCTGCTTTGGCCGAGCGTGGTGTTTCTTGTCGTTCAGACGATTGAGGGCTACTTGCTCACGCCCGTCATCGCGGGAAAGGCGACGAATCTCGATCCTGTGACGATCGTCGTCGCGATTCTTGCTGGTGGTTCGATCGCCGGAATCTACGGCATGCTGCTTGCGATCCCGATCGCGGCATGCGGAAAGATCGCGGCGCGACGACTGCTTTTACCTCGAGTCAAGGACTGGGCAAGTGGACGTGTTTCGGATCCGCTGCCGATCAATTCCGATTGAACCGCGCTGTCTCGCACTTTCGTATGCGTCTCAGCGCTTTGCTGGAAATCAAAACATGAAACTCTCTACGTTGCTTGCCGGGCTCGATGTGCGTCGAGTCGATTCGAATGATCCCGACATCTGGAACCTGTGCGAGGACTCGCGACGCGTCAAGCCCGGATCGATGTTCTTTGCGCGCGCCGGGACCAAGTCGGATGGTCGTGCTTTCATCGTTGATGCCGTGCAGGCCGGTGCCGTGGCGGTGGTCGCGCCGATCGGCACCGAAGTTCCCGAGGTGCTTCCCGCGAACGTCGCATGGGTTGAGACGACGGATGCGCCTCTTGTCGCAGCGATTGCTGCGGAACGCTTTTTCGGATCACCTTCGCGAACACTTGCGCTTGTCGGAATCACAGGAACCAATGGAAAGACAACCATTGCGTACCTCGTCCAGCAGCTGCTCGCCGGTGCAGGCATGCGCTGCGGTCTCGTCGGAACGGTCGAGATCGACGATGGCGCGAAGCGTGTGCCATCCTCACTCACAACGCCACCTGCGATCGAACTCTCCGAGCTGTTTGCCCGCATGGTTGACAACGGTTGCCGCGCTGCTGCGATGGAAGTCTCAAGCCACTCGCTCGATCAGAAGCGCGTTGGCGCACTTGCCTTTCGAACGGGAATCTTTACCAATCTCACGGGTGACCATCTCGATTACCACGGCACGATGGAGCGCTACGCCGATGCGAAGGCGACGCTCTTCCGGATGCTTGACGCCGATGGAACCGCGGTGATCAACATCGATGACCCATGGCATGTGGCGATGCTGCCTCCGCGTGCGAAACTGTTGCGCACAAGCCTGCGCGATGTATCGGCTGAGTGTCTCGCGACGGTGCATCGCATGGGCCTAGAGTCGATGGATGTCACGTTTCGCGGGCCGTGGGGGATCATGGAACTCAAACTGCCTCTCGTCGGAACGCACAACGCGATGAACGCACTCCAAGCCGCAGCGGCTGCGTGGTTGCATGGTGTCGATGGTGAGCGCCTCGCGCGTGGCCTCTCTACCTGCCATGCGCCACCGGGGCGGCTCCAACCCGTTTCAGTGGGTGCTGAAGGATTTAGCGTTCTCGTCGACTACGCACATTCGGACGACGCGCTCGCGAACGTCTTGCGGGCACTGCGACCAACTGTTCCTGCGGGTGGCCGACTTCGCGTGGTGTTTGGTTGCGGCGGCGATCGCGATCGAACCAAGCGGCCACGGATGGCGAAGGTTGCGTGCGACGGTGCGGACGAAGTCATCGTGACAAGTGACAATCCCCGCACGGAACAGCCGGATGAGATCATCGCGGAGATCCTCAGTGGTGTTCCCGCGGAGGCGCGCGGACGCGTCGCTGTCGAGTCTGATCGCGCGCGTGCAATCGCGTTCGCAGTATCGAGCGCGCGAGAGGGCGACATCATTTTGATCGCAGGCAAGGGACACGAGGACTACCAGATCATCGGGACGGAGAAGCGGCAGTTCGACGATCGTCGTGAGGCCGAGGCGGCGTTGCGCGTGCGGTCGGCAAAATAGTTCGGATCTTGATTGGAAGCAGGAGTCATCATGGCCAGCGTCTTTCGCGTGCATTGCCCATCGTTTCAATCGATCGTTCTCGCGACTCGCGCGGAGGTCGTGCGGCGTCCCGTCCATGAGCCGACATCACTCACGACGGACACGCGCGACGATTTGCAGAGCGCTTGTTTCGTGGCGCTGCGCGGCGAGGCGTTTGATGGACACGCGTTTGTCGCGACAGCCGCTCGTGGCGGCGCGGCACTTGCGATTGTCGAACGCACACCCAGCAATGATGAACTTGCCGCATTACCCGATGGATTTGGAGTCCTACGTGTCAAGTCCACGCGCGCGGCCCTCGGGCTTATTGCACATGCTTGGCGCAAGAGCATTCTTCGACTACGTGTCGTAGCGATCACCGGAAGTGCGGGAAAGACCACAACACGGAGACTTCTCGAGGGTGTACTCGCGGAAGTTGGTCTGACCCACGCGAGTCCCAAGAGTTTCAACAACGACATCGGCGTGCCGCTCACGCTCCTTTCGACGCCCGATGATGCGAAGTTTCTCGTCGCCGAGATCGGTATGAATCATCCTGGCGAGATTTTGCCTCTCGCGGAAATCGCAGAACCAGAAGCGGCGATCATCACGCTCGCCGGACGTGCGCATCTCGAAGGAATGGGTTCGATTGAAGCGGTCGCGCGCGAGAAAGCATCGATTCTCGAGGGAGTCGGTGTGCATGGGATCGGTGTTGTGAATGGCGACAATCCGCCGCTGCTCGACGCCGTGCGCGTGCTTGTCGACAACGGTCGAGCGCCCGAGCGGATCGTGACTTTCGGCGTGGGTCCTTCCTGTGCGTATCGGTTGCTCGGACGGCGTATCGAGGGCGGTACGCAGGCGATGACGGTTGGATTTCCGCGTGCGGCGCGTGCGGTGGGCGATGATTCCGAGGCTCCCGAGTTTGAGCGGACACATGAGTTTCTCCTGCGCATGGCTGGCGAACACAACGCGAGAAATGCGCTCGCCGCGATCGCGCTCGCGACTGAGATGGGAATCGATCGCGAGACGATTGCGCGCGGGCTCGCGAAGGTCGAGGCATCGGATATGCGGCTCGAACGTTGTGACATTGCAGGGCGCGCGGTCTACAACGATGCATACAACGCGAATCCCGATGCGATGATCGCATCACTTCGCGCGTTTGCTGAGCTCGCGAGTCACGCGCCCCGGCGGGTCGTGATCCTTGGCGAAATGCGAGAGCTCGGGCCAACGGCGCGCGCGCTGCACGAAGAGGTTGGCGTTCATGCGGCGGGGCACCTCGGGGCCGTCGATGCGCTGGTCGCGATTGGTCCCCACGCCGCCGCGCTCACGGATGCGGCGCGCGGCGCTGGCTTCCGCGGCGTGACGCTCGCTGCGGAGGCCTTCAGTGAGCCGATCGCACTCGAAGCCGCTGCGCTCGCCGATCCAGGAACAGCGATCTTACTCAAGGGCAGTCGCGGCGCCCGTATGGAGCGATTTCTTGCACCAATCAAGACTGCTTTTGCTGGGGCTGGTTGATCGCGCCGCGATTCGAATTGCGTTGAAGAGTCCAAGGCGAAAACTCCGATAGCAAGCGTTACTTCGGAATGTTTTACGTTCTCACAACCCGCTTCGAAGAATGGCTTGACTCGATCGGTCTTTACCGCGTCGTGCAAGTGTTCACGCAGCTCGAGTTTCGGGCGCTTGCGGCGGCTTTGTTTTCGTTCCTCTTCGTGATTGTCTTCGGTCCGCGCATGATCGCGTGGCTTCGACGAACGAAGGTTGGTGACAATCCTGAGTTCTACAATGCCGAGCTCAACACACTGAATCAGGGCAAGAAAGACACGCCCACGATGGGGGGACTCCTCATCTGTGCCTCGATTTTGGCTTCGATCGTTCTATTTGCTGACCTGACCTCGCGGTACACACATTTGTCGGTGATGGTGCTGGTCTGGCTTGCGCTCGTCGGGAGTTTCGACGACTGGCTCAAATTGACGGCGGCGCGTCGGGAGTCTGGAACGCGTGAAGGGCTCTTTGCTTGGGAAAAGTTGTTGTTTCAACTTGGATGTGGCGCTCTGGCGGCGATCTTTCTTTACCAGGCCGCGGACCCATCGCAGAATCCAGCTGCGGTGAGCCTGAATATTCCGTTCCAACGCACCTATCTCCCCGAGGCGCTCAATGCAGTCTCTCTGGTCGAGATGAATCCCTCAGTCTTTGTTCTCGGTGGATTGGTCTACGTCGTCATAGGCATGCTTGCGATCGCGGGTACGTCTAACGCAGTCAATATCGCTGACGGTATGGACGGACTTGCTGCGGGGACGATGGCAATCGCGTGCATCGTCGTCATGGTCCTTTGTTTCGTCGCCGGGCGTCAAGATCTGGCCCAACATCTTCTCGTGCCGCATGTCCCTGGTGGGCGTGAACTGACGGTCGTGACCGGTGCGATGGCTGGCGCATGCCTTGGGTTTCTGTGGTTTAACTGTAATCCAGCGCGTGTCTTCATGGGCGATACTGGCTCGCTCGCCCTCGGCGGGTTGCTGGCGTATGTGGTCTTCGCGATCCGTCAGGAGTTCCTCCTTCCGCTGATCGCAGGCGTCTTCTATCTCGAACTCGGGAGTACGGCGCTTCAGGTCGGCTATTTCAAATTGACCCGAGGAAAGCGCATCTTCCGCTGCGCGCCGATTCATCACCACTTCCACCTCGGGGGATGGAGCGAGGGTCAGGTGGTCGTCCGTTTCTGGATCATCACCGCAATTCTCGGTGCGATCGCGCTTGTTTCAATCAAGCTCCGTTGATCGGCTTCGTCATCCATGCGTGGTTGAAGTGCTTTCGTCGCGGCGGGAGGTCGCGTACGCTCTGCTTATGGCAAGGACGCCCGATTCGAAGAGAGCTTCCGGCGGTCGCGGTGTGAGCCGATTCGATCGTCGACTTGGGGTGCTCGGTCTGACCGCGCTCTTCTGCCTCTGCGCGCTTGCGCTTCAACTTGCGCGATTGAGTCTGGTAGAGCACGAGACGCACGCGCAGAATGTCGAGCGCTATTTGGTCAATCGCCGACTGCTACCTGCATCGCGCGGCCGTATTTTGGATCGTCGTGGCGAAGTGCTTGCCACCGATCGAGCGAGTTGGGATGTACTGCTCGAGTACGACGCGATCGCCGGGCGATGGGCGACTTCGATGGCGCAACGCGCGTTGCAACAGGAAATGGGTCGATCCGCGTGGCTCGAACTTTCGAGTGCTGAGCGTGCGGAGGCGACACTGCAGCGCCAGCAACTGTTTGACGAACGCTTTGAACAGATTTGTTCGCGTATTGCGGAGGCGGGGCGCTTTGATCGAGTTGAGCTCGATCGTCGCCTCGATGATGTGATGCGGCGTACCGCACGAGAATCGAAGTCGCGCAAGGAGGCACTTGTTGCGCGCGAGTTGCGGCTCTACGGCGAGGATGCGCGGCTGGAGGACATTGATCGCGAGCGTGTTCGCGCGCAACTCGACGCGCATGTCGTGCTCGCGGATGTCTCTGAGGAGACGGCGTTTTACTTTCAGCGACTCGCCGAAGAATCTCCGGGGACGGTCGTCGTCGAGCCGTCGACACGTCGCTGGCGACCTTGGGAGCAGGTTGTTTTTGAACTTTCGCGCGCAACGATGCCGTCGCCTATTCGGTCATCAAAACCAGTCAAAGTCACCGTTGATGGTGTCGGTGACCATCTCTTAGGTACGACGCGATCGCAGGTTTTTCCCGACGATCTCGCGCGCAGACCTCTGATTGATCCGGCGACAGGTCGCATCGCCGATCTCGGCGGATACCGCGCGGATCGGGATGTCATTGGTTCGAGTGGGCTCGAGCGACAGTTCGAGGATGCATTGCGAGGCACGCGCGGTGTCATCGAGCGTGATCTCGAGGATGGAACCGAGTCAAGGCTTGCACCTCGCGACGGCGCGGATGTGCAACTCACGATTGATGTGCGCCTGCAGGCGCGGCTCCAGGCGCTGTTCGAGCCGGAATCGCGGCTCGCCGAGATTCAGCAGTACCAGCGCGGATATGACCCGGAGGGCTCACCGCGGGGTGGTCCGCTTCCAGTCGGATGGCATCTCGACGGCGCAATCGTCGTCCTTGAGATCGCGACCGGCGAAATCCTCGCCGCGGTGAGTTCGCCATCGCTCTCGGAGGGCGCGGCGATGACGCCCGAGGATCGTGCTCGGGAGCATCCGGAGATCTTTCGACCAACGGCTGCGACCTATCCACCCGGTTCGATTTTGAAACCACTCGTGCTGTGCGCGGCAATCGCCGAGGGCGTTGTCCGGGCCGGCGAGATGATTGATTGCAACGGGCACTTCTTCGAGGATCAGAAGGATGCGGTCCGCTGTTGGATCTATCGCCCGACGGAGGGTCGGACCGGTACGCATGGCTCGCTCAACGCTTCAGAGGCGCTCGCTCGCAGTTGTAATGTGTACTTTTATACGCTCGCGCAGCGACTTGGTCCGGAGCGACTTGTCTCGTGGCTTCAGCGATTTGGACTTGGTGCAGTCGCCTCGCCCGATGTGGGTGCCCAGGCAGCTGGCGAACTTCCGAATACGGAGATGATCGCAAGCTTTCGCGCAAATCGCGATCGCGTGAGTCCAGTACTTCTCGGAATTGGGCAAGGTCCGATGACGTGGACACCGCTTCAGGCCGCACAGAGTTTTGCGACGATCGCGCGCGGAGGGCGCGTGCTTCCGCCGCGCTTTGTGCGGGTGATGAACAGCGTTGCTGGTTCCGCGCCACCGGATGCGATCGACCTCGGCATTCCGCGCGCGGCGATCGAAGCGTCGCTTGATGGGCTTCGTGGGAGCGTGCGCGAGAGTTACGGCACCGGCCATCACATCACGTTTGGTGACGGAGTTCGAGAGGAGTTGTTCGAGATTCCTGACCTTGATATCTGGGGGAAGACAGGTACGGCGACCGCTCCGAAACTCCGCATTGGCGACACACTGGTGCAGACCGATCATGCGTGGTTCGTCGGACTTGTGAGCGAGCGCGGGTCGAGCCCGAAGTATGCGATCGCCGTCATTCTTGAGTATGGTGGATCGGGCGGAAAGGTCGCTGGTCCCGTGGCAGCTGAGTCGATGCGTGCGCTTGCTGCGGAGGGTTACCTCGGATCGCAGGCGCAAATCTCGGCGGGCCGTAGCGCTGCAAAAACGGGTGACGCGCAATGAGCACTCAAACCGGACGAACTGCCTACACATCCGGGTCGCTCTACCGTGGAACGGACGCGGGCGGTCGGCGGCGGGTGCAGTGGTTCACTCCAGCGTGGCTAGCGGTGATCGCAGCACTCACGCTCTCACTCATTGGACTCTCTGCGATTGGATTGACGCGTCCCGAACTCGCGGTGCGGCAGGGCGCTTTTCTACTGATTGGGATCGCCTGCGCGACGATCGCAACAATGCTTCCTCCGCGCGCGCTCCGCGTGGCCTGTTGGTTTGTCCTGGCTGGATCAATCTTGCTCTTGGTGTTTGTGTTGTTGCCGTTTGTGCCACGATCAATCGTCACGCCGAGAAACGGCGCACGTGCGTGGATCAATCTCGGCGCAGCGGACTTTCAGCCATCGGAACTCGCGAAGATCGCCTTCATCCTCTGTCTCTCGCAGTGGCTCGCTATGCGTGGGAGCCCGCGCACGCTTCGATCACTTGTCGTACCGATGGTTCTTCTTGTGATACCGGTCACGCTCATCGTGCTTGAGCCTGACCTCGGCTCCGCGCTTCTTTTCTTGCCCACGACCCTCGCAATGCTCGTCGCGGCAGGCGCGCGGAAGCGACATGTGCTGACGGCCCTTCTCGTCGCTGCGATTGTTGCGCCCGTGGCGTACTTCGCCGTCCTAAAGCCCTATCAGCGTGCGCGCATTGACGCGATTGTGGCGCAGGTTCGCGGCGATACGCGCTTCGAACGCGACATCGGATTTCAGGGATGGCGCGCGATGCGCCTCGTAGGTGCGGGCGGAGTGTTCGGAAATGACGCAGCGCACGCGCGCGCACTGATCCGATACAACGCTCTGCCCGAGGAGCACAATGACATGGTGTTCGCTGTCATCGGCTGCCGTTACGGCTTTGTAGGCGGCATGGTTGCGCTCGGGGCTGCCGCCATCCTCGCAGCAAGCGCACTTACCGTGGGCCTGGTGGCGCGTGACGGTTTTGCCAAACTCGTGGCGGTCGGGATTGGCGCGCTGATCTTTGCTCAAACGACTGTCAATATTGGGATGACGATTGGGTTACTCCCAATCACTGGGGTAACGTTACCCTTTGTGAGTTATGGCGGCAGCAGTCTCGTCGCGTGTTGGACGCTTGTTGGACTTCTTGTCGGCATTGGAGCAAGGCCGCCACTTGGCGGGGACAAGGACCCATTTGATGGCTGAACGCGCCAATTCATCCGCAGGCAGCACCCGACATCGAGACGCCCAGCGCGAGGCGGAGTTGGCGTTGTGGCTCTCGTTTGATCCCGAACCGGCGCCGATTCCGTGCGATCTTGAAGCGCGGGAAATGTTGGCTCGGCTTGGAATCTCCGTCTCCGTCGATGAAGAGACACTACTTAGCCGTTACCTCGGAATGTTGTTTGTGACCAATGAACGCATCAACCTCACGCGTATCGATCGCGAGAGCGCGTGGCGTCGGCACGTAGTCGACAGTTTGACGCTCCTTGCACCGTTGGCCTCAATCGACGTCGTCGAGCGCGCGATCGATATCGGTTCAGGTGGCGGTTTACCGGCGATCCCATTGGCAATCACTCGCAACGACATCCATTGGACACTCGTCGAGGCGACGGGAAAGAAGGCGCGATTTCTCGAGTCGGTCTCGAAGCGACTTGGACTGACCAATATCACCGTCGTCAATGCACGCGCCGAGCAATCGGCGCGCACCGCGCTCCGCGAGCATTTCGATGTCGCCACATCACGCGCTGTCGGCGCGCTTGGCGATCTCGCGATGGCATCCATTCCCTTTCTGAAGGTTGGTGGACTGATGATGGCGATCAAGGGTGAGCGGGCAAGCGAAGAGGTCGCGTCCGCGAAGCAGCCGCTCTATGAACTCCACGCGAGCGTGGTGGGTGAGATTCGGACCGAAACCAACACCATCGTCGTCGTCGAGAAGCAGCGGAAGACCCCAGCGAAGTTTCCGTGACGAGTCAGATTGAGGGCATCAACTCTTCAGTTTCGAATCAAGTGCGTGGAAATGAGCACATAGGTGCCGCCGCGAAATCCAAGCTTCTGAGGCAAATCGGTGAGCAGAAGCAAGCGGTCGCTGGCGAGGGTGTTCTCGCCGCGATCGATGATTGCCAACTCCGTTTCCGCAAGGGAGCCGGAGAGGTTGATGGCCCACTCTGTGACTTCATTGAAGTCGGTCAATCGCCATCGGCCACGCAGTGAAACTCCGCACTTCGGAAAGTGTTGCCCCTCAGCAGCAAAGATGCTCAATCGGCCCGGGCGCGAGCCTTCGACAAACGATGCGACGAGGCTGACATCTCCGCAGTCTGAACTCGGCTCGCCGCGCAAGTGAACCTCGCACATCAGTGAGCCACCATCGCCGGTTCGCCAGTTCACTGTCAGAACCGCGCGCTCGCGATGCGCTTGACGCGGCGTTTCAACCTGCACATCGCGCCGGCCGCTGCCTTTCTGGGCCCGGGCGAATCGAGCAGCATTGATTCGTGTCGTCTCGATACTGGTCATCGTGGTGCCCCAATCAAGCGGGCAAGGATCTTGCTCGCACGCTCGATGCTTTTGCCTGACTTTGAAATCGTGTTGGCGAGTCCATCAAAGAACACGCACAGCGCGAGCAGATCGTCAATCTTCTGATCGTGTTGTTTTTCTCGGTCGCTTCGGCGGCTGCTCTTCGTAGTCGCGCGACATCCGCCGAGTTGCTCAAGGAGAGGATCAAACTCGCGGCGCTTGCGAGCGCGGAGAATCGTGTAGAAAAGTTTCCAGACATCCTGCTCAGCTTGGTGATACTCACGGCGATCCGTCTTGATCCTTGACTTCACACGCTGAACCAATCCCCACTCGACGAGCTGCTTGAGAGTGGTGGAGACGCTTCCCCGAGAAATGGAGAGACGCTCCATGATGTCTTCCGCAGCAAGCGGCTCGCCGGCGATGAAGAGAAGAGCGTGTACCTCGGCCATGTTGCGTTGCACGCCCCAACGCGTACCCATCTCACCCCAGAAGGCGATAAAGCGATCTTGAGCGAGACGGACCTCGTCGGGCGCGGTCAGCGCAGCGGGCGCGATTGGTTTACTTGCCTTCAGAGCACCGGGCATGCGCGAAGAATACTTTCACAAGACTACAAAGGCAATCGAACTTTCAGAAACCGCTGAAAGTTCAGTTGCTCAAATTCATCCAAGCCTGAACCGGTCTAGGCAAAGAGCCCCGGCCGATGGCCGGGGCTCTTGGGAGATCGTTTCGGATGACTTAGGCAACTCAGCGGAAGCCAGTGTCGGTCGCACTTGGAAGCGAAGTTGCGCCGTTCGTTGTGCGCGTGCGGACGTAGTACTGGTACACAACGCCCGACACTGCAGTTTGGTCGAGCGTGGATGCCTGAAGTGCCGACGTCAACAGAACGTAAGTTTCGTTGGTGTTCGCCCGACGGCGATACACGTCAAAGAACACTCCAGACGAGGCACCCACCGGGGTCCAAGTCAACTCGACAAAGCCAGGGAAGGTTCCGTCTGACGCCGCGACGTTGATTGGCGGCAGTACTGTTGCGTAGCCGGTATTGGTTGACCCACGCGTGCTAAAGGTGTTGAACTGTGCGGACTTCGCGGTGACCGCATACACATACACCACACCTGGAGTGGCAGTCGTGTCAACGTAGGTGTTGAAGCCTCCCGCCGCAACATTCGCGGCGAGCGGCGACGCTGGCCACGGGTCGCGCCCTGACGGCTTGCGCCAGATCGAGTAGGCGGAGGGTGTCCAGGTTGCCGGAGCAGACCAGACAACGACGACATTCGCACCAGCACCGTCCGAGGCGGACGCCACCCGCGGAGCCTCGAGCTTGAAGCCAAGATCTGGCTCGCTAGGCGCTGTCATTCCCTGAAGGTTTGAGAAGCCGCGGACCTTGTAGTTGTAGGAGACGTTGGATGCCACATTCAAATCGGACCAGGCCGAGAAACCGCCGGATAGGGAGGCCACCTGCACGTAGGCGCCACCTGACGATGAGCGGTAGACGTAGATTCGGTTCATCCCGCCCGGCACGCTCCAAGAGAGTCGCACACGATCGGTCATTGGCGCAAGGGTTCCGTTGATGGAGCCGGTTGCAGAGAGGTTCGACGGCCCAGGAATCGAGCGGAAGCCTGTGTCGGTTGATGGTGCACTCAGAATGGTTGCGGTCGCAAGTGCACGAACCTCGTACTGATAGACAGCGCCGGGATTGGTCGGCTCCACGGGCCCGGGTGTACCGTCGCCGTCAGTGTCGGGATACGCCGGATCTGGCGTGGTGTAGGTCCCAGAGTCGAGGTAGGTGGTGTTGGTGGTCTCGTCAATCTGAAGCGCACCACCACCGAGCGTGGTTCGGTAGACGCGATACTTGATTGGGGTGTAGCCGATGGGGGCCTCCCAAACGAGCGCGACACGATCGGAGAATTCGCCATCCGATGCAGAGAGGTTGGTCGGCCCAACGGCACCGCGGAAGCCAGAGTCCGGACCGATCCAGTCAGAAGGATTTCCGTCGTCCACGCGGATCGATCGAATGCGGTAGTCGTAGCTCACGCCTGTTGCGGCCGAGGTGTCGTTATAGGAGAGAAGTGACGGATCGACATTCGCATTGAGCGAGCTGTAGGGAACAGTTCCCACAACTCGGCGTTCAATCTCAAATCGCGCGGCAGCAATGGCTGGTCCGTTCCAAGTCAGGACGACGGCATCGATGAAACTGCCGTCCGATGCTCGGAAAGCGGAGGGGTCATAAATCGGGCAGGGGGTCGAAAGGCATGCAACGCCCCCGAGGTGGGCATCCATTTGCGCCTTATTCGCCGACGCGAAGTTGAGCACAATGTTCGCAAGGCCACCTGGGCAGAGGTGGCAGTAGCTCATGATCGTGCCGTTACTAATGCACGCACCACCGACGCAGTTGTCGACGCCGAGGTCATGTGTGTGGTTGCAGCCGCAGTTGTGGCCCATCTCGTGGGTGGTGACCATGATGTCCCAGTTCTGCGCGCTGTTGCTTTCAAGCGGGAACGGGAAGAAGCCAGAGATGTTGCCCGACACCGCGAAACCAATATTTGGGTTGCACACGGCGTTGAGGTAGGCAACGCCGCCTCCAAGGTCACGGGCTGAAACGAGGTGGGCAAGGTCGCGCGGGTTCGATCCCGCGGGACCCTGTCCGCCTGCCCATGCTCCGACGAACTGATCCAACTGGGCACCAGAGCTTCCCGCGGTCCAGGGATCGGTCACCCCCGGCGACCAGATGCGGAGGAAGCTGACAACCGGGTAGAGGTTCTCTTCCTCGTAATAGATCACGTTCATTCCGCCCGCAATTTGCGTGGCGTAGTCGATCGCGGCCTGGTTCGTCGAGAACAGCCCGCGGAACTCGTTGTCGGTCTCGAAGGCGAGTTCGATCTTCTTACACGTTCCAAGAGCGGCGATGCCACCTTCGCCGGGCGCAACTCCCTCTCCATGCAGGTCGCCGCGCACTTGGCAGGTGTACTCCGCCCAGTTGATGGCGCCTTCGGGCAGGTTTGAGATGTCGCTGATCACCACGGGCATGTCGCCGCGCGGGCCGTTCGAGATGCTGTACATCGTGCCGTCAACCCGGATCATTCCGGAGATGGCGTCGGGTGAGAACGCGAGATAGACGAGGCTATTGTCCACGCCAGTGACGCGTCCTCGGAAGGTGCGCACCTGGGGCATCAGACCGTAGTTGGCGGCGGCAGTTCCTTCGGCTCCGGCCTGCATGACCGCAATGGTCGCGTCATCGTCGACGACGTTGAACTCCGTCATCCAGATGTCGCGGAGTGTGCCGTCTGGCATCGGGAATTGAACGATGTCAAAGACGCCGCCAATCGGGATCATGTCGACGAGCTCGGGTAGGAACTCGAGTTCTCGCGCCCCTCTTGGTAACCGAATCGTCGGGGTCGATGCTGGAAGGAAAGGCGACAAAAACACGGATCGCTCGCCAAGCGATGGGGACTGCGCCGCGACCGGTGCAGCGACTACAACCGAGATCGGCAGGGCAAGAACAAGGGCAATGGACGGAAACTGCATGGAGTGCTCCTGGAACCGGCACTCAAGCACGAAGGCTTGAGGCGTGAGTTTTGAGGCGTAAATTCTGAGGCTTGAGGCGTGAGGCTTGACTCTTGATTCTTGATTCTTGATTCTTGAGAAGTCTTCAGCGCTTGGAGTTTGAATCAAACAGTTGGCAAGGTCTGGATGGCCCAAACGCGACAATCGAGATTCTGAACAGAGTGCGCTTCGGGGCCGCCCGAATACAACTCGATTACGGACGTCAACATCTGGGAGCGAGGTGCGGCGTAATACTTGGGGTGCTCGCAGACATCGTGTTCTCCCCACCACGGTGGAGAGCGAAACGATTCAAACAAGCAGGCCGTTCGCGGATTTCACGAACGGCCTGCAAGAAGATCAAAGCGGAATAAACGGGTTGTTGATGACGATCTCAATCAGATCGTGGGCAACCTGATGGCGACCCGTCGCTCCGAGGGCACAAGTCCAGACGCGCATCACGATTTCACCGGTCGCCGGGTCGAGGTACTGACCATACGAACCGGTATCAGGAAGCTGGAACTGAAGCGTGTTCGAGATGGTGGTCAAGAAATCAGAACCGAAGAACTCGTATCGTCCCGTGCCAAAGTTGTAGACGAATGCACCAGCGAGCACAAAGTTCTTCGTGGCTCGCGAAACAAGTCGAAGTCCAAGCGAGTTGATCTCAGCCTGGGGATCTGAGAAGGGTGCCTTCAACTTCACGCGAACATCTGTGGACGGACCAGTTGCGAGGTAGGTCAATCCTTGGCGAGTTGTTCCGGCTGTTACGCGCTCCGGCGCGATACGCAGGAAGTTGTTGTCCTCGACGCGGATCTGGAAAGAACTCCAGGAGTATCCGATGAGTTGTCCACCGGTGATGACTTCGACATTGGCTTGGTTGCCGTCGAAGAGGTCGGCGCCAAGAAGCGTGGCGGGGAGCTGCTGGAGGTTTGGGAAACGAGCCACGGAACGCCGCTCACATGCGCAACCGATCGGAATGCACTCGTCTGCACCGGTGCATTCGGGGGGGGCGCAACTGTCAGCTTCGAACGGCGGGCCTTCACCCCACGGGGCGTCGCGCCATGCTGCGAGCGAGCATGGGCACTGCCCGAAGGAACTCGGAGTGTCGATCATGATCCGTCGGATCGAGCCGGCAGAAATCGGCGTCCCGTAGAACTGCTTCGCTGCTGCCTGCATGCGAGCGACGACGCCGGTGATCATTGCAGTGGCTGCGGAGGTGCCGCCAAAATTCTGGGTGTAGGTGCGGAGACGGTCGACCTGGAGGCCAGCCGCCACATCCGTCGGCGGCTGATCATTGAGTCCTTGGAACAAGAAGGACTCGGGGTTCGGCACAGTGGTGTTGTCGTAGTTGGTCGACGCGCCTGTCGTCGCGACCGCGTAGCCCCAACCCGAGGCCGTGGGTACCTGATCCGCATTCTCAGTGTCCTCACCCTGGAAATTGCTTCCGGGGTAGCGGATCAGGTTGAGATTCTCTTGGTCGAAGGCAACCTCACATGTTCGGTAGCCGGGAAGCTGCGCAGAACCTTCGAGAAGATTGCCAGGGTAGATCGCCGTACAGATGATCGCTCCCTGGTCGACTTCGGTTGAACCCTCGATTGCGCGGGCTCCGGATCCTGCTGCAACAACCGAGGTCACGCCGAGGTCTGAGCCAAGGGTCAGAAGCACGGAGTAGGCGATATCCGAGGTGACCGGATTCACGGGAATACCGGCGGTTGATGTCGGGAAGTAGGTCGTACCACCAACAAAACCCCAGGAGAAGTTGATGACATCTCCTCCTTCGAACTCGCTCAGGCACGACACCAGCGCATCCTGAGCGCGGAAGCCGTTCTCAGCAGAAACGATTGGATAGAAGTAACCCTGCGCGCCGCTCGCGACGCCGGTCACGCCGAAGCCGTTGTCAGCCGCGAGCAGCACGCCCATCACGTTTGTACCGTGGTTTGCGCTGATGTTGCCTGCCTCGATAAAGAGCGGAGACTGCCCAGCCTCAGCAATGATCTTGGACTGCCCGAGCAGCGGGCCATCCCACGGTCGAGTCGGATTCTTTGCCGGACCTGCGAGGATGAAGTCCTCGTGCAGGGTGTAGCCCGAGGATTCGAGAATACCGATGCGAACACCGGCGCCCCGCAAGTAGGGATTGGTTCCAGCAACACCGCCCTGATAGAACTGCCAGATGAGGTTTTGGAACTCGTCCATCTCCTCAAGCGCAAGGCCGTGACCGGAGAAGCCAAGGGCGCCCGTTCCGAGCGCACCAAGCCAAGTCTCTCCGAGATTCGCGTAGTCGACGAGTTCTGCCGAGCGCGGTCCACCTTGCGTGTAGTACTGGTAGCCCTGAAGGCCTGTGGGGGTCTGCTGGACTGTGAGATCCGGCGAGTCGTCCGACGTCGGGGTCGGGATCACGCAGGTCGAGACCTGGCCCGAAAGAACCAGATTGGCGCAGCTCGAGTCCCACGCGCCGTCGTTGAGCGAGCAGCAGGTCGGGTCGATGGTGCAGACCGCGGCACAGCAGGCAGGCTGATTACAACCCGCGCCGTTGTGCGGTGTGACGCAGCTACCCGCTTGAAACTGTGAGAACACGGGTTCGAAGATTGGGTTGATGTCGTCAGGCGCAGTGGGATCGAAGAAGCACGGGTCGAAGTCGCCGGTGTCCGGTGCTGGCGCATACACGGATCCACCGCAGAGCATGTTCGCATACGCGGCGCAGTAGACGTCCCAGCCATTGCCGTCGTCGGGGTCGCTGCAGAGTGGGTCGAATGCAGCAACCTGTGTACAGCAGTCAGGGTTGTTGCAGCCGTAGAGCGGATTGTCGCCGCCCGGATCGGGATTGCAGTCGGTGCGATTCTCTGCGTCTGTGCCCGGGAATGGATTCGTGCAGGATGGCGACGGCACATTGCAGTCGGCGGGGTTCGCCGGATCGCACTGAAGGTTTGCATGGTGCCGGCTGATCGAAACAAACTCAATTACATCGAGTTCATTGAGAGTACGCGCGGCCTCGAAGAGTTGCTCAGTGGCAACACCCGACACAAGGATCATGCCCGCGAGGTCAGGCTGTGCGCGGCCACTCATGGTGCTTGCGCGCACTTCAAGGTTCGCGAGTTCACTCTGCGATTTGCGGATCCACTGTCGTGTTTCACCGCCGAAGTAGCGAATGAGCGATTGGGCAAGCGTGATGTCGCGGCCTGAGAGGCTCGTAATTTCAGCGCCTTCGAAGGAGAAATCGCTGGTGATCACGCGTGCCTTGACTTCATCGCGGAACTTCACGACGAAGGTGCCGGGGAAATCATGAGCGCTTGGCTCAACACCGGTACCGCGCAAATTGCGGGGCACGAGCGCCTCAACCGGATCGCGCTTTGTTCCAAGCGGCCGCGCGCGCAGCGCGAGCGAGGCTGACTTGGTGTTTGAATCAGCGATCGGTGCCCCTGCAGCTTCGGACGGAGACGCGGTAAGCGCCTCCGAAAAGAAGCCAACGGACAGCGCAGTCGCAAGCACTGAGTTCAACAGCCACTTCTGCGCGACGGTCGACTGAGAGCGGGGAGCCGCGGGAGCAGAGGCGGAAGCGGCGATGGGATTCTGTGTCATGATTTGGGGCATGATCGGATTACAACCTGTCTAGAGACCTAGCTGGTGAAGGGTGACACGCATGCGGGTCACCACTCGAAACGCATCTCAACGTTCAACACGGATCTGGCGACCGAAGTGTCGGGACAGACTTGACCAATATACGAAGTTTGCGGATCGGTTGGCATGTCACGAAGAAACAAAGTTTGCGATCGCTTGACGCATCTCGGTTTGGACATTCGGGTTGCGGAAGGGCGCGCGCGAAGGTCAGCTGCTGTGCTCACTGATCCCAATATCGCGGCGGAAAAACGCGCCTTCGAAACGGATTTTTGCCGCAGCGGCCGTCGCGAGTTCACTTGCCCTCCGAACGGTTGCCGCGAGTGCGGTCACACCGATGACTCTGCCACCATTTGTCACAAGTTTGCCATGCTTTCGCATTGTTCCGGCGTGAAAGATCAGGACCTCTTCGTCGGGTGCACGCTCGATCGAACGCGCGTCGTCGAGGCCGGTGATCTCAAGCCCCTTTGCATAGGAACCGGGATATCCCTTTGAGCACACAACGACGCAACAGGCTGCGCGACGGTCAAACGATACCTCGACTTCGGCAAGTTGGCCGGTTGCTGTTGCCCAGCAAAGTTCGACGAGATCGGCCTTGAGCCGAGCCATAATGGGCTGCGTCTCAGGATCGCCGAACCGGGTGTTGAATTCGAGCACTTTGGGCCCGGCTGGCGTCACCATCATTCCGGCATAAAGAACACCTCGGAAGGGGATATCCATCCGCTTGAGCGCGTCGACCGTGGGGACAAGTACGTCGCGCTCGACGACACGGAGTAACTCGGGTGTCGCCTTGGAAGTCGGACTGAACGCGCCCATGCCGCCGGTATTCGGTCCGGTATCCCCATCTCCAACCCGCTTGTGGTCTTGGGCGGCATCAAGCACCCAAAAAGACTGCCCGTCGCACAGCGCGAGCACGCTTACCTCAGGTCCTTCGAGAAGGTCTTCAATCAAAATGGTGAGACCGGCGTCGCCGAAAACCTTGCGAACCAGGCAATCCTCAACGGCGCGCGTGGCTTCGTCGATGGTCTTGCAGACGACCACGCCTTTCCCCGCGCACAGGCCAGTTGCTTTGACGACGCAGCCATCCACGCGCGTCGCGACATAGGCGAGCGCCTGTTCCGCATCGGTAAACACGCGCGCATCCGCTGTCGGCACGGTGGCCGCGCGCATCACCTGTTTCGCGAACGCCTTGTCCCACTCGAGTTGTGCGCCGGCACGGTTTGGGCCGAAGACGAATCGCTTGGGCGGATCAGAGAGTTTCGTCGCGATGTCCGCATGCAGCAGTCCCTCCGGGCCGATCACGACCAGCGCAATATCCTCGCGCTCGCACCAGCGTGCGAGGCGAAAGACATCACCAACAGGCTCCGGGCAGACGCGCGCAATTTCCTGGAGCCCGGCGTTCGCATCCGCCTCAACCCACAGGGTTCCGATGCGCTTGCTTTTCTTCAGCCTCCAAGCGAGCGCATGTTCGCGCCCTCCGGTTCCAAGGAGAAGGACATTGACGGTTTCGGGGCATCGGAAGCGGGCCATGGGGACGCGTACTGTATCGGGCAATCCTGATAGATTGCGCGGCCCGGCCGGCAAGGACTCAGTTGGTCATTGCGATCGGATTACAACTCGGACGGAACGCCTGGAGACTCGCAGAATGCGCGACGGACAATGTGCCGCCGCGTGATCAACAACTTCAATCAGTCCTGCTGGAAGGACTGTCGATTTGAATCCCAGATCAGCCATCCATCAAGCTTGATCTTGGGCCGAAACGACCGCCGATTGATGCGCGTCCAACTTGGCACTGAGCAGAGAACTTTCATCGGACAGCCTTCATGACCCGCGAACGAATCACCACCCTCGCCGATCTCTCACAAATCCTCCGCTCACCATTCCTAGGGCGCGCCGCGCGTTCTATTGCAGCGGTCGTCGCGCTTGCGACTTCGACTGCAACGCTGGCGCAGTCGAGCGAGTTGCTCGGCAAACTCAACGCTCCCTGGGCACTTGTGACCGAGCAGGGCAAGAGCGCGACGCGCATCTTCACCGCGTACCTCGATATGACCAAGGCACCACGAGAAGTCGGTGCTGATTTCAATCAAACCACCATCTATCCCGGCATGGAGGGTTTCGACGAGGTTGCGAAATGGGCGGAAGCCAATGCCAACATGGGCAAAACACTGCTTGAAGTGCAGAATTGCCAGGTTCTTGGTGTGCCCTACGGAACAGATGGGGTGGACGCGCGCTTCGTGGAACGCAAGCTCGTTGCCGAGCTCAGTGCAGACGGTGATCTGGCGCGCATGTCGTTTCCGTACCTCGACGCGATCGAGGCGATCAACGCCTACGTTGCCGCCGACATGTATCGGCTTTGCGAGGCCGGGAAGTTTGACGATGCGTTCAACCTCGGCGTTGCCCACGCGCGCGTGCTTCGGCAGGCGATCGAGGCAACGATGTTCGACGAAAAGTTTGCCGCGATGACGATGTTGAGCGACGCGCTCTCGGTCCATCGTGACATGTTGTGGGTCTACTCGCCGAAGATGAGCGTTGCGCTCCTTCAGCGCCTTGCAAAGAACGAATATCCCTTTCTGAAGCCGAGTGACAACGAGCGCCTGAAGCGCATCGCCATGCCAGAGGGTGATCTCATCGTGGGCACCGCGATGCTCGAGTCGGTCTTCGACAGCGATGGTCAGCCGAATCTTGAGAAGTTTGCCCAAGCGTTTTCAGGGCTTCAAGCTGCCGGCGAGCCGCTCACGGGTTTCGGCGCAGCGAAGCGTTGGTCGAGGATCGCGTCCGTGCATGGCAGCCTCGAGGCGAGCAACAAGAAACTCACTGATATCTACGACGACTGGTGGCGTCGTTGGCGCATGCGCCCGTTTGATCCGATGATGGCAATTCCAACAGAACTGAGTCGTGCAAATCCTGTGCGCTACGCGGCAGTCGTTCTTGTTGCGCGCGACATCGAGTCGTTGTTTGAACTGCGCCGACGGCTCGCATGCGAACTCTGCGGCACAGTTATCTCAGCGGGCCTCGCGGGTTACAAGTTGGAGTTCGGCGATTGGCCGAAGAACATTGAAATGGCCTACGCACAGTTCATGCCGAAGCGCTTCGATTTTGATTCGTACGACAAGGACTACGGCAGTTTCATCTACGATTTCCTTAGCTCGAGCAGTAAGGGCATCGAAAGTGAGTTCGGTCGAATTGAGGTTCGCGGTTGCGTGCTCTTCGCGCGCAATGGCGACGGCGAGTCGAACAAGGCGGTACGCCATGCGGTGGGTGGGAAGTCGGATGACTTTGTGCTGTGGCCCGCGCTGCGCGCCATTTCGCGCGGTCAGGCGCAATGACCATCGCGCTTTCGTCTGGAAAGTAGGGTTTAGATTCCGACTGGAGTTGCAATGAGCGGTTCGAACGGCGTCGAAAAAATGGTGATCATCGGTTCTGGCCCAGCAGGCTGGACGGCCGCGATTTACGGTGCGCGCGCAAACCTCGCGCCGCTTGCGATCATCGGCGTCCCAGCGGCAAATCCCGCGCCGGTGCTTCCGGGTGGTCAACTGATGTTGACAACCGAAGTCGAGAACTACCCCGGATTTCCGCACGGCGTTTCCGGCCCCGACATGATGGCGCTCTTTCAACAGCAAGCCGAGCGGTTTGGGACGCGCATTTCGCACGCGGATGTCATGAGATGTGACTTCACGCAGCGCCCGTTTGCATTGGAAACGAGCGAAGGTGAGACGGTTCGCGCGCATTCGGTGGTCATCGCAACCGGTGCTACAGCAAACTGGGTGGGACTTCCGAATGAACTGCGTCTTGCGATGAATGGTGGCGGCGTGAGTGCGTGTGCGGTTTGCGATGGCGCGCTGCCTGCCTATCGCGACCAAGAGGTCGCAGTTGTCGGTGGCGGTGATACTGCGATGGAAGAGGCGAGTTACCTCACGAAGTTTGCGTCGAAGGTTTATGTGATCCATCGCCGCGATTCATTCCGCGCCTCGAAGACCATGCAATCGCGAGTGCTTGACAATCCAAAGGCCGTGCCCGTGTGGAACTCGGTCGTTGTCGATGTGGTTGGTGAGAACTTTATCGAAGCAATCGTTCTCGAAAATGTCGTGACGAAGGAACTTTCAACGCTGCCAGTCAAGGGGCTCTTCATTGCGATCGGCCACTCGCCCGCGACGAAGTTTCTCCAGGGCGCCGGCATCGAGTTTGACGAGAAGGGCTATGTGCTCCTGCGAAATCGCTCGAGCCACACGAACATCGAAGGCGTTTTTGCGGCCGGCGATGTCGCGGACAGCGCCTATCGACAGGCAATCACGGCAAGTGGAATGGGTTGCCAAGCTGCGATGGATGCAGAGCGGTGGCTTGCAGAACGCGGCATCCACTGAATCTACGCAGCCGCGCGGATGACAAGCGCGTCACTGCGCGCTTCAATCGTCGTTCAAAGCGTTCGAGCCGTTCGAGTCGTGTGTGTCAGTGTGATCCACGCGCGTCTCTCGCGGTGGAAGCGCCCTCGACCAAGCGAGTAATTGAGAACGAAGTCGTGCCGCGAGCATCGGCTCAACGCGCGCGAGATTGTCGAGTTCGCTCGGATCTGACTCAAGGTCGAAGAGTTCAAGTCGCGCGTCATCCGGGTTTGCGAGCAATTTCCACTTGCCCTCGCGCATCGCAAGTGACGGGCTGCGCGAGACCATGGGACCTCTGGGTGGGGATCGCCACTCCCAGAAGAGTGGATGCGTTCGACCCGCGTCGGCGCCGGTGATTTCCGTCGCCACACTTTCACCACGAAGTGACGCGGTAAGCTCTGCGGAAAGCGGCGCGCGCACGCACTCGGCGATGGTCGGGAGGAGATCGATTCCGCAGACAACCCCTGAGCGATTCACCGTTCCTGCCGGCGCATGCCCAGGCCAGCGCACGATCCAAGGCACACGCACACCGCCCTCGTACAGGCTTCGCTTCATTCCGCGAAACGGACCAGCACTCCCAGCCGCCGACCACGCGACGGTAGACATCACATCGCTCGCCGGACCATTGTCTGATGTGAAGATGACGATGGTGTCTTCCGTGAGTCCACGCGCATCGATGCCGTCGAGGAGTCGACCGATTTGACGATCCATTTCGGTCACGGCAGCGGCGTAGACCTCGATCGGCGCCGTAAATCCATCGGGTACGCCAACTCGAAATGGCATCCGCTGTTCGGCGGAGGGCGCGACCGGTGCGTGGACATCGCTCAACCACAATTGGCAATAAAACGGTGTCGTGCCTGTCGCGTCGATCGCGGCAAGCGTCGCGTCGACCAGAGTTGCACTGTTGGTTGGCCGTTCAGCAATCGCGTAGAGATTGCGTCGCGCGCCAACGGCATTCGCGCCATCTTCCTTACCCTCGACCCAATGCGCGGTGGTGAAGCCGTAGTCCGCGAGCGTGGCGCGTGTCGCGTCGAGACTCAGGTGCCACTTTCCAATATGAACCGTTTCGTAGCCCTCAGCACGGAGCACATCAGCAATGGTGGGGGTGTCGGGCGCGAGCCTCGGTCCACTTGTGCCACTGTTGTCGGGGCGTTGATGCATGAGCGGCGCGTGAATACCGAGTTCCGCCGGCCACCGACCCGTGAGCATTGCCGCGCGCGCGGGGCTGCATGTACTGGCAGCTTGGTAGCCCTGGGTGAATCGGATGCCTTCCGCCGCGAGTCGATCAAGCGCGGGCGTTCTGAATCGCTCATTGCCGTAACAACTCAGATCGCCCCAACCGAGGTCATCGGCGACGATCAGGAGCACATTGGTACGACCTCCAACTTTGGCGGGTGAGCGCGTGACGGGCGGCGGTGTGCGAGCGGAGGGTGTACCGCTCGAGGGGTCGTTCGTCACGGGTGACGACCGATCGCACGCGGCGATGCCGACGGTCACGAGGAGCGTAAGAAGTGGGCGGCGGAGGAGACGCACTCGATGCATTTACCCGTCGGGAGCGAGGCGCGTGATGAGCTTTGCCGCGACGATGTCGCCCCAGACGTTCACCGTGGTGCGGATCATATCAAGCAGTCTGTCGACACCAATGATGATGCCCACTGCTGCAATTGGAATGGGCGCAAGTCCGCGGCCCGCGAGACTCGTGTTGACGGCGGTGATCACGATGACAAGCGTGACCAATCCCGCAGAAGGAATTCCCGCGGCGCCGATCGCCGCGAGCGTCGCAGTCAAGACCACGATTACCGTGTCGCCAAAAGTAAGATCGACGCCAAAGAGTTGGAAGAGGAAGAGCGCCGCAACGGCTTCGTAGAGCGCTGTGCCGTCCATGTTGAGTGTGGCACCGAGCGGCACGACGAAGTTTGTCGCACGCTTTGAGCAGCCGCCATCTGTCGAGCAAACTTCGAGCGTCACTGGAAGTGTGGCGTTCGAGGAGCTTGTCGAAAATGCCGTCAGTAGCGCGCGTCGCACATGCCAAAGGAGCGCCCAACAGTTGCCTCCGCCAAGCAGAAGCCCCATCAGTGGAAGTAAGACAAATCCATGCACGAGGAGTGCGCCCGCGGTGACGAGAAAGTACTTTCCGACAGGGCCAGCTGTGGAGGCGAGGCCGATCTTCCCGACGACGCTCGTGACGAAGAAAAATAGCCCGATCGGCATGAGCCACAGGATCCACTGAATCACCGCAAGTAGCGCGGCGAGCAGGCCGTCAAGCGCTTCGCGCGCCACGCGAGCGGAATCGCGCGCCGCGGCAAGGCCGAGACCAATGAGAATCGAGAATGCGATGACTCCGACGGTGTTTCCACCAGCAGCTTCCGCAAGCGGGTTCTTGGGAAGGATCTGCGAAAGAATCGATTGCCACGCGCCACCGATCCCAAGCGATTCGCCAGCTTCCATGCGTTGCGCGCGCACCGTGTCCGACCGAAAGACCTCACCGCCCGCTTGCACGAGCGAGTTGAGTTGCGCAGGATCAAGCCCTGCTCCCGGTTGGAAAAAGCCAACGGCAGTGGCGCCAAGGGTCGCCGCGACAAGCATGCTTCCGACATAAAACGCGACCGTCGCTCCGCCAATCAATCCGAGTTTCGAAGGGTCGCCGATCGAAGCAATCCCGCTGATGACAGAGAGCGCAACAAGTGGAACCACGATCATCTGCAGCGGCCGCAGCAGAAGCAACTCGCCAGCGGTCCCCCACCAGGCACCGACGCCGTCAGCGCCATACGACACATGCAGCCATTGCCCAACCGCGACGCCGAAAAGCAGTGCTGCGAAGAGCGCGACGGTTTGCACACGACGCGCGCGGAATCCGCGTCGTCCGCTGTCGCTTTGGTTGCCGCGCATAGGGTCACCCTTCTCCGCCTGTGCGGGATGTGGTCAGTGCTTTGCTGGCTCGACGACCGCTGTCGAACGAACATGCGTCTCGACGAGTTGCTCTGGATCGACTGGGCCGGGTGCCTCGGTCATCAGATCCATCCCGGACTGCGTTTTCGGGAATGCAATCACGTCGCGAATATTGTCCGTACCCACGATGTGCATCACCAAGCGATCAAGTCCGAACGCGACACCACCGTGCGGCGGCGCACCAAGTCGCAATGCATCGAGGAGGAAGCCAAACTTCATCTTGGCATCGTCGTCGGTGAGGCCGATGAGGCGGAACACGGCCTCCTGCACCTTCATGTTGTGGATGCGGATCGAGCCGCCGGCGACTTCGCTGCCGTTGAGCACGAGGTCGTAACCCGCCGAGAGACAGACGCCAGGATCGCTTTCAAGGATGCCGAACTGGTCCGGATTCGGGCTGGTGAAGGGGTGATGCAGTGCAACCCATCGCTTGTTGTCATCGTCCCAGTCAAACATCGGGAAGTCGACGACCCAAAGGAAGTTCCACTTGCCGGCGGGAACGATGTCAAGGTCGCGAGCGATCTTCTGGCGAAGCTCACCAAGCGTTTTGGTGGCGATGTCGTAGTGGTCGGCAGCAAAGACGATGATGTCACCGGGAACGAGTCCGAGTTTCGCGATGAGCTCGGCCTTCACCGGCTCGCAGAACTTGGCAACGCCAGTCTCAAAACCGTTGGCACCGAGTTTGGTGAACGGAACGCCGCCAGCCTTGAACGTCTTGGCAAACTCGCTGTAACCGTCGAGCACCTTGCGGGTAAGTTTCTCATTTGGAGTCGGGATGCGGATTGCTTTCACGACGCCCTTGCGTCCAGCCTTCGTGAGCCCGAGCGCATCCTTGAACACTGCAAACTCCGTGTTTGCTGCGATGTCCGAAACATCAGTGATTTCAAGACCATAACGCGTGTCGGGGCGGTCAATGCCGTAGCGCTCCATCGCGTCCCAGTAGGTCATGCGTTGAACGGTGCCGATGTCGTAGTTGAAGAGTTCGCTCCACAGTCCGCGCACGAAGCCCGTCATCATTTCCATGACGTCTTCGCGCTCGACGAAACTCATCTCAAGATCGATCTGGGTGAATTCCGCTTGACGGTCAGCACGCGGGTCTTCGTCGCGCATGCACTTACAGATCTGAAGGTAGCGGTCGCAGCCGGCGACCATCAGAATCTGCTTGAAGAGCTGCGGACTTTGCGGCAGCGCGTACCACTTTCCGGGGTGAAGTCGCGCTGGCACGATGAAGTCGCGCGCTCCCTCTGGCGTCGTCTTGATCAGGAGCGGAGTCTCGATCTCCATGAAGCCGTTGCCGCTGAAGTAGTCGCGGGCGAACTTCGTGATCCGCGAGCGGGTGTGCAGGATGTGCTGCATCCGCGGACGACGGAGGTCGATGTAGCGATACTTGAGGCGCGTCTCCTCATTGATCTTTTCCGCTTCGTGATCGTCTGGGAGGATCGGCGGAGCCTCAGAAGCATTGAGGAGTTCAAGCTTCTCGGCCACGATCTCAACTTCGCCGGTTGCGAGTTTCGGGTTGGCCCCACCCGCGCGAATACGCACCGTGCCGGTGACGGCAATCACATATTCACGGCGCAAGGTCTTCGCGAGCCCCACAAGATCCGCGGGGGCTTGCTCGAGGTCGAACACGACCTGACAAAGTCCTTCGCGGTCGCGGAGATCGGTGAAAATGAGCCCACGGCCCTGGTCGCGATAGGTGTTGATCCAACCGCAGACGGTGACGGTCTGTCCCACATGGCCCGTTCGGAGCGAGCCACACATGTTCGTTCGCTTGAGCATAAGAGCGCGGGATGGTACCGATTCGCCGCGGCGATTGGCGCGAGCAATCGGCCGGGTACGCGCGCTTCTTACGACGTGCATTTCCCCAGCGAGACCTTCCGGCGTGTAGTCTTCGCGGATGGCTCCTGCGCGCAAGGTCATTCTCTTTACGGCACAGGAGCCGTCTGGCGATGCGCATGCGGCGCCCGTGATCGCTCGATTGCGCCGCGACCATCCAGAGGTCGAGCTCGTTGCCTGGGGTGGACCGAAGATGGAGGCGGCTGGAGCGACCATGCTGGGGCGCACAGCGGACGACGGCGTGATGGGACTTGCTGGGGTTTCGAAGGTCCTGCAGGTCAAGGCGCTTCATGACGAGATCGTTGCGTGGTCTCGCCGAAATCCCGTTGCGGTGCACATGCCGGTCGATTCGCCGAGCGCTAATTTCCCGCTGTCAGCGCGGCTCAAGCCGATGGGTGCGCGGATTGTGAACCTCGTGGCCCCGCAGCTTTGGGCGTGGGCACCCTGGCGTATTCGGAAGGTTCGTCGGATCTCGGACATTCTGCTTTGCTTACTCCCATTCGAAGAGGACTGGTTTCGTTCTCGCGGCGTCGTGGCTAAATATGTTGGCCACCCTGTGCTCTCGCACGCGCTCGACGAGATGCGTATCGAGCGCGAGGCGGCGGCGCTTCCAACAGGCGCTCCTCGAATCGTGCTGCTTCCAGGCTCGCGATCATCCGAGGTTCGCGCGAACGGGCGACTGCTCGCGGACGCGTTTGCGGGTGTACGCACGCGGCTCCCAGGCGCACTCGCGGTGGTCGTCGCATCAAACGAGGCGAATGCTCGAAACTTTCTTCTCGCGATTGGTGGGGAACTTCCTGCGGGAATCTCCATGTTCGTCGCGGGACAAGGCGGGACAATTGAGGGGGCGATCCGGTGGAGTGATCTTGCCCTCGCGGTGTCCGGGACCGTGAGCCTCGACTGCACCCGGCAAGGTAAACCGATGATCGGCGTCTACCGCACGAGCCGACTTGAGGCGCTCGGCGCGAAACTTGTGATTCGCGCGAGGCACCTTCTCCTTCCAAACATCATTGCCGGCCGAAGGATCGTGCCGGAGTTCGTACCGTTCGCGGGGCGCGCTGGCCAAATCACGGATTGCGCTCTTGCGATGCTCGAGAATCCGGAACGTCTCGCGCGGACCTCGGCGGACCTCCGGGTTGTCGCGGCGAGTTTCTTAGGCCGTGACCCTGCACGCATCGCTTCTGAGGTCGCCTTCCGCTCCGCGCTCGGCGAGCGATTGGGAAACGCCGAACTCGATGCGATCGTCGAATCAGGCACCAGCTCTCCTGACGTTTCCTGGTGAATACTGCGAGTCCGCGCCGCTCAGAGAGCGTCCATCAAGGTCGTTCGTACGGCATTCCATCGAAGTGCGGAATTGGCACGATCCGACCGCGTCCAACGACAGCCATTCCGAACTGTTTCCTGTAGACTCCATCGCTCCCGGACTCCTCACATGAAGATCAAACTTATCCGCTCCGCGTTCGTGTTCACCGCACTCCTTGCACCGCTCGTCGGCGTGGGTGGGGCGCTCGCCGAATCAACCATCAAGATTGTGTCGAGCCTGCCTCGCACCGGAAGCGCCAACGCGCAAACGACGAGCATGGTGAATGGCATCAAGATGGCGATCGCCGACGTCGGCGGCAAGATCGGCGACGCAACAATCGTCTACGAAGACTGGGACGATGCGAGCCCGCAGCGCGGTAACTGGGATCCGGCGGTTGAAGCCGCGAATGCGGACAAGGCCATTTCGGACGAGCTCGTACTCGCCTACATCGGGACCTACAACTCTGGAGCCTCGAAGATCTCGATGCCGAAGCTCAACGCTGCCGGCCTCGTGATGGTGAGCCCGGCGAACACTGCGCCGTCGCTCACCAAGCAGGGGTTCGGCGAACAAAATGAGCCGGCGGTGTACCGCCCGAGCGGCAAGATCAGCTACTTCCGCGTCGTGCCAACCGATGACGTGCAGGGCGCAGTTGCTGCCGACTATGCGAAGGACATCGGCTCGAAGAAGGTCTTTGTCCTCAACGACCGCGAGGTATACGGCAAGGGCGTTGCCGCGGTGTTCGAGAAGCGCGCGAAGGACATCGGCCTTGAAGTCGTTGGTACGGATGGAATCGACACCAAGGCGTCGAACTACAAGAGCATCGTCACGAAGATCAAGCAGTCCGGCGCAGACCTCGTCTACTTCGGCGGAACCACGCAGACCAACGCCGGCCAGCTCGCGAAGGACATCGTGTCTGGCGGGCTTAAGGCGAAGTTTATGGTTCCGGACGGTTGCTACGAGCAGGCCTTCATCGAGGCGGCCGGTTCGCGCGCACTTGAAGGCCGCGCGTTCATCACCTTTGGTGGCGAAGACCCAAAGAAGCTCCAAGGCAAGGGCAAGGAGTTCTACGAGAGCTACAAGAAGACCTATGGCGGTGAGCCTGAGGGCTACGCCGTGTACGGCTACGAAGCGGCGAAGGTGGTGCTGTCCGCAATGGAACGGCTCTCGAAGGCGGGTACGCCACTCACGCGCGAAAGCGTCCGTGCTGAGGTCGCGAAGACCAAGGATTTCGTCGGCGCGCTCGGAACATGGAGTTTCGACGAGAACGGTGACACCACCAATCGCACGATGAGTGTGAACGGCGTGAAGGACGGCGAGTTCGAAGAGTTGAAAGTTGTGAAGTAAGCGCATTCGAACCTCGCGACGCCGCTGATTTGGCAGCGCAGACTCAGGCGGCACTCCTTCATCCATCGTCCTTCACCCGCATGCGTCGGCCGATATCGTGAAAAAAGCAGGCACCCACGGATGACCGAGACCGAAGTCTTCATGCAGCAGGTCATCTATGGCCTGTCCAATGGCATGATCATCGCCCTCGTGGCTCTTGGGTACACGATGGTCTACGGCATCGTGGAGTTGATTAACTTCGCGCACGGCGACGTGTTCACGCTTGGTGGATTTCTGACGCTCACCATCGTCGGCGCACTCGGCGCAGCAGCGATCATTGATCCTGCGAATCTTGGTGATTCATCGCATTGGCTGCTGCTCTTTGCACTCGTCATCGGCGCAGGAATCTTTTGCGGCGGATTGAACGTTGCGATTGATCGCGTTGTGTACAAACCTCTCCGACGAGCGCCCAAGCTGACGCAGTTGGTGGCGGCGATCGGCGTGAGCTTCATCCTGGTCAATCTCGCGCTTTTCTGGGGCGGCGCGCCGATGGAGGTCTTCGGCGGCGGCAACGCGGCTGCGGCGAGTAAGGATTTTCCTGAACTCCTCGAGGGGCGGAATCTTCTCGGTGAAGACTCGAACGTCGTCCTGCGACTTGAGGATGTGTCGATCTTCATCATTACGATCCCGCTGATGATCGCGCTCACCGTCTTCGTGAAAGCCACGCGACTTGGCCGCGGCATGCGGGCGACGGCGCAGAACCCCGTGGCTGCGAAGTTGATGGGAATTGACACCGATCGTGTCATAGCTGCGACCTTCATGATTGGTGGATTTCTCGGTGGCGCCGCGAGCGTCATGTGGTCGCTCTACAACAACACAATCTCGTTTCAGATGGGATTCCGCGCAGGCATGGACGCGTTCACCGCCGCTGTACTTGGTGGCATCGGCAGCATGCCGGGTGCGATGGTGGGAGGTGTGCTCATCGGTCTCATTCGCGCGATGAGCGATCAGTACATCGAGACGCGTTGGACGAATGTTGTTGTCTTCGGAGTACTCATTCTCATTCTGATCTTCCGTCCAAGCGGGCTTCTCGGCCTCAAGCAGCGGGAGAAGGTCTGATGAAACTTGCCTCAGCGCGATTCGCCTTGTTTTCCCTGGGCCAGTTGCTCGTACTCGGGGGTCTCGCGCTGCTTCCGGTGGTCGACCTTGTCTTTCCATCGCTCCAGTTTGCCGCTCCGTCACGCACTGTGATTGTGTTTGCAATCATGGCACTGGGGCTCAACATCGTTGTAGGTTGGACGGGGCTCCTCAATCTCGGGATCGCGGCATTTACGGCGTTGGGTGCCTATGCGTTTGGAATCCTCACCTGCGAGATCTATCCGTTTCAAGTCGGATTCTGGTGGGGTGTTTTGCTGGCTGGGGCATTCGGTGCTTTCGCGGGCTGGTTACTTGGTGCGCCCACGCTTCGCCTCCGCGGCGATTACCTCGCGATTGTCACGCTGGGCTTTGGCGAGATTGTGCAGGATGCACTCAAAAACCTAGAGGCCGTCACGAAGGGAACGCAGGGCATCAATCCGTTGCCGGCACCAACGCTTCCGGGGTTACAGTTCTCAAGCGAGACACACGTGCGATGGTTCTACCTCTACCTCGCGATTCTCGCGGTGGTGGTTTTTCTCTGTCGAAACCTTGAGTTCAGTCGGCTCGGTCGTCAGTGGTTCGCCGTGCGCGAAGACGAACTTGCCGCGCGATGCATGGCAATCGAGCCCGACAAAGCAAAGTTGAAGGCGTTCGCTGCGGGTGCAGCGTTGGCGGCGGTATCCGGCGCGCTCGGAGCAAGCCTGCTCTCCTCAACGGGAGAACCAGGAAACTACGACTTTCAGGTTTCTATTCTGGCGCTGTGCATTGTGATCGTCGGAGGCATCGGCTCGATCACTGGTGTCCTGATCGGCTCGATCGTGATGGTCGGACTCAATGTGATTCTCCTGCCGCTCTTGACGCAGACTCTTCAGCGCAACGGCATCGGCTCGACGGGCAATGTGCTCACGTCACCTGACAACTACAAGTACCTGCTGTTTGGCCTCGCGCTGGTACTCATGATGCGCTACCGACCCGATGGCATTATTCAAACGAGAAAGGCGACACGAAAGTGAGCAGTTCGCTGATCTCGGTTGAGCGCGTGACGATGCGCTTTGGTGGCCTGGTCGCCGTCAAGGATGTCTCGCTTGAGGTCGCCAAAGGATCGATCACTGCGGTGATTGGCCCAAACGGCGCGGGGAAGACCACGCTCTTCAACGCGATTACTGGGGTCTACGAGCCAACCGAGGGGCGCGTGCTCGTCGCTGGAAACGATCCGCGACGGCAGATGAGTCGGTCGTTTGTCGCCGGAGCGATCGCGTCGGGGATACTGACTGCGATCTTTCTTGCGGTGCTCATTCGCATTGAGCCGCTTTGGCAAGCGTCGGTTGTCGATCTCTACGAGTTTCAGCAAGAGTTTCCGTGGCGCAACGCGGTGACGACGTTTTGGTCCACCTTTCTCGCCGGCGGATTCCTCGGCATGTGGCTCCCTCTGATCCTCGGGTTCATTGTCGGTACCAGCGGCCGTTTCGTCATCTGGTCGCGAACGCGGCGAACGCCAGATGTCATCGCTTCCTCAGGTGTCGCGCGCACTTTTCAGAACATCCGCCTTTTCCCCGAGCTTTCGCTCATCGAGAATGTCACCGTTGGGATGGATCGGCGGCTCGTGACTGGCTTTCTCGAGGCGGTGTTTCGGCTTCCCTCCGCGCTGCGAGAGCGGGCGAGCGCGAGGGGCGATGCGTTCAAATTGCTCGAGTTCGTTGGGCTTCAAGACAAGGCCGAGAGTGCCGCGGGCAACCTTCCCTACGGCCATCAACGGCGCCTTGAGATTGCGCGTGCACTCGCATCGCGCCCGGACGTCATCCTGCTCGATGAACCTGCAGCGGGCATGAACCCAACCGAGACGGTCGATTTGATGCGGCTGATCAAGGCAATTCGCGAGAGAGGAACGACGGTGGTTTTGATTGAGCATCACATGCGTGTCGTAATGGGAATCTCTGATCGCATCGCCGTGCTTCAGTACGGTGAGAAAATCGCAGAAGGCTCACCTGCCGAGATTAAGAACGATCCGAAGTGCATCGAGGCATACCTCGGAAAGGACGAGCTCGGATGAGTGCCACCGCGGACTCCGCCACTCTTCCTGCTGCATCGCTCCTCACTGTGCGCGGAATTGTTGCTGGTTATGGTTCGGTGGAAGTGCTGCATCAGGTTTCGCTCGATGTTCGCGAGGGCGAGATCGTCACGCTCATCGGCGGCAATGGTGCTGGCAAGTCGACCACGCTGATGTGTATTTCCTGCATCGTGCCATTGCGTGCGGGAGAGATTCACTTCGCTGGTGAGCGTATCGCGGCCGCAGATGGCGGAATTCGTGCGGATCGGCTCGTCAGCCGAGGGCTGGTACAAGTTCCAGAAGGCCGCCGCATCTTTCCACGCATGACGGTGCTTGAGAACCTCATGATGGGTGCGTACACACGCAATGACAAAGCTGCGATCGCACACGACCTCGAACGCGTCTACACGCTGTTTGACATCCTCAAGAAGCGATCGGCGCAGCTTGGTGGCACGCTTTCGGGTGGCGAGCAGCAGATGCTCGCGATTGGCCGAGCGATTCTCTCGCGGCCACGTCTGCTCATGATGGATGAGCCGTCGATGGGGATCGCGCCGCTCTTAGTTGCGAAGATCTTCGAAGCGGTCCGCGAACTCAATCGTGGAGGCCTCACCATCCTCCTCGTTGAACAGAATGCCCGCGCAGCACTCAAGTTGGCGCACAGGGGATCCGTACTCGAGACCGGCCGCGTGATTCTCGCGGACGACGCAAAGAGACTTCTCGACGATCCGCGCGTGCGCGAGTCCTATCTCGGCGAGTAGTCCAGGACGCATCACGCCGATTGATGCAGTTGTCCTGAGGCGATCCTTGGCTTCGGCTACCATGACTCCATGCGTGAGTTCAGACTCGGACCGGATATCAAGCGGCTGTCGCTTGGTGCGTATCAACTTCCCCTCGGCGTCGCTGAGACGAACCTCAAGGAGCCCACCCAAGGGTTCACGGTTCGTTTCCAGGAGGGCACCGAGGAAGAGCCGGACACGTATGTGTTTCACGCTGTCATGAGCCATGACAAGTTGAGGCCGCTTGTTGATGCCGCGTTCAACCTGCTCCCGAAGGAAGTCACGCCGGTTGTCGAGATCGGTTCACGCGATGCCTATCGCACCGTGGATATTTACCTCGGCGAGGAGCCGATGCCGCTCGTTGAGTTTCTCCGCAGTTGGTACGAATTCGAAGATGTGCTCCTCGAGGACGTGACCATCGGTGTGGGTGCGAATGCAGAGGACCCGTGGGTCGACATCTTCGTCGACAGTTGGAAGGGCGTGCTGATCTCCGTACCGGTCGAGCTGCGCGATGAGGTCGAGGCACTCTTCAACGCCCACGGACTTACAGAGGTGATGTCGACTTGGGACGAAGACCTTCCAGAGTCGCGCGGGAGTGACGATGAGACGCTCGTGACCCGTGATGTGCTTGAGATTGTCGACGATCATTCACCAGACCTCGACGAACTCCTGTTGATTTTGCGGGAAAAGTGGCTGCTTGAACTCAACGTCGATCGCGAGACCAATGTCGACGATGCGGGTCGCCATCTTGGTATGACGCTGTGGCATGCGATTGTGCTCGCGACCAACTCCGAAGGTGAGCCTGATCGCGGTGCCTACATCACGGTGTGGATGACCGCGGGGAGCCTCGCGCAAGCCGAGGAACTTCTCGAAGATGCGCTACTCGATCATCCAGAGTGGGTGTTTGAGTCGGTCTACACGATGGACCGTGTCGCTTTCGACGATCGCCCACCATCGCTCTCTCATCTTCCGCCGACGCGCCGCCGCGCGGCGATGCACGAACTCGAGATCGAGCCGTGGGGCGAGGATCAGCCACCGCCGCCAAACTTCGGTGGCGGTGACAGCGGAGGAAGCGGTGCCAACAACTGATTCCCCGTCCGGTGGCGAAGCGCCGTGGTATGCGGAGGGGCTTCGATTTTCTTGCACCCAATGCGGGAACTGCTGCACGGGCGGACCGGGTGCGGTGTGGTTTACGCCCGAAGAAGCGGTGTCGATGGCGGGCGCAGTCGGCGTCTCGCTCGAGGTCTTCATGGCCCGCTACACGAGGCGCATTGGAGCGCGGCGTTCGCTCAAAGAGCTCGTCCGGGACGGCAAGCATGACTGCATCTTTCTTGATCGCGAGTCGCGTCCCGGGAAAGCAGGTTGTTCAATTTACAAAGCGCGACCGCAGCAGTGCCGCACCTGGCCATGGTGGCCGGAGGTCGTCGAGAGCCCGGCCACTTGGGAAGACACCAAGCGACGCACGCCTTGCCCAGGCATGGGAACAGGTACGCTTCATCCACTCGTTGAAATCACCATTGGATTGACCGGCGGTGCTTGAGTATCGCGCTGTTCGTGCGCGTTCCGCTGCGTTTGTCGCATAGAGGTCGTAGAGGAGTTTGTATGGCGCGATACAGCATGACTGACTTCGTTCGTTCCGCCGCCCAGCGCGATCGAGGCGAAGGCTTCTTCGAGCTTGAGAGTGACCGCATGCTTGAGGTCAACCTGCAGGGGCATGTTTGGACGAAGACGGGCTCGATGGTCGCCCACACCGGCGGCATTCGCTTTACGCGCGAAGGCGTACTTGAGCATGGGCTTGGCCGATTCCTGAAGCGCGCCGTGAGCGGTGAGGGCACGCAACTCACAAAAGCTGAGGGCAGCGGCAAGCTCTACCTCGCCGACGAGGGCAAGAAAGTCACCATCCTCAACCTCCAAAACGAAGACATCTTTGTCAACGGGAATGATGTACTTGCCTTCGAGTCGACCCTCCGATGGGACGTCAAAATGATGAGGAAGATGGCTGGTATGTTCGCCGGTGGGCTTTTCAATATGCGCTTCACTGGCGTGGGCATGCTCGCGATCACCACGCACTTTGATCCACTTGCCCTTGCGGTGAATCCGGGGCAGCCAGTCTTCACCGATCCGAACGCGACGGTGGCATGGTCGGGCACGCTCTCGCCGTCGATTCACACCGATCTGAGCCTCAAGACTTTCCTCGGTCGTGGGAGCGGCGAGTCGATCCAGCTGAAGTTTGAAGGGCAGGGGTTTGTGGTGATTCAGCCGAAGGAAGAGGTGTATTTCCAGCGCGGCTCGGGCGGGGATTGAAGTGACACAAATCGAGCCGGATCGTTGCGCACGAAATTCAGTTTGATGGCTATTTGGCGATCAGCATGTCGACGGCCGATCACTTCCCAACCACACAGCAGACTTGGATCCTTGATCGCTTGGCGGAGGGCGCTGTCGGTGCGCCCGGACTGCGCGAGACGCTGATGGAGCGTTACCGCGAGCCGTTGTTGATTTACGCGCGCGGGTCAACCTTGCGCACGATCGCCGAGCCAGACGAACTTGTGCACGGGTTCTTTGCACATTTCTTCAGCGATCTCCGCAATCTCGAGCGGTGGGCGGAGAGCGGTACGCGCTTGCGGCGATGGATGATGAACGGGCTTGTGTTGCACGCACGCGGGTTGCGACGCGATGCGGCGCGCAACCGCGAGACGGGCGTATTGGATGTGCTCGCCGCACGGGCGGCGGGGACGCCCGACGCCGAGGCTGCGTTTGAGGCTGCGTGGGCACGGTCGCTCTTGTCCGATGCGGCGACGGCGGTGCAGGCGGAACTTGTCGCCGAGGGGCGGTCGGCGGCGTGGGAGGTCTTTCGTCGCCACATCGTGAACGGCGAGGCATACGCGGTGTGCTGCCCGCCGCTTGGCTACACGGTCGACGACGGGCGCACCGTGACGCGGATGGTGTCGATGCGGGTGCGCCGGACGCTGCGCGAGTTGCTGCTGCAGGAGGGCACGCCCGAAGCCGAGATTGGTTCGGAACTTGCGGCGCTCGAGAGGTTGCTTGCGCGATGAGCAGGCGGGTTGATTTTGACGCCGGGGCTCGGAGGCGGCTTGGGGAGCGATGGGGCGCGGAGGAGGGGAAGCGCGGCTCACAAGTCCCGGCCACCAATGCGCTCAGCCCGAGGGCGGGAGCGTCGCTGGCGTTCTTTCTCGCGATCGGACTTTTCGTCGGGATCCTGCACGGCGCTCGTGGTCGTGGCTTTCTCTCGCACGTGCCAGGCCGTGGTGCCGTCGCTCATGGAGCGTCGGCGGCCGGGCGCG
>CAMDMA010000010.1 GCA_945902075.1 Candidatus Kuenenia stuttgartensis | reverse complement strand
GGTCAGCAGGCAGCGATCTCGATTGTCTTCTGCGGAGACGTGCGGGATATGCTCGGCCATCATCCGCCATCCTGCTACCCCGCATCGGGATGGAGATTCGGTGATGTGGGTCAGGTTGCATTTCCTCTCGTGATTCGGGGCAGTCCCATCGAGGCCAATCTGTTTCGCTTTGAGTCCGTGAATGCGGCTGGAATCGCCCGGCGTATTTCAATCGTTGGGTTCTTTGCGCTTCCCGGAGTAGGTTTGACTCGCGACCCCGAGGTCGTGCGTGAACGCTCAGCGCGGCGGGCTTTTTCCTCTTGTGGCGCTGGGCAGATTCAAGTCTTGACCGACGGGTGGCCAGAAGCAAGTTCGATGCGTGCGGTGGCGGAGGAGCTCTTAGAGTCACTTCCGAACGGAACTTTAGACATGTTGATCAGTCTTCCTGCCGATAAACCGATGGTGTCGGTCTCTGGAATAGAGCGCCATACGACTCCCGTTTCTACCGGCGCTCGCGTTGAGTTGGCGGAGCCGGCTGCACATGCGGACAAAGATCAGCGAATTCCTGCGCTTTGGCGGGGGATCTACGAAGCGAGAGGCCAATCGTGAGTGAACAAGATCTCAACACATCCCTTGAGCCATACAACCCTGCGAATTCCGTCGGCACGACGGACGCCCCGCCAGCGGCAGCGAACCCGCTGCATCTTGTTCAGGATCGACTGCAGAACCGTTGGAAATGGGTCGTGCTTGCTGGACTCATCTTGGGACCTTCGCTTGCGCTCACGGCGTACCGCTTTGCGCCCGTGAAGTGGGCGGGCATCGGCTACGTTCAGATCGACTCCCAACTCAAGCCCCTCGTCGATGCCACCGTTGATACTGCGAGGCTTGATGACTTCTCATCGTTCGTCTCGGCGAGGGCAACGCTGATGCGAAGTGATCGTGTCTTGGAATCGGTTGTTCGAAGTACGCGCAGTGGCACGCCGCCAACCGGTGCGTCAACGGTCGCGGGTCGAGATGCACAGGATGACATCCGCATCCTGCAGCAGGTTTTTGGTCAAGGCATGGATGACGCAGATGCCGTTGCATTTCTTCGCGAAGGCCTTACCGCCGTGGTTCCGAGAGGATCGAGCTTCATCGAGGTTCGATTTGAGTCAAGTAATCCGGTTCTGCCTTCGGCAGTGGTGAATCTTGTCCTCGATTCGTTCATGGAGATCTACGGACCTGATGCCGAAACTGAATACACCGAGCAAATGGCGAAGATCCGCGGGCTCGCAACCCAAGTTCGGCTGCGACTCGAACGATTTGAAGAGGAGCGAACGGCGGTACTCAAAGATGCTGACTTCTTCTCGCCCGATCTTTCAGTCGTGCTCGATGCAAGGCAGGAACGCGTCCAACAACTTGATTCGCGTCTCGATGCGATCACGGCCTTGCAGAAAAAGATCGAACGACAGTATCGAGATCGCATGATCGCAGCGTCGTTACCGGTGAACGAGATTCCACCGACCACGATGCTTGAACCAACGAACTATGAACTTGAGCAACTTGATCCAAGGCTCGCCGAGATTCGTCGTACGGTCGAGGATCAACGCGTCCTGCTCGACCTGGCGAAAAAGAAATACAAGCCATCTCATCCTGCGTTGGAGAAGATCGCTGTCGAAATCTCGGGTAAAGAGAGTCTGCTGGTTTCAGCTCGAGGCGGCGCGCTGCAGAGTTGGCGCGAGGGCGTAGGGAGCACTCAGAGTTACGGCGCGCTCTCGCGCGAGCGTGATGATTTGCTGACGGATCGCGCTGCAGTTCGTCAGGGGATTGAGCGGGTAAACCAGGTCGGCATCCAACTTGTCAAGATCGATCGAAGTATCGCTTCGGAGCAAGCGGAGTTGGTTCGTATCAACGATCGCTTGCGCGAACTTGATCGCGAAGCAGACAGCATTCGGCGAGGTCGAGTCACTGTTGTGGAAGGCGCTTCCCGACGAGGATCGCCTGAGTCAGATAAGCGAGTGCAACTCGCGGCAGTGGGCTTCGCTGGCGGATTCATACTCGCCTTCGGAGCGTTTTTTATCCTGGGCTCTGTTGATCCTCGCGCCTATCGAGTGTCTCAACTGCAGAAGGACTCAAAGGCGGGGCGGTGGCTTGGTGTGGTGCCAGATATGAGCGCAGTGGGACAGGATCCGGCAGCCCGGGAACTCGCTTCAAATTGTGTTCACCGTATTCGAAACAAGATTGAGGCTCGTCGACAGCAGGGCAATGGTTACGCGCTCATGGTCACGAGTCCGTTTCAAGGCGATGGCAAGACCACTGTTGCAGTCGCGTTGGCGTGGAGTTACGCCGAAAGCGGACATAAGACCGTCCTCGTCGATTGTGATTTCATTGGTCGGTCTTTGAGCCATCAGTTCAAGAAGTTGCACGCGCCAGGTGTGTGTGAGGTCCTACGGCGTGGAAACCTTGCGAATGAAGTTGCCGATATCGGCGAGAACCTATCGATTCTTCCCGTTGGCGCGGATGTGAGCTTTTCAGCCAGTAATCTGCAAATCGGAGCACTTCGTCGCCTCATGCGAACCCTTCGTGAGCAGTACGAGATTGTGATCGTTGACAGTGGCCCTGTGACTGCGAGCGTGGAAGCGATTCCAGTTGCATCGAGCTGTGATGGTGCGGTGCTTGCCATTCGTCATGGTCGCTCGCGTTCGAGACTTCCTGAAGCGGTGAGTGAGCTCACTGATACGGGTGTCGAGTATCTCGGCCTCGTACTGAATTACGCTGATGTCGATGATTGCCGTCGGTATGGTTCCATATCGAAGATGTCAGCAGAGGTTGCGCGCGCGCTTGGTGGCGAGCACGCATCCGCTACGCCCCATCCTCTCCTCACAGATCGTGCCGGTACAGGTAGGGCGTCGTGAAGGACGGATTATGCTGAAAGACGCGCTCGCACCTGATCGCGCCAATGACGGCGATATTCGTCTCTGGGGAATGTCGTGCGCCCAACTGCATAAAGCCTATTGGTCGTCGCATGGAGTTGCGTGTGTTCGGCTCGGAAGCGGGGAGGTACCGCAGCCAGGTGCAGACTTGTATCTGCTACTTGAGTCGAACCAGTCGGTCGTGTTCGACCTTCGAGCGATCGCTGAGTCGCTTCTTTGGAACCGTGCGCATATCACGAGATTGAGGCTCGTTGAAAAAGCGTCCAAACAGTACGGCGAGTTTCTTCAGCTGGATTCACGCGGCGACATCACCAAGATTGAACGGCGTTATCGCGCTGCAGATTGTGCTTCGACGCAAGTACTTCTTGGCACGCGAATGACCGACGCATCAATTTGGAGTGCTGCGGGTAGCTCGGCGCTTGCGTTCGCAGCAATGCGAAAAGGCGGTCGACTCCGCTCTGACGCAACAGAGTGTGTTGGTCAACAATTCGACCTTTCAACGCAATCTGGCCGTACCAACTTGCTGCGCAATCTTGCGACGGTTTGGCCGCATCCGGATCATGTGCTCTCGGGCGTAACACAACTGCGTGTCGGCGTATTTGGCGTTCAAGGTACCGAACTTCGCGCTACCGATCGCTGCGTTGCTCCGCTTTGGCTTGGCGCAGTTTCAGCAGAGCGCGAGCCGCTCGTCTGCGTCGGTCCCGATGTTGTCTGGGACACTACAGAGACAGCGGTGGTCACTATGAGGCCCATTGAAGAGATATTTTCTCCTGATGATGCCGCACGTGTTTCGGTGAGTATCGAATCGACTGGTTGGTATGTATCAGTGAAACGAGCTGCTGATTTCCTGATCAGTCTCGTTGTACTACTCGTGATGTCTCCAGTACTACTGGTCTGCTGTTTCGCGGTCGTGATCGACGACGGCTTTCCCATCTTCTTTGGGCATAAGCGCCAGTCGAAGGGTGGGGCAACTTTTCGATGTTGGAAGTTCCGAACGATGCGAAGGAATGCGGAAGCGCTCGTCGCGGAACTACGCAAGCAGAATCTCTGCGACGGCCCGCAGGTCTTTATCAAGGATGATCCGCGCGTCACTCGAGTCGGGAAGGTGTTCCGAAAATTGCAACTCGACGAGTTTCCACAATTCTGGAACGTACTTTTTGGTGACATGAGCATTGTTGGTCCAAGGCCTAGTCCCGACAACGAAAATCAATATTGTCCAGCTTGGCGCGAGATTCGACTGTCAGTTCGACCAGGAATCACTGGCAATTGGCAGGTGAAGCGAACCCGCGCAGAGGGCAAGGATTTTCAGGAATGGATCCAGTACGACATCGAGTACGTGGAGAAGATGGGTCCCATTTTCGATGTGTGGCTCTGTATCCTCACAGTCGTCAACATCGTGCGATCGCTGATCGGAGCGGTTGCGAGCAAGATCGGGTTCCGCGGGCGTGATCCACGCAACGCCTAGATATTTCATTGGGGAATCGGCATTGAATCCAAGAACTCGACGTAGGCTCATCCTGTCCGGCACCGTCGCTGGCTCGCTCGTTGTGATCGCGATCGGTGGCGTCCTAGCACGAAACTGGTACCGCTCGCGACAAGTGGGTGAGAGTCGGCGCATCGGTATGGAGTTGTTCGCTGCAGGCCAATACAAAGAGGCTCTTGCACCGCTCTCAACTGCGTCTCGCGGCGGTACTGATCTCGAGGTTCTTCTTGCGCTCGCGGAGGCCCGCATGGCAGTCCCGGAGCCTTCGATGCGGCATATGAAAGTCGCGGCGTCGATGTACAACAACGCAGAGACGCTCGATCCCAAAGGACTTCGCGCGCTTCGAGGCCAACTCGAGTGCGCGATTGCACTCGGGTACCTCTCGGAGATTCCGCCGATCGTCGACAAGATCCTAGCGGTCGATCCGCAGGTCGTGAGAGCTCATGAGGCGATGCTCGAAGTTCGGGCGGCGCAGGGTCGTTGGTCAGATGCACTCACGGCTGCAGAGACACTCCAAAAGCTGCAGCCGCAGGAGATTCGGTGGCGTGCAGTTCAGCTCCAGTGCCTTGCTTCAGGAGGCGCTGATTCGGAGGGAAGGCTTGCCTTAGTGCGCAAGTGGCGCGCTGAGTTGCCAGCGTCTCCTACGAATTCAGGGTCCTCAACGGCCTCAGTTTCTTCAATGATTCCGGGCCTCGCGATCCTCGAGGCAGATCTTCTTCGCGGCACGGGGCGAGTCGCACAAGCGAGAGATATGTACGCCTCACTGATCGCGACTGGCGTGAGTGAGCCCGCAGTACTGACGGCGTTACTCGAAGGTCTTGAATCAACTGGTCTTTCATCGCGAGCAGAGGAGGCAATCAACGCCTCTCGGCCACTTTTTCCAGATCCACTGGCGATTGTAGAACTTGAGGGTGATCGGCTGCTCGCTGCTGGGCGTCTGAACGAACTACGCGATCGAATGGCGAGTGTCGATTCAAGTAAGCCGAGCGTGAGGCGGCTTCGATTTGCGGCGGAGTATTTGTCTGGTGATCGCGCCGCCGCAGCACGTGTTCTTGCGGCAACAACGGATATCGATGACGCAACGGATCCCTTTCTGAGTGCCGCCAGTATCGCGCTCGGCGATGGGACCCGACGCGGGCGCATCGAGCAAATTGAGCAGAATGTACAACAGCCGAGTCGCGATCCAGTCGTCGCAGTCATGTTGTCCGATCTGCTCGTTGAGTCTGGCGAATATGACTCCGCGCTGAATTTGTTGATTCGCGCGTTTGACCAATCCGGTCGAAGGAGCCAGCCTGTTGGTTTGCGCGCCGTGCGGATTTCTGCGGGAGTTGGCCGTATTCCTGATGCACTCGGAATCGCGCGCGACCTTGGTTTGCGCTACCAGTCCGATGCATCGGTTGCAGCTGCGATTCTTGAGGCGTGGGCGAGCGCACTGCAAGTTGGATATGTTCCGTCGCGAGTGTTTGGTGCTCTTGGTACGGATTCGCCGGACGGTCTTGCAAACTATTGGGAAGCGATGGGAAAACCTCCCGAGCTCGCACCGCTCGTTGCGGAGGTGTTCGCGCGTCGCGGTATGAAGGATCGCGCAAAGTCCATTGTGTCGGAACTCGCGAACACCATGGAGGACGGCGATGCACTCCTCAGCTTGATGCCAATTGCTTATCAAATTGACCCGGAGTTCGCAGCATCACTCCTCGCGCGCGCATCATCACGACCTCTCGGAGCGTCGGGTGCAATTGAGATTGCTGGAAACTACGAACGGGCGGGCAAGCGCGACGATGCGGTTCGCGTCATCGATGCGGCATTGACTGCAGCGAACAGCAACGAAAAAATTTCACTCGAACGGGTTCGTCGCGCACTGCTTGCGCCCGTAGGCGCACCCACGGACGGCTCGTCGGATTGGTTGCTCCAAGAACTCAAGAGTGATCCAAGTCTTGAGTGTGCATCGTTCGTACTGTCGCGGTCGGAAGTTTGGTCGACCGATCCCTCAGTGGCAGCCCGTAACGCAGAGATTGTTGCAGCAGCGGTTGCGATTGTGCGAGAAGCCGTCGGTGGCGGCTCACAGCGGGCGATCGTTGCCGAGGCGACGATGAACTTAGTTTTTCATTCCGGAGATATGGCGCGAATTGCATCGTCGCTCGCGGCGCTTGCGCTCGCGGAACGCCGTTCCCCAGACTCGGTGAGTATTCTCACCACCTTTGCGCGTCTGCTTGAGGTTGATTCGCCGCCAGACCCTGTTCGTGCAGCCACGCTTCTGTCCCGTGCTGCACAGTTGCAGCCCGGTTCCGCTGATCTCTATCCCGATCTCGTGCGGGTACTGCAGCAAATTGGTGACTACAACGGCGCGGAGCAGGCGATCGATGCGTATGCACGTTTGGTTGGCGACGACATCGCGGGCAATCGGCGTGCTGCGACGCTGCGAGAGGATCAGGGCCAGTTTGATGAAGCTGCGACAATGCGTGCCAAACTCGTTGAGCGTACGCGCGCGTCTGTGGATCGACTTGCCTTGATTCGAACAAACATTCGCTCTGGAAAGACAGAGGAAGCAGAGCAGGAACTGCGCGCGCTTCTCGCCACGGACTCAACAGTTCTCGCAGCCCGCGAACTTGCGCTGCTTTTGGCGCGGGACGGAAGGATCGACGAAGCACGCACCACTTTGCGAGATCTTCCGCGCGCAGGATCGATCGATGCAGTTCAGGCTGAGCTTGAGGCTGGGTTTGGTGACCCAAACATTGCACTCCGATTCGCCCGTGCGGCTGCGGCGAGCTCACCGACCGCGGCTTCTGATCTCCTCGTCGCGCGCGTACTGATTCAACTTAGTCAGTTCGATGAGGCGCGGTCCTTGTTGGTTTCCGCAATCTCGAAGTCGCCAGATGATCCAAACATTCTGCCGATCGCTGCCGCCGTGCTGGTTGGCGATCTGAGTGCTGAGGGCAGGGCTGCACTTCGAACTGCGCTTGATGCCGCACGCGCTGTACGGCCTGATTTTGTCGCGGCAATCGCGCTGATCGATGGAGCGACGACATCGAGCGGTGATATCGCGCCCGACGTAGATGATCTCCGTGCTGCGCGCGAGTTAACGGTGCGCTATTCCGGATCTCCGCTGATTTGGCGATTGGCAACTCAGTGCTTCTCGGCGGCGGGTCAATCGGACGAAGCCGCTCGACTCGCGCTGATTGCGCTCTCCCGCCTCCCGAGTGATGAGGCGACTGCCGAGCTCGCGGTTCGGATGTCGATTGAAGCGGGCCGAGTCGATGATGCCGCTGCTGCGGCATCTGCATGGCGTCGCATCAATGGTGCTGATCTTCTCGCAGCAGATTCTGCTCGTGCGCTCATCGCGATTTTGCAGCGTGATCCGTCGCGTGCGCGAACGGATCTTGCAATTCATCAAAAGGCGATTCTCGCTAAGCGTTCCGCAAACGAGCCACTCACGCTACTGATCGCTTCGTATGTGATGGCAGGTAAGTCGGGTGAATTGAACGATCTGCTCGCGTCACTTGATGCGGAGCGAAGATCGCTCGCAGTTTCGATTTGGATTCAGTCAGCCCAGACGCTCACACTCGAGGACGCTCGTCTCGCCACGCTTGATGCACTTCGCTTCGCAGGGAATTCGGACGACCTTGTTTCCGCTTGCGTGTCCGTCCTTACCCAATTCTGTCGGCTTGGTGACGCGGAATCGTGCGCCGCTGCGATGGAAGGATTTGCGAAACTGGGCGACGGTGGAATCCCGAAGCCGTTGCTCGAGGCAGATCTTCTCGCGGCGCGAGGCGATTTTCTCGGCGCAAAAGCGCGGTATGAATCGCTCTATAAGGATGCTGTGGGAGGCTTGGATGCTGACCTCGATGCGGTCGCAAGCGCGATTACACGCGACCCAGCGATGCGCGCACGATTCGAGTCGAATCCGGTGGCCATCGCAGCCATGAATAATCTCGCCGACGCGCTGATTCAGCGCGGCGAGGATATTGCGCTCGCGACCAAACTTGCGAGGTGCGTTGCGGCGATCTTGCCTGAGTCGAGCGAAGCATGCGATACGCTCGCAAAGTCGATCATCGCGTCAGGAGATTTTTCGGAAGCTCGCGCGATTGCTTCTCGAAACCCAGATCGGCTTCTCGGCTCGGTCGAGCTTGCTGAAGTGGAACTTGCGGCGAAAGACCTGGTCGCATCGCGTCGTGCAACACTTCAATCTGAGTTACTTTTGGTGCGCGTGAGTCTTCCTCCGCGATTGATTCTTGATCGGCTCGACGCGGTCAAGCGTGCTCTGCAGAGATTTGATGATGAACAACAAGGAGCAGGCCGATGAGCGACCGTAGAGGAATCGTACTAGCAGGCGGTAGTGGAACACGGCTGCACCCCATCACAAAGGGGCCAAGCAAACAATTGCTGCCGGTGTACGACAAGCCAATGATTTACTACCCGTTGAGCACATTGTTGCTCGCCGGTATTCGCGAGGTGCTGATCATCACCACACCGCACGATGCGCCAATGTTTCATTCGTTACTCGGCGACGGCAGCGCGTGGGGTATAGATATTCGGTTTGCCGTTCAACCGAAGCCCGAGGGTCTCGCTCAAGCCTTCATCATTGGAGAGCAATTCCTCGGCAATCGTTCGAGTGCGTTGGTACTTGGCGACAATATTTTCTACGGTGCCGATCTTGCCCGGCGATTGAAAGAAATTTCAGGTCGAACCGGTGGCGCAACAGTCTTCGCCTACCGAGTCGCTCATCCGGAGTCATATGGCGTCGTTGAATTCGATGCAGCCCAAACACAGGGGATGCGCGCCATATCGATCGAAGAGAAGCCGAAGGCTCCGAAATCAAACTACGCCGTCACTGGGCTCTACTTTTACGACACCGATGTTGTGGAGATTGCGAAGAACGTGAAGCCGTCCGCTCGCGGTGAACTCGAGATTACATCGGTGAATCAAGCGTATCTTGAACGCGGACAGCTTGAAGTTGAACTTCTTGGGCGTGGGAGCGCGTGGCTTGATACAGGGACTTTTGACACGCTGCTTCAGGCAGCTCAGTTCGTGCAGACCCTTGAAGCGCGGCAAGGCTTGCGGATTGCTTGCCCGGAAGAGATTTGCTGGCGCAACGGTTGGATCGATGATGCGCAGCTTGAGAAACTGGGTGACGAGATCGGAAAGAGCGAGTACGGTAAGTATCTGCTGCAGATCTTGAAGCACCGCGATTAATCGTGAAGGAGAGGCTGTGCATGGAGTTGCGTCCAACCGAGATTCCAGAAGTGATCGAGATCGTGCCGAAGGTTTTCGGTGACGAGCGCGGTTTCTTTCTTGAGACTTGGAATGAGCAAGCCTTTCGAAATGCGGGGCTTGACGTTCTGTTTGTCCAAGACAATTGGAGCCGATCACGTCGAGGAATTTTGCGAGGGCTTCACTATCAAATTGAGCACCCACAGGGGAAGCTTGTTCGCGTGACGCGCGGCGCGGTGTTTGATGTCGCTGTTGATTTGCGGCGATCGAGCCCGACGTTCGGTCGTCACGTCGCACGCGTACTCACCGAAACCAATCGACACTCGCTGTGGATTCCTCCGGGGTTCGCGCATGGTTTTCTTGTGTTGTCAGAGGAGGCTGACTTCGTCTACAAGTGCACGGAGTTGTACGCACCCGAACACGATCGCTCCCTTTCTTGGTGTGATCCCACCGTCGGTATTTTGTGGCCACTGGCCGAGGTGGGCGGAGTGAACGCGGTTCAGTTATCCGAGAAGGACCGCACGAAGGCAGCATCCTTCGAGCAGGCGGAGTGCTTCTCGTGATCGTAGCGATGATCACCGGCGCTGGCGGGCAGCTCGCGACCGAGCTTGTTCGGTGGGCACCGGTCAACGCGCAGTTGCATGCATTGGCGATGACCGATCTTGATATCGGGGACGACGCTGCTGTGCGCGCGGCCTGTGCGGCACTGCGGCCGACAGTGGTCTTCAACGCGGCAGCCTACACCGCGGTCGATCTTGCCGAACGCGAGTTTGAAGAGTGCGATCGTATCAACCACCGAGCAGTTGGATCGATTGCTGCTGCGTGTGTCGAAGTCGGTGCGAAACTCGTTCACGTATCGACCGACTATGTGTTCGATGGCCGATCCAATGTTCCGTATGCCCCAGACCATCCTACCGCGCCATCCTCGGTCTACGGACGCACCAAGCGCGACGGTGAACTCGCAGCTTTGCGAGCAGAAGGCGCGGCCGTTGTTCGGACAGCATGGCTGTACTCTGCGCACGGAAAAAATTTCATGAAGACGATGATTCGACTTATGGAAGAGCGTGATGAGGTTCGCGTCGTGGCGGACCAGGTTGGTTCGCCGACGACTGCTCACGGACTTGCGCGTGCACTGTGGTCGATCGCTGATGCAGGATTGACTGGCATTCATCATTGGACGAATGCGGGAACCGCGAGCTGGTACGACTTCGCCGTCGCAATCCGTGAAGAGGCAGCCGCTGTCGGTTTCAACACCGCGAAAGCACGCGTCGTGCCAATCCAAACCTGTGCATTTCCAACACCTGCGCCTCGACCCGCAATGAGCGTGCTCGCGAAGGATTCCACGTGGGCCGCGCTTGGCGGTCCTGCGGAGCACTGGCGCGAAGGGCTTCGCACGGTGGTGTGTGCATACGCTGCGCGTTGTGCAGCGGACGCTTCCAATTGACCGAAAGTTCTTCCTCATGAGTACCGAACGGACCATTCTCGTAACCGGCGGTGCCGGTTTCATCGGCGCAAACTTCATCCGTCATCGTCTGGCGACAGTCCCGGGCGAACGGATTGTGATCCTCGACGCGTTGACCTACGCGGGCAATCGAGCGAATCTCGATGGTTGCGACGCAGCACGTATTGAGTTCATCCATGGCGATATCCGCGACACCGCGCTCGTCGAGATGCTTCTGCGCGATCATCGGATCGCCACCATCGTTCATTTTGCCGCCGAAAGCCATGTCGATCGCTCGATCACTGGACCTGATGCATTTCTCGATGCCAACGTCATCGGAACACATTCGTTACTCAAGGCTGCCCGCAGTGTCTGGCTCGCCGGTAGTGGTCTACCTCATCGCTTTCAGCATGTTTCGACGGATGAGGTCTATGGCTCGCTCGGTCCCACGGATCCGCCGTTTGCGGAGTCACATCCCTACCAGCCGAATTCGCCGTATTCGGCAAGCAAGGCTGCAAGTGATCATCTCGTCCGTGCCTATCACCACACGTTTCATCTTGATGTGACCACCACGAACTGTTCGAACAACTACGGACCATATCAATTCCCGGAGAAACTCATCCCGCTGATGCTCGTCAATTGCCTTCATGGGAAGCCGCTGCCAATCTACGGCGATGGTATGAACGTGCGTGATTGGTTGCATGTAGACGACCATTGCCGCGGTGTATCGCTTGCCCTCGATAAGGGACGAGTTGGTGAGGTTTACAACATCGGTGGCGAGAATGAGCGGCCGAACATCGAGATCGTGCAGAAGATCACTGCCGCAATTGACGCTGCGTTCGCTTCGGACACGACGCTTGCTGTGCGTTTTCCTAATTCCCCGGCGTCACAGGGCAAGCCGTGCTGGTCATTGGTGACGTATGTCAAGGATCGTCCCGGTCACGATCGGCGGTACGCGATCGATCCGCGCAAAGCGCAGTCAGAACTCGGCTACCGACCGCACGAGACGTTCGAGAGTGGGCTCGCGAAGACTGTTGCGTGGTACCTCGCGAACGAGTCGTGGTGGCGCGCGGTAATGGATGGTTCGTATCGCAACTGGATCGAGACGAACTATGGCGCGCGGTGAGTTTCCGTGACGAGTGTGTTCGTCGCGTTTACGTTACTTATGGGGTGATGTATCCCAGTGCCTCTAAGAGAGGCCCGGCAGTTCGTAAGCACGTCTGGAGTTCAGTTGGCGACAGGTCGCGCATCCATCGCCCAATGCTGCCCGCATTCACAGTCTCGAAACTAGCGAGATTACTTGGAGCGCGCGTTTGCGCGTTGGGTGTGGCTTCTGATGTCGGTCGCATCAGTTCCGGCGTGAAGTCTTCATTGATGAACTCGCACGCGGTACGAAGCGTGCGCTCAGTCTCGCGCACGAGTGACTCGTATCGGAGGGTGAGGACTCGCGGGTGCGTTTGAAGCGCGAGGCCGGCAGAGGTGTCGGCTAGCCAGCGATTGATGCAAAACGAAATGGGGTGGTTCATCTTGAGCGGCACAACACCGCTCCTTCGAATCGCCGCTTTGGGATGATTGCGCAGCGAGCATGCGACATCACGGCCGTCGCGAACCATGTGGATGAAGCGGGCTCGAGGAAACGATGTGAGGAGGTAGGGGAGACAATGAACATGTCTCGGGGTCTTCTCAACCCAACGCGACTTGCCAGCAGCGACGGTGCACTTGCCGAAGTATCGCTCCGAAAACTCAACCGCCGTTGAGCAGGACGCAAGCAGCGCGCGAGTCTCACTTGGGTCCGTTTCGAACTTCCAGGAGAGTATGACGGGATCGATTCGTTGCGCGAAGATCCAACTCTCGGGTCCGCCCCAGAGTCGCGGGTGTCTCTCAAGCATCGCGCGGAGCAATGTCGTTCCGGAACGTCCGCAACCCACAATGAATACCGCTTCGACGTTGCTCTCCGCTGGTCCCCTGTAAAAGGTCGATTGCTGAAACTTGCGGTCGGCCCACAGTCGAGACAGTCGACGGAAGCCGTGGATAGGATTTATCATTGTCGATCTCCAGTCGCAGGATCCGCTGTGGGAAGCGGTATCGCGCTCGTTACAGTCCATGCGGCCCTAGTGCTTGTTTGATCTTGACGACTTCGGCGGCGAAGCAAAACCACAATTGCGGCAGCGGTGAGCATGCTGCTGAAGGCCGCGCAAGATGCGCTTATCGGCTCGCTGGCGCCAAGTGCCTGGGTACTCGCTTGGAGTGTCATGCCAACGGTAAGCGTGGCAATCGCCGCGATGACGCCAGGCGCGATCGCAAGAGCAAGGCTTGGAATCGTGAGTTGGATCATGCGTCCCATGAAAAAACACTGTACGGGTGCAACAAAGAGCGTGAGCGCGGCGGCTCGCGCCCATGCGATCGCGTCAACTTGTGCGGTCGGATCCTGGTTACGCGTCAGCATCCCGACAAGAAGTACGATTGCAACCGTCACGAAACACGAAGTCCAGCTCCCAATCGCCGCAGTGTGACTTCGGCCAAGAGCGAGCAGTACTGGGCCACTCAACAGCGTGGCAGACTTGACCACGCCAAGAATCGTGAGGATTCGTATGGCCGATTCAGCGGATTGCCATCGTGATCCAAGCAACACGCTGCAGAGTTCAGCAGATGCTGCGAGAGCGGCCATGGCTGGCAGCATGAGTAGGGTGGACTTTCGCAGCAGCCTCAGCGTTTCGGCGCGCAGGGCGGCCGGATCATGCTGTAAGCCTGCGAGTCTTGGCGTGGCGACGACTTGCACTGGTCGCACCAGCATGTCGACGGCGAGATTCACCACGCGCAGCGCAAGCCGGAAAATACCAACCGCTGCTTCGCCAAACAGTGCGCCCATGACAAAGACGTCTGCATGATTTGCAGCAAAGACGGCGATCTGAGAACTGACAATGCCTGAGGAAAAGTGGAAGAAGGAAGTCGCACGCTTCCATTCAAAGCGCATCGTGGGGCGCCAGTCGCCGAGCCGCCAGAGCATTACGAGTGAGATGAGTGCCGTCGTCAGGTACTGCACGATGAGCGACCAGATTCCGAGACCTGCAAGAGCGGCGACAACCGCTGCGATTCCACCAATCGCCGCACCCGTTGCGCCGCGGATTGCGAGCGTCTTGAACATCATGTTCCGCTGAGCAAGCCCCATCTGAACGACGGTGAGTCCCTTCACGAGGATTAGCGGGCTAAGTGCCGCAAACATCAGCGGAACTTCTTTGTTGTCTACAACCCAACCAAGCAAGTCAGAACCGAGATAGCCCAAGAGTGCGAGAACAACCGAGATCGCGATGTTGAGCCAAAAGAGTGAGTCAAGGTCGCGCGGGTCGAGATCTTTGCGCTGCACAATCGCCATCATCAGTCCGGAGTCAACGATGACTTCGATGAGCATCACGAAGGTCATCGCAAGCGCAGCCACACCAAATGCTTCGGGGCCAAGGAGCTTCGCAAGCACGAAGAGCGAAACGATATTGATGCCCTTCGTGACCCACGCGAGGATGTACGACCACTTGAGTGCGTCGCGACTTGATCGCCGCTTCAAAGGTCCCTCGCGAGCACTCATGGTTGCTTCTTCCCGGGCCAGCCGTTCCACCATGCCGAGCGTTGGGTAACGATCGGCTTAAATCCCGCTGCGATTGATTCTTTTCCAGTGAGGGTTCCGCCGATCAGCCTTGTGACAGCATGGAGAAACTGAAGCCAAAGGCAACACGCAGCCCAGGTTGGGCCGAAGTGCTTTCGAAAAAAGGTGGCATTACCTCGCGCACGGTTCATGAGTCGCTGTGGGTTTCTCCTATCGCCGCTGCCCGTATCGTGAAGGATCCGAATGCGCGGATCGACGATAAGCGCATACCCAGCATCGGCGATGCGCTTACAGAGATCGACTTCCTCTGCGTACATGAAAAATCGCTCGTCGAACCCACCAAGGCGCCGCCACAAATCTGCATCAACCATCATGAAAGCGCCAGAAAGTACTGGGACCTCTTGGAGCTTCATCTGTTTTAATGATGCGGCGCCAGGCCGAATATGCGCGAGTCCAATGATCGCCAGAGCAATGGGCAATGCGCCAAGCATCGGTTGGATGGACCCACCGTCAACCTTTCCGGACGGAAGCATATTCACGGCACCCCATGCTGCTGCGTCCGGTCGCGTTTTTGCGACAGCAAGCAGAGCCACAAGCTCATCCCTCTCTGCAAAGGCATCAGGATTGAGGAGTAGTAGTCGACGGCCGCGCGCGTGTGTAGCGAGCAGATTATTCCCAAGCGCGAATCCAAGGTTTCCTTGGTAGGGGAGGACTTTCACCGATGGAAATCGTTCACGCACGAACTGCTCGCTTCCGTCATTGGAGCAGTCGATAAAAATGAACTCAAACCCTGCGGTACCTGCAGAGCGAATCGCGCCGCAGAGGCAACGCTCGATGTAGGACAAGCTTTTGTACCCGACGACGAGCACACTGACTTCCGGAACTGAGGCGGCGGTGGTGTCATTCATATCAGCGCCCTATCACCAATCGAGCGCGGCGGGAGATGTACTCCACCATATTGCCGCTCCGTTTGGCGTTGATCATGGCGGCACGGATGATCGCTGGAGCCGCAGAGGCGTAGTAGAGTGCTGTCGCTGAGATGGATGCCGCGGGGGAGACCGACTCGTAACCCATCGGGACGAGCAGCGATCGACAACATCGCTCAACAACAGAGATCTCCGCTGCGCTCATCGTTTTCTGCCAGCGATCCATCGCTCCGCGAACGAAACCGCCATCATTGGAGTACTTCTCGTAACTTGAGTTTCGAACCGGCACTGCGGTCATGTTTCCTGGACGCTCGAGCCTGAGCCAGTCAAATATCGCTCCGAGCTCTTGGTCGGGCTTGTCGCAGAGTTCTTCGTAGCGCTGCAGGCGGACCCTTGTTGGCCCAAAGGCCTGCAAGGCTTGACTCGCTGCACGCGCCGCTGCGACCCAGAGGAGCGCGATGGTGACAGGGTGATAGGAGCGGCGCGCCCGAGCCTCTTCAGCCGCTAGGGTCTGTGCATGCCCGGGGTCTTTCTCGAAATCGAATCCGCCTTGGTTCTTCCAATCACGGTAGCTGGCGACTACGGCACGCGGATCGCGCAGCATGAAGATTGCTTTCCCTTCAGGATGACGAGTAAGCATTTCGGTGAGACGAAAGACATGGCGTGGCGTCTTCTCGCCCCAGATGTCGGCTTCGTTGCGCGCTCCGCACTCGCGACAAAAGGCCTCGAAATATGCGTCAGCACCATCGCCGAGAGACTTCGCTCGTGCGCGCAGTGCGTCGCGGTGCATCCAGCCTTGGTTCGGATCGCCCGCGTGACCAAACGGCCGATGCGAAAGTGCGAGAAAGTAATCCTCAACACGCAGTCTCATCGTCTCGTCGAGCGGTGCAGCGCGCCGAGCCGCTCCGAGTGCGACGCGGAGATCATCGAAGTAGTGAGTCTCGCCAGCGATGGCGATGCGTGTATTTTTCTCAAGCGCAGATTGCAACACGCTGGTGCCTGATCGGCTCGTTCCGCAGATGAAGATGGGTCCATTAAAGGTCATGGTGTGCATCGTGTCGTACCGTCTTGTGTGGGCTAGCATCGGGAAGTCGCGCTCGTTCCAGCCATAGGAAAATCGGTTTTGTGGCGACTGAGAAGCGGGGTATGTCCCCGAATGCACTGCAAGCGAAGGCGGCGTTCCGATTGGGGACCAGGTCCGAGCGCAGCGCTGGGATATTGGAGTTCGAGAGTTGAATTGTGTACTTCTCAGTCACAGATTAATATAAAAGGACGCCCGGTGTTCCGGGCGTCCTTGAAAATCTGTGCGAACACAAGTTTGACCGCGCTTTCCTGCGCGAATCGAGTTGTTCCAAACTCACTCCTGTCCGAGCCGCATGCGCACGAACGTGACGAGTTTGACGCCCTTCGGCACGATTTGTCCGACTTGAACCTTGTCGTCGCGAACGTAGGGTTGTCCGAGAAGGGTGACCTCCTCGAAGTACTTGCGCATTTTGCCTTCGGCCATTTTCTCCGCAATTTGCGCTGGTTTGCCAGAAGCTTGGGCTTCCGCGATTGCCTCAGCGCGCTTCGATGCAACGACTGACTGGTCGAGGCCGTCCGCGTCGATCGCAGCTGGAGTTGGGACAGCCGCGGCAATGTGCTGGCAGATGCCCGTACCGATGTCAGCGGCCATCTCGCCACCCTCGTACTTCAAAAGCACGCCGAGCTTGCCATCGTGGTGTACATAGGACGCGAAGGATCCACCTTCAAGGACCACGCCGCGGGCGAACGAGATGTTCTCGCCAGTCTTGAGACGCACGGCGTCGACACGGTCTGTGATCGCTTTGTCGGCGGTCACAGAGCCCGCAGGATGCGTGAGCGCCATCTTTGCGACGTCTGCAGCCATCGCGCGAAACTCTTCGTTGCGCGAGGTGAAGTCGGTCTCGCTGCGGATTTCGACAATCGCAGCCTTGCCACCAGCCTCGCCACCAGTGATGACAACCGACACGCAACCTTCGCCAGCGGCTCGATCGGTGCGGGCGTCCATCTTGCCCTTCATCTTCTCTCGAATGATCTTCTCAGCGGCGTCGATGTCGCCATTGGCCTCAATGAGTGCATTCTTGCAATCGCCCATTCCGAGACCGGTGCGGTCGCGGAGCTTCATGACGTCCTTCGGACTGATATTTGCGGTGCTCATGATCTGATCTCGTCGCCAGGTGGTCCCGGCAGGATTTAGGTTTGCTTGGTCGTTTCGGCTTCAGAATCTCAATTCCCGACAGTCAGCAGGCACTTTGCTCTCAGTCCGGGTTTCGCAAACCCTTCTTGCGCGAAGCGACACGCTGCATGTCTGTCACGCACTTAGCTCGCCTCGCCGCCCTCAGTCGCAGCGACCGGGGCATCGCCACGGGGAGAAGCTGAGTACTTCGCACGGGTCGATCGTCGACGACCTGGGCCGCCATCCTCGCCACGTGCGGCGCCTTCGCGACCACCTTCGCGACCACCTTCGCGACCACCTTCACGACCACCTTCACGACCACCGCCTTGACCTTCAGCATTGCCAGAAGTCGAGCGGCCTTCCTTGCCCTTCTTCACAGCGTCGCAAAGTTCGCGGATCACGATGTCGATGGTGCGCATCGAGTCATCGTTGCCGGGGATCGGGATGTTCACGAGATCCGGGTCGCCGTCGGTGTCGACGAGGCAGACCGTCGGAATACCAAGCGATCGCGCTTCGAGGAGCGCATTCTTCTCGCGATTGGTATCAATGACAATGAGCGCGCCAGGAGTCTGCGTCATGGTGCGAACGCCGCCGAGGTTTCGCTGGATCTTCTTGCGCTCGCGAAGAAGTTGCGATTCCATTTTCTTCGAGTAGTTTTTGAGGTCGCCGCTCTCGACAATCCGGTCCAGTTCGTCGAGGCGCTTCAAGCGCTCGCGAATGGTGCGGAAATTGGTGAGCGTGCCACCGAGCCAGCGCTCCGTGACGAACGGCATTTGCACGTCAGCCGCATACTGCTCAATGGCACCGCGCGCCTGCCGCTTGGTTCCGACGAAACAGACATCCTTGCCGTTACCGACGGTCTTCTCAATGAAGCGCTTGGCGAGAAGGAGGCCTTTGATCGATTCACGCACATCGAGAATGTGAATCTGGTTGCGGACGCCGTGGATGTACGGCGCCATCTTCGGATTCCAGTTGCTGCGACGCTGACCGAAATGAATACCTGCTTCGATAAGTTCCTGAACGAGAGAAGCCATGTTTGCTCTCCAGCGACACCGACGCAGCGGGGTGGCGACCCGCCCGTCCAAGGGCGCTTGTGGATGACGGCGAACCGTCTGCGAAAGCCGCGCTGCCACAGATGCGCGGGTTGACCCAACGACGAACGCCGTCGAGGGGATCGAGGAGTCTACAAAAAGTCAGGCTCCTGTGGGCGTCGATGTTTTGTAAGGGGCGATTTGCCTGATCTGACCATCGAGTGCCTACGGTCGCAAGCAAGGCGTGCGCCCGTCCGATATACACCCCGCATGCTTGCACAAGTCTTCAAGGCCTACGACGTCCGCGCGACCTATCCCAAGCCCCTTAATGAGCGTATCGCGTGGCAGATCGGCTTCGGAACAGCACAGTATCTTCTCGCTCAGGCCGCAGCGGATGGCTTTGACGACCCGATGTCGCGGCATATCTGCGTAGGTAGGGATATGCGCCGAAGTTCGCCGGAACTCGCCGCGAACTTGCGACAAGGAATGTGCGACGCAGGCGCCAGTGTGATTGATCTTGGACTCGTCGACACGCCATTTGTGTATTTCGCCATCAATCACCTCGGTTGTGCGGGCGGCGTCCAGGTGACGGCTTCTCACAATCCAGCGCACTACAACGGCTTTAAAGTTTCGAAGCGGCTCGCAAAGCCGGTCGGGCAGGACACTGGTCTCGCCGAGATCCAACGGCTGGCCGCGATGGTCGAGCGCGAGAAGATCACATCACTTGGTGGTCACGAGGAGTCGCGCGATTTGTGGAGCAGCTATCGCGATCATCTGCTCCTATTCGTTGACCCGCGCGTGCGTTCAGGAGCGAGGAAACTTCGCATCGCGGTTGACGCATCAAACGGTATGGCAGGAACGATGCTCCCCAAGGTCTTCGACGGCGTGAAGGGCCTCTCGATTGAGAAGTTGTATTTTGACAATTCGACCGGCGAGTTCGTTCATGAGCCGAATCCGCTCGTGGAGTCGAACCTTCGCGAACTGCAACAGTTGATGGCACGCGAGAAGAGCGAAGGTCGTGGCTTTGACGCGGGATTCTGCTTTGACGGTGATGCGGACCGTTGCATCGTCCTTGATGAAAACGGCGCACCGATTGGCTGTGATCTTCTGCTTGCGTGGCTCGTAGGCGATGCGCTCCGAGCGTCGCCGGGCGCGTCGGTGGTCTACGACCTCCGCAGTTCGCGCAGCGTCGCTGAGATCGTGCGCGAGCTCGGTGGAGTGCCCGTCGAGAGCCGCGTTGGTCACGTCTTCATGAAGGCGCGGCTTGCAGAATCGAAGGGTGTCATCGGCGGCGAGCTTTCCGGCCACTTTTACTTCGCGGATATGTGGAACACCGATTCCGGTGCGCGGACATTCGCGGCGGTGGTCACGGCCCTCGCATCCGCGACGAAGCCGCTTTCGCAACTCCTCGCACCGTGTAAGCGCTATGTGCAGTCAGGTGAGATCAACTTTGAAACCGAAGACAAACTTGGCGCGCTCGCGGCGCTAAAAGCCGCGTATCCCAAAGCGAAAACCCACGAACTGGATGGCCTCTCTATCGATGCGGGAACCTGGTGGGCGAACATTCGGCTCTCGAATACCGAGCCACTACTCCGGCTCAATCTTGAAGCGCGTGATGCTGCAACGGTTGACGGCATGGTCGCGGAACTATCGCGATATCTCGGTCACCGCGTGGCGCATTGAGTGGGAGAGCAGCGATGATCTCGAGACATCATCGAGAGGCAGTCACCTCGCCTCTATCTTCTCGTTGGCGCGAGAAATAGGTGCCAAAATAGGTGCCAAAAAAGGTGCCAAAAAAAGGTGTCAAGTGTTTCCAGAAGGCCTTCGCTTGAGGCTCCTATTCGCCGGGGATCACTACCGACGCGATCGAACCTTCCCAGGGGCTCGAAGCACTTGCGTGCAATTTGCGACCAATGCGTCCACTACGCGCTCCGTGGTAGCCGCTTTCAAGAGCAAGCCGCATCGCGTGCGCCATGCGAGTCGCATCTTGCGCGTGCGCGATCCCTGTGTTGAGGAGGACGCCGTCGGCGCCGAGCTCCATCGCAAAGGTGACATCGCTCGGTGTCCCAACACCAGCATCAACAATCACTGGGTATGACGGATGACCGCCCGACGCGGCATCCTTTAAGAGTTCGAGAATCAAGCGAATGTTTGCTGGATTTGCAACGCCGCGACCAGTGCCGATGGGACTCCCTGCCGGCATGACGCTTGCCGCGCCCGCATCCCGCAGGCGCACTGCCATGATGGGATCGTCGCTTGAGTAGCAGAGCACCGTGAAGCCATCGGCGACGAGCTCGCGACACGCTTCGAGCGTGCCAACGGGATCCGGCAGCAGCGTCTTCCGGTCACCAAGCACTTCGAGTTTGACCCACGATTTTCCCGGATTTTCGACAGAGTCAAGAATTTCGCGCCCGAGTCGCGCGACGCGCACCGCATCCTCCGCGGTGAAACAACCCGCGGTGTTCGGAAGAATCGTGTAGCGCCCGAGGTCAAGGAAGTCGAGGAGTGATCGGCCTTCCGCATCGACGAGGCGCTCGCGACGAATCGCAACAGTCACCGCATCGCAACCGCTCGCGTCAAGCGCGCGCTGCATCGTGTCGTAGTCGCGATACTTTCCAGTGCCAACGACAAGGCGGCTCTTCAGTTCGAACGAGCCGATTCGGAGCGGGGGGATGGCGTGCGATGCTGGCGTGAGAGCGACGGTCATAGGGATCCTCAAAGGTATGGCTCAACCGCCGCCGACTAGGGTCACGATCTCAACAGAATCGCCGTCACGAACTTCGTGGCTGGCATGCTCGCGACGCGAGAGTACCGCACGGTTCACTTCAACCGCGAATGCGCGCGCGTTGGGAAGCGTCGCCGCGACAAGCTCGGCAACCGTGCAGCCCACGCGCACGTGCGTCGTTGCTCCGTTCAACTGAATTGTGATTTCCTCAGTCAGCGCCATGGGCGCGATCCTACGCCGAACCCGGCAGGGCTACACTCCGCGCTTATGCGGATCTCTCGACGATTCTGCCACTTTCTTCTCCCAGCGGTCCTTTGTGCAGGCGGGTGTTCCGATCCCACCTATGACACATCGACTCCCGAGGCACTTCTCGACGCGGTCCAAAAAGCTGTCCAAGAAGGTCGGCCAGAAGATTTGCCGCAGTTCATCGAGATTTCAGCCCGGGATGTCGAGTTCGAAGATGGTGTTACTGAGGCGAGCGCGATTTCCGATGTGAAACGCAAACTCTCAGACATGTTGGGGCAGCTCGGGCGGGTGAGCCGCAAACTCAAGACACGATTTGTGAAGGACATGTCGAAGGTTCAGACTCAAGCAGAACGCGCCTCCGATCGATTTGGTTTCGGGCCGATCGTCGAGCGTGTGGTGACAGATCCATTCAAGGTTCTTGATGAGTCGCGCACCAAGCTCGCCGCTGAGGATCTTGGCGACGGCACAGCAGCACTCAGCTACGAAGACGCTCCATTCGCGGGTGGATTCGTTGCGCTCGTCGAGACGGACGCTGGTTGGCGCGTGACTGTCCCTATCGAACTTGTGCAGTCAAACGAATATTGGCCGCAGACCCGCCACGAATGGGGTGTCCTCGCGAGTCTCTTGCTCGGCGTTGAAAATGCACTGAGCATGTTCGAGAAGGAACTCGACACGGGGAAGTTCAAAACACTTGACCAAGCGAGCGAACGCGCAGGTCGATTGCTTGGCGAGAGCGTCATCGTCCAAAGTGTGATCTACGCGACGATGAAGGGGAAAGACGCTGGTACCGGCAAGGTCAAGTCCGCGGGAGCGAGTCCGGCAACGCCTGCTTCGAGCAAGTAGGCATTACGGAAAGAAGACCGCGGCGAAGGCCAAGAGTGGGATGAGAATGCAGACAGACCACGCCATGTAACCGAAGAAACTTGGCATGGGTACGCCTTCGCTTTCCGCGATGGCCTTGACCATGAAATTTGGTCCGTTTCCGATGTATGTGTTTGCACCCATGAACACTGCGCCAAGCGAAATCGCCGTGAGAAGATCCTCGCGCACCGTGCCATCGATCAGCGTGATATACGTCTCGCCATCCACGTACGGAAGCGTTGATGCAACCTTCAAAAACACGACATACGTGGGCGCATTGTCGAGAAAGCTCGAGAGCGCGCCAGTGATCCAGTAGAAGGCGACAGGCTCTGAAATTCCAAGTCGCGGACCAGACGCGGTAAGTACCTCAAGCGGTGTCTGCATCGTGATAAAGATTCCGATGAAGATGACAGCGACCTCGATGATCGCGCCGAACTCGAAGCGATTACTCACGCGCAGCGCACGCTTGGTGCAAAGCCAACTTGCCAGCGCGAGCGTGAGGAGGATTCCTTCTCGGAGAAAGTTTGGTGCGACGAAACTTGTTCCGGGAATCGGACTACCCGGAACGATCAGCGCCACCGCGGCGATAGCGGCAAAGAGAAGCGGAATATTGACGGCACCGGAAAGTCGAAACCGCTTGTAATCATCGGCAGCGCGGATCTCGCGACGTTCTTTGTTGTGGAGATACCAGTCAATCGCAACGAATGCGACGAGCAGAAGTGCGTTGACCGCGAGCCACTCCTTCCAGAGCGAAAGCGTCCAACCAAAAGGTACGCCGCGGAGATAGCCCATGAACAACGGTGGATCGCCGATCGGAAGGAGGCATCCGCCACAATTACAGACGATGAAAATGAAGAAGACGACTGCATGGGCGCGGTACTTTCGTCGCCGCATCGACTCGAGCAGTGGTCGAATCAGGAGCATCGCGGCGCCCGTTGTTCCGATGAAACTTGCGATGAGCGCTCCAGTCGCAAGGATCGATAGGTTCTCCCGTGGGTGGCCATCAAACGGCGTCTCGATACGCAGACCGCCTGCGATGACATAAAGCGCAAAGAGCAGCGAGATGAACGGCACATACTCCGCTGGTATCGCGTGGTGGAGCGCAGTACCGATTGCCTCACCGCCGCCGTTGAGTCCGATGAAGATCAGTGCCAACGCGGAAAGGGCGAGCGACACGATGTAGCGATTCAGATTCGAGTGCCACCAGTGCGAAATCGCTGGAATCAGCGGAAACACGGCAATTGCCCCAAGAAGGGCTGCAAATGGAAGTACCCCGAACCACCAGTTGGTTGGGAGTTCTGTTGCCGCGGGCATCTTGGCGGGCGCGTGTGGCGCAAAAATCAAGAGTAGAACGAGTGCGCAGGTTCCGACGACAGCGACGGCCTTTGCAACGCGAACGGGCCACGTGTCCGGAAGCGCATTGGATGCAGTGTGATTCTTGCCATGCGGAGGAAGTGTCATCTGCGGAAGGTAGCACGCGCACGCGATCGCCGGACCGATCATGCGCTGTTACACTCGTCCCCAATGGCGACAGATGAGGACCTGTTTTCGCTTGCAATCGCCGTGCTCTGCGGCATCGCGCTGTTTCCGTTTTTACATATATTGAACATAATTGCGGGACGCTTACGACGTGCGTCACTTCGAAAGCGCCTTCAAACAGCGACTCGGGGCAAGATTGTCTTGACCTATGACGATGGCCCCAGCGAGCGGTTGCAGCCTCAACTCCTTGCGGCACTGGCTGAAGCGAAGGCTCGTGCGACGTTCTTTGTACTTGTCGCCCGCGCCGATGCGCAGATCTCTCGCGTTCGTGCACTGATCGATGCGGGGCATGAGGTTGCGTCGCATGGATTTTCGCATCCTGATGCGTTTCGTGCGCCCGCGTGGCTCATTTGGCAGGATCTTCAACGCGGCTTTAGCTTTTTCGCGCGGCACGGCTTGCGTTGTGGAAGCTTTCGACCACCGTACGGTCGGGTGACCTGTTCGATGATCGTCCAGTGTCGGGCTGCGTCTAAGCCGATTGTGCTCTGGACAGTGGACTCAGGAGACAGTCTCTCCGTCATGCCATGCGTCGAGGACTTGGTAGCAAAGGTCGACGCTGCGGGCGGGGGCGTTGTACTCCTTCATAGTCATGATCGCGATGATTCGGCGAATGGCCGACAGGTTGAGGAGTATGTACTTGACGCGACACGCGCCTTGCTTGCGCTCGCTGAACGACGTGAGTTTGAAGTGGTCACAGTCGCTGACCTTCGTTTACGCGCGAGTTGGTGATATTGGTGGGTTGTGCGTCGATACAATCCGCGAATGATTGCGAGCGCCCTTCTTTCGATAGTTTTTGCAGCCGGCGTCGATTGTGCGCTCGGCGCTGAGTATGCCTTCACGGTGGATGAACTCCGTGGAGCCTGCGCTCTCGGAGCCGACGGTGCAGGCTTTCTCGTTTGCACTCCAGAGTCGCAGTCACCCGCGGGACAATTGACCAAGGTGGAGCAAAGTACGACATCCGGCGAATCCTCTACTCAAACTCAACGCGCGTATGAAGGCCCGTTGGCTTGCGCAGTAGATGTTGATGTCGCGACCGATGGATCGATCGCAGTTGCGGATGCGATCGGCGTGGTGCAAGTTGCGCGTGGCGGGGTTTGGAGCGCGTATGGATCAGGGATCCTCGAACAGCCGAGCGGCGTGGCTTGGCGCGGATCGGAACTTGCCGTCAGCGATCGGCGACTGCGCGCGGTGATCGTGTTTGGCGCTGATGGCGCGCAGCGACAACGCATCGGTACGGGGCAATTGCGTGACCCGCGGGGACTTGCCTGCACAATCGATGGCTCAATCTATGTGGCCGATCGGCTCGCGGATTGCCTTTGGTACTTCGCGTCGCAGCCTGATGGCGCGCTTCCCGAGCGCGGCGTTCGTATCGGAGAAATGGGCGTCAATCCCGGGCAATTCAGTGCGCCCAGCGATATCGCGATCCGAGAGAACGGCGGCGAACGTTGCCTCTTTGTTGCCGACGAGTTGAATCATCGCGTCCAACTTCTCGATGGACGCGGAGGATTTCTTGGCTTCTTTGGGATGCACGCGCTGATCCCTCGGCTCGGCGAGGGGCGGATCCACTATCCGCGGAGTGTTGCGCTTGGCGCGGATGGCGTCCTCCTCGCGGTCGCGGAGGCCTTTGAGGATCGCGTGCAATTCTTCCGACTCACCTCGGTTCCCACGCCACCGAGCGGAACCAAGTCGGTGGAGTTGATCTCGAGCCACTTTGGCTCAGATATCGCGTGTGCGGACGACCTTCTTGCTGTTGTCGATGTGGAGAGCGAGGCAGTCGCGGTGCTTGATGCGCGCACCACGCCGCCGATTCACATGTCGATCATGGGCGGCGGCGGTGCATCGCCATTTCGATTTCAGGAAGTGTCCGCGCTCGCAATCGAGCCAGGTGCGACACGGGTTTGGATCGCTGACCGTGGACACGATCGGGTCGATGTGTACGACATCGCGTGGAATCGTTCGAAGGATCCAGTGGTAGACATGTTCATGCCGCGGCTGGCGCGGTCGATGGAACTCACGCGTCTCATGCAGCAGGTTCCAGTGCCGCCAGTTGGTGTGGCGTGGAGGGTTCCCGACATCACCGATATCGCGTTTGATCCTCAAACTCGAAATCAAGTGCTCCTGCTCGACAGCGCGAACCTCGCGATTTGGACGACAGATCTGCGATTCACCGGGGGAAATGCGGAATTTCTCCCTAAGTTCGCCCGCGCTCCTGAGGAGATGGCGTTGGCTGCGGATGGACGTATCGCTGTCGTGGACCCAGTCGCGCAGCGCGTTTTTCTCCGCGCAAAATCAGGAGAATGGACGACGATCGATCGGCTCGGTGACATCATGTTTGTGCGTCCATGCGGAGTGGCGTTTGCGAGCAACGGCGAACTCGTTGTGACCGATTCTGCGCGCGATGCGTGCATCGTGCAAGTTGGTCTAGGTGGTGCGCGCGTGGTCGGCGAGCGTGGAGTGCTTGACGAGCAGTTCTGGGATCCGCAAGCGATCGCAGCGTCGTCGAATGGCTTGCTCGTTATCGATCGTGGAAATCACAGGTTTCAGCGCTTTGGTGAGGGCTTCGTGTGGAATCTGACAGGGAGCCTCGGGCGGTATTACGATCGCAAACGACGCGGTTCTCCCGGAGGTCCGCCAGTGCCCTCATCCTCGCTCCCGGCTAGGCCGATACCGGAAGCGAAAGGGGATGCGTCGTGAGAATCGTTCCATGCTCATCGTTTGCTCGTCTCACGCTTGTGGCGACGGTTTGGCTCTGCGCGTGTGGCAAGGCTCCAGTGGCGGCAACCGTGCCCCCAGCCGATGCAGCACCGGCCCACTCGGCACCAATCCCCACAACCGCCGCAGCATCAGCGATCGCACGCGATGCGCGCTCCGCGGATGGCACCTACATCGTTCGCTGGCTTCCCGTCAACGGCGCGATTCCTGAGGCAGAGGTGTTTGGGATTGCGATCGAGATCGTGCGGACAGATGGTTCGGTACTCGCGAAGGACGCAGTGGTCACGGTCGACGCGGAAATGCCTCACCATGGTCATGGCATGAATCTCGTCCCGACGGTCAGCCAACTGGATCCAAAGGGAAACTGTGTCGCGGAGGGATTACTCTTCCACATGCCCGGTCGCTGGGTACTCGCAATCGATGTTGAGGAGGGCGGCGTTTCTGAACGCACGCAGTGGTATGTCGACATCGAGTGAACTGCACCGTGGTCTTCTGTTTGTGCTGGCTGTGCTCGTCGTGAATCTCGCAGCTGTTGCACAATCGATCGCGCGGTCGAAACTCCCGATCGAACTCGCGAGCCTGACCGATGAGGAACTCACGCGACTCGCAAAAATGGAGCGCGTCGCTGCAATTCCAGCCGACCCTACAAATCGCGTCGCCGATGATGAGGGTGCAGCGAACCTCGGTCATCGGCTTTTTTTCGACACGCGCTTTTCGCCGAAGGGCGTGTCGTGCGCGACCTGTCACGACCCGACGAAGTCCTTCACTGATGGTTTGCCGCTGGCCCAAGGAATCGGTGTCGCACAACGGAATACGCCCAGTGTGCTTGACGCGGCTCGCCGGCGGTGGATTGGTTGGGACGGTAAGTTCGACTCACTTTGGTCGCAGGCACTGTCGCCCCTGGAGAACCCGCTCGAAATGGGTAGCGACCGCACGACCGTACTCCGGGTGTTGCGGGATGATCCAGAACTCCGCGCGACGTACACGCAGACTTTTGGTGCATTTCCTTCGGAGCTCGAGGCTGGCCCACGCGATCCGCTCGCTGTCGGAGCTGCTCGCGATACAGCGACGCAGGTGCTCGTCGATGCGACGACTGCGAACATACTGAAATCGCTTGGCGCGTACCAACGACGGCTGAACTCGGGGCGCGCTCCGATCGATCGATTCGTCGCGGCACTTCGTGATTCCGCTCCGGGAGGCACGCCCTCGGACGCATCGTCGGATCTCGCGCAGGACACCGTGAGAGAGGTGGATGCGCTTAGTCCATCGGCGCGCCGCGGACTTGCGTTGTTTGTGGGTCGAGCTGGTTGCTACCAGTGCCACCGAGGTCCTGAGTTCTCGGATGAGGAGTTTCACAGTCTCGGGTTGACAGGAGCAAACGGGCGAGTCCCCGAGGATCCAGCCAGGCTCGCCGCCGTGGACTTCTTAAAGGCCAGCCCGTGGAATGCGGCAGGTGCATTCAGTGATGATCCAGCATCGCCCAAGGCGCAAATGGTCCGCTCGATCAAGCGATCCGGCGAACTCTTTGGCCAGTTTCGTACCCCGTCGCTTCGCGGAGTCGCCGCGACCGCGCCTTACATGCACGACGGTCGCTTCGCGCGGCTAGACGATGTGATCCACTTTTATGACACGCTTGATGGCACCGCACCGGTGGGCCACCACGGGGAGAGCGTGCTTGAGCCACTGGGACTTGATGCAAAGGAGCGCACAGAGCTCGTGGAGTTTTTGAAAGCGATTTCGGGTGCTCCGGCAAATCCGAAGTGGATCAGGGATCCAAAGTTGGAACCCCTGCGAACCAACGGCACCGATGAGCGGTAACCTTGCCGCTTTCCTGCGTCTTGCGTTTCCTCGGGCGTTTGGGCCGACGAGTCGCAGGTTTTGGAGTAGTTTCGTTCGGAGTAATCTTTCTGCTGATCGCCCCGAGGGGCTTCGAAGGACGGTGAATCTGTGAGTATTCTTAAGTTGGGACTGACATTTTTCGCTGCGGGCGTCGCCTCTGCGATTGTCGGCCTTCCCGCAGTTGCTCACGATGACGACGGCAAGATTCGGGATCGCCAGAAGCCATTCCGTGGACCTGCGTGGCGACTCGCCGAACAGCCCGCGGGCAAGAAAGGCGATGCGAGCGGTGGCGTTGCGGGGACATTCACTTCCAGCGGAATTCAGCTGAAGTCTTGGCTTCCCCTCAACACGCTCTCGGCTGGCGCTCAAAACGCGAACAGTTGTTGGGGCCATGTCGCTCCCGATGGCAAGGAATACGCGATCATTGGGCTCTACGACGGAACCGCGTTTGTCGACATCACGAACCCTGCGGCTGCCACGCTCAAGGCTTTTGTTGCGGGTCCGGCAAGTCTGTGGCGCGATATGCGCACGCACCTAGGTTACTGCTACGCCGCCAGCGAAGGCGGGAGCGGGATCCAAGTGATCAACATCACCCGACTCGCCGAGGGCCTTGCGCCGATCGTCGCAACGGTTACGACGCCAACGACCACCACCACATCGACGCACACGCTGGCTGTCGACAACGCGAGCGGATTTCTATACCGCGCCGGTGGAGGTTCAAACGGTCTGCGCATGTACGACCTCCGTACAACGCCGGCGTCGCCTGTCTATGTTGGTCAGTGGTCAGACATCTATATCCACGAGTGCCAGGTCAAGACCTACACGAGTGGACCGTATATCGGAAAGCAGATCGCATTCTGCTGCGGCGGTGCGAACGGGGGATATGCGAACACCGGACTCTACATCGTCGATGTGACAAATAAGGCGGCGCCGGTGCAGATTGGTTTCGCCGCGTATCCCGGTGGAAAGTTCTGCCACCAAGGTTGGCTCGATGAGAACTCCCAGTATTTTTACATCAATGACGAGCTCGACGAGGGAGACACCGTCAGCCTGACGACGACGATCGTGATCGATGTTTCAAACCTTGGGAATCCAGTCTTTGTCAACCGATTTGACAACGGAAACACTGCGATTGGACACAACCTCTTCGTCAAGGGCAATCTCCTGTACGAAGCGAACTATCGATCCGGATTCAGGGTGTTTGATCTCTCTGTGAATCCGACCGATCCGCCAGAGATCGCGTACTTCGACACCTACCCGGGCTCCGACAGTGCCAACTTCAATGGGCTTTGGAATGTCTGGCCCTTCTTCCCAAGCGGGACGGTGATTGGTAGCGACATCGAGCGCGGACTCTTTGTCTGGACGGTCGAGCCAACCGCAGCAACGTTTGCGGTTGCGAACCCTCCGCAGTATGTGAACCCAACCGGTGGAACGACCGTCGACGTCGTGATCGCTCCGCAAAATGGTCAGGTCCTCAATCCGGCCTCGGCCAAGATGGTCGTCACGGCTGCTGGATCATCGACGAACGTCAACCTTGCTTCGCTCGGGGCGAACAACTTCCGCGGGACTTTCCCGGCGGTGACGTGCACGCAGATCGTGAGTTACCAGTTTGAGATTGCGACCGCGGCTGGTGCGGTGACAAACGATACGACCAACCGCACGGCACTTTCTGCAGTCGGCGAGGCGGTGGTGGTTGATCAGAATTTCGAAGCGGCGTCCGGCTGGGTTGGTGGAGTGGCTGGAGACACAGCGACCGGCGGCGTGTGGACTCGTGTCGACCCCGTTGGAACGACCGCGCAGCCGGAAGATGACCACTCCGCAATTGGGGCTCAGTGCTGGATCACAGGTCAAGGGACTGTTGGCGGCGGGGCCGGGGCCGCGGACGTTGACGGGGGACTGACCACGCTGCTTTCCCCCAACTTCGATCTGACTGGCCTTGATGAGCCAACGCTTGAGTACTGGTACTGGTACTCCAACAACCTTGGCGGGGCACCCAACGCCGATTCGATGCCGATTGAGATTTCAGCCAACGGCGGTACGACCTGGACGCTCGTCGAGGACGTGGCAACCAACAACGGTGTGTGGACCAAGCGGACGTGGCGCGTGCGTGATTTCATCACTCCGAGCGCCACGGTTCGCGTGCGGTTTGTTGCGCGTGACCTCGCGACGGGTTCGCTCGTTGAAGCGGGTGTTGATGATGTCCGCATCACCAACATCGATTGCGTCGCAGCGATTCAAGGCGATCTCAATGGCGACGGCCTGGTCAATGCCGGCGACCTTGCGATTCTGCTTGGAGCGTGGGGAACGACGGGCGGGGTATCAGATATCAACGGCGATGGTGCTGTCGATGCGGTGGATCTCGCACTGCTCGTCGGCAACTGGAATGGATGATCCGCTTGCGATTGGATGATTGGTCGGTCATACTTCACGTCCGATGATCAAGGGTCTATTCGTTTCTGCGCAGGCTTTCGTATCAACGCGCGCCAAAGAACACACGCGCGACGCAAAGCCGCAGTTGCCGCAGTTGCCGCAGTTTTTGAGTTCAATCACGGCTCATCCCCGGGGGTCGGCACACAATAGATTGTCTCAAAAGGGCGGCACGCGATGGCGCTCCGCCCTTTCTCTTTGCGTGTGTGCGACAACCGCTGCCGCGCACTTTGGTATGTCTGCACCCGTTGAGCCACCATCGGCGTTCAAGCAGGCTGTTGACGGCTGCACGTTTGAGATCGACCTTGTGCCATTCAAAGGCGTGGACGGCCAGGAACTGTTCGTCTCAACGACAGAGATTCCCTGGGAGCTCTTCGACGTGTTCGTGTATGGAACGGACAAGACCGAAGGCAAGTCCACGGAGAAAGCAGACGCAGTTACCAAACCCACCAAGCCGTACATCGGCATGGATCGAGAGTTTGGTCATGTCGGTTTTCCAACGATTTCGCCAAGCTACCTCAGCGTGCAGCAGTTTTGCGAGTGGCTCTCGGTGAAGACCGGGCGCGTGTATCGCCTTCCTACAGGAGAAGAGTGGAAGGCGCTTTGCGCACAGTCCGGGATCGACCCGAAGAACTGCGGCGACTTCGCGTGGACGAAGGAGAACTCTGGCGAAAAGACGCACAAACTCGCGTCGAAGAAGGCCGACAAACTTGGCTGCTTCGATCTGTTTGGTAACGCTTGCGAGTGGGTCAACACGGGTGAACCGAAGGGGTCTGTCGCGGGAGGTTCGTTTCTCGACGCGATGTCCGACTTGGATTGCGGTGTGTTTCAGCCATGCAAGCCAGTCGAATGGAACGAGATTGACCCACAGTTCCCAAAGAGTAAGTGGTGGTATTCGAGCGGCGGCTTTGTAGGCTTTCGCGTGATCTGCGAGAAGAAGTAGTTTGAGCGAGGCAGCGCATTCACCAATCACCGCGCACCGCGCGGAGGAGTGCATCATGGACGTTTCTCGACGCGCATTCGTTGCCGCGACTGCGGCTTCTCCTGTGATCCTCGGCGCGACAAGTGCCTACGCGCATGTTGTTCGCGGGCCAGTCCTGAAGATCGCGGTCATCGGCTGCGGCGGGCGTGGAACCGGCGCGCTTTTCAATGCGATCTCCGCGAGTGCGCAGACGGGCTGCACGATGGAGGTGGTTGCACTGGGTGATCTCTTCGAGGAGCGAGTGACTCGCGCCAACAACGCGCTCACAGAAAACGGTATGAAAGCGGTATCCGGAGAGCGTCTGTTCACCGGCTTCGACGCGTACAAGAAGGTCTGCGCCACGGACTGCGACATTGTGATTCTCGCGACCCCGCCAGGATTCCGCTCGATCCACTTCAAAGAGGCAACAGAGAAGGGGAAACACGTCTTCTGTGAGAAGCCTGTTGCCGTCGATGGCCCAGGTGTGCGTCGATTCATTGAGGCTGCGACGATGAGTCGCGCAAAGAACCTCAAAGTTGCGGCAGGCACGCAGCGTCGTCACGAGAAGTGCTACATCGATGCACTTGAGCGCATTGAGAAAGGTGACATCGGTAAGGTCATTGCCGGTCGCGTCTATTGGAATATGGGCAGTCTCTGGAATGTCGAGCCCTCGGCGGATCGCTCAGAGGTTGAGAATCAGGTGCGCAATTGGCTCTATCACTCGTGGCTGTCCGGTGACCACATCGTCGAGCAGCACGTGCATCAGCTTGACGTCGTGCAATGGGTGATGGGCGCCGATCCGCTGTTGGTCCGCGGTGTCGGTGGGCGCCAACAGCGCACGGACGCGAAGTTCGGTCACATCTTTGATCACTTCGGGCTTGAGTATGTCTATCCCGGCGATCGCTTTGTATTTTCGATGTGCCGCCAGCAGGATGGCACTGAGGGCAAAGTTGAAGAGTTGTTCAACGGCAGCGAAGGCATGGCAACCCTTCGTTCTGGTGGCGCAGAACTCACAGGAAAGAACGCTTGGAAGTTCACTGGCAAGCAGACTGATCCGTACACCCAGGAGCACATCGATCTTCAGAATGCGATTCTCAAAGGCACACCGCTCAACGAGGCGGAGCAGGTCGCGAAGAGCACGCTGGTTGCCATCATGGGGCGAATGGCGGCGTACACCGGACAGGCGGTCACTTGGGATGAAGCGATGAACTCTTCTGAAGTGCTGATGCCAGATTCGGTCGAGTTTGGACCTCGCCCAGAGGCACCAGTGGCGATGCCTGGGCGCACGCGGCTGTAGCCGCGCGTCACTTGATTCGCGACGACCAAGATCCGTGCAGCGTGACGCTGCTCGGTGAAGTTTCATCTCGCTCAAGCCGAGCTCCGAAGCCCGAAAAGCTTTGGAGGACACTATTGACCTCAGCATCCGTATTGCAGAGCGAGAGTGCCGTTCCCAACGCATCGACGGAGGCGTCGAGCGGACCGATGACGGTTGCGCGCGCGGCTCTTCGCGCGCCGAGCCCGGTCCGCGGATCAATGATGTGCGCGTAGCGAACGCCATCGATCTCTATCCACTGCTCGGTATCGCCCGAGGTCGACACTGCGCACTTTGAAACGATGATGCGTAGTGGTTCGGTGGCGGTTTCGATATCAACTTTCCATCCCGGTTCGCCTCGAGGTGGTTCGCCAATCGCAAGATCCCCGGCGATCGCGACCATCGCGCGCGGACATCCTTCGGCGCGAAGGATTTCGAGTGCGCAGATTGCTCCGTAACCCTTGCCGATTCCGCCAAAATCAAGGCGAATATCCTCGCGGTCGCGCACAATGACGTCGCGCGCATCAACATCGCGCTCGACGCGAACCATTTCAAACCCGACACGAGCACGCGCTTCCTCGAGGGTCGTTCGCGACGGAAGCGCGCCAGTCGCTTGACTCTCCCGCCACAACGCGACGACTGGCGCAACGGTTGGATCGAAGCGTCCATCACTCGCACGGGCAACTTCGAGCGCACGCGTGAGCAGCGTGCTCATTTCTCGAGGTGTGTTCGCGCGGAGCTCGCGCGAGTCATTCCATTCGGAGAGGGCTGATGTTGACTTCCAATCCGAAAGTATCGCTTCAAGTCGGTCGAGTTCGACAAACGCCGCACGCGCGGCAGCTTTGGAGAGCACCGGGTCATTCGCGTCGATCGTGATCGTGACTCGGCATCCCATCGCCGTCCCGACAAAGTACTCACGGTTCGCGCGGTCATCTCGTACGAGTGTGCCCGTAGATGAACCTTGCCCGCCTCCTGCTCCTGGCAAAGCCGAAGACAGTCGCCATCCGACGAAGCCAAAGACCGCGACGAGCACGATGCGGCGGAATGTTCGCGACGATTTCACTTCGAAGGAGAGATTGGGGTGGTCTCAAGTTTCGCGCTTGGTCCGGCCGAGAGTGGCGTCTTCTTCGTGATCCACCATGGCTTACCGATGTGGCATCCGCGCCCCGGGTTCTTATCGAGATAATCTTGGTGATAGTCTTCGGCCGCGAAGAACGTCTTGGCTGGCTCGATCTCAGTCACAACCTTCCGGCCGCCGAAGAGGTTTCGCACGTTGAGTTCTGCAACATACTTTCGAGCCTCACCTGTTTGCGCATCGCCCACGGTGTAGAGACCCGAACGATACTGCGTTCCGTAGTCTGGACCCTGGCGATTGAGTGTGGTTGGATCGTGCATCTCAAAGAAGCCCTCGAGGAGCTGCGCGTAGCTGATCACCGCGGGATCGAAGATGACCTGAACGGCTTCCACATGAGGCTTGTAATCGGCAGGTTTCCGAGACGCGGGCATTTCATCTTGCGAGCAGATGTCTTTGTACGTCGGCTTGTCCGTCGAGCCTTGCATGTAGCCGCTGTCGGCCGCAATCACGCCGGGTGCGAGATCAAAGTAATGCTCGACGCCCCAAAAGCATCCACCCGCGAAGTACGCGGTTTCCGTCTTGATCGGCTGCGAGTCGGGCGGCAGCGCAGCGCCCTTTTCGTGAAAGACCAAGGCCGCCCCGTTCAGGCAGAAGCGCAGACCTGTTGGCTTTGGGCCATCATCGAAGACATGGCCGAGGTGCGATCCGCATCGCGCGCAGTTGATCTCGACGCGTTGCATACCGTGGGAGTTGTCTTCGTGGGCGGCAACATGATCAGGGTCGGAAGGTGCAAAGAAACTTGGCCACCCGGAACCCGAGTCAAACTTGTGCGAGCTGGTGAAGAGCGGAAGCCCGCAGACAACGCAGTAGTAGGATCCATTCTTTTTGTTGTCGAGAAGGGTTCCACAGAAGGCCGGTTCCGTGCCTGCATTTTGAGTGATGCGGTAGGCCTCGGGCGAAAGTTTCTTCGCGAGCTCGGCGACCGTCGCCTTCGCGAGCGGCGTGATGTCGTAGCTCGAGCGAGAGTATTTCCGAGTGGTGGCGACAGTGGCAGGCTGCACGGCGGAGTCCTTCGGTGGATTGTTGGCGTCGGTCTTGCCAGAGGTAGGGGTTGAAGTGGGGGCTGACACCTGGTGAGAGATTCGCGCATACGCGACCAAGGGGAGCAGGACGACAGCAGAGAGAAGCAGGGCAAAGAGAATGCGCATGGGAGTCGTTTCGTGAATTCGGCTGCTTGAGGCGAGTTGCTCGAGCGGATACGGATTTCTCAGGACGCACGCTCTACTCGAGACGCGTTGCACGAGGCCGAACGACCTCGTGCGAGGGAGGGCGAGTTCGCATTCTTCTGGTGCAAGATGCAGTGGGCCCGGTGGGAATTGAACCCACACGCCTTGCGGCCGCGGATTTTAAGTCCGCTGCGTCTGCCATTTTCGCCACGGGCCCTTTGGAAAGATCGTACAGCCTGATCGAAACGTGCACGTTCGGGACTCTCTCCACAACACATTCCTTTGGAAAGACACGCGTGCCGTCGCCCGAGCGTCCTTAGTGAGCCTTCTCGAGGTGACCGCCGAACGCAAACCGCTGCGCGCTCATGATCTTGTTCATAAAGTCTGCGTTGCCGCGCGACGTGAAGCGGCCAAAGAGCGCGGCGGCCAGCACCGGTGCGGGGACGCCTTCGTCATTCGCCGCTGCAAGCGTCCAACGACCTTCTCCCGAATCGCTCACGCGACCACCAAACTTCTCAAGGCCTGGGTCGCTCGCCATCGCCTGAGCGGTGAGGTCGAGGAGCCACGACCCGACCACGCTGCCGCGACGCCAAAGTTCGGTGATTGCCGCAAGGTCAAACTCGTATTGGTAGTGCTCGGGCTCGCGGAGCGGAGTGGTTTCGGCATCGGCCTCGCGCTGGTGCTTCCCGGCGTCGGCGTGCTTGAGGATGTTGAGTCCTTCCGCGTAGGCCGCCATCAAACCGTACTCAATTCCGTTATGAACCATTTTGACGAAGTGGCCAGCACCGCTCGCACCGCAGTGGAGGTAACCCGCTTCGGCGGTGCCGAGTTTGGCACCATCCGGATTTCGTGGAATGTTACCGAGGCCCGGCGCGAGGGTGTTGAAGATCGCGTCGAGTCGACCGACGGCAGCAGCGTCGCCGCCGATCATCTGGCAGTAACCCCGCTCAAGGCCCCAAACGCCGCCAGAGACTCCGACATCGACATAGTGGAGGCCTCGGGCGGCAAGGTCCTTCGATCGGCGAATGTCGTCGACGTAGCAACTGTTACCGCCGTCGATGAGGCAGTCGTCTTTCGCAAGGTGCGGGAGAAGGGCCTGAATCGTTGCATCAACAAATGCGACCGGCAGCATGAGCCACACATTGCGCGGCCCGGGAAGTTTTGCACACAAATCGGAGAGGCTCGTCGCCGCGATCGCGCCTTCAAGCGCGAGGTCGCTGACGGCCTTCGCATTCACATCAAAAACCACGACAGAGTGGCCGCCCTTGATCAGTCGGCGAACCATGTTTGCGCCCATGCGCCCGAGTCCAATCATTCCAATTTGCATCGGTGAACTGTAGTGGAAACTGCCGACATTGTGGCCAAGCGGACGCAGGCATTCACGCCTACTTCAGTGCGCCGTCGCGGAGTATTCACTGGTGAGTTCGGCAGCAAGCCAGCGCGCAAAATCCGGCTTCGGAATCACGCCGCCGGGGGTCCGAACGCGGCCGTCGCGGAGAAAGAGCGTTCCGTCAATTCCGTCGGCATCCATCGTCTCGAGCGGGTTTGCAACGATACCCGTGAGGTCTTTGCGTTCGAGCTTCTCGCGCGCGGAGCTTTCGAGGCGCTCGCGCGGTTCGAGGGCAAATCCGATGACGCGCGCGCCGGGCTTCCGGAGTTCGCGTGTGGTCGCGAGCAGATCGGGCACGCCCTCGAGCTCGATCGTAAGGCTCTCCGCATCCCGACGCAGTTTGCCCGCCGCCAGTTTCTTGGGCCGGTAGTCGGCGACCGCTGCCGCCATGACCACAAGATCGAACTGCGGTAGGTGACGCCGAAGGAGCGCCTCAAGTTCTGCCGCGGTTCGAAAACGAAGGACCGTCACGCGCGGATCAGCGGGCACGGGCACTCGGATCGGCCCGAGGAGCAGGGTCACTGGCACGCCGCGGTCCGCGAGAGCCTCGGCAATGGCAAGGCCCAGGCGTCCGGACGAACGATTGCCAAGGAATCGCACAGCGTCGATCGGCTCTTCGGTCGGCCCGGCGGTGACAAGCGCAGACCGCACGGAATAGAGCGATCTCGAGCAGGGGTTGGACGCTTGCGGAGGGATATCGTGCATGCTCGTCGCGCCGCCCGATGGCTTCGCTTTCCGAAAGTCTTTCGACCGCGACGGTTGCGGCCGGACGTCGGAACCGCGATACTACGAGACTCCGCATCACGCGGCCGCCCCATTGTTTTCGGAGACGCGAAATTGGCACGTAGAAGCAAGAAGAAACTCGGTGAGATCCTGATTGAGATGGGCGTGGTCGATCTGCCCACGGTGGTCAACGCCATCACGGAAGCGACCGCAACCCAGAAGCGCCTCGGCGAGGTACTTATCGAAGGCGGCTCGTGCCAGGAGGCAGACATTGCTAAGGCCCTCGCAACCCAATTTGGCGTTGAGTTTCTTGATTTGTCAAGCCCGGAGACGATTGCCAAGTTTGATCTAACCTTGGTGAAGTCCGAGGCGCAGCGCAAGTATTCCATCCTGCCCATGAGGAAGGATGAGCGCGGGGTGTTGTTTCTCTGCGTGCACGATCCGCTAGATATCGAAGGCCCGGATCAGATCCAGATGATTGCAAAGGTGCAGCGCGTCGACATCGGCGCGATTGCTCCACGATCGCAGATCACCGGATTTCTCAGTGGAGAAGCGAGTGCTCCGAAGTTCTCCGAGGGGGACATGAGCAGGTCCTTGGTGACCGCTTCGGTAGATCGGTCGAAGGACTCATCGAGGGACAGTTCCCAAGATAAGTCGTCGGACAAGTCGCGAGACAGTTCTCTCGACGCTGATGCCAATCCCAACGACTCCGGGGTGATGCGTCTCGTTGCGCGGTTTATCGAAGAAGCCGTGATCAATCGGGCAAGCGACATCCACATCGAGCCTCGCAAGGAAAGTGTGCTGCTTCGCTATCGCATCGACGGCGTATGCGTCGAGCGCGACCTGATTCCGAAGCGCATGCAGAATCAAGTGCTCGCGCGTATCAAGCTGATGGCGGGCGTGAATATCTCGGAGCGACGCGTCCCGCAGGACGGTCGTATCAAGCAGACGGTCGATGGCAAAGTCATTGACTTCCGTGTCTCTGCCTGCCCAGCGGTCCATGGCGAGAGCGTTGTACTTCGTATTCTGCGTCCCGACAGCGCGCGTATTGGGCTCGAAGGTCTTGGGTTCCAGCGCGACAATCTTGAGGCGTTTAATCGCATCATTCGCCGGCCAAACGGCATCTTTCTCGTCACGGGGCCCACGGGCTCAGGTAAGACGACCACGCTCTACTCCGCGCTCAACGATCTGAACACGACCGATCGAAAGATCATCACCGCAGAAGACCCGGTCGAGTACGCCTTCAAGGGCATCAACCAGGTGCAGGTGCGTGAATCGATCGGCCTTACTTTCTCTGCGATTCTGCGCTCGATGTTGCGTCAAGCGCCAAACATCATCCTCGTCGGCGAAATCCGCGACCGGGAAGTTGCCGACATCGCCATTCAGGCTGCGCTCACTGGTCACATGGTTTTCTCCACGTTGCACACCAACGATGCTCCGAGCGCGATCACGCGACTCATCGACATGGGAGTAAAGCCGTTCCTTGTCGCCAGCTCAATCCAGGCGGTGATGGGCCAGCGTCTCGTGCGTATTCTTTGTAAGGAGTGCAAGGCACCTGAAGAAAACCCTGATCGCAAGGTACTCCGCCTCGTTGGTATCACCGACGATGAACTCGCGGACAGCACGATGATGCGCCCTGTTGGTTGTGCGGTATGCGGAGGTTCGGGCTACCGCGGTCGTCGCGCCATCTTTGAACTCATGACGATGAACTCCGAGATCCGCGATCTCGCGTTCAACCGCTCAGGCATCTCGAAACTTCGTGCAGCGGCCATCCGCGGCGGCATGCGAAGTCTCGTCGAAGACGGCAAGATCAAGATTCTCCGCGGCGATACGACGCCGAGTGAAATCGCCAACTTCGCCCAGATCGAGGGCTTCACGCCCAGCGAGATTTCATCGTCCTGAATCGCGCCGTTGGTGGCGCGTTCCGCCAAGTTTTCGACCCAGTTTGTTCGACCATCGCACTATCGCTCCTCAGGATTCCGTTTATGTCCGCAATGCAGATCGACCGCCTCCTCGACACCATCGTGAAGCAAGGCGCTTCCGACCTTCACATCTCTGTTGGCCGTCCGCCGACGATTCGACTCCACGGCAAGCTTCGCAGCCTGGCGACGAAGGTGGTCGATTCGGATGACGCAACGGCGCTGATGAAGTCGATTACGCCAGAAAAGAACCAGCAGGAACTCGCAGAGCACGGTGGAACGGACTACGGCTTCGCGTTCGGTGAGGCAGCTCGTTTCCGTGCATCGGTGTTCCGTCAGCGCGGCGACATCTCCATGGTGCTTCGACTCATCCCCAACACGCTCCTCACCTTCGAGCAGATCGGCTTGCCGAAGATCGTCGAGGAGTTGTCGCGGCGTCCGCGTGGTTTGTTCCTCGTGACCGGACCGACCGGATCGGGCAAGTCGACGACCCTCGCCTCGATGGTGAACTGGATCAACGAGTTCTACGACCGTCACATTGTGACCATCGAAGACCCGATCGAGTATTACCACTACCACAAGAAGTCCGTGGTCAACCAGCGCGAGGTTGGTAAGGACGTACCAAGCTTCTCCGAAGCACTTCGCCGCGTGCTGCGGTCGGACCCGGACGTCATTCTGGTCGGCGAAATGCGCGACCTCGAAACCATCGAGTCGGCGATCCGCGCGGCGGAAACCGGCCACCTTGTGTTCGGCACCCTGCACACCTCCGGAGCCGCAAGCACCATCAACCGCATCATCGATGCCTTTCCGGTCACGCAACAAGAGCAGGTTCGTGTGCAGCTGTCGACATCTCTGATCGCCGTGCTTTCGCAGCAGCTCTGCGCACGCGCCGATAAGCCCGGTCGCGTTGCGGCCTACGAGTTCCTTGTGGTCACGCCGGCAATCTCCAACCTGATCCGCGAGAGCAAGACCTTCCGCATCGACTCCGCGATCCAGACCGGCAAGAAGTTCGGCATGCAGTTGCTCGACGACCACCTCTGGAAGCTCTACGCCGATGGAAAGATCAGTGCCGAGGAAGTCATCGACAAGTGCAAAAGCGCTGGCGAGATGAAGGACAAGATTCATCGCTCCGGCGGCACAATCGGTCGCACCGAACTCGATCTTGAGCATGAGGGAGGCGGCTGAGATGGGGGCCTTGAGCGAGCCTCTCGAGGTTGTTCGCTCGAATTTCCCGAAGTGGCCGTCGCAGACGCAAACCGCGTTTGGCCAGAGTTGTCTGTACGCATGAATCCAAGTGTCCTGAGGTCATCCCTCGCGAAGCCGCGATGCGAGGGGGTCAGCGTGCCGTATAGCACGCAGAGGTCGATGCGTCTTTCCGCACGGTGCGGAGCGACGGCGACTGGGTCCCGCGCGGCTTGACGGGAAATTCTCGATGTCCAACGTCGCTCCAGAGATCGAAAAACTCGTCAAGAGCCTGAAGGGCTCCCGCATTGGACGCGCCTTCCGAAAGTTGTCGGCGGCCGGTCAGTTGCCCGGATTCCCCAGCATCACCCAGGAGCTCGTCGAGCAGGCTGCAAAGTTGCAGCAGACGCCGGAGTACAAGGGGAGGTTACTTGGTCAGATTATGATCGCGTTGGGATACATCGATGAAGCGGGGGTTCAGCGGTCGCTGGCAGCGATTCGGGGCATGGCCTCTGTCGACTTGACGACCTTTACGCCGGACCTGCAGATGATCCGGATGTTCCCAGCCCGCTCGGTTAAGACTTTCCAGTACTTTCCGCTCGCGTACGACGGGTCTTCGAAGAGCATCACCATCGCGGTGAAGACCTCCGAAAATGTCGCGGCGGAGGACAATCTCCGGACGATGCTTTCGATGAAGAAAGTTGTCGTTGTGCTCGCGGCTGAGGCACAAATTGATCAACTTCTTGCCGAGTATTACCCCGACTCTGCGAGTACACGATCTTCGATTGATGTGTCCCAAGATCGATCGAAGTTCTCTGTGGACCAGGACGGCACGTTTTCGAGCGACCGACTCGCAGGGCGCGGAGCGTCGCTCGACGACGATGTGGGCGCGCTCGCCGAGGCGGCCAACGACAACGCCGTTGTCCAACTCGTGCAGAAATTGCTGCTCGTTGCCATCGAGGACAAGGCCAGCGACGTTCACATGGAACCGTTTGAGGACGAATTCAAGATTCGGTACCGCATCGACGGCGTGCTCTACGAGATGCACTCGCCGGCGAAGTCGCTTGCGACCGCGCTGGTATCGCGCGTCAAGGTTATGTCGAAACTCGACATCGCTGAGCGCCGACTTCCGCAGGACGGACGCATCGAGTTCCAATTGCCATCGGGGCCGATCGATCTTCGCGTCGCGGTACTTCCAACGATGTTTGGTGAGTCGGTGGTGCTCCGAATCCTCGACCGTTCAAACGTGCAACTCTCGCTCGACAAGGTCGGACTAGAGCCGCTCGAACTCGAGAAGATGCGCGCGCTGATCAACAAGCCCAACGGCATTGTCGTCGTCACTGGTCCGACCGGCTCCGGCAAGACGACGACGCTGTACGCCGCGCTCAACGAGCTCAACACAATCGATGTCAAGATCCTCACCGCAGAAGATCCCGTCGAATACGACGTCCAAGGATTGATCCAGTGCCAAGTCAACACCGACCAGGAGTTGACATTCGCGAAGTTGCTCCGCAGCTTTCTGCGCCAGGATCCTGACATCATTCTCGTCGGCGAAATCCGCGACCTCGAAACTGCGCAGATTGCCATCCAAGCGTCGCTCACCGGCCACTTGGTGCTCACAACCCTGCACACCAATGACGCACCGAGCACAATCTTGCGTCTCGTCGATCTCGGCGTCGAAACCTTCCTTTTGACAGCGACCATCGAAGCCATCGTGGCGCAGCGTCTCGTCCGTCGCGTGTGCATCGATTGCAAGGAGTTCTTCACGCCAACAGAAGAGATGTTGATGGAGCTCGCACTCCGTCCACGCGATGTCGAAGGAAAGCAGTTCGCGCGCGGTTCCGGGAAGAAGAATGGGAAAACCTGCATCAAATGCCGCGGATCCGGCTACCGCGGCCGCAAGGGCATCTTCGAGATTCTCGCAATGGACGATGATCTCCGCGAACTCGTGATGAAGCAGGTTTCAACCAACATTCTCCGCCAAGAGGCAAAGAAGCGCGGCATGCGCACGCTTCGCGAGGCCGGCCTCGATGCCATCTTTGATGGCCAGACAACCATCGATGAGGTCGTCCGCGAAACAATTACGGAAGAGTAAGCCGCGACGTTCGGCGGACCAGCACGCACGATACGAACCCCTCACCCTCGTCAGCGAACGCGCAATTCACGCCAGTCAGCCGACTCCACAACGACTCCTTCACGAGTCATCTCCGAGTCATCCAACAGTCATCGAAGTATTTGGAGCCACCCAATGCCGACCTATGCATACGAGGCCGTAAACAACGCTGGAAAATCCTCTCCAGGCACCGTCGAGGCTGCGAGTGCCGACGAGGCAATCAAGAAGGTTCGTGCCCAGGGCCTCTTTCCCAGCGGCGTGAAGGAGCAGAAGATTTCTGGCTCCGGTGGCGGTGCGGTCAAAAAGATCCGAGATGCGAAGAAGAAGAAGAAGGGGCTCAACATCAGCTTTGGTGGCGTGAGCACAAAGAAGCTGACGCTGTTCACGCGCCAGCTTTCCACGCTGCAGGACGCAGGTTTGCCGCTTCTCCGCTCGATCCAGATTCTCGAAAGTCAGCAAAAGCCCAGCACACTAAAGACTGTGCTTGAAGGCGTCGCGGAAGAGGTGAGTTCCGGTACGAGTTTGTCGGAGGCAATGGCGAAGTTCCCGAAAGCCTTCGATCGCCTCTACACCAAGATGGTCGCCGCAGGTGAGGTCGGCGGCGTGCTTGACGTCATCCTTCAACGCCTTGCCGACTTTATGGAGAAGGGTCAGCGTTTGAAGCGCCGCATCATCGGTGCCCTGATCTATCCCGCGGTCGTCATCTTCATTGCCGTCCTCATCGTCACCGGCATCATGTACTTCGTCATCCCGAAGTTCCAGGAGATCTTTGAGGACTTCGATGTTGAGCTCCCGAAGCTCACAATCTTCATGATCGACGTTTCAAAGTGGGTCGCAGGAACATCATCGAAAGATCAAGTGGTGCCGGGCGTCATTTGGATTCTCTGCTCGCCGGTGCTCTTATTCCTGTTCTTTAAGCTCATCCGAAAAACAAACCCTGGCCGTGCGGTCACGGACATCATCGTGCTGAAGATTCCGGTCCTCGGAACCATGCTGAGAAAGACGGCAATCGCGCGATTCACGCGTACCCTCGGCACGCTCATCAGTGCAGGTGTTCCGATCCTTGAGGCGATTCTCATCACCCGAGACACTTCGGGCAATTACGTCTTTGAAAAAGCACTCTCCAAAGTGCATGACTCCATTCGCGAGGGCGAGACTTTCGCAGTTCCGCTGCGTGAGTCGAAGGTTTGCGATGCAATCGTCGTCAACATGATCGACGTCGGCGAAGAGACCGGCGACCTCGACGTGATGCTCATGAAGATCGCCGACAACTACGACGAGGAAGTCGATGTTGCCGTTGCGAGTCTCCTTTCGCTCCTTGAACCCTTCATGGTCGTTGTCCTCGGTGGCATCGTGCTCATGATCGTCCTTGCGCTCTTCCTTCCGCTGGTCAGCATGATCGAGTCGGTTTCCAACACGACGAAGAAGTAGCGCGGAGCAACACTCCATGCAAAATGCAATATCCATCCACACCATCGCATCCCGGCGCGCGCGCACGGCGGGGGGATTTACCCTCACCGAGTTGCTGACCGTCGTTGCGATCATCGTGCTTCTCATTGGCTCGCTCTTCGCCGCGATCAGCGCTGCAACCCGACGCGCACATCGCGTCAAGACGCAGTTTCTGATGAACACGATCTCGTCAGGCCTTTCGCAATTTCAGACCGACTTTGGCTACCTGCCACCGGTGCTCATGAAGCGAAGTGGCGCGGCCGCGGGATCGTCCGGGTTTCTCCGCGATGTCACCGCAATCGGCCAGGTCACCGGTGGTGACACCTTCGCCAAGCAACAGAACTGGCTGTCGTACACCACACTGGCCGAGTTTCTGCTTGGGTACGGAGATCGCAGTGCAGACGGATACGGCGTGGTTGCCGGCGGGCCTGCAGGCGTCGGCACGAAGGAGTCGCCGCCGTTTGGAATTCGCAGCCCCGGCTCAGATGGTTGTTGGGGCGCGATCGATGCGCCTCAGCCGGCGTTTGCGAACCTCCTTGGTTACTACGCGGCGCGGAATCCAAACCGAGACGCTGCGCCACCGCCGGTCGGTGCGCCTGCGTGGAACACTGTTGCGATCGAAGGCCGGGTCTATGGCCCTTACATCGATCAGATGGACGAGCGCATGATCGGGGGCATCTCCGGCCTCGACGCGCAGGGCAACCCAATCATCGTGACGGCCGATCAGGGTGCCACCAACTTCGGTGCACTCCCAAAGTGCATCCTCGACTACTGGGGTTCGCCGATCGCCTATTACCGCGCTCCGTACTCTGGAAGTGACCTCCGCAGCGAACTTCCAGATGGCGGCGATGGTTTCTTTAACCTTGGTGACATCTATGTGCTTCGAAGTTGGGACGTGAATACCAAGGAAACCGCTGTTGGAGCCGCGGATGCCAATGGTGATGACACATCGAGCCCCGGACTCAAGGGTGCTTCGTTCGCGCTGCTCTCGAAGGGTGCAGACCGCACCTTCGATCGCTCGGTTCGCCGCGACCTCGCGGAATTCAACAAAGACAACATTGTCGAGACTGGAAAGTAAACCATGCATCGACCCACAAGCGATCGTTCTGGCGGCGGCGGCAAGGGGCAGGGTGGCCACTTCGGTCGTCAGGCCCGCGGATTTGCTGCGCCGATCGGCGGCTTTCCCAAGCAGAGCGTGCCAACAAAGCCAGCGGAGCCCGCTGCTGAGGGCTCCGCTCCTGCGCCCGTCAAACCGAAGCGCAGCGTGAAGGAGCGCAAGCGCGGGTTCACGCTGCTTGAGATGCTTGTCGTGATTGGCATCATCGTGCTGCTTGCGAGCCTTGTGCTCGCCGTGAGTTCAAGCGTCATTCGCGCGAGTGAAGAGCGCACTACGCGGAACACGCTTGAGGTCTTGAACGCGGCGACCGAGGAGTACGAGCGGTCGATGGATCGGCGCGTGAGTTACCAGAGCACCGCCAACGGTGGTTCGCCGATGGATAACGCTCCACTTGCAGCCAACGCGTTGCGGTACGACGTGGTTTCTGCACCGACCGTGCCACCGATTGGTTCCGGCGTCGCGGCATGGTCCGCGCTGGGTACTCCGTACAGCGCATTGATCGCAGCGGGCCTTCCAGCGTATTCCACCACGCCCTTCAAGCGCACCACCCATCTGATTTGGGCGCTCACCCAGTCGCCGAGTTCGGGTGCGCTGATGCAGAAGCTTCCGGACTCGATCTTTCGCGGCGTGAAGCCTGCGGGTACGAGCGCCGGATTTACCACCGTTCGGCACTGCGTCGACTCGTGGGATACGCCGATCATCGCGGTGTTTCCGGGTCGCGAGGCCAACTCGAACGGCTACAACGATCCGGTCAACAACATCGACGCCGACGGCACCATCAAGTGCGACAGTGAGACCGCGACCGCACAGAACGGCGGCCTCGGAGTGTCGTGTAAGAGCCGAAAGATTCTTTGGGTTTCTGCCGGCAACGATTCGCGCTTCACGATCCAAAGTGGCTCGACCTACGTCCCGAGCACCGACAACCTCTATAGCTACGAACCGTGAGGTCTCCCATGCACGCGGATCGCACAGACATTTCCTCGTCGGTCGCTCGTCGCGCGTTCACCATCATTGAACTGCTTGTCGTGATCGGTGTCATCGGCGTACTTGCGCTGCTGACGACGCTCGGCGCGCGTCGGCTCACCTCTGGCTCACGACTCGCTGCCGGAACCAACGCCGTCACCAACGCGCTCGGCATTGCGCGCGCTGCTGCAATCCGCGACGCGACACCCACGGCGATTGTCTTTCGGCCCGTGTGGGATGCCAGCAAAGCGTATCTGCCGCAACGCGTCGAGATGACGATTGTCCGCTCGACCGGTGAGCGCGTGACCTTCGGTGACGATGACAGCCCGCTCTTGAGTATGGCGGAGCGTTGGCTCGTGAACGATAAGGTTCCCGCGATCCAACTTCCTGAGGGCATCAAGGTTGCCGGTCCGATGTACGACCCGCCGCCGATTGCAAGCTCGCCGATTACCGAGGCGAGTTACGCCACGCAAGCGGAGCTTCCTCAGTTGGTGAACTGCAAAGAAACGCCGGAATGCAACCGTGTCATTGCGGTGCTCTTTGGTCCAGATGGCCAGTTCCTGTCGCGCCCACCGCGTTCAACGCTCGGCGATATGAAGTGCTACGTCGACTGGAACAAGAACGGATCACTCGCTTCGCCACCAGAGGACGCGCAGGATGTGTCGTACGGTAACTGCGCGACGGGGAACAATTACGAGTTGTACTGGCTGCAGGATGAGTTTCGCGATGAGTGCAATCTGATGTTCGTGCCATACCTGAATGTCTATGACGACAAGGCTGCGCGCGAGGTCAAGGGACTGAACTGGAACACCCTTGCCAACATGATGACGGAGCTCACCGGTCCGAACGGCTACATCGCGCAGTTCGGCGACCGAATTACCTTCAACCGCTTCAGCGGACTGCCCGAAAGGAAGGTGCGCTGATGCACGAAGTCGCGTCACGCAAGGCTCGCGGATTCTCGGCTCGCGGATTCTCGGCTCGCGGATTCTCGGCTCGCGGATTCTCGCTGGTTGAGATGCTGCTCGCCGTCTTCATTCTTGGTGTCGGTGTCATTTCGATCGCCGCGCTGTTTCCGGCCGGCATCGTTCTTCAGCGTCAAGCAACCGACGACATCATCGGGCCGCTTGTGGCGAAGAACGCCTTTGCCACCATTCGTTCGAAGCTGTCGCCATCGGACTTTGGAGGCTTCAACGACTTCGGACTTCCCACGCAGTACCAGAATCCCGGCGTCGCTGGCACGATTCGTCCGGTCGGAGGCTCTGACATCGGGCAGGTCAGTGGCGACTGGGGTTGGATGCGTCCGGGCTTTCTCTTCGGTACCGCGGCCGACGCATCCAATGCCGGAACGATCGACATCTTCAGTGCAGGCTTCACGCGTCAAGCACGGGGCATTGCCCCCGCGCCTGCCGGTCCAAAGGCAACGGAGATCGCCGATGGCCTCGAGTTTGCCACGAATCCGGAGTCGCTGACACTCTTCGGGATTCCTTACAACCCACGCAAGTATCCGCTCTTTACGCTCGCATCGGCCGACCGACCGAGCGACCCGTTGCTGCAACAGTTGCAAGAGCCTGCGATCACCTTTACGCAGGCCGAGCGTTCATACCCGCAGGGCCTGCCGAAGTATGGCGCCACCCAGCAGGTCGCGCCGAACTCAAGTTACTACTGGGATTGCATGTTCCGCCGCAATGGCGGCAAAGTTCAGGTTGCTGTGTTTATCTACCGCGTGACCGCGCCGGGTGGCGAGAATCGTCCCTACACCGTGCGTGCCAATACCACCAATACCGGGAGTGGCGCGCCCGGTGGTGCGTTTGATGGCTCGAACACCACGCCGCCCATTCCTGCGCTCTATCTCGCGCCAAACTTTGGGACCGGCACGCTTGCAACTTCGTGGCCGAACCGCACCAACACGGCCAATTCCACTGCACAGGGTTACTCCGCACAGCCCACGGCGGATGAGATTCCTGGAACTGGCATCAATGCGGCAGCCAGCTTTGGTTCTCCCGAGCAAGTTTGGGACGACTGGCAGGCACCAGCGAGTTGGTGGGTCGACAACCATGGTTCGACGCACCGCGTGCTCATCGGACGCAACAATATTGCGCAAGGACCGGTCAAGTTGCAGCGCGCGATCCCCTCGCTTCCGCGCTCTCCGGTCAACGGATACTCCCCCACGGGAACCGGTGCCAACGGTCCGAACGCGTTCATCAGTGGTATCTGGTTTGTTCCGCGCCGCGATGATCGCGGCAATGTCATCACGCCCGTCTTCGCAGCGGTGGAGGAACTCTGATGCGCCGTTCCGAACGCACTCTCCGACTTCTGCGCGCCGCGTGGGGGTTCACCCTTACCGAACTGTTGGTGGCGGTCGGCGTGCTTGTTGTGGTCATCGTGGCGACTGCGAAGATCTTCTCCGCGTCAAGCCGGGTGGCCGGCATCACTGGTGCCGCCGCCGATCTCATGCAGACCGCGGCGGCGATTGAGGCGCAGATCCGCGCTGACTTCTCAAACCTCCCGAGCAATGGCTTTATGGTCATCCAGCAGGTTGAGGTGAATGCCGCTGGATTCCCCCAAACTCCAGTCATCGACCCGTCGCTTGGGACCGCCGAGATTCGCGCCGATCAAATCGCGTTCTTTGCGCGCGGTGCCCGCTCAACCACGCAGTACACCGGTTCGCAGAACGTCAACTTCAATGGGGTCGCAACCAACTGGCTTCCGGAGTCCGCGGTTGCGCGTATTTGCTACGGCCATGGCGTCGTCGCCCCGACGATTGCAGTTGGACTCGGGCCGACAACCTACAACGGTGGTGCCGCCGACGGAGCCCCGGTTGTCCCGTGGATTAGTGGCGCGGTCGAGCAACTCGATTGGGATCAGGCTGGCGGCAACCCAGTTGCTGGCGGTCGTATTCCGGTGACCAAAGCGAGCAACTGGCCGTTGACCCGTGTGGCGACCCTGCTTGCAAGTGACGGATTTGGCGAAGGCGGCGTGATGACCGCGGTCTACGCCGGCGATTCCATCAATGCGACCCAGCGCCTCTTCACGAGCAAGCAGGTCCAGCTGTCACCGATGTCGACCGCAGCAGTTCCAGCAAATCTGCCGGATCCGTTGTGGACGTCGAGCCGCGTCGACATCGTCAAGTGGCAGCCAGACGATCTTTTCTCGCAGATGGCGTATCAGTACCGCGCGAATGGCACGCTGAATCGCGCGCTCGCGTTTAACTACGACGTCTCACCCCAGTCGCCCTGGAGCGGACCATCATCCCGGCTTCGCATGATTCAGACGCTTGCGCCGTGGGCGACCGCCGCGACTGCTGCGAATCCTTCGAACGGCACGAACAGCCTCTTCGTCACCTATCCGCGCGTCGAGAAAGCAGCACTCGGTCCGGCGAAGGCTGAGCAGATGCTGACAGCGCCAGTACTCGCCGCCAACTGCTCGAGCTTCAAGGTGGAATGGACCTGGAGCGATGGCGTAGGGCGCACTTGGACTGGCCCTCAGGGTTACGGCGCGGGCGGCGCGATCAACGGCACTGAAGAGATCGGTATGTTTGTGCCGCGTGGCTCGATGCAGCCGTGGTTTGGTTTGAACGAGGCCGCGGTAACCATGTCCCAGAGCCAGGTCCGTCCGGCATCGAACTCTTCGAACTTCCTCGTCAACGGCCAGTACGACGCACTCCGCGGCGCGATCGGTCTACCGCTCTTTGCGGGTGAGCTTGGCACAGATCCTGTGGTGTGCTCCGCCGAGGGCGCGATCAATGCATCGACCAACGCGCCGATCTGGACCACCAGTGCCGCGCAGGGGAGCAAGCGTGTCTACCACGCGGTCTTCGGCTTCAATCAAGAAGATCCAGGTCAAATCGATCCACTTGCCTTCGGGCGCGGTCCGTACACACCGCTTCCGAGTGCCATCCGCATCACCATGCGACTGCACGATCCGCTTGGACGGCTCGAGGGCGGTCGCGACTACCAGTTCATCGTCGAACTTCCCAAGCGCTAAGCGCGTGGGTTCGTCAGGAGTTTTCAATGATGTCGCACATGATGTCGCACATGATGTCGCAACCAAGTTCGGGCACCCGCGCCCTCCGCACCCTTCGTGGCAACACGATCGTGTTGGTGACGGCGATTCTTGTGCTCCTTGTGATCATCGCAACGGCGTTCGTCGGCCGAACCCGCGCGGTCCGCGATATCTCCGCAGCACAGCAGTCGGCGGCCGGCCGCGACGGTCGCGCAGAGTCGATCGGCGTCGATGTCGCGAGTGAAATCGCGGGTGCGTTGTTTGCGAAGCCTGTCGATACCAACGATCCGTTCGCGCGCGTCGACAACTCCGTCTCGCCATCAGTCGTCGTTGCCAGTGCGTCGTGGCCACGCCTCGCGCCGCCACTTGATGCGGAGCGCTACTCCATCGATCGGGATGTACTCCCGTTCGCTGGCGGAACGAACATCTTCAACGGCGACGGATATCCCGACTTTGGCTACAACAGCGCGCCGTACGAGACGAAGGCTTGGACCAATTGGCCAGACTTCTTCGGTCCAAATAGCCCATGGCCATTCGGCCCGGGTTCGCCGCAAGGGGCGACGCTCAACGCGCTCAATCGTCCGATCGGTGATGCGAATCCATACGGAAGTCCCGGCATGGGCGACTCGCGCTGGTTGCGCTCGACGGAGCCAGAGCGCGCGGCGCGCGATGACAACGGCGACGGTTCGCCGGACTACTTCAATTTCACCCACTGGTCGCACCTGTCGTGGCTGCCAACGGCAAACAATGGTTGGCGCGTCGTTGCCGACATTTCGAACATCAATACTGGCACAGTGGACAATCTGAACGAGGCCGCTGCTGGTCCGTACGCAGTGGCGATGCCCTACGAGCAGTGGCTCCCGGGAATCATTCCGAACGGGGTCGCCAACGGCGCGCAGTTCATCACGCGTCGCGATGCATGGTTTTTCGACTACCCCAACCAATTCAAGACCGCGAACGCACTGCCAAATTTCTTTGAACTCAAGGCACTCGGCAAGCCCACCGATGAATTCAAGCCGGGCACGGATCGCAACGTGGTTTCGCGCACGTTCACCGACACCGATGGCGACGGCTTTACCGACAGTTACTGGTTCCTCGCGCCGGTCAGCGTGGACCGTGGCGTTCGCACCATCGTTGGCGTCTCGATCGTTGACAACTCGGCACTTCTCAATGCGAACGTGGCGACGAAGTTCAGCTTTGACACGAGCACTGGGCAGACTCCATCGGACCTCGCGCTTGTGACGAGCGTGGGCGAGTCCAACGGTGGTTCGACTGTTGGGTTCCTCGATGGCCCGATCAACCAGCCTGCGCAGGCGCCGTTTGCGGCCACTCCGTCTGCCGATCTGCCTAGTCCAATGCCAACGTGGTGGACGGGTAATCCCGCCACGGATCTCGTCTTCAGTGGCGGCGTACCTCGGTTTGATCGCTCTCGCTTTGGCGACCGCGACTTCGACGGGAATGGGCAGATTGACGTGCCACCGCTCGGATTCCTGCAAGCGATCGGTGCGCGCAGCGCGAACGGTGGGATCGATAGCGGCGCGCCGTCCTACGGATATCCGCTTGCGGACGCCAATCTTCCCGTGCAACCGCCCGCTCCTGGCGACCCGGTCCGTGGAACCTTCGAATCAGCGCGCGAGCGACTCGCGTACTTCAAGATCTCCGGCCTCGATCCCGAGAAGCCGTTGTTTGGTCTGACGCCGTTTGATGCTGCGGACGAGTTTGAACTCCGTGCCTACCACGGCAACAATCTTCCGTTCACGCTCTCTCGGTTTGAGCAGGCACTTAGCCTTTACAGCCCGCTTTACCAGGGCAACGCTGCGAATGATTTCCAGTTCCTGCGCGCGTCGCCTATGCGCGAAGAGGCCGACGAGTATCTCGACCAACTCAGCTCGCGACAGCTCCTCGTCGACAACCGCCGCAAACTGACGCTCTTTAACGGCGCGCGCAACGAAACTGCACCACCGTGGCTCTGGCAGACGCCGTATTACGAGGAGACGGTCAACTACATGAACCCGCGCGGCAATGTGCCGCCAGCGGCCGATCCGGCGTTCGGCGCGTTTCAGGCGGCCAATCGCGTAGAGTTCGAGCGTCAGAAGCTGAAGGTTGACCTTCGTGCGCCGATGTTCCTCAACGCTTCGGGCCAACCTGCGCTCCTTCGAAATGCCTACGCTGCATCGTTGTGGCGCCGCGATCTTGCGCGGCTCTTAGAGCGTTCGCTGGCGAAGGTGACCGTCGATGCCGGCGGCAGCACGACCTATCAAACGATCTACGGCACGCGCGAGGCGGACTATCAACGCACGCTCTCGATGATCGCGAGCTATGTCGCCAACCTCGATTGCGCGAGCGACGAGGCGCAGACCCTCGGCACCTCCGGTATCGCAATCGATCGTCCGCTTTATCCGACGCCGATCCAACAGGACGCGCAGCAGTACTCGGCGGCATTTACCGATGCGATGCCGGACCCGTTCAATCAAAATCAGTTCTACCTCGGCATGGAGAAGCAGCCCTTCATCATGGAGGTCTTCTACGGCCTTGCCTACCCGAAGTCGAACTTCACCGAACTCGAGTGGACCTCGCAAGGCGGGTCGCCGCCGCCGCCGAATCAAGAGGAACTGCCGCCAGATATCGATGATGGCGGCGAGAACTTCGTCGATTCGACGAGTAAGCCGCGCGCAGTGATCGCCGTGCAGATTGCCAATCCCTACGACACGCCGATTTCGCTCGGTGATTTCCGGCTGCAGTGCTTCGGCCAGACATTCAGTTTCGCAGCCGCGAGCATTGCTGCTGGCCCGGTGAATGGATACGGACCGAATCCTGTGCTTCCACCGGCCACGCTCGGCAAGCCGAGCACCGCGATTGTGTTTGCGGTTGATGGTGGAGCGGTGGGCGGCTACGGCGTTGCGGGTGATTTTCAGAAGGCCGTTCTCGACTTTCTCGACATCGAGCGCGGAGAGACGACGAGTGGTGCGTCTGTTCAGCAATCGGATCTCGATGCGGACGGACTCATTGAGTATGTCGGTCTTTACGATGCGCGCGGCAACCTGACGAGTAATCCGAAGGCTGATCCCTCCGATCGAACGATCGTGCTCAATGCCTCCGCTCAGTGGAAGGTCATCCTCGACGCTCCGGGCGACCCGGGCGCGATAAACACGCCGTATACGAGCACCACACAGCAGCCAGTGCAGTTGCTTCGCAACATCACGCCGCCAGCCGGACTCTCCGGCGCGCCGCTCTCAATCGTTGTCGATCGCTTCGATAACGCGGCGGATGGTGGACAGGGCAAGTTCAACGAGGGCATTCAGCGGCTCTTCACCGACCCGCAGCACATCCCGCCGAAGAAGTCGTACGTCTACGATCCCGCAAATCCCTCGCGACGTTACGTCGCCGGTGTTCGCATCAAGACGAATGACTTCTTTATGACCTGGTGCCGCGCGAGTCGCATTTGGACTTTCGATGTCGACACATGGAACGACAGCACGATCACCCCAGATCAGAAGCGCATCACAGCGACCGAACTCTCGCCGCGCTACGTCTTCAGCATGGCGACAACACCCGTGCGCTCGACCCGTCAATGGGACGGTGTCGACGAGAACGGCGCGCCGCGAGAAAACAACGCCGGTTACAAGGGTGACTGTTGGCAAATCGGCCAAGACCCCGACGGCGACGCCACCGGCGCAGGCCGCTGGGCAAGCATGGTGTGGGTTGATATGTTCGGCCGCACGCTTCGCAGCAAGCCCGTCTTCTTCACCAACCTCACGGTGATCCCTGCGGGCGGCACGGAAGTGATTACATCCTCAAACGGCACCGATCCGATGCCGTTCCTCCCGAATCTCATTCCGAACAACTCTCAGACCGTGCGCGGCTACCAGGCGCTCAACGGAACGAACTACGAGTGGATGATTGGAAACAAGGGTTGCTCTGCTGCGGATTGGGCGGAGTTTGATCGATCGCTGACCATGAAGGTCCCGTTCCAAATGACCCAGAAGGACAGCGACTTTGACCAGGTCGGCGAGATTCTTGATGTCTTCCTTTGGGGCCATGTCTTCCAGAACTGGACGAATCCAACGACGGTGCGCACCTTCTCGGAAATCATGGTCGAGGAGGACGAGGACGATCTGTTCTATCCCGGCGAAGGTCTCTACACGAACCGTCTCTGGACGCGACTTCCGGGCGAACTCGGCACGGATGACCTCGGTTCGATCGTGCTTGGTGCGCGGTTTGATCCGGCGTCGACGACACCGATCCCTGAGCCGCTTGCGGGGTACATCCCGTGGCAGCCCGCCTTGCCGGCTGGTGTCGCGATGCTCGACGGCCTGACACTCGATGGGCCGGGGCGCAACAGTTTCGATCGCAACGGAAACAGCGCGTACGACCCGGTTTCGACTGTTCCGGGCGCACCGCTGTCGGATACCGCGTTGACCGAAGAGCGACAGTTGCGCCTGGCGCACGGATTCCTTGGCCGAAAGACTCCGGGCCTTATCAACATCAACACCGCGCTTCCCGAAGTCATGCAGGCCATGCCGATGCTGACTCGGTTGGCGCGCGCAAACGGAAAGACGCCGTACTCACATGTCGTCGATGCAATTCGAAGCTACCGCGACCGCGGTGCGGCCGCCGCGCCAACGCCAGCTCTCCCAGCACCGTACTACACGCCAAACTACGGCGACCGAGGATTTCTCACGCCGCAATTCACCGGCCCACTCACGCTGGCATTCCCAGCCGACCAAGAGTTGTTCTTCCCCGGTATTCGGGGCGAGCGGGGATTTGCATCAATCGGTGAGTTGACTCTGCTCGCGCGCACGCCACCGGCTGGTCCGCTCCAAGGCACACGAAATAGCTACAGCATGCGTTGGCTTGGGCTTGATCCCTATGAAGATTTCGGCGGGGGCGACTTCGACGGCTATCCCACCGGCTACTCCTGGTCCACCGATCGCACGAACTCGCGTCCGCGTCAGTTGCCAGCGGACATTTTCACTGCGATTACGCCTCCGGCGGATGTCGATGTGCCGTTCAAGCAGCACGATGAACCGCTCGGCGACGTCGAGGATATGAACCTACTTTTCAAGGGCATCTCAAATCTGGTTACGACGCGCAGCGACGTCTTCACCGTCTACCTGCGCATCCGACAGGTCAAGCAGAATCCCGTCACCCAGGTGTGGGACGGCACCGCATCCGACCAGATTGTCGATGACTCGCGCTATGTTCTGTGTGTTGATCGCAGCGAGGTCAACTCGCCAAGCGACCCGCCGAAGATCTTGTACTTCCAGAAGTGCCCGAACTGACGGGTGACAGCTTGTTTCATTGAGATTGATTCTTGCCGCCCCTAGCCTCAACCTCGGGGCGGCTTTCTCTTTGACGCGCGCGATCATCTTCCAACGGAAGCCCGACGCAAGAGAGGCCCAGATATGTTGAAGACCACACAGGCCGGCAAACTCTGGATGATCAGCCAGCCCGATCACAGCCAGATTGCCGGATTTTTCGCAGCCCACTGGGGGAACGAGACATTCGCGCGACCGGGCGCATTTCGGGCGCCGGTACCGATTGTCGATCCGGAGCGACTACGGGCCGAAGTGGTGTTCGCGGTTGCGGAGCACGACAATGGCTGGTGGGAGTGGGAGGCGTCACCGGAACTCTCGCAAGACGACGGTTTTCCCGCTGGCCTCGGCGAAGTGCTTAAGAATCAGCAGGCTGGCATGGATCGCTGGCGCGTCGGACTCAAGCGTTTTCCGCGAAACCCGATGGTCAATCTGCTGATCGCGAGTCACGCCTACTGGCTCTACGCGGCACGCGCGCTCTCCAATCCTGATCCCGCCTTCACGCATCCACTCTTTTGGAAGGGCGCACCGGACAAACTCTACCCCGGTAGCCTCGAGGCGCCGCTCGCGTTCATGGCGTGGCTCGACGACTTGCGGCGCGGGTGGACCGCAGAACTACGCGCGGATCCCTCGACGGCCGCTTGGGTCGAGCCGGCGACGCTGGCTCCGCTTCAGCGACTGGTTCAACTCTGCGACGGCCTCTCACTGGCACTGTGCTCTGCACTGATCCCGGCAAAAAGTGGTGACACCCGCGGCATCGGTGAGGACACGTTTGAACTGCACGATGTGCCGCGCCGAGCTTGGACCGACCGCTGCACGATCGTGGTCACGCCGCTTGGTGGTCGGCGCGTGAAGTTTGATCCCTACCCGTTTGACATCGATCCGCTGCTCGTGATGATGCCCGCGCGGGTGGTTGAGTTACCCGCGGAGCGACCCGTCCACTTCCAGACGTGGTGGCACGCGCGCATCCCTCAGCGCATCGAGTTTCTCTGCGTCTCCGGGTCCTGAAACAGCGAGACATGCATATGCGCACCGAATCGGTAGACAGCATGCCGACCGGGTTGTGCCGTGGCGCACACGCCGTGGGACGCGCCTTGGGACGCGCCTTGGAAGTGCGTTCAGTCTGAACTGCGAAGCCTCGAAAGCCACAGGACACCCCGACAGAAACATGAAGTTCCGAAAGAAAACCGGCCCGGCGCAAGCGCCGGGCCGGGAAGTTTGCAGTGTCGTCGTCGAACGATCTTCTTGATCGTCGCGATAGAGATTACACGCCGTCCGCAGCAGCGCCTTCAGCCATCATCGTGTCACCGGTTGTGACCACGTTCGCGAGACGATCCCTGACCGTGCTGACTGGCCCGCCGCCACGACGCTCCGCACCAAGCGCTTCAGCCTCCATTGCGGCCTCGTCGAACATCGCAGCCTGTGCGTCGTCGTCAAAGTCTGCAACATCGACAAGCCGCTTGACCTTTGCCTTCGAGTAAGCTTGGAAACCCGTTCCTGCCGGGATGAGGTGGCCGAGGAGCACGTTCTCCTTGAGGCCAAGCAGATGGTCGACTGCGCCCTTGAGCGCGGCTTCAGTGAGCACCTTGGTCGTTTCCTGGAAGGATGCTCCGGAGAGGAAGCTTTCCGCCTGGAGCGATGCCTTGGTGATACCAAGCAGCAGGGTCTTTGCAGTCGCAGCGCGCGGCTTCTTGGCCTTACAGCCGCTCTTTCCTTCCGCCTCAGCGATGGCGTTCGCCTCGCGGATCTCGTCCTTGTCGACGAGCGAGCCGACGGGGAGGCTTGTGCCACCCGCATCTTCAATGCGCATCTTGCGGCCGAGCGAGTCGTTGACCTCGCGGAACATGAACTTGTCGACAACCTCATTCGGGAGGAGCTCGGTGTCGCCTTGGTTCGAGACGCGGACCTTGGACAGCATCTGACGGAGGATCACCTCAATGTGCTTGTCCGAAATCGGCACACCCTGGGCGCGGTACACGTTCTGCACTTCGTCAAGCATGTAGACGTACAGCGCGTCTTCACCCTTGATGCGCAGGATGTCTGCGGGGATGTGCGGACCCTCGGTCAGTGGATCGCCTGCATCGATGCGGTCGCCGGTGTGAACGAGCAGCGCCTTGCCCTGCGCGACATGGTGATCGTGCTCGAGGCCAGCGTCGCTGACGACGCGAATCGTCATCTTGCCCTTGCGCTTGTCGCTGTGGAGCTCGACGCGTCCCGAGATCTCCGCCATGACTGCCGGGTCCTTCGGGATTCGAGCCTCGAAGATCTCGGTGACGCGGGGGAGACCACCGACGATGTCTGCCGAACGAGCAGCTTCCTTCGGCTGACGCGCGAGCATCTGGCCTTGGGCGATCTGCTGGCCGTCCTTGACTTCGATACGCGCCTTCGCAGGAAGGTGGTGGAAGTCGAGGATGTTGCCGGCAGCATCTTCAATGGTGATTTGCGGGTGCTTCTCACCAGTGTGCTCGATGACGATCATCTCCGCCGTCTCGCCCGCACCCTTCTTCATGTCCATGCGGAAGGTGACGTCTTCGACGAGGTCTTTGAATCGGACGGTACCGGACTTCTCAGCAAGAATCGGAGTCGCGTGCGGCTGCCATTCGCAGAGCACAGTTCCCTTCTTGATGACATCACCGGTTCGCGCGAACAACTGCGCGCCGTAGGGAACCTTGAACTTCTCGAGTTCGCGGCCCTGTGCGTCAAAGACAAGGATCTCACCGTTGCGCTTGAGTGCGACAACGGTCTTTGAGCCGTCCTCTTGCTTTACTTCGACTTCGAGGCAGTCTCGCAGCTGCACCGTTCCGCCAAAAGCGGACTTGTAGCTGTTGTCCAAGATGCCACGGGCCGCGATGCCGCCGGTGTGGAAGGTACGCATGGTGAGCTGCGTTCCGGGCTCACCGATCGACTGCGCAGCGATGATGCCGACAGCCATACCGATTTCAACAGGCTTGCCGGTCGACATGTCTTGGCCGTAGCAACGAGCGCATACGCCACGCGCGGTCGAGCAGGTCAGTGGCGAACGAACGTAGACGCTGTTGAGACCCAACGCTTCGATCTTCGCAGCGATAGGGTCGGTGATGACCTCGTTGCGCTTCACGATGACTTCATCCGTCATCGGATTGATGATCGTCTCAACACTGGTACGACCACGGATGACATCCTTGAGCGGGACGTCAACTTCTTCGCCCTTGTAGATCGCCTTCTTTGGAATTCCACCGGGGACGCCGCAATCGTCTTCGAGAACAACAACCGACTGCGCAACGTCACAGAGCTTGCGGGTGAGGTACCCGGAGTCTGCGGTCTTGAGCGCGGTATCCGCGAGACCCTTACGGGCGCCGTGGGTCGAGCTGAAGTACTCGAGCATCGACAGACCCTCGCGGAAGTTCGCGCGGATGGGCGTCTCGATGATCTCGCCGCTGGGCTTGGCCATCAGGCCGCGCATACCAGCGAGTTGCTGCATTTGGCTGACGTTACCACGTGCACCGGAGTCAGAGAACAAATACACCGGGTTGAGGTACTTCGCACCTTCGAGCTTCTCAATCGAGACTTCCGCGCCGTTTCCGTCGCGACGGTCGCGCTTGAGTGCATCGACGAGTTTCGTCGTGACTTCAGCGCGGCACTGCTGCCAGAGGTCGAGGAGCTGGTTATGACGTTCACGCTCGGTGATTGCACCGGCTTGATACGCCTTTTCAACGCGGTCGACCTTCTTCTGAGTGCCGTCGAGAAGAGCCTTCTTCTCAGCAGGAACGCGGAGATCAGTGATGGCGAAGGAAAGCCCCGACACCGTCGAGTAACGGAAGCCAAGCGCCTTCATCGCGTCGAGCAGATCGATCGTCAACGCCTTGCCCTTGCGAGCAAAGGTGTCGTCAATGACGCGCGCGGCGCCCTTCTTACCAAGCGCACAGTTGTAGAACGGCATGCCATCCGCGAGGATCTCGCTGAAGAGCAGGCGTCCCATCGTGGTGACGATGCGACGGTTTGCTGGCATGGGCTCCGGCGACTTCTTCTGGTCGTTCACGATCTCGCTGAACCGCGTCAGGCGGATCTCGATGGGATCGTGGAACGAAATCTTGCGTGGGTCGCTGTGGGGGAGGTTGAAGCTGAGGAGGGCCTCTTCGTAGTCCTTGAAGCGGCGGGGGCGCACGGTCGGATCATCGCCGTGGGCGCACGTCAAGAAGTAGACGCCCATGATGATGTCCTGCGACGGGCTGACGATCGGGTTGCCGTTCGCCGGGCTGAAGATGTTGTGGGTCGACATCATCAGCACATGCGTTTCGGTCTGTGCCTCGACCGAAAGCGGCAAGTGAACGGCCATCTGGTCACCGTCGAAGTCGGCGTTGTAGCCGGTGCAAACGAGCGGGTGAATCTTGATCGCGTTGCCTTCGACGAGCACAGGCTCAAACGCCTGGATACCCATGCGGTGCAGGGTCGGCGCGCGGTTCAACATGACCGGGTGATTCTGAATCACCTGCTCAAGGATGTCCCACACCTCAGGGTCGCGGCGCTCAAGCATGCGCTTGGCACTCTTGATGGTGTCGGCAAGCCCGTGCTCCTTGAGCTTGCGGATGATGAACGGCTGGAACAACTCAAGCGCGATTTTCTTTGGAAGGCCGCACTGCCAAATCTTCAGTTCAGGACCAACGACGATGACCGAACGCGCCGAGTAGTCGACGCGCTTTCCAAGCAGGTTCTCGCGGAAGCGGCCCTGCTTACCCTTGATCATGTCGGTGATCGACTTCAACGGACGATTCGACGACCCGAGGACCGGGCGACGGCAGCGGCCGTTGTCAAACAACGCATCAACAGCCTGCTGCAGCATGCGCTTCTCGTTGCGCACGATGACCTCGGGCGCATTGAGGTCCATGAGCTTCTTGAGACGATTGTTGCGGTTGATGATGCGGCGGTAGAGATCGTTGAGATCGCTTGTCGCGAAGTTGCCGCTCTCGAGGAGAACGAGGGGGCGCAGGTCTGGCGGGATCACAGGAATCACATCGAGAACCATCCACTTCGGCTCGTTCTGCGAACCGCGGATTTGCTCCACGATCTTGAGCCGCTTGGAAAGATCCTTCTGCTTCTGCTTCGACTTCGTGGTCGCAAGGTCCTCGCGGATCTCCTTGGACAGGCTGTCAAGGTCGAGTTGCTGAAGGAGCTCGCGAATCGCGTCCGCACCCATCATCGCCGTGAACGCCGCAGTGCCGTACTTGTCGACTTCCTGGCGGTACTCGTCCTCGGTGAGCACCTGCTTGTGCTCAAGCTCGGTATTCCCCGGATCGGTGACGACGTAATCCTGGAAGTAGATGATCTTCTCGAGGTCCGAGGTCTTCATCGCCATGAGGTTTCCGAGGCGCGAAGGCATCGCCTTGAAGAACCAGATGTGCACGATCGGCGCGGCCAAATTGATGTGGCCCATGCGCTTGCGGCGCACGCGGCTGTGGGTGACCTTGACGCCACAGCGATCGCAGATGATGCCCTTGTACTTTGTTCCCTTGTACTTACCGCAGCCGCACTCGTAGTCCTTCTCAGGACCAAAGATGCGCTCGCAGAACAAGCCGTCACGTTCCGGGCGGTACGTGCGGTAGTTGATGGTCTCAGGCTTCTTGACCTCGCCGAAGCTCCAGCTTCGGATGTCGTTCGGGCTCGCAAGAGTAATCTTGACAGAGCCGTAGTCGTTCACGCGGTCGTAGACGCTCTCGGACATCGCAGTTGCCTTCCAAATGGACCCGCGTCAGCGGGGGGATTTCTATTCTGAACCTGGCTCTCACGCGCTTCCCAACAGGACGAATTCAATCTGAGTCATGATGCGGAACTTCGCCGCGGCACGCTCGTTCACAGAAGGATATTCGCCTCGTTGGTCTGCTTCTCGAGTTGGATGTTCATGCCAAGACCCTTGATCTCGTGGCAGAGGACATCGAACACAACCGGCATACCAGCCTGAAGCGTGTTCGTACCCTTGACCATCGAGTCGTAGATCTTCGTTCGGCCCTCAACATCGTCGCTCTTGACGGTGAGGAGTTCCTGAAGCACGAACGCCGCTCCGTAGGCCTCGAGCGCCCACACTTCCATCTCGCCGAAGCGTTGGCCGCCTGTGCGTGCCTTGCCGCCGAGAGGCTGCTGGGTGATGAGACTGTATGGACCAGTCGAACGAGCGTGAATCTTGTCGTCGACGAGGTGGTGGAGCTTCAGGATGTACATGAAGCCGACGGTGGTGCGCTGGTTGAACGGCTCGCCTGTGCGGCCGTCGTACAGCTGGATCTTGCAGTTTGCGGGCATCCGCGAGAGAAGCTCGCGAGGGCTACCAGGGTTTGTTCCGGACGCATTGAAGTCGGCGATCCGCTTCTCAACGTGACGGTTTGCCTCGGCCATCGCGCCAAAGATCTCGGCCTCATGCGCGCCGTCGAAGACAGGCGTGACCGCCTGGAATCCGAGCACCTGCGCAGCCCAACCGAGGTGGACTTCAAGAATCTGGCCAACGTTCATGCGGCTCGGCACGCCGAGCGGATTAAGCAGCACGTCGACCGGAAGCCCGTCCTCCATGAACGGCATGTCTTCTTCCGGCACGATGCGGGCAATGACGCCCTTGTTGCCGTGACGACCTGCCATCTTGTCACCAACCGACAGGGTGCGCTTGGTGGCAAGGTAGACCTTGACCATTTCAAGCACGCCGGATGCGAGTTCGTCGCCACGCTTCATGTGGTCGAGCTTGCGATTCTTCTCAGAGTTGGTGGCGACCACACGCGGCCAGAACTGGCCGAACGCAACCTTCGCTTGCTCGCGCGCTTCCGCGGAGCCCTTCATCCACTTCTCGTTGAAGTTCTCGATCTGCTCGACGATGACCTCGGGGATGTCGCTTGCGCCGACCTTCTGGCGGGTTGACGGGTCAACCATTTCTGCGCCGAGAATGCGGTTGATTTCACCGACCATCTTCTTGAAGAGATCGATGCGCTTGCCGTCCATCATGGCCTCGAAGTCGGCCATGTCTTTCTTGAGCTGCTTCTTCTGATCGTCGCTAAGGTGCATGCGACGGCTGAATCGCTTCGCGCCGATGACGACACCCTCAGTACCAGCAGGTACTTCGAGCGAATCGTTCTTCACGTCTTCGCCTGCACGACCGAAGATCGCGTGGAGGAGCTTCTCTTCTGGAGAAAGTTCGCTCTTCGACTTCGGCGAAACCTTGCCGACAAGAATGTCGCCAGGGCCGACGCGTGCGCCGGTTGCGATCACACCCATCTCGTCGAGGTTGCGCAACATGCGCTCGCTGACGTTCGGGATATCGCGGGTGAACTCTTCGCGGCCAAGCTTCGTCTCGCGGATCTCAACTTCGAAGCTCTCGATGTGAATCGAGGTGAAGACGTCGTCCTTGAGCAGACGCTGGTTGATGACGATGGCGTCCTCGAAGTTGTAGCCGTCGAAGGTGTTGAACGCGACGAGCACGTTCTTACCAATCGCAAGCTCACCCATCTTGGTGCTCGCACCGTCGGCGAGGATCTGACCGTCCTTGACCTTCTGACCAAGCTTGACAACCGGCTTCTGGTTCTGGCAGGTGCGCTCATTGAGGCCGACAAACTTGCGGAGGACGTACTCGTCCGCGTTGTCGATGATGATGCGCTCGCTGTCCACCGACGTGATCGTTCCACCGCGGGTAGCAGTGACGATCATGCCGGAGTGTGTACCTACGGCCTTTTCCATTCCGGTCGCAATGCATGCCGGATCGGTCTTGACCAGAGGCACAGCCTGACGCTGCATGTTCGAACCCATGAGCGCGCGGTTGGCGTCGTCGTGCTCGAGGAAGGGGATCAGCGACGCAGAAACGCCGACGATCTGCTTCGGGCTCACATCGACGTACTCAACCTCGCTCGCAGGAACTTCGGCGAGATCGCCGTCGATGCGGGCAAGGACGGTTCCCTCGAGCGACTTGCTGTCGCCCTTGAGAACATCCGACGTTGCGAGGACGCGCTTGAGCTCTTCGTCTGCACGAAGCAACTGGAACTCGCCGAGCACTTTGCCGCTCTTGACCTTGCGATACGGCGTCTGAAGGAAGCCGTACGCATCGATCTCGGAATAAATGCCGAGCGAAGCGATGAGGCCGATGTTGGTACCTTCAGGCGTCTCAATCGGGCAGATGCGGCCGTAGTGCGAGATGTGCACGTCGCGCACCTCGAAGCCTGCACGCTTGCGGTTGAGACCGCCCGGCCCAAGGGCCGACAGACGACGCTCGTGAACGAGCATCGACAGCGGGTTTGTCTGGTCAACGACCTGAGAAAGTTCGCTGCGTCCAAAGAAGAACTCGATCGCGCTCGAGATGGACTTCGAGTTGACGAGATCCGCGATCTTGGCAAGATCGCCAGGTTCGCGGGTCGACATGCGCTCCTGAACCGTGCGTCGGAGCTTGAGGAAGCCCTTGCGCATTTCTTCGGTCGCGAGTTCGTCGAGCATGCGCAGACGGCGGTTGCCGAGGTGATCGATGTCATCGACGTGCGCCTTGTTGCGCTTGCCGCGAAGATCGAGCATGTAGCGAATCACGGCAAGGAAATCCTGCGCGCGAATCTTCTGCACGGTCTCAGCCGGAAGCTGCCCGAGCTTGCCGCCCTCGCAGTACTCCTTGTCGTGCTCGAACTTGCGGTTGATACGGAATCGGCCGACGCGTCCAAGGCGATAGCGGTTCTCGTCGAAGAACTTCTCGGCGAAGAGTGACTTCGCCTTGTCGATCTGCGGGGGGTTGCCTGGCCGCAGACGACCGTAAATCTTGAGCAATGCCGCCTCATGCTCAGTCACGCCCGCGAGGAAGTCGAGCTTCTCTTCGGCGAGCGTATTGAGAATGAGCGGATCGCTCGCGTCGGTGATCACACGAATGGTGCCAAGGTTTGACGCCTGGATCGTCGCAACCATGTCACCAATCTGGGCGCCAACGCGGCAGAGCTCTTCGCCGGTATCCGAGTCGATCACGAGTTCCGCCGCGTAATGCTCGGGCTTCAGCTTCGCGACCTTGATTTCCTCGACCTCATAGAAGAGTTCAAGCAAACGATCGGTCGAGGAGTACTGCTCATCGAGCGCGCGGAGGAACGTGGTCGCGGCGAGCTTCGTCGACTGGTCGATTCGCATCGCCAGGACGTCCTTCTTGGTGACCTCGAGTTCAATCCACGAGCCACGCTCGGGAATGATGCGTGCCTGGTGGAGTGGGCGGTCACCGAAGCTGGAGACGATTGAGAAATCGACGCCCGGCGATCGGTGCAGCTGGCTCACGATGCAGCGCTCGGAGCCGTTCACGATGAACTCACCGCCGCCAATCATGATCGGAATCTCGCCGAGGTAGATCTCCTCCTCGGCGATTTCGCTGGTGCCTTCGCGCACCAGACGGACGCCGACGCGGAACGGACGACCGTAGGTCAGTCGCAGTTCGCGGCATTCGTCCGAGGTATAGCGCGGCTCGTCGAGCTTGTAATACAGGTATTCGAGTTTCATCGAGCCGTCGTAGCTCTCGATGGGGAATACCTCCCGCATGAGTGCTTCGAGGCCGAGATTGGTGGTCCGCTCGTCATAGTTCTTCTCGAGCTGGAGGAAGCGCTTGTACGCATCCGCCTGCACGCGGGTAAGAACCGGAACGGGGAGCGCATCACCGCGCTTCGAGAAATCCCGAATCGTCTTGGATGACATCAACGAGTCCCCTACAAAGGAAAGACACCTGACCGGAGACTTCCGGCCTGGTGAGGTGTTATCAGAGTGTGATCAAATGGTTCAGCAAGCGAAAGCCGAGCCCAGAAAGCAGATCACGAGTGTAGACACGATCCCATCCACCGACAATCACCATTCGACGAGCCTGGGAGAAGACTCTTCGAGATGATTGGAGCGGGGAGCGGGTGCCCGGAACTTGTATTCCGGGCACCCACATCCGCACCAAATCGGTCTTACTCCGCGACGGCGTCGGCGCCCGCAGCCTTGAGGGTGTCGACGAGCTTGGTCGCATCCTCCTTGCTGAGGTTTTCCTTGACAGTCTTCGGAGCGCTGTCGACGAGGGCCTTGGCCTCGGCGAGTCCGAGGCCGGTTGCCTCGCGCACAGCCTTGATGACGTTGATCTTGCTCGCGCCAGCACCCTTGAGGACGACGTTGAACTCGGTCTTCTCGACGACGGCCGGCGCTGCTGCGCCTGCTGCTGCCATAACCGCGCCCGCTGCTGGTTCGATGCCGTAGGTCACCTTCATGTAGTCGGTGAGCTCAACAGCTTCCTTGATCGTGAGGTTGGCGATCGAGTCGCCGAGGGTGCTGATCTTCGCGTCGAAAGTCTTCGTATCGGACATTGCTAAATCTCCGTGGCTTACGCCACTGTCGTGCCACCGAGAGGTGCCGCAACGCGCGGCATTTCATCCCGTAATCCCGAAGGTGGGACCAGTCGGTGGCGGACTGGAAGCGGGTGTGGAACTTCGATTGTGCTGACGATCTCAGTCATCTCGCGCGACGAATGTGTTGCGCGTTGACCGAATTACTTTGCTGGTTTGTCAGGCGATCTTGGCGATCGTCTCGCCCTTTTCGAGGCGCTCCTGAATCTCTTTGACGACGCCCATGATGTTGCGCGCCGGCGAGAGAACGAGAGTGACGACCTTTGCTTGAGCCTCTTCCCGCGTCGGGAACAGGCCAAGGCGCTTGACGCCTTCTTCGCCGTCGTAGTACTCGCCGTCGAAGATCGCGCCCTTGAGCACGATCTTCTTCTGGTCGGTCGCGATCTTGACGATCTCGCGCGCAACGAGGACGGAACTTTCAGGACCGGTCAGCAGCGCTGATGGACCCTTCAGTGCCTTGTCGAGCGATGAAAGTGGGCCGCTCTTGAACGTGCGGCGGGCGAGTGCATTCTTGACAACGGTGACCTTGATGCCCTTCGAAAGCAGCGAACCGCGCATCGAAGTGGTTGCCTTGGCATCAAGCCCACGGATCTCCACGACCACGGCACCGGTGACGCCTTCAAATCGGCGGCTGTACTCCGATGCAATCATGTCCTTGACTGGCTTGCTCATGATGTGTCCTTTCGGAGTGCGAACTTAGACCGTGACCTGGACGCCGGGAGTCATGCATGCGGAGACAACGCACTTTTTAACGTACGTTCCCTTCGCCGCGGCCGGCTTGATCTTCTGGATGTTTGCGACGAACGCTTGAAGGTTCTCGACGAGCTTCGCATCAGCAAACGAGAGCTTGCCGATGACGCCGTGGATGTTTCCACCATCGTCATTGCGATACTCCTGCTTGCCGTTTGAATACTCCTTGACGGCGTTGACAACGTCAGCAGCAACGGTTCCGGCCTTCGGGGAGGGCATGAGGCCCTTCGGTCCGAGGACCTTTCCGAGCTTGGAAACGACGCGCATCATGTCTGGACTCGCGACCGCAACGTCGAAGTCCATCCAGCCACCTTCAATCTTGGCGACAAGGTCATCGGAGCCCGCCTCAACAGCGCCAGCAGCCTTCGCGGCAGCGACCTTGTCTGAGATGCAGAAGCACACGACGCGCGCGGTTTTCCCCGTGCCGTGCGGCAGCGAGATCGAACCACGAATGATCTGATCGGCCTGCTTCGGATCGATGCCGAGGTGCATGACGACGTTGACCGTCTGGTCAAACTTCGGGGACTTGAACTTACGAATTGCGGCGATCGCGTCGGCGGCCGGGAAGGCATCCTTCGAGACTGACGCGAGATTGGCCTTGCGGCGCTTGGAGAGAGTTGCCATGAGTTAGCCCTCCACCGTCACGCCCATCGAGCGTGCAGTGCCGGCGACGATTCGCATCGCGGCGTCGATGTTGCTGGTGTTGAGATCCTTGAACTTTTCCTCGGCGATCGTCTTGACCTGCGCCTTGGTGAGCTTGCCGACCTTCTCCGAATTCGGCCTCGCCGAACCCTTTTCGACCTTGCACGCAGCGGCAATGAGGACAGACGTTGGCGAGGACTTAATCTCGAAGTCGAACGAACGGTCGGAGTAGACCGTGATCACGCAACCAACAACGCGGCCATTGAGCGCGCGCGTGGCGTCGTTGAACTTCGTGATGAATTGTCCGGGGTTGACGCCGTTTGCACCGAGAACCGGGCCGATCGGCGGGGCGGGAGTGGCTTTGCCACCCGGCGCCAAGATCTTGAATTGCTTTGTGACTTTCTTTGCTGCCATGGTATCCGTGACCTCCCACCGGACTCAGCAACTTAGGCGCACGCGGCCTTTGTTCCTGCGGACCCTACATCGCTGTAGGGGCCCGGTAGTTCGAGCGGTTTGAAATGTCGAGTCGGGGAATGTAGCGAAGGATGCTCGGAAACGCAAGCGGTTCGCGGAGCGGGGCTTGTCGTCGGTTCCAACGGGGTCCAAACGGCAGCGTGTGCCGCACCGACTTTCTGCGGGTGCGGAACCGTGCACTTGATTCGACCCGTTCCGCGCATGCACGGCGACAGCGAGAGTGGCCGCTTTATAGGGCGTTTCCTGCGTCGCGCGTGGTTTCAGGAACCCCACGCCTCAAGGAGCCGCGCGAGGTCGTCCGCTCCGACCGAACCATTTCGATCGAAGTCGGCGGAAGTCCCCGGGGTCGCGGGCCCCCAAGCGGAAAGCAGCATGGAAAGATCTCCGGCACCGATCGTGCCGCTGCCATCGAGGTCGATCTGCATCGTCACGCCGCCATGGGTGAAAGCGGACGCGGGGATCACTGCGCGCGCCGTGCCTGGGCCTTCCCAGCGCATGATCTCGCCGGCGCCGCCACCGTTCTCGAAGAAGTCGACTGAAATCTGGTGCAGGCCTGCCTCGAGACCGATCATTCCCGCGCGCTCAACCATCCCGTGCAGTCCATCGTTCTCCACAACGACGATGCCGTCGATTGTGACGCGTGAGCCGTCGTCCGACTCAGAGGACACGCTCCAGAGTCCCGTCTGCGGAATGTTGAGCCACGCCTCAAATCGCGCACCGACCGAATCGGCGCGCCCGGACATCGAGAAGTTGCCGTCGGTCGAGGGGATGTTGATATCCGCAAGAATCGCGGAACCGAAGCGCTGCATGCTGTCAAAGTCTGGAATGATCGAGGAGCCCGCCGGGATCTCAAACCACGTCGCTGACACGCCTGGAAGCGCATTGAAAACGTACGTTTGGTCGCGCACCGCACGCACCGTCACCGAGACATCAGCCTCGCTCGTGTCGCCGTTTGCGTCAACGATGATGTATGAAAAGCTGTCGACCCCGATAAAGTTTTCAGGCGCGGTGTACACGAGGATGGATGGATTGGAGTCGTCGCGTGCGATGCGTCCGCCGAGTGCAGTTTCTGTGTCGAACGCTGCGATCGTCGCCTGTGCGCAGTTCACGAACGTGTCGTTGGTCAGCACGTCGATCGCGACAAATCCATCCTCGAGCGTGCTCGCCGCATCGCTCATCGCGAAGGCTCCGCCGTTGACGCACGGCACGCCAGCGATGAAACCGTTCATCGAATCCTTCGAGTATTGGTGGAAGAAAAGCGAGACATTCGACATTCCGCCCGGGCAGCCGTGGCAGTACGACATGATCGTTCCGGTCCACGCCTGCGAGCAGTCATTCGTGCCGCAGCCGTCAGCCTGCGGATTGTGATCGTGCGTGTGCGGCGCGCCGAAATTGTGACCGAGCTCGTGACTCACGACCATCGGTTCCCAGTTGCCGTGATCATGGTCGATGAGCGGATACGGGAAGCCGTAGCCAACGCCCGAGGAGAGGCCGAAGGCGTAGTCTGGATACGCGCAGGCGACACCAAGCCACGCGACGCCGCCGCCGAGGCCGCGGCCTGCGAGATGATGTCCGAGATCGCGCGAGATGTGGCTCTCGTTGGCCGTCCAGTAGTCGCGGTACTGGTACAGCTGGTCGATCATGCCGTCCATCGTCCAGGGGTCTTCGCCCGTCCAGAGGCGAAGAAAGCTGATCGGGAGTCGTGCCTCGATGTCGCGCGCGTAGACCTGGCTCGCCGCGCCCATGAGGAGAAGCGCGTATTGCATCGCGGAAACCGTGCTCCCACCGCGCGCAATCATCGTGAACTCGGTGTCCGTGTCGACGGCGATACGAAACTCGCGGCAGCCCGCGCCACCGGCGATGCCACCTTCCTGATCGCCGCCCGCGCGCGTGCCGCTCGACTTTGCGTTCTCCCTCAGTTCGTCCGCAAGGCATGCGAGGCCGTTGAGAGGTTGTCCGGCAAGTGCCGACTCGTGCGTGATCATCGGGGGAAGCCCGAGCTTCGCGGCGCGCAGCCCGCCATCCGAAATCCACCACGACTGCTCGCCGATCTCGACGATGCCGACGACGATCGACGCTCCCTCAGCGCGTCCGAAGCCGAGGAAGACGCGCGATTCCGCGTAGCCCGCAATGCGACCGGCGTAGGCAAATGGCAGGGGCGCGTTGAGTGGCGAAGCGATCATCTTGCCATCGACGAGAGACGCGATTTCGGTCCGAAAGTCCTCGGCGACGACTGGAAAAGCAGAGACGTTTGCAATGACCGCGCCGTGCAGCGGGAGATCGATCACAATGCTCGCTGCAGCCACGCCCGCGCGCAGTTCAGCAAACTCACGCGCGTCGAGCGGTCGGTAGCCCGAACCATACAGGTCGGGCGCGTATTCAAGTGGCGCGGATTCAAGCAGATCGTGGCCCCGTGGCGCCGTGACGACGTCGCGGTGGAGTCTGCGCGCGAGTCCATCAAGGTTCGCCCCCTTTGCGTCGACCGGGAGTGCAGGGAGAAAGGAGGGAAGGAGAGCGAGTGCGAGGAGGTGCATCGTGGTTTCAGCTGCGACGGTGGTGGAGGAGTCGGGAGATCATCGCCCGATTGCTCGGGACTGCAAGGCGATTCCTCAATCTGATCTTGCAAGAGGGTAATTTTTTCGCCGCGTTGTTTCGAACGAGATCAAGCGCGATCCGCGAGCGCGAGCGCGACCATTGCTTCAATGCCGTAGGGGATCGCAGCGTCGTTAAAGTCAAAGGTGGGTTGATGCAGATGCGCGCTGTTCCATTGGCCGTCTTCGACGCCGAGAATGTAGAAACATGCCGGCACGCGCTCGGCGTAGAACGCGAAATCCTCTCCACCCATAACGGGAAAATCCATGTGTTCAAGCCGCTGGGTTGTGAGCATCTCACGCGCGATGCGCTCGAACTCAGCCACGCTTGCATCGTCGTTGCGCGTTACCGGATATCCACGGACATATCGCGTGTCTGCCTCACAACGATGGGCGCGCGCCACGTCGCGCGCGATTTCACTGATGCGTGACTCGATGTGTGTCCGCGTCGCCTCCGTAAGCGCTCGCGCGGTGCCTTGGAGCCGAGCGGAGGCAGAGATCTGATTGGTCGCCGTTCCAGAGTGAAACGTCGTCGTGCTAATGACCCCCGCCTCAAGAGGATCGATCTCACGCGCGATGACCGATTGAAGGGACATCACAATCGCACTCGCGGCCAGGATCGGATCACGCCCGTGGTGCGGCCACGCAGCGTGGGCTGCGCGACCATGCACGGTGATTTCATAGCGATCACTCGAGGCAAATAGTGCTCCACGCCTCGTTTGCAGTGTCCCAAGTGCGACGCCGGGAAAGTTGTGCAGTCCGTAGATTCGCCGCACCGCAGGTCCTTCCCGTCGCGCATCCAACGCGCCATCTTCCACCATCCGCTTCCCGCCGGCACCGCCTTCTTCCGCGGGTTGAAAGAGAAATCGCACGGCATTCGGCAATTCCATTCCGTCCTGCGCGAGTCGCGCGAGCACACGCGCGGCCCCAACCAGAATCGCGGTGTGACCGTCATGGCCGCAGGCGTGCATCCGGCCTTCCGTCTGCGATTTCCAGTCGTAAGCGTTTTCTTCCACGATCGGAAGCCCGTCGATGTCTGCGCGCAACGCAATGGCATGCGCACTCGCGCCAGGCAAAAACGCAAGGGTGCCAGTACCGCCAGCAAGCCCATCGACCCGGCTGATTCCCGCTGATGCGAGTTCATCGCGAATGCGCGCGGACGTTTGAACTTCCTCGAAGCAAATCTCTGGGTGCGTGTGTAGAGCGCGCCGGAGCGCAGTAGCGCGAGGAGTCTCGTCCGCAACAAGTTCACGGATTCGTGCGGATACTGCGGCGATGTTTGTCGAGACCATGGCGCGATGGTATCGGCTTGATGGGCTGCGCGGAAAGTCTCAGAGGCTCCGACGCATGCCCGACGCATGCACGACGCATGCACGACGCATGCCCGACGCATGCCCGACGCATGTCCGACGCATGTTGGTCAACTGCGGAGCTTTGCGAGTCCGATCAATTCGCGGCCTTCGTTGATCCGGGCAAAGGCATGGCGTTCGTGGCGGACGAGTCGCGTCAGCTGGCTCATCGTGATTCCGAGGATGCCTGCCGCGCCCGCAACGTCGTAACGCCGCGCGACGATCACATCGAGTGCCTCGGCCAACAGCGCGGGATAATCCTGATTCTCGTTACTAATGGGTAGTTTCTCGCCTTGCCGCCGCTGTCGCCAGAGTTCGCTCGGTTGGTGGTTATCGCGATTCGTAATTGTTCGCACCTTGCACGCAAGTTTGAGCCGCAGACGAAAGATCGCGACGTGTCGGTTTTGTCCCTGACTGCGTCGCTCGGTTGCCTGGGTGTCGACATCGGTTGGAACATGTCGAATCCGAACCGCTGTTTCAACCTTGTTGCGATGTTGGCCCCCCGGACCGCCCACGCGACCGGTGTGAATCTCGCACTGCGCAAGCAGCACCGATTCCTCGAGGGTGGCCGGATGTGGACCCTCAATCGTGATGGAACGCTCGTCGATGTAGGGAGGTCGGTACGACATGCTGGCGGCGCGAACAGGAAGCCTCGGTGAAGTCACCGACAAACGGTAGGGCATTCTCTACCATGTTGCCCGATGAATTGCATGCTTGGTATCGAAAGTTCGTGCGATGAAACCGCCGCCGCAATTGTCGATGGCGATCTTTTCGTACGAGCCAATGTTGTCGCGTCGCAATATGACCTCCACGCCGAATATGGAGGCGTGGTTCCTGAGATCGCAAGCCGTGCTCACCTCGAGCGGATTCTCCCGGTGGTGCGCGCGGCACTGATCGAAGCTGGCGTTGGAATCGAGCAGATTTCAGCTGTCGCGGTTGGGATTCGTCCGGGATTGATCGGGAGTTTGCTCGTCGGTAGCAACGCGGCAAAGGCGTTGGCGTGGTCGCGCGATCTTCCTTTCTACGCCGTCGATCATGTGGCTGCTCATCTCTTCGCAGGCCTGCTGCACACGGACATGCAGGCGCGCGCCGGTGCCTTTCCTGCGCTCGGCCTCGTGGTGTCTGGTGGACATACGAGTTTGTTTCGGATCGCGAGTCCGGTCGCGTGCGAACTCATCGGTCGCACCATCGACGATGCCGTTGGCGAGGCGATGGACAAGGCGGCCAATATGCTTGGGCTCCCTCATCCGGGTGGCCCAAATCTCGAACGCTGCGCGCAATTCGGTGATGCGGGAGCGTTACGGTTCACCCGTCCGCAGCTACCAAATCCGCTTGATTTTTCGCTCTCTGGTCTCAAAACGAAGTTGCTGTACGAAATTCGCGGCGTGCCGCAGGGGCGAGGCGCTCATGCGACATTCACGAGGAGCGCCCACGATCTCACCGACTCGCGGCGCGCAGATCTCGCAGCGAGTTTTCAGCGCGGTGCGATTGCGCAAGTCATAGATCGGCTCACGCGAGCTGCGGAGTTGCACGCTCCACGTGCACTCTTTGTCGGTGGCGGAGTCGTATCGAACATGACGCTCCGAAGGGAACTTTCCGCATGGAGTCTCGAACGGGAGATTGATCTCATCGTTCCTGAGCCGCGGTTTTGTGTGGACAACGCTGCGATGATTGCTGGTCACGCCGTTCTGCGGCGCGCGCTCGGCGATATGGGGGATGATCTCTCAACCCCAGCGGAACCAGTCTCGCGGTTGGCGCGCGGGGTTCTGCCGAAGCGCGTACAGTGATCCCTTGCGCAACTATTTGACCAAGGAATTCCAATGAAGATCGACCCACGCGACTCGGCGGCAGTCCAAGCGGAACCGGCGGTACTCGTCGGAGTTCGCGTGCGAGGATCGCGCATGGATTTCCAAGATCCGCTCGGCGAGTTACGCGCGCTTGCAGAGACTGCGGGAGGCCGCGTGGTCGGCGAATTGCTGCAAAATCGAGATGTGCCGCGAGGCCGTACGTTTCTCGGAAAGGGAAAAGTCGAGGAACTCGCGGCGATGGTCAAGGAGCTCGGCGCGACGCTGGTCGTCTTCGACAACGAGCTCTCGCCGTCGCAAATTCAGGCGCTTGAATTGGCGACTGAAGTCAAGGTGCTCGATCGGAGCGAGCTCATCCTCGACATTTTTGCCAATCGTGCGACGACCCGCGAAGCGCAACTGCAGGTTGAGATCGCGCAGCTCCAATACACGGCGCCAAGGCTTCGGGCGATGTGGTCGCACCTCGGGCAGGTCACTGGTGGCGCGCCCGTTGGCGTTGGTACGCGCGGCCCTGGTGAGCAGCAGATCGAAATCGATCGACGACTTGTCTCGCGGCGCCTCGTAGCACTCCGACGCGAACTTGAGGAAGTTCAAGTACGCAAGTCTCGTGAGGTCGCAGAGCGACGCGCTGAACACTTTACGGTGGGTATTGTCGGGTACACCAACGCTGGGAAAAGCACCCTTTTCAATGGACTCACGCGCGGTGGAGCATTCGCGGCAAACAAGCTGTTTGCGACGCTCGCGACCCGCGTGGAACGTTGGAGTATCGGTGGCGCAAATGCGGTACTCCTCTCTGACACTGTCGGATTCATCCGAGATCTTCCGCACCATCTCGTCGCAAGTTTCCGCGCAACCCTCGAAGATGCTATCCACGCACATGCGCTGCTGATTGTGCTTGATGCAAGCGATCGCGAGTCGCCGATGCAACTTGAGACGGTGCGTGAAGTGCTTGAAGATGTTGGCGCAAACACGCAGCCGCGGATCCTTGTACTGAACAAGACGGACATCATTCCGCAACTCCCGTTTGATGAGCGCGCGGCGCTTCGATCGCTTGACGAATGGCAAGAACGCGAACCGGGAGCGATCGCGATTAGTGCGCTCGACGGAACAGGATTTGAAGAGCTTCGCGCGCGTGTGCTTGAGCTGGTCGCGGGTGGGATTCGTCGTCGAACGCTTCGTATTCCGCTTTCGAGCGGACGCCTCATCGATGTGATCGAAAAGCGTTGCACGGTTATTTCTCGGCGCTACGGCGACGAGGACAACGATGCGGTGAGCACGGATGCGTCTGCGGTTGAGCTGGTTGTCGAGATCGGCGACAAGCAAATCGAGCAGCTGCTGCCACTCGGGGAGCCTTTTTTGGTGGACGGCGAAGATCCGATGCCAAAGCGTGGGGCTTGGGGCGGCGGAAAGCGGCGTTCACCGCATCTGATGCAGCCGGCGGAACTCGGCGAGAGCGACGGCGAGACCGGAGATTGATGCGGTCTCGCCTGCCGAAAAGGTCACGGCACGGCGCGTTATCGAGCGGCCGTTTCTTTCGTGATGACAGATGCACCCTAGGCAAAGATCTCCCGCGCGAGCGCGATGGCCAACTTTGACCGATCGCTCGGCGGACGCGGACCGGAGCGCGCAGACGACATTTCGCGCACGAACAGAAGTGGTCCGCTGCCTTTCGTAATCGTCCAGTAGACCGCGAGTCGCGACTGGTTACGCATGGAACCCGCCCAGAATCCGTCGCCGCCGCGGCCGTACGCGACGAGTTCGCCGACACGCGGTCGTTTGTCCCAGCGTTCGATGTTGGATCCGAGGAGTGCAGTCGCAAACGCCTCAATGCCGCCAGTGCTCCCACAGACGACGATCACATTCTCGCTTCGTGGCATGAACTGGGCGAACGCTTTACGAAGTGTGGATTGGAAGCGGGGCACATGACTATCAAAGGAAGCGGATAGATCGGCGACAAGTTCAACAAACCCGGTTGGCGATGGAGCGATCGCGCGGAGTCGGGCGGCGGTGCGGGCCTCCGCGTCGCGGAATGCGAGCTCGTCACCAACCGAGGCCTGCTCGACAAATGCGAAGGCCTCACCAAGCGCGGCTTGCATCGCCCGGCCGTGGAGGTTTCTTGAAAGAGCAAGCGCAACGACAAGCCCTCGATGCACCTTTTCAAGTGCCCGCCACGCCATTGGCACGATCGCCTCCGCATCACGCAGCGTTGGTTGCGGCGCGCGTTTGACATGAACATTGAGGACGACGCCATTTTTCCGCGCCCGGAAATCGACGTGGCGACCGCTTGGCGTCTCTGCTTCGTGCTCGACTTCACACCCAGCGTCAAGGATGCGCGCAGCAACCATCAACTCCGCACACACTGAACGCGCACGATCAAGTGTCGCGGTGGCCTCGGCATCGTTCGGGGCCGCGTTTCCGGTGAGCCTCTCGCTGAGGTCATAAAGCTCGCGACGAAACCTCCGCAAGACACGTGGATCGATCAGCGTGGCCCACTCAGCCTCCTTTGCAGCGAAGCGCCGCGCGAGCGCGTTCACCAGTTGCCGGAGGTTGCTGCGTTCGTTCTTACTGCGGGCCATGGGAGGTTTATCGGCGTTTCGATGCGGCTTGGCAAGGCGTCGGTCGGTCACGGCGCACATCGCGCGGTTTGCGCGGGCGCGCGAGCGGCCGATTCACAGCGGATTTGCGCCATCATCGAACCGTGGTGCGTGATCGAGCCGACCCATTGTTTTGAAGGAGATACACGATGCGTATCGGAGAAATGCTCGTTCGTATGGGTGTTCTGAATCGCGCGCAAGTCGAGGAGATTCTCGAGGAGCAGCAGTCGTCAAACGAGCCGTTTGGCACGCTTGCCGAGCGGTTGTTTGATGTCTCCTCGGACACCATCGAGCGCGTCTGGATAGAGCAAACGCAGGACCGCGCACAGCTCTTCGACGCGGGGCGCGGGATCGACGACGACGCTCGCGAACTGGTGATCCGGCGGCAGGCATGGCAGTTCGGCATCGTTCCGCTCCGTCTTGATGACGGCTACCTGGTGGCGGCGACAAGCCGTGGGCAGTTACCCCGTGCGGTCCGCTTCGCCACGCGTGTTTTAGGTATGGCAGTGCAGTTTGAGATTGCCGACGACGAGACTTTGTCACAGCTCCTCGCGCATCAGTACCCAATTCGCGGAATGGATAAATCCATGCTCGATCGAAACGGGCTGCCGAACCTCTTTGGCAAGGCGGCTTGAGGTCGTCACAAGCATCTTGACATGGCCGCGAGTTCGGCTACTCTTCCCGTCCCGTTGACCCCAACGGGTGAGAGCCAACTTAGCTCAGTTGGTAGAGCATCGCATTGAAAATGCGAGTGTCCCCGGTTCAAGTCCGGGAGTTGGCATGAAACGAAGCAGCCCGCCTTTCCGGCGGGCTGCTTCGTTTCGTATGCGATGGTGATTCTTCCTTCGCGCCAATTCTGGCGGCTCTTACGCCAATTGCTCGCCAACCAATCGCAGCGGAATTGGACGACCAAGGTGCTCGCGACGAATCTCAAGGCGACCGGCGGAGCGTTCTTCCTCGAGGGTTCCAAGCAGTTGTTCGACGATCCAGAGACGGATCGGTCGTGAGCCGTCGTAGCGAATCAATCCGCCGAGACCCTGACGCGAAATGCGCTCAAGGCCGGTCCAGTAGCGGCGAGTCCACGTGAGCGCGAGGGTTTCCGGAAGCCGGGAAAACGCCGCGCGTGTCATCGATGGCTCGGCAAAGATCCACAGTTCGTTCCAAGCATTGGCGCGACCGAGGCAGCAGGCACTCGCCACTGCGAGATCGGCGATGCATGCGACAGGCTTCAGATAGCAGCCACGCTCGAGTTGTGAAACACAGAGCGCATGCGCGTGTGCGACCACATCGTCGCTGCCAACCCGGTAACGCGACGCGAGTGGTCCCGCATCTCGAAAGAACGAGCGGAGAAGCGCGGTGCGATATTCGTCCCAGTCGCGCGTCAGCGGCGCAACGGCTTGTTTTTCCGATGTGCGCTTGGTGGAACGACGCACCGAAACACGCGGAGAATCAGCGGGGAGAGCAGGAGCGATAGGAGCACCAACGATGTCGATGCGAATGACATCGCTCGTGATATCGCTCGTGACATCGCTCGTGATATCGCTCGTGACATCGCTCGCGTTCGCGTCACGGTGGGCAGTTTCGCGCTTGGCGGATTCGTCGACGCGTGCGTCAACAACGTCTCGCCCGCACGACTCTCCATGTCGATCGTTGTTCATCAATCATGCCCTCGTCGTCGGATCCAACCGACGCGCGCGCAATGTAACGCGCTGCGACGCGCGCGCATCACGCAAGCATGAGAAAGCAAGAAAACGCGCAGACGCTCTTCTCAGACTCTCGCGACGTCGATACTCCCGAGCAGTGATGCGCGTGTGTCGCGGAGTGCGCCGAACTTCATGCGCCACGCATCGAACTCGCCGCGGTCAAACGTTGCAGAGACCGCGCGCGTTTCGCTACCGGACTCTTCGAGGCGCACACCAAGCGCATTGATCGCTACTGAACCGCCAACATACTGCGCACTTGGATCGTTCCCGGTCCTATTTGCCGCGATAACACAGGCTTGATTCTCGATGGCACGCGCGACGAGCAGTGAACGCCAATGCTCGTGACGCACAGCAGGCCACGATGAACTTACAGCAAAAACTTCCGCGCCGGCCAATGCAGCCAATCGCCAGAGTTCAGGGAAACGGAGGTCATAACAAATCAGCGGGCAGACGCGCATGGACCCAGTCTCTACCACGAGAATCTCACTTCCTTCGACGAAGGCTGTGCGCTCGCTGGGGAAGAGAAAGTTCTTGCGGTATGTGCCGCGTACGACACCCTTTGGATCGATGACCGCGACGCAATTTGCCAAGCGGCCATCGCGCAAATGCTCGGCATAACCCGCCTGAATCCAGATCCCACGTGTCGCGGCGAGCTGAGCGAACCACGTTGGCGAATCATGCAGCGATGCATAGTGCGCCGCATCGGTCGACCAACCAGTTTCGCACATCTCCGGAAGCACGACATAGTCGCCGTCTGAATAGGAAACCGCATCAAGCATGGCGACGATGCGACAACGATTCTCAGCGACATCAAGCCAACGAGGATCGGTTTGAAGGGCGTGGAACCGCATCGGATTAGGGTAGCGAAACGTCGGCAAGACTTCGCAATCGCGTCGGTGCATCACGAGCGCAAACTCTTTGCGAGTTACTCGGTTGGGTGGGCGTTCTCCACAGACCCAAAGAACCCGACCCAAAGAACCCGCCCCAGAAAACCCGCTGCAGAAAACCCGCTGCAGAAAACCCGTGTTGTCACGCGTGGCTTTCAAGTTCCGGATATCCACACGAAGGGAGACCAACGGGGATCGAACCCGCGACAGCCGAAACCACAATCCGGTGCTCTACCAACTGAGCTATGGCCTCCGTGAAGTCGGAACGATACCGCGACGGCTCGTGAAGGTCAATCCCTCGCGTTCAAGCGCACGGGTTGTTGTGCTACCATCTACCCCTTCAAACCGCACGCTGGTGCCGTCCTCGGACGATTGTTCGTGGGGCACGAGATGCACCGATTTAGATCCACCCGAGACACCAACAGTCATGGCACTTTCCACCCTTCCGGTTGAGTTCGGTTCCGCCAAGATTCACGCAAACCTCGCGACTGCAGTCCTTGTCGAGATGGCCCTCGCTCGCGGAGAGGGTCAACTCGCCGCGAACGGTGCCCTCCAGTGCGACACCGGTGAGCGCACTGGCCGAAGCCCGGACGACAAGTACCTCGAGGACACCGCGGGTATTCACGGCAACATCAATTGGGGGAAGACGAATCAGCCGATCGCACCTGAGCACTTTGAGAAGCTCAAAGCAGCAGCCCTCGCGCACCTCTCGACAAAATCGGATCTCTTTCGCTTCGACGGCTACGCGGGCGCCGACCCGGCATTTCGTCTCAAGGTAAGCGTTTTTACCGAGAAGGCGTGGCATTCACTGTTCGCCAAGACGCTCTTCATCAATGTTCCTGAAGCGGAGATGCCGGCGTTCAAAGCCGACTGGACGATCATCAATGCCTGCGGCATGAAGATCGCCAATCCTGCAGAATTCGGGCTCAAGACCCATATCGGCATCGTTCAAAGCCTCGAGAAGAAGACCGTTGTCATCGTCGGCACGGAGTACGCCGGCGAGATGAAGAAGTCGATCTTCTATGCGATGAACTACGACCTTCCCGATATGAAGGTGTTTCCGATGCACTGCTCGTGCAACGTTGATCGCACGGACCCCTCCAATGTTGCGCTCTTCTTCGGCCTGTCCGGGACGGGTAAAACCACGTTGTCTGCCGATCCGAATCGGGACCTCGTTGGTGATGACGAACACGGCTGGAGTTCGTCTGGTGTCTTCAATATCGAAGGTGGCTGCTACGCCAAGTGCATCAAGCTTTCGAAGGAAGGCGAGCCCGAAATCTGGAACGCCATCCGCTTCGGCTCGGTCCTTGAGAATGTCGTGATGGATCCGGTGACGCGTGTTCCGGACTACGACAGTGCAAAGAAGGCCGAGAACACGCGCGTGACCTACCCGGTTGGGTATATCGCGAACGCGAAGATCCCTTCGATTGCAGGACATCCGAAGAACGTTGTCTTCCTCTCCGCGGATGCGTTCGGTGTGCTCCCGCCGGTTTCGAAGCTGACGCCTGAGCAGGCGATGTACTACTTCCTCAACGGCTACACCTCGAAACTCGCAGGGACCGAAGCCGGCGTGAAGGAGCCACAGCCAAATTTCTCGCCATGCTTTGGCGGACCATTCCTCCCGCGCGCTCCGATGGTGTACGCGGAGCAATTGGCCGAACGGATCAAGACCTTTGGCGCCAATGTTTGGCTGCTCAACACCGGTTGGACCGGTGGGCCATACGGCGTCGGACACCGATTCAAACTTTCCTACACCCGCGCGTTCGTGACGCGAATCCTCGATGGATCTCTCGCCGCATCTCACGCTACCGGGTCCTTCGAGACGCACCCGATCTTCGGACTCGCCATGCCGACGGTCGTTGAGGGCGTTCCAAGTGAGGTGCTGAATCCTCGAAACACGTGGGCTGACAAGGCCGCGTACGACGCGAAGGCGACCGAACTCGCGAAGCGATTCCGCGAAAATGAAAGCAAGTTCAAGATGACCGCGGCTGTGATCGCGGCAGGCCCGCGGGTGTGACGCGCAAGCATGCACCGACGCCAAGCATCCACCGACGCAATGCATGACGATGATTTCGTCTGCGCCCGCGCTTCGGTGCAGTAACTGATTCAGGAACCAACGATGGCCATCTACTACTTTGAACTCGACGCCCATGGCACCCCGGGCCTCCTCGGCCGCACCCTTCGTGAATTCGGTCAGCAGGTCGTACAAGTCGATGCACACAAGGCCTCGACCTTGCCGCTTGATCTCGACGAAGCCCACGGTGTGATTGTCTCGGGTGGTGGCGCGTCTTCGACCGCATCAAGTGGCGCTATTGAGGCATTTGTGCGCTCGGCAGCGAATGCAGAGATTCCAGTGCTCGCGCTTGGCGCGGGGGCGAGGCTCGCAGCTCGTGCGCTTGGTGGCGAAGTCGCGGCATGCACGGAGCGCGGGCTTGTACCGGTGACCCTCAACGGCGTCGGGCGCGAGGAGCCACTGTTTGCGGGTCAGCGCTGGACGAGCGAACAACCGGTGTGGAACGACGAGTGCGTCGTAAAACTTCCGGAGGGCGCAAGAGGGTTTGGGTCGACGCCTGCAGCAAAGTTTGCGTCCTGGGGAATGGGTCCGTGGGTTGTCGCCCTAGATTGGCACCCAGAGTGGGATGCGAAGGAAATTGCAGAGTGCGCGAAAGCGCAAGTTGCGGCTTCATCGTCGACGCACCAACAAGCGCAGGACTCGCGGAGTAAGTCGATCGCGGATATCGAGCGACTGGGTCGACTCTTCGCAGAACGCGTCAACCTCATCCTCATGCCCGTCGACCGTATGGTGTCTGGCCGCGCGAAAGATGTTCGGCACTAGAGATGGCGCTCACTCAGGATGTTCGGCACCTGCTGCGCGTCTCTGATCACGCAAGATCGAACATGCTCGACCACGCGCAGTAGAACTGCCGTTAAGACAATTCACGTGCGCAAATAATCGCAAGCGGGTGCAGCGTCGCGACAGTCGTACTTGTCTGTCAGACGCGCGATTCGCGCGCGGTGACAGGGGAAATGCGCGCAGGCTTCAGAGCGCGTGTGCGCGCCGTGTGAGCAATGCTCGCGGCATCGATACCAGCCTCGGCCAGTTGATCCTTGCGTTCGCCTTGATACACCCACGAGTCAGGCATTGCTAGGCGCGTAATCCCACGGGTTTCGATACCAGCATCGTTGCACGCCTCAAGTACGCAACTTCCGAATCCGCCGCGAATGGAGTGGTCTTCGATCGTGACGATCGGAATCCCGCGCGCGACAAGGCTCGCAACCAGATCGATATCGACGGGCTTCGCAAAGCGTGCATCGTAGACGTTCGCGCGAATGCCCTCCTCCGCGAGTTCGCGGGCGGCATCTGAAGCATCGATCGCGCTGGTTCCGTAGCCGATGAGCGCGATTTGTGGATCGTCATGGGTTACCAGCACCCGCGCCTTCCCGGGTATGAACGGAGGGCAGGGCGCACTCGCGTAGAGCTGGCTGACGCTGTCTCGCGGGTAGCGCACAGCAGAGAGCCCGTCGTTGTAGTTCGCCATGAATTCAACGGATGCCTTCAGGCTTGCTTCATCCATCGCAGCCATCAGGCAAGCCTTCGGCAGCGTCGCGAGCAACGCGACATCGCAGAACCCGTGATGGACTGCACCATCGCCACCCACGAAGCCCGCGCGATCAAGGCAGAGCCGCACGGGCAGGCCCTGGAGCGCAGATTCTTGAAATGCCTGGTCAAAGGCGCGCTGGAGGAAGGTTGAGTACACCGCAAAAAACGGCTTCCAGCCAGTCTTCGCAAGCCCCGCCATCATGTCGAGCGCGTGGCTCTCGCAAATTCCTGTGTCGAACACGCGATCAGGGAATCGCCCAGAGACCTTCGAGATTCCCGTGCCGTCTGGCATCGCCGCGGTGCACGCAACAACCTTTGGATCACGTGCCATGAGGTCGGCGAGAATCTCACCGAAGGCTCCGGTGAAACTTCTTCCACTCTTCTTGAGTTCGACACGACAGCCCTCGCTTACCAGTTCCTCGCCGTCCTCCGACAGCATGGTGAACGGGCTAGGCGAGTGAAACATGGTGGAATCACCCTCGGCGAAAGCAAAGCCCTTGCCCTTCACGGTCTTGACGTGAAGCACCATGGGTCGATCAAAATGCTTCGCCTCGTTGAGCACATCAATGAGGGTTGGAATGTCGTGACCGTCAATCGGGCCAACGGTGACAAGACCGAAGTGCTCAAACCAAGCGTCCTCGCTGACGCAGGTCTTTGAGAGTTCGCCCATCTTGTGATACACCTCGGCCATCGTGCGGCCGCCGGGGACTTTCTTCGAGAATTCCTTCGCGGCCTTCTTAAATTCGCCATAGGTGTGCGAGAGCCGCAACTTATCAAAGTACGCAGCCACAGCGCCTTGTGGCTTTGCGATCGACATTCCGTTGTCGTTCAGGATCACAAGGAATTGCCGCTTGAGTGTGCCTGCGTTGTTGAGGCCTTCCATCGCAACGCCGTTGACGATCGACGCGTCACCGATGATCGAAACCACGCGGCGACCGTTGGGATTTTCCTCGCGGTACCCCTCGCCATTTAGGTCATCGCCTCGCGCCATCCCGACAGCCGTAGAAATCGCGGTACCGGCGTGCCCAACGGAGAAAAGGTCGTACGCGCTTTCACGCGGCTCCGGGAAACCGGCCATGCCATCGCGTTGGCGAAGTTTTGCAAGCAGCGGATATCGTCCAGTGAGGAGCTTGTGCGGGTAGCACTGGTGGCCGACATCGAAGAGCAGTCGATCTTGGGAGAAGTCAAACACGCGGTGCATCGCGATCGACAACTCAATGACCCCCAAGTTCGGCGCGAGGTGGCCGCCTGATCGGGATACCTGCTCACAGATCGCAGCGCGCATCTCTGCTGCGAGTTCCTTGAGTCCATCCATCGAAAGATGGCGGAGCAGTTCGGGCGATGAAAGCGTGGGGAGAATCTTCTGTTTCACGGGGGTGTTCCGTTTGCTCGACGCTGCAGGCGATCCATCGCCTTCGACGTCGATTCGCCGATGGTATCGCATGCCGATGCTCGACTCGGCGCTTTGGCATGAAATCGAGGTTTTCGGGCGTTAGGCCCGGACGAGAGTCACTTCGTGCGGTCCGCCAGAAACGCAAGCAAATGACGAAGTTTGTTCGCCCGCGCGCCAAGCGGGGCGAGTGCATCGTCGGCCTCCGCGCGGAGCCGAGCGATTTCACGACGACTGCCGGCAATGCCATGAATCGCGGGATAGGTGAGCTTTCCGGCGTCCGCATCTTTTCCCGTAGCTTTGCCCGCGTGCTCTGCTGTTTGGGTCGCGTCGATCAAATCGTCGACGATTTGAAACATGAGGCCCGTCGCGCGTCCATAGGTCGTGAGTCGGGCAAGTTCATCCGCGTTGGCACCCGCCGCGAGCGCGCCCATGCGGCACGAGGCCTCGAGCAGCGCGCCTGTCTTGTTGTGGTGCACAAGTTCCAGTTGTTCAGCCGCAGCAAGCCCGGCAGGAAAGCCCTGCAAGGTGTCGTACACCTGTCCAGCGATCATCCGAACAGTGCCTGACATGAGCTCACGTTGAATCTCAGCAACATTGTGGGCGGCCGCCGCTGCGGAAACAGGAGCAAGCGCAAGCAGGCAGTCGCCCGCGAGAATCGCCATCGCCTCACCGAATGCAACGTGACACGTGGGCTTGCCGCGGCGCATCGTGTCGTTGTCGAGCGCCGGAAGATCGTCATGGACGAGGCTAAACGCGTGAACGAACTCGATTGCCACTGCTGCGGGCATTGCATCCGCAACCGATCCGCCAGCGGCACGAGCGCTCTCGAGGACCAGAATTGGCCGCAGTCGCTTTCCGCCGGCGAGGACTGCATGAAGGCACGCCGCACGAAGGTTCTCCGGAAGATCCTGACGTGCCAGAAAGTCGGCAAGCGCACATTCGATCGCCTCCAAGAGCATCGCATCAAGCGGGGCGGGAGCGGACGAAGCGGCAGGGGTGTCGGTTGCGGATTCGGATGTTGACATGCAGGAAGCCAATGTACCGCAATCACCCCGATCGACGACTTCGATACGATGCGCGCAATGTCCACGTGGGATCTCTTTTCGATCATTGAGCGCGGCGGTTGGGTCATGTGGCCCCTCATCACCGTCAGCGTTGTTTCGCTCGCCATTACGCTTGAACGCTGTTGGTTCTGGTGGAGACTCCACTCGAGGCGTGAGACACAGCGGTTCCGCAAACTGCTGAAAGCGCTTCGAAACGGTGACCGCACGCGTGCTGAAGAGTGTCTCGAAAGCCCGGGCGGTGTCTACGACCAACTCGCCAAACGCATGCTCGATGAAGGACCCGATGATGCCATCGCGATGGAGTCGATCGAGGATCTGCGTGGCCACACGGATCGATTCAGTAGCCTGCTGTCTTCGATTATCACCGCAAGCCCAATGCTTGGGATTCTCGGCACGGTGACAGGCATCATCCAATCGTTCGAGTTGCTCGGCGGAACGCGCACGCTCGTCGACCCACGTGATGTCTCCGCAGGTATCGGTGAAGCACTGATTACAACAGCAGGTGGCCTTGTCGTTGCGCTCGCGACACTCTTTCCATACATGGTCTTCCGAGCGCAAGCTGATCGGGCACTTGGTCGTTTCGAAGCGATTGTGACGGCTGCGAAGCAAGGGCTTGGGCCTACCAGAAACTGGTCGATCAAGAAGTGATAATGCTTGCGGCCACAGCCTCCATCCTGATGGCAAGCGTCACCATCACCGCGTCAGCGCAGTCTGAATCTCCATTCGTTCGATCGAAGTCGGTCGATGGTGTCACATCTTTTGAGACGGCCACTCGGAGCTATCGTCGGGCGGACGGAACTGGCGCGACGGTTTCCCTCGTCGGCGTGGTGCACATCGGCGATCGCTCGTATTACGCGGATCTCGTTGATGTCCTCGACAATCACGCGATCGTGTTGTACGAGAGCGTGCTTCCGCGCGGCGCATTCGGGACGAGTGGTGATAGTGACCTCGATCGCCAACGACGCACTCAAGATGCAATGCTCTTTCTTCGTGGGCTGATTGCACGATTCATAGACGCAAATGACCGCGCCCCTCAGACGATGAACGAACTTCGCGGATTCATCGTTGGGCGCGACACCCGTCTTGCGCGGCCGATCGATCTTGCATGTTCCGACGGTTGGGGACGCGCGCTTGAGTATGCGCGCGATGAGGGTTCTGATGCAGCACATCGCAAGTACGAGCTCATCTCTCGCGGCGCCGACGGAGCCGTTGGTGGTGTTGGCTTCGACCTTGATCTTGTGCTCAGCGGGCAGTTTCTCGGCGCACAAAGCGTGATGGAGCGTGATAAGAAACGCCCGCAAAAGCAGGACGACAAGCGCGACCTCTACCTCGAACTCGCGGACGCGCTCGGAGTGGCGCTTCAGGTGCGATCGATCGATTATGACCGTCGGGGTTGGGAGCCTGCGGACCTTCCTCTCGAAGATCTGCTTGATAGCCTCTGGAAGCGCGGCGAACGCAGCATGACGCTCGAGATGCTGTCGAATGACTCTGGCTTGCAGCAGGGCGTCATTCGGTTTTTGCTGTCGATGGTGTCGAAATCCCCGGAGTTCAAGAAGCTTGTCGTTCAAGCGCTCGGCGCGGGCGGAAAGCGTGGCGATTCTGCACTTGGCGATGTCGACGCTCGGATCATTATTGATGAGCGCAACGATGCGGTGATTGCGCAACTCAAGCAATTGCTTGCTTCTGCAACTCCGCCCAAGTCAGTTGCCATTTTCTATGGTGCTGCCCACATGCCGGACTTTGAAGCATCGTTGCGAGCAGACTTTGATCTCGAACCAGTCGATGTGCTGTGGCATACGGCGATGAGCGTCGACGAATGGATTGTCGAAAAGATCGAAGAGCGACTGGCGCGATTTGAAGAGAACCGTGCGTCGATCCTGCGCGCTGATCCGTCCGGGGCATATCCAGAAGTCGCGCGGATCGACGGTCGAATCCTGTCGCTAAAGAAACGACTTGCTACGCGTTCCGATTCGAGCAGCCAACACTGAGCGTCACGCGCAACACGCGCGCTCAGAGCGGCGAATGCGTGAAGTTCTCCGGGTCGGCACTTGTCGCGGTGTTAATCCACCGGCGCTGGTCCATCAAATCACGGAGTCCTTGGGTGGTGGTCGAGAGATCCGCACGGATTGTCTGCACCACATTTTTGATTCGACGCAGCGGAACGCTCTGCTCTTGCAGTACGTCCATCCCCGAACCGCCCTGAACCAGCGTCACACCGTCTTGCGTTCCGCTGCGACGCGGCGCCCCACCAAAGAGTGATGCGGTCACTGTTTCGAGATTGAGGCTCCCGCGATCCGCGGTTTGCATCTGGATGAAGTTCCCGCCATCGCTCGCCTGCCAAATCGGGGTGTCCGCCAGGATGTGCGGCACGACCCACGCGGAACCTGGCGCGTTCTCGTTCGGCGACTTGTAGTAGCCGGGCTGCGCGGAGGTGCTTGCCGAAAATACAATCAACTCAGTCGTTTTCGCGATCTGCGCAACAGACCGCGCGACAATCCCGGCTGTCTGGCCGAAACGCATCTTGGGCGCACCAGAAACGGTCTCCCACCAGCCGCCGAGATAAAAGGCGTTGTAACCAAAGCCAGGATTTTGCGCGATGACATCCTCTGGGATGATCGACGAGTCTTCATATTCATCGATGTACTCGTACATCATCGAGCGATCGTTGTTGAGAAACGGAAGCAACCGAAACGGGTAGGTTGCAGCGTTGGCTGGCAGAACGGCGTTGCCAGCGGCATCTTTTACCCGCATCCGAAACGCGGTCTGCACGCCTTCATCGGCGTAGCCAAGCATGCATCGGTCATCGTTCTGATTGGCATACTGGAGCCACGCCGTTCCAACCTGCTTGAGGTTGCTGAGCGCCTGCGTTTGGCGGGCGGTTTGACCTGCTTGGGTGACCGCGACCGACACGAGCGAAACCAAGATCGCGATGACGCCGATGACGACGAGAAGTTCGACGATCGTGAAACCCGCGACGGAGCGGCACGGGGCGGCGAGAGTGGAATTCGAGCGAGGGCGTCGTTGCATAGAAAGCTCCAGCCCGCGAGTCGGGCTTCGTCACTATACGGAATGAAGAGTGGCGGAGAGGTCGATGCGCTCGGAACAAGTGAATTGAGCGGCGGTTCGGACTCGTTGTCTATGGGCAGTCTTCGGACGTTCAATTGGGAAGCGGCGCCGCGGGCGGCTTGGTCCACGGAGTCTCGCCGCGAAGCCTGCGGGCGATGTCGGCCAAGATGCGCGGGTCCTCAAACGCAGCCATATGCGACCATTCGCCCGAGGGCGTTGGCACCCACCAAAGGGGTTCGCCGTCCGGCGCTGCGAACTCCTCGCCGACAGTGACATCGTCGAGCCGCGTGTAGCAGACAAGTTCGTACTCGCGCCGCGCCTGTCGGAGCCTCTCAAGAAACTCCGAGGTTGGACACATGTCTTCTCCCTGCGGGATGCCAAACGGGACACCCGCAAGGCGCGCACCCTCGTGTGGAGTCGACACCGTGTACAGCCGTCGGATCGGAAGACGTCGGCCGTTTTCATCAGGAATCGCGGCAAATCGCGCGACAAGGCCGCCCATCGAAAATGCGATGACATCGACTTCAGGGATGTGATCAACATCCGTACCAAGTTGCTCCGCAACCTCGCGCAGGGCCTTTTGCCGCGCTCCATCAAAGGTGAACTCATTGAAAAAGTTCAACTCAGCAGATGGGCCGATGAAGGTCGGTAGGATTGCCTCCTCCATCGCGCCGCTTGAGATAGAGAGGTCGCCGATACCGGCGAGAAAGACCACCGGCCGCGGGAGCGCGATTGGAGAGTCCTGCATGCGTGCAATGTCTGCTCGTGCCTCTGCGCGGGTCACGTCAAACGACGGATTTGGTTGCCACCGTGGCATTGAGCAGCCGACATGGGTGGCGCACAAAATCAGTGCCCCGGAGACTCTGATGGGGCCGAGAAGCTCGGCGAGCTGCCGTGCGATCACGAGCTCTTTCCGATGGTGACCTGTTCGACGAAACCGGCGCGAATCTTGTCAGCACCGGAGCCAAGTTCGCCAATCGGGTCGGGCGGGACAATCTCGACGAGTTTCTCGCCGAGTCGTGCCTCGCCGCGCTTTACCTTGGCTTCAAACTCGCGGCATTCGAGGAGCAATCGGTCGAGGATTTCAGGCTCGGGCACGTTTGCAACGCGCTGTCCTTGGACATAGATAATGCCGCGGCGGTCACCGGCAAACACCGCTACATCGGCACCCTCCGCCTCGCCGGGACCATTCACAATGCAACCCATGACCGCGACCTTGATCGGCAGTTCGAGTTCGGGCATCAGCTTCTTTTCGACCTCCTTCACAAGGGTGAAAAGGTCGACCTGGATGCGGCCACAGGTTGGGCAAGCGATCAACTCAACGCCCTTGCGTTCTCGCTTGCCGAGACAGTAGAGGAGTTCGAGGCCGTCCTTGACCTCATCAATGTGGTCGCTCGCGTACGAGATGCGCAGCGTGTCGCCGATACCGTTGGCGACAAGCGTGCCGAGCGCGGTAATCGAACGAATCGCGCCGGTGTCGCGCGGCCCAGCGTGGGTGACTCCGAGGTGCAGCGGATAGTCAAAACGCTGAGAAATCTCGGTATAAACGTCAATGACCATCGCCGCGTCCATGGATTTTGCGCTTATGGCAACGTCATGAAAGTCGCGCGCATCGAAGATGTCGAGGTACTCCTCGAGTTTCGCGATCATCAGCGCGAGCATGTGGCCGGACTTGTGCCCGGCGAAAAACTTTCCGAGTTCTTCTGCGCGCCGTTGCTTGTCCTTTCGTTCAATGATGGAACCTTCATTGACGCCGATCCGGATAGGGATCCGTCGCTCCTTGCAGGCATCGATGACCATGTTGACCTGGTCGCGATCGCTGATGTTTCCGGGGTTGAGTCGAATCTTATGTACGCCAGCTTCGACCGCTTCGAGCGCGCGTTGGAAGTGGAAATGCACATCTGCAACGATCGGAACCGAGACTTGCTTCATGATCTCGACGAGCGCTTCCGTGTCCTTGCGTTCCGGGACCGCCACGCGGACGATGTCGGCACCAGCGGCTGCGTAGCGTTCAATTTCACGCACGCAGGCGTCGATGTCATGGGTGTAGCCAGCGGTCATGGTCTGCACTGCGATGCGGGCATCGCCGCCAATACGGACGCGGCCGACGCGATCGTCGCCCACGGTGATCTGACGAGTCATTCGACGGGGATTCATGGTTCGCGAGTATACGGCGAAGCCGCGGACCAAGCGGTTCTCAGACGAAGAGCTGCGAATTGGGTTAGCATCCGAAGACGCATCGGCTTGATGCGTCCCGAGGCTCGCGGCGATATCGCTGCGATTCTGCCGTACTTTTCAAGAGGAGCCACTATGAGTCCCACGACTGCCGTTGCGAGTCCCGCGTATGTGAGGTCCCGACTGAGCCTGATGATGTTTCTCCAGTACGCGATCTGGGGTGCGTGGCTTCCGATTCTCTATCCGTTTCTCATGGGTCACCGGGGCTTCAGCCTCGACCAGACCGGGTTGTGTCTGATGGCTGGAGCTGTTGGTGCGCTTGCTGGACCATTCATCGCAGGCCAGCTCGCCGACCGTTCTTTTGCGACCGAGCGATTGCTCGCGTTCAGCCATCTCGTCGGCGCGGTGCTCGTCTACTTTCTCGCAAGTGCTGCGCAGTTTGAGGTCTTCCTTGCTCTGTCGTTTGTGTACGGGCTCGTGTACGCACCAACCCTCGCGCTCACCAACTCGATTTCCTTTGCGAATCTCGCCGACCGCGATCGCGACTTCGGTCCAGTGCGTTTGTGGGGCACCCTAGGCTGGATTGCAGCGGGCATCGCGGTTGGTCAAATCCTCCTGCGTTTCCACACTCCGACGGGTGAGAGCACGGAGGCTGTGGCTGCCGCTCAAAATGCGGGACGCGCCGTCGCGTTTCAAATCAGCGCCGGACTCGGGCTTGTCATGGCGTTCTATTGCATGACGCTGCCGCATACGCCGCCGACGAGGTCCTCGGTTGAAAAGACTGCGTGGCTCGAAGGCGTGAAAGAGATTTTCAAGCAGCCGTTGATCACGCTCTTTCTCATCGCGGTCCCGATCAGCATGGTGCATCAGTTCTACTTCATCTTCACCAGCGACTTTGTTGGTGCCATTCAGAATTCCGCGAACAGCGAAGGCGCCAACTCATTTGCGCGCTCTGTGAATCAGGTTCTCGGCGTCGGAGGTGGCGGGCTCATGACGATCGGTCAGATGACTGAGCTTCTCGTACTTGCAGCGATTCCGTTCTTTTCGAAGACAGTTTCGCGAAAGACACTTCTCCTCACTGGCATCGCCGCTTACGCGGCTCGTATGGCGCTCTTCGCTTTCCTTCCCACCCTGCCGTTCGTACTTCTCGGTGTTGCACTTCACGGGTTGTGCTTCGGTTGTTTCATCTTCGTCGCCTTCATGGTCGTTGATGAGAACACCACGCCCGACATCCGCGCAACCGCGCAAAACCTTTTCAATCTTGTCATCGTCGGTATCGGCATCATCGTCGGCAGCATCTTCGCGACGAGTGTGGTTGCCAAGTACGCGACCGATGGTGGAGCATCCCCGATGGACTACACGAAGCTCTTTAGCGTGCCGATGTATATGGCACTTGCGTGCTTCGTGTTGATGCTCTTGTTTTATCCCTCGAAGAAGCGACAGGCCTAAGCACTGATGTCCGCCAACATCACCGATATCGCAGCACTCGACGAGTTTCGACGCGCGCTCATTAAGTTTCGCGAGGAGCTTGGTATCGCGGTGTCGGAGGCGGACAGTGAGGTCAAGTCCACATTCATCTGGCTTGAGCGGGACCGCATGCTGCACTGGAAACGTGCGGTCCCGCGGCTTGATGAAGAACTGACGGCTGCGAAGAGCGCGCTCTATCGCAAAGAAATGCAGACGATGGGCACTGGCCAGCGGCCATCCATCATTGACGAGAAGAAGGCCGTCGCGCGCGCAAAGGTTCGAACGGAAGAGGCGCGCGAGCGGCTTGAGCGGACGCGTCGCTGGTTGGCCACACTCGAGCGGGACGTTTCGATGTTCAAGGGTGCCATGTCGCCGCTCGCGACGCTTGTGGACCGAGATCTGCCTGACGCAATTCTCCGGCTCAGAAATATGGCCCTTGCGCTCGAAGCGTACTTGGCAACTCCGAGTGTTTCGCTGGGCGAACAACTCGAACGTGCTCGAAGCCGAATTGCTTCGATGCGTCGTGCTGGGGAAGTGCAGACGGCCGAAGAAGAGGCAGCGGCCGCGCGCCAGCGGGCAGAACTCGAGTCTGACGAGCGGACGTTGTCTGCTGCATGTGATATCGCACGAGAGACCGCGAGCGATACCGCGAGAGGGGCGATCAATGGGGGGGCGCAATGAGTCTTTCCGATTCGAAAGCACGCTTGAATTCTGCCCACCGCGATCTCATGCACGCGTGGTACCGCATCGAGCAGGCATGGCGTGACGACACCTCGCGGGCGTTCAAGGAGCGATCGATCGATCCGATCGATAAGCAACTCCGGGCAGCCATGAACGCACTCGACATGATGGACGAAACGCTCCGCCGGGTCCGGAACGAGTGTGGCGATGACCGATCATGACCCGTGCCTGCTGGGTAAACTGCGGCCATGGCTAAGGCAATCGCAGACCCACAAGAACTCCGCCGCTTCGCCCAAGATCTTCACCGGTTTAATGGTGAACTTCAGGGCCAAGTGAGTGCAATGGGCGCCAAGATGGGCGCACTCCAAGGCAGTTGGAAAGATCAGGAGCAGCAAAAATTTGCGGAAGAGTTCGACCAAACCATGAAGGTGTTGGTGAAGTTTTTGCGCGTGTCAGAACAGCATGTTCCGTTTCTCGTGCGGAAAGCTGAGCGGCTTGAGGATTACTTGAAGCAGCGCTGAGTTGGGGGGATGAGTTCTATGCGCGATCTTGAAACACGCCAATACATCGGCGGCGAATTTGTTGTCGGTGACGCTGAGTCGATTGTGGTCGTGAATCCGGCAAACGACGCCGTAATTGCCTCGATCAGCGGTGCTAGCGCGACGCTTGCGATGCGTGCGGCTGAAGCGAACTCTCAAGCGGCACGCGACATGAAAGCGCTTCCGCTGCTGAAGCGCGCGGAGCTCGTGCGACGACTCGCGCTTGGAATCCGCATGGACGCAGCTCGGCTCGCATCGATCTTGACGCTTGAGAGTGGCAAGCCAATTCTTGAGAGTCGTGGCGAAGTTGAATACGCAGCCAGTTTCTTCGAGAACGCGGCGGCGGCGGCGGAAATGGCAACTGGTGAGCTTCCGGCATCACGCATGTCTGACCGTCGGGTCCTGGTGCTTCGCGAGCCAATAGGCGCGACGGTCGCGATCACGCCATGGAACTTTCCGCTTGCGATGATCGCGCGAAAGTTCGCGCCCGCGCTGGCAGCCGGTTGCTCACAAGTCGTGAAACCAGCGGAAGAGACGCCGCTTGCGGCACTTGCTTTTGCGTCGATTTTTGAGCACTGCGCGCACGAAGTAGGTGCTCCAGCCGCCGCGTTCAGCGTCGTCGTTGGTGATCCGCCGACGGTCGCACAGGCGTTGATCGCTCATCCATCAACACGAAAGTTGAGCTTCACCGGTTCGACCGAAGTCGGTCGTATCCTCGCGGCGCAGTGTGCTCCAAGACTTCTCAAAACTGCGCTTGAACTCGGCGGAAATGCGCCGTTTTTGGTGTTCGCTGATTCCGACATCGACCGGGCGGTTGAGCAGGCGATGCTCTCGAAGTTCCGCTTCATGGGGCAGACGTGCATCTGCGCGAATCGATTTCTGTTGGAGCAATCGGTTGCGGAAGAGTTTCTCGCTCGGCTCGAGGTGCGCGTGCGTGCGCTCGCGAACATGATCGGTGATCCGACGCTTGAATTCACGCGCATGGGCCCGCTGATCAATGACGCCGCGATCGAGAAGGTGGAGTCGCATGTTGCCGATGCCGTCGCGCACGGTGCGCAGCTGCGCGTTGGTGGTCGCCGCGCCGAAGTTGCGGGGCTCTCGCGGCGGTTTTATGAACCGACGATCCTTTCAAATTGCGATCCGACGATGCGATGTAGTCGCGAAGAGACCTTCGGGCCTGTGGTCGCCGCGATGACCTTTCACTCAGAATCAGAGGCGATCACGATGGCAAATGCGGTTCCGTACGGGCTTGCTGGCTATGTGATGACGCAAGACGCCGACCGCCTCTTGCGTGTCGCAGAAGCGCTTGACTTCGGGGTCATCGGTGCCAACGACGGTGCACCGAGCACTGCGGAGGCTCCGTTCGGTGGGCGCAAGGATTCCGGCTTGGGTAAAGAGGGCGGCACGCACGGACTCGATGCGTATACCGACCTCAAGTATGTGAGCCTGCGCGTGCGGAATTGTTGATCGTGCGACACACGCGGAGCGCGTGAACGCGGGGCCGCTCATTGAGTGATACACATCGTGGCTTGAAACCGTGCGCTATCCGGCATAAACAGCGGCAACCATGTGATACCCGCATTGGGAGTGAATTCCGCGCCAAGACCCGTCTCGCCCGCAGCCATCGCGCGACCCGCCCACGTCATCGCCCTCACGCTCAGGATGCTATCGAGACCTTCAGACATCGGTTGACCAGCGACCGAGAGAACCTTTCGCGTCGATGGGGGGAGGACGCTCTCGATGGTCACGAGTCGCGTGGATGTAGGAACTCCTGCCGTTCCCGCAGCGGGACCGTACGGTTGAAGCACTGCTCGTCGATCGACCACAAGCGGTGCACCACCGTCTCGGAACTGAACCGTGACCCGTATGCTGAAATCTGTCTCGTGAAATCTGTCTCGTGGAATCTGTCTCGTGGAATCTGTCTCGTGGAATCTGTCTCGGGCATGAACTGGAGACGCTGGCCCAACCCGTGACCTTCCCCGACAAGGAAGAAGCAAAAAGATCGCGCGGTGCATTGCTTGCACCGCGCGATCTCAGTCAAACGAGTTTGAGTCTCTTGGCAAGAGCTTCAAGCACAAATCATCAAGTCTCAATCATCTGCGCCGACATCACTCATCGCATCTGGCTCGCCCTCGAGGTCTGCCATGTGACCCGGGAGGAAACTCGCGAGACGCTGACGACGCACTGGATGCTGTAGCTTCCGAATCGCTTTCGACTCGACTTGGCGGACGCGCTCGCGCGTGACCTTGAAGATGCGGCCGACTTCTTCGAGTGTGTACGTATAGCCGTCGCCAATGCCGTAGCGGAGCTTCAGAATCTCGCGCTCGCGGTAGGTCAGGGTCTTGAGCACATCGTTGATGCGTTGACGAAGCATGTCGCTCGTTGCCGAATCCGACGGGCTCGCCTGACGTTCATCCTCGATGAAGTCGCCGAAGTGGGAGTCCTCGCTCTCGCCGACCGGACGGTCGAGAGAGATTGGATGGCGCGAGATCTTCATCACGCGTCGCGTCTCTTCAATCGGCATCTTCGCCTTGATGGCGATTTCTTCAATCGTCGGCTCGCGGCCGAGTTCTTGAAGCAGCGCCTTCTGAATGTTCCGCAACTTCGACATGGTCTCAATCATGTGGACTGGGACTCGGATCGTCCGTGCGTGATCGGCGATCGCGCGAGTGATCGCCTGGCGGATCCACCATGTCGCGTACGTCGAGAACTTGTATCCGCGCTTGTACTCGTACTTGTCGACCGCACGCATAAGGCCTGTATTGCCTTCCTGGATGATGTCGAGGAAGGGGAGTCCGCGGTTGCGATACTTCTTTGCGATCGAGACCACAAGTCGGAGGTTGCCGCCCGAAAGATCGCGCTTCGCCTGTTC
>CAMDMA010000009.1 GCA_945902075.1 Candidatus Kuenenia stuttgartensis | reverse complement strand
ACGCCGCTGCCGGCGTTGTTGAAGACGCCGAAGGCGTTGAGCGACGCACCGGTGGTCGGGGCATTGACCACGCGCCAGCCGTTGGCGGTATTGGCCGCGTTGACGCCGGTGAACTCGACGCCGATCCACCAACCGCCGAGCCCGGCGTTCGAGACGGTTTCGAGGTTCAGGGTTACGCCTGAGACGGCGCCCGTGTTCACGAGTTGCGTCACCGAGGCGGTGCCAGCGCCGAGCGACGCCGACGAGTAGACCAAGTAATCGGCGCCGCGGCCGAAGTTCGTTCCGTCGTAGGTCATCTCTGCCGCGTAGATTTTGATGCCGACATCGGTGAGACTGCCCGCCGATACGAGACGGCGGATGCCGACGATCGCGCTCTCAAGCGAGAGTTGGGTCTCGCCCGCGCCCACGGCTGTGAAGCAGTTCATGTAGGAGATGGCGCCGGCGCCAGGGTTGAAGCGGGAACCAGTCTCGGTGCCGCCGCCGTACACGAGAGCTGCATTGGTGCTCGCGGCAACGGCAGTGGCGAGGGCCAATGCAGTAAGGGAAACAAGATTTTTCACTGTGAAACTCCGAAGCGCCGTGGGACAGGACTTTGGGAGGCAAGGCGCGTTGCCTCCCGCAAAGACCCCCCAACCAAGCCTGTCCGAAAGGGTGCGGAACACCCGTTCTTTCAAACGCTTTGGAGACAAGTGAAGGGTCTTGGACGTGGACAGGAACACGGCGCTGAAGCGCCGCCCTCGTCGAACCCTCTCGATTCAAGTTAGCGCCAGTTTTCAACACCACAAACAAAATATTGTTGAATGAGACTTTTTAGGCACGCCCAAGGTTGCTCCGGCTTGCCAAGCGCTGAGAAACCCTCCAACCGGCTTGCAAGGAATTCAATCGAAGGTAGAATGTCCGACTCGGGACCATTGGCGCAGTTGGCTAGCGCGTCTCCATGACACGGAGAAGGTCACAGGTTCAAGTCCTGTATGGTCCACTTTCGCTTTAAGCGACATCAATTACGGTAGAAACGACAAACGGGCGCTCGCCCGATTGTCGCTTTTACGGCTTGCAACTTTGTTTTTGGCAGGTGTCACTGTCGGCTGAAGCCTTCCGGTCGCGGAGTTGCAGTCTGTAGACTTCATCGATGGTCTCAACGACGATTTTGCTGACAGCTTCCGTAAGCTCAGACACGTCCGTTGTCGCCGGTGTCGTGGTCTCACTCCTCGTGATCCTCGTCGCGGCTACCTGGTTTCTGCGGGCTTGGCGACGACGCGTCGCAGCGAACTCGGGAGGGGCTGAGGGCGAAGCAGAGTTTGCGACCTTCGACGAACGGCCGATCGAGGACGTTGAGCGCACATTCGCGGAAGTCGTGGCGAAGGGGATGATTCGTACCGAGGCCGCTACTGCAGAAGACCGTGCCCGCGCGCGCATTCCAGCGCATGCGGGTCCCGTGTTTCGGACTCTTGCTGGTCGATATCGCGCCATTGAGTTATCCGAGGTCGGGGTGAAGTTTGTTCTACACGACGGTGCGGTCGCTGACGACTCGCTTGGCGGATGGCGGATTCGTGCGGAGCCCGACGAGGTTGATGTTCGCCTCGCGCCACAGTCGGGGTTAGACATTCATACGCTTCACGCCTCCGCAGACAAGTCGACTGGCGATGTCATTCTCGACGCTACTTGGTCTCCGCGGACTTCAATCGCTGTTGCGCGCCACTCAACATTTCTGCACTTCATCGTGCGCGCTGCACTCGGCGATCGCGCGTAGAGAGTGACCTATCACCGTTTGATCGCGGAATACACCATGACAACACGCTGCCGCTACTGTAATTCGACCGCGTTTGGAAGCGGCTGTTCGTTCAGCCCGCATCGACGCCACGAACATTCTGGTGATGCTTCACGGTGCGAGTATTGTGGATCGACTGCGTTCGGCAACGGATGCTCATTCAGCCCGAACCGAGCACATCGCCATGGTCCGGGCGCCAAGTGTCGATGGTGTGGAAGTACCGCGGTAGGCACCGGGTGTTCTTTCAGTCCGACACGCGTGCATGAACGCTAGAGCGATGGTGTCGGCGCAACTGATCAATTGCGGGAAAGACTTGCAGAAACGATATTTTACGAAGCGCCCGTTGATGTCGATCGACCTGTGCGCAACACCTACGATCCGGCGCCGAGGCGAACGCAGTGATCTGCGATCAGCGCGCATGCGCGTGCGTCGCTGAGCGCATCGTGGTGTCGGAGTGCGATCGAAAGATGCGCAGAAACCGTAGCGAGGTTATGACGCGCGAGTTTCGGAAACGCCCGGCGTGACATTGCAACGGTGCAAGCCATGCGAAAGGGGAGAGGCGCGCCGAGCGCACGTTCAATCTGCATACGATCAAACGGCGCATTGTGTGCCACATAAAGCGCAGCCGGGCCGTCGCCGCCGGGACAAAGCGTCGCATCGAACAGCGTCGGCTCGCGTGTCTCTGTGAGTGCGCGATCGATGAATCCACGAACATCGCTCCATGCAACGGAGAGTTTGGGCTGGCCAGTGACTCGCGCCGGTGTAATCCCGTGAATACCAATGAATCGCGGATCGAATCTCGTACCAGGATTGAGATACCAATGTGCCTCGCGAAAGACCTCTCCGCGCCACACGACGGCCACGCCGATTGAGCAGACCGCTCCATGCTCAGAGCACGCTGTCTCAACGTCAATTCCAACGATGGGTACGCCGTGGCCGGCTGCGACGCGTGGTACTCGTGGTATGCGGGCCATCATTGAGATCGCTACGTCTTCCTGCGGATGCTTTCGTCACCGACCTTGGCCGGGCGTCGACTCGACTTTCGCGAGGGCACCATTAAAGACGAGTTCGAGGTCTGAGGCGGGATGTGCACCGACAAGCGCAGACTCGATCACACCCGATCGGTCGATGACCACAAGTGTTGGAAACGCCGCAACGCCGTCGAGCGGCGGGGGAAATGTGAAGCCGCCTCCAATCACGGCGGTTTCCGCACCATGAGCAAGCCCAAACGCGCGAATCGCTGTTGTGCTCGCCGTTGGGTCGACGAGAATCAATCGGCAGTTGGGGACAGTCGCGGCGACGGCTGCTGCAGTCCGAATCGCTTCGGCGCAGGGATCCCAGCCGACCCTGATAAAAAGAAGCGCCGTTCGCTCGACTCCCTCGGGTGGTGGGACAATCTCGACACCTTGCGTGGACAGCTCCATCATCTCGGTGCCGCGCCAGCGCTCTGCTTCACGCATCGCGTCGCGACCAAGAAGGACGCTCGCGAGGATTGAGCCCCATACGACCGCCCACACGACACTTGCCACGATTCCCGCAAAGCTCACGGCGATTCCGATAGCGACAATTCCGCGGCGCGTGCCTGTTCTCCAGAGATCAAGCCCTGCCCTCAGCCCAAGTGCACCAAAGAGAAGGCCCAGCATCAAGAGGCTTGTAGCGATCGCGATGAGGCCGTAAATGAGCGGCGCACCAGCGAATCGCCGTGCGAGCCATGCGCGGTCGATCGGGTCGAGTTCCGTTGTTTCGCGTGCCGAAGCCTCTTCACCGATCGCCATCCCGAGACTTTACCGCGTTGCGCGTGTTTCGGATCGGTCCGAAATGGGGCTTGTCGAGGAGGGTCGGCGCAGGAGTCGGCGCAGGCCGCGCCGCGTGGAAACTGGTAGCCATCGCTCGACTCGGTTCAATCCCGATCGGGCCGTCTGACTCGACGTCGCGAGCATCAACGCGCCTGCGATAACGAAGGGAAAGCCGGGGATGACCGGCACCGGCCCAAGTGCCACGCCGATCACCATGAGAACAACACCAAACACCACTACAACACTGCGTCGAAAGATGGACCGTGCGATGGTGGGTGGGGGAAACAACTCGCTCTCGATCAGCTCAGTAGTATCCGTCCGACCTATCGAATGGCTTGAAGTGCCACCAACAGGAGTGTGCTTGGCTCGTTGGTCCGTAAACCGTTCTGAATCGGGCAAATCCTGTTGCTCGACGATGGTTCCCGTCGACTTCGAGCCGTCGGGGAGTACATTTGATTCTCCCAGCTTCAGTTGTCGGAACTCGCTCATGCACAAGACTATCCTCGCCGCCTCCTTGACGTTCGTCACTTCTCTCGTCATCACGGACGAATCCTCGGCTGCAACTCGATTTGTCAACGCCGGTCTCACGAGCGGCGCGAACAATGGAACGTCATGGACCGATGCCTACCAGGGTCCAGGCGGACTCGCCTCCGCGCTCACCGCGAGCGTCAGCGGCGACCAGATTTGGGTCGCTGCAGGAACGTACAAGCCGACGACGGGCACTGCGCGCACCGTGTTTCTCACGCTGAAGACGGGCGTCGCGATCTATGGTGGGTTTGTTGGGACCGAGGCGAAGCTCGCGCAACGTGATTGGGCAACCCATCCAACGGTCGTCACCGGAGATCTGCTTGGGAATGACATCGGTGCGACGAACCTCACAGACAACAGCTATCACGTGTTTGTGGGAAGCGGGGCAACCGCGACAGCGATCCTTGACGGCTTCACGATCAAGGGCGGTTACGCCAATGGCGCCACCGCATCGAACTACGACAAGGGCGGTGGGATCTTGATCGTGAACTCGGGTAGCCCGACGATTCGAAACTGCAACTTCACCGGCAATCGATGCACCTTCGGTGGCGGCGCGGGCTACATCTTTACGGCGTCTGCGACCTTCACCAATTGCCGTTTCGAAAACAATGTCGGCGGGAGTTATGGCGGCGCGTTCGACATGAACAACGTCGTCGGCACCTTCAATCAATGCACGTTCATCGGAAATAGCGCAGCGCGCGCGGGTGCGTGCGAGAGTTACGGCGGTTCACAGACGAGGTACACGAATTGCATTTTCAGTGGCAATTCCGCAACGGGTTCGAATGGCGGCGGGGCGCTGTGGATCGGTGTCTCAAGCGCGGTAACGGCGCGCAACTCGACTTTTGTGTCTAACAGCGCGACCACCCTTGCTGGCGGCATCATCAACACCGGCGGAACTTCAACGATCGCCAATTGCATCCTTTGGGCCAACACCGGCCCGGGTGGTACGAGTGTTGCGAATCAGCTGACAAATTCCGGTGGTACAACCACGGTGAGCTACTCCATCGTTCAAGGTGGATTCACCGGAACCGCCAACATCAATGGCAACCCAATGTTTGTCGATCAGGCAGCACGGAACTTCCGTCTAATGCCAAACTCGCCCGCGATCGATGCTGGGTCAAACACGCTTGTGCCTGCGGGGACGACGGTTGACGCGGATGGTGCTGCGCGCTTTGTCGACGATCCGACGGTTGCCGACACTGGCGTTGGAACTGCGCCGATCGTGGATCGGGGAGCGTATGAGAAGCAAGTTCCGCCACCACCGCCGTGCCCGGCTGATATCGACGAAAGTGGAACTGTCGACGCCGCCGATCTTTCGACGCTCCTCGGAAACTGGGGCAGCAGCGGCGCAGGTGACATCGACGGCAGCGGAGCGGTGAATGCAGCCGATCTCTCTGCACTTCTCGGGGCGTGGGGACCTTGCTGAGGCGGAGTGTGCGCTGCGCGACTACTCCAGCCGTCACGTCGTTCCGCAGGGCGGCATTGGTGCGCGGATCGCGCCGAACGCGCAGGACGCGCAGGCAGTTCGGCCCTTTACGGCCGTTGGTATTTCGGTATACTCTCCGACCCGTGTGCGACCGTAGCTCAATTGGATAGAGCACGAGCCTACGAAGCTCGGGGTTGCAGGTTCGATTCCTGCCGGTCGCGCCTTTCAAACGACAATGCCCCGCGGATTTCCGCGGGGCATTGTCGTTTGAAAGGCTTGCCAGTTGTTTCTGTGGGCAAGCCTGTTGGCTGAACAGGCTTCGAAATCAAAAAGTGGATTCGTCAGCGGGTTGCGACAGCTGGCGCCTGCATTGCTGGTTCCACAAGAGCGGGTGCCGCGACAGCAGCCGCTCCGTCGGGGGAGTTCGCAGTGCTTGGTGCGTTCGTCGCGGCAGAAGCGGTCACCAATTGGTCGATCGCGGCAGGCATCACGAGGACGCCGATACCGCAAATCACCGCCGCGATTCGCGGCCATGCGCTTGGAACAGCATGGACGGAATCGGTGCGCGCGTTTGGCTGGCCAAGCAAGGGAGCGGCAACGAGTTGGAGGTAGTAATACGCGCTGATTGCCGTAGTTACAGCGGCCACAATGACAAGTTCAGTGTGTCCGTGATCAATCGCCGCCGCGAAGAGCGCCAACTTGCCAAAGAAGCCGATGAGTGGCGGAATCCCGATCAGTCCAATCGCGGCAATCGCAAACATCCACGCGAGGACAGGTTGACGGACGCGCAGTCCCGAGAGGTCGTCGAGCGTCTCAACCTCCTCGCCCTGTCGTTCAAGCGAGGCGAGCACGGCGAACATCGTTGTGTTCATGACTCCGTAACCGACGAGATAGAAGAGGATCGAATCAAAACCCGCTCCAGGCCCGGTGATGATGCCGATCAAGAGGTATCCCGATTGCGCAATTGAACTATACGCCAGCATGCGCTTGATGTTGCGCTGGAGAAGCGCTCCGACATTACCAAGGATCATCGTGAGTACCGCGAGCATCCACAGCACCGCAAGTAACGCAGGCGGAAGTTGCCCCGCTCCCCAGAACACAGAGAGCAACACCATCAGCGCGAGCACGCCACCGATCTTCGGAATAAATCCAAGAAACGCCGTTGTCGGCGCACTCGCACCCTCGTAAACATCGGGCGCGTAGAAGTGCATCGGTACCGCAGCGAGTTTAAAGCTAATCCCCAGTGTGGCAAGTACTCCGCCGATGATGGCGAGGGTTGGCATTCCCGCGTCCGTCAACGCGAGCGCAGTCAGACGCTCGCGCATCTCAAGGAGGTTCAGGGTTCCCGTCGCGCCGTAGAGCAGCGCGAACCCGTAGAGGAAAATCGCAGCCGACAACGCTCCGAGGAAGAAATACTTGACTGCCGCTTCCTGCGCACGCCGTGTTCCACGACTCACCGCAACCATTACGTAGGTGGGAAGACTCGCGAGTTCAAGTGCGAGGAAGAGCCAGATGAGATCACTCGAATTCGCGATCAGCATTGTTCCTGCAATAGAGAGCAGGAAGAATGCAAAGAACTCACCGCGCATGACGCGGATCGGATCGAACGCCGCACGCCCAGAGTCAAAGGCCTCTTCGAGCTTTCGATCAATCGAGGATCCGGCAACCATAACCAGCAGAATGCCGATAGCCGCAATCAGCGCCTTCGCGTAGCCCCCGAGCATGGGAAGAATCAGCCCGCTGGATTCCACAGAGTCGGAGCGATAGACCGCGGCAGTGACGACGATCGAACCGGCAAGAAACACCGTCGTCACAAAGGGAACCGAACGTCGAATCGATGCAGAACGTGAAAGTCCAAGCACCGCGACGACGACCGCGCCGACGAAGAGGAGCATTTCCGGTGCGATCAGCGTCAACTTCGCAGACATGGGCGAGGCGGCGAGGGTGAGTGATGCCAAGGTATCCATCGTGGTCATGGGAGTGTTCGCGTGTTACGAGCTTCTGTCGTCGGAATGGCGTTCAGCGGGTCGAAGGCGTTGCACTGCGAGCAGCAACAGGGGAAGACTCTGAAGGCAGCGCAACTGCGACGCCCTCGACATCCTCACGAATTCGCTCGAGGAGCGATCCTTCGCGCAAATAGGTTTCGACATGCTTTGGATACTCGACGAGCACCTTCTCGACGCTCGGCGAAATCGCATCGAGCATCGGGCGTGGATAGAACCCGATGAGAAGACAAACAATCGCAATGGGCACAAGGATGCCGATTTCTCGACCTGAAAGATCCGGTGGAAGGTGATGCGCATGTCCGTGATGACCGTGAGCAGCTCCATCACGGGGGCTCGAACGAGGTTCATGCCCGGCTCCATGCCTCGTGCCATCTCCGGTGCCATTGCCGGCGCCATGACCATTTTCATTTCCAGTTCCATGACTAGTTCCATGACCAGTCCCATGACCAGTCCCATGACTGGTTTTATGACCAGTTCCATGCCCGTTTGCTTCTCGTGATGCATGACCAGTTTCACCCACTGCATCATGACTGCTCGGCTCGCGCAGCGGCCCCCACACGAGTTTGCCAAGCATGATGAGGAGGTACATCGCAGCGAGAATCAGCCCAAGTCCAGCGATGATCGCCCACCACGGCCCAAGAATTCCCGGATACCCGCCGACCGAATTGGGCTCTGCTGTAAACGTTCCCATGAGGCATAGAAACTCTCCGACGAACCCGTTGAGCCCTGGTAGGCCCAGACTCGCGAGCGTGAAGAAAACCATGAAGAACGACCACACTGGCATCTTGCGGAAGAGTCCACCGAGTTGATCCATGTCCTTGGTGTGGTATCGCTCATAGATCATGCCAATGCAAAGAAACATCGCGCCAGTCGAAAGTCCGTGGTTGATCATGTACATGAACGAACCCGTACCACCGATCGCATTGAGCGAGAACAAGCCAAGCATGCAGAATCCGAGATGGCTCACCGAGCTATACGCCACAAGCTTCTTGGCGTCGTGTTGCACCCAGCAGATGAGCGCCGCGTTGATGATGCCGATTACACACAGTACCGCGATGAAGTGGTTCAATTCGACGCCACCGACTGGAGCCGCAGGCATCGCGATACGAAAAATTCCGTAGGTGCCGAGTTTCAGAAGTGTTCCAGCGAGAATGACGGAGCCCGCAGTAGGCGCTTGATCGTGTGCAAGCGGAAGCCAGGTGTGAACTGGGAAGAGTGGAACCTTGACCGCAAAACCTGCCATCAGCAGAATGAAGACCCAGTACTGCTGCGTGTTGGACATCTCGGTCGAGCAGAAGTTCGTGAGTGTCGCAAGGTCGAAACTCCAGACGCCCGACTTCATCGCATGTTGGGCTGCGACATAAATGAGGCCCGAGAGCATCAACACGGAGCCAAGGAATGTGTAGAGGAAGAACTTGATCGACGCCGAACGCCGCTCAGCTCCGCCGTAAATCGCAATCAAGAAGAACATCGGTACGAGTGTGAATTCGTACGCGGTGTAGAAGAGAATGACATCGCGTGCAAGAAACACTCCGACCATCGCGGTCTGAAGCAGCATGAACCAGGCGTAATACTCTTTCTCCCGCTCTGTCACGGCGGTAAACGATCCGATCAGCGCGAGCGGCATCAGAAAGTTGGTCAACAAAATCAGCATGAGTCCAACGCCGTCGGTGCCGAGCGAGAGCGCGACTCCAAGCGATGGCATGATCGGAATGCTCATGTCTGCTGGCGCGAACGAACCATCGTTCCACCCGGGGAACGCCCAAGCGAAAGCGATAGTCACCGCAAACGCAGCAAGTGAACCGAAAGTCGCAACCCACTTCGCGAGCCTGCTCGGCGCAAACGCGATGAGCAATGCGGAGACCGCGGGGACGATGAGAAGGAGATAGGTGAGAAGTGGAAGCATCAGCCGTTCCGTAGCCAGTTCATTCGATTTTCATTCGTGACGTCACGCTTGCATCAACCGCCGCGCAACCAGATCCAGAACACCCATGCGACGATCAGTGCCACGCCACCTGCCATCGTGGCTGCGTAGCCCTGCAGGACGCCGTTGTAGAGCGGTTGGAACAGACGTCCAACCCAAACAGGGATACTCGCCGCACCATTGACATTGAGTCCGTCGATGATGTGCTTATCCACGAAGAGAAACAGGTGGCCAAGCACCCACGCTGGGAGACGGAACACTGCGTGATAGATCTCGTCGACATACCACTTGTTCTCCATCGCAAGCGGAAGCCAGCGTGTCAGGCCGTTTGACAGCAACGCAGCGCGCAATCGGTCCGCTGCGCCTCGATTGAGCAGATGGAAGTATGCAGCCAGCAAAATTCCAAGAACGCCCGCAGTACTCGCGACGACGCTTGTTGCCGTGTGCACATCGGCAATTCCGATGAATGAGAGTGCGTGGTGTGCGTGCTCGGCTCCATCGGTTGCATGGCCGTGCGCTGGGATTCCGCCGACAGCGGAAGAATGAGCCACCATCGTCTCGACCCAGTTGTGACCACCAAGCAATTCCATGAATCCAGGGATGGACGCGAGGAGCGCGCCGATGCAGATGATGAGGAGCACGCCATTCACAGCGAGGCGGGGGCCGTGAGGATGGAAGGCGTGTGCGTGTTGGGCTGCTTTCGGAGAGTGACCGCTCCCGTGTCCACGATCATGATCACGATCACGATCATGATCATCTGCATGTCCATGATCGTCTTCTCCCGGCTCAAACATCACCGGACCACCGCAGACACGGAACCACACGCGAAACGCGTAATAGGCCGTAAGAAACGCGGTGAAGATCGCCAACCAACCCAGGAGGTTGAATGTCGGATTCTCGCTGCCAAAGGCTTGCGCGATGATCGCGTCCTTTGAGAAGAATCCAGCAGTAAATGGGAACCCGGCGAGGCACAGGCATCCGATGAGGAAGGTCCAACTGATGATCCCGAAGCCCTTGACATTTCGAAGACCGGACAGTTTACGGAGGTCAAGCTGGCCCGCCATCCCGTGCATGATGGCGCCACAGCAGAGGAAGAGAAGTGCCTTGAAGAACGCGTGGGTAAACACGTGATAGACGGCACCGACCGAAGTTCCGACGCCAAGGCCAAGGAACATGTAGCCAAGCTGAGAAATCGTCGAGTACGCCATGACACGCTTGATGTCGTACTGCGCCATGCCAATGGTCGCTGCGAAGAGTGCCGTCAAGCATCCGACCCACGCGACGGTCGTGAAGGCGAGCGGATGAAGCTCGAAGAAGGGATACATGCGCGCGATCAGATACACCCCCGCGGTGACCATTGTCGCTGCGTGAATAAGCGCTGAAACCGGCGTCGGACCTTCCATCGCATCGGGGAGCCAGACATACAACGGAAGTTGCGCCGACTTTCCAAACGCACCCAGCATGAGACAGAACGGGATCGCTTCCTTCGCCCAGGCGCTCGTGAGAGACTCACCGGTGACACCGACGCTTCCGGCCGAAAGCGCTTGGAAGAGACCGTCGTATTCAATCGTTCCGTAGTTGACCCAGATAAGGAAGATGCCAAGGGCGAGGCCGAGATCGCCGATGCGATTGACGATGAACGCCTTCTTCGCAGCCGCAACAGCACTGGGCTTCGTGAAGTAGTAGCCGATGAGGAGGTAGCTCGCGAGGCCAACGCCCTCCCAGCCAAGGTAGAGCAGCAGCAGGTTTCCACCCATGACGAGCGAACCCATCGCGAACAGAAAGATGCTCACAGACCCGAAGAAGCGCGCATACCCCTTGCCCGTATCTGCCTCCATGTACTCCGTCGCGTAGATCGCGATCAGTGAACCAAGGCCAGTGACAAACAGCATCCAAAACAGTGTGAGTGAGTCGATGTAGAGGGAGAACGGCGCGTTCAGGCTGTTCCAGACGAACGAGCCTTCGGCAACTTGGCCCTTCCAGGAAACACTGATCCAATCGAAGACATGCACCGTGCGCGCAGCATCCGTTGGACACGCTTTGAAGAGCAGGAGGGTGGTTGCAAAGGAGGCGAGCAGTGCTACCGCGGTGATGATGCCGGGCAGCTTATTTCTCACCCGCATAATCGCGCACAGTCCGCAAAGGACAGCCGCGATTGCCGGGAAAAGTAAGATGAGTCCAGCCCACGAGAGCTCGGGGGCCGCGACTGCGGGGGGAATAGTCGCCACGCTGCTGGCAACATGCGCGGCCTCACCGAGTACGGCGGGAAAGTTGAGTGTTGCAGTCGGGATGCTTGCGAGTTCAATCATGTCGATCACTCGAGATTCACTTGGCCGGGGTCTGCTTCCAAGGGCGGTGTGGTTTGACCACAGTCTTGGTCGCGGGCTGTATCACGGGCTGTATGACGGGCGCTTGAGCGTGCTTTCAACGCGGTTCAAAAAGCGTCATGGGGGCTCACGCTTCCTTCAGTTCTGACCATGCCTCAGAATCAAGCGTCTCGCGACGGCGATAGAGGAGCACGACCAGGCCAAGTGCGAGCGCTGCTTCTGCGGCCGCAACCGTAAGAATGAAGATCACAAAGACCTCGCCCGAGATGTCATGGTGCACCTTGCCAAACGCGATCATGGCCAACGCCGCCGCCTGGAACATAAGTTCTGTGCAGAGGAACATGATGATCATGTTGCGTCGACTAAGAAAGCCGATGAGGCCACAGGTGAAGAGCAGCGCGCTTACGAGGAGCGCGATGTTGACCGTCGCTGCATCGGACGCAGCGAGTGTGGAAGTCAGTGCATTCACCGCGAACCTCCCGTTCCGCCGGACTCGCCATCAACCGTGAATCGACGCATTCCGGCGATCTCGCGGCGCTCATCCTCACCAAGTTCGATCTGCTTGCGTGCGAGGATCACCGCTCCAAAGAGTGCCATCAGCAACACCACACCCGCAATTTCAAGGCCAGCGGGAAACTTCGAGACAAGATCAACGCCCACTTGGCGGCTGTTCATGGGAAGCATTGAAACCGGGAGTGCCACCAATGTCGTCGAGCCATCCGCAAGAGTCGCCTCGACGCTCGCAGTGTCACCGCTGATTTTTATTGCAGACCCGCCGCTTGCCCGCACGATTCCAGTGAGCTCCGGCATATCCCCAGTGCCACCGTTCTTGCGCGCTAACTTCCATTCGGCGGCGTATGCATCGCGTGTCGTTTCCAACAAAAGTTTCGGCATACTGTCGAGCCGCGCCCAACTCGCGTTGATCCCCTCCGCCTCCGTTGCCACCGTGCGGTCCTCAAGAAAGCGCTGCGCATTCTTCGAGAAATACGCGTCCGACAGTGTGGCGAGCATCACAAATCCGATCACCACCGCGGAAATGGATTCGCGAGGGACTCGGTCATACCAAGCGTCGCCGACGCCAGCGACCGGCGACTGCTGTGCAAGCATGAGCACAAACATGTAGGTGATAAGGATCGCACCGGCGTAGACGATCACGAGCGAGAATGCCATGAATTCTGCGCCGAGAAGCAAGAACATGCCCGCAGTCGCGATGACAACGAGAATGAAGTAGAGCGCGGCAAAGACCGGGCGCGGGTGCGAAATCATGCGCGCTGCACCGATCAACGAGATACAGCCGAAGACGAGCGGGAAGACCGGCGGGAACCCAGTCGTATCGCCATCGGTGGTCGTGCGCTTCAGCACTTCTACCGCGAGCGCTGCAAAGCCTGCGAGGCCGATCACGCTTCCGGCAAGGCGCATGCCTTGACGGCCGGGTTGCATCAGTAGCGCGAGACCTGCAGCGCTGATTGCGGCAGCGATCGTAAGCGCGATGGCGGGCGCGGCAGCGGGTGCAGTGATCGCAGCCTCGGCGAGCACTGCATGCGAGAGGAGGGGAGGAAAGGCGAAATCCATGCCGCGTTCTCGAAAGTTCTCGGTCGCTGCGGCAAATCGCCGCAATGTTCCGGTCGGGTTGGCCTCCCCAACACAAGGTCGCCCGACAATCGGGCAGGAAAGGGTGGGAATGTATGGCTCGCGACGGTTTCCCGCAACCAAGCGACAACGCGACACCGAAGCGCCACGGTAGGATCCGGCCATGCAGACGCCGCTTCGGCGCGCCCTTCCGAATGCGATCACCATGGTGCGGCTCGTCCTTGCCGTGGTCTTCTTCGCGATGCTCCAGCGCCTCGACCGCAGTGAAACTGCAGAGCAACTCGCATACGAAGGCTCGTGGGCCATGGCGATCTTCGCCGTCGCAGCCGTGTCTGACATCGTCGATGGCTATCTCGCGCGACGTTGGGCGGTCGTGAGCGTCTTCGGGCGAATGATGGATCCGCTTGTCGACAAAATGCTCGTGCTCGGCGGATTCATCTATCTCGCTTCGCCCATCTTTGAACCAATTCCTGCGAATGCGATGATTGGCTCAGGCATCGCCCCTTGGATGGTCGTCGTAATCTTGCTTCGCGAACTACTCGTCACCGGCATTCGCTCTTACGCCGAATCGCGCGGGATTGCATTCCCCGCCGATTGGTCAGGCAAGATCAAAATGTTTGTCCAATCATTCTGCGTCGGATGTTGTGTCTTCGTGGGAACTCGCATCGAGCCCGCGAATTGGCAGGTTTTCCTGCGCGACGCGTCGACCTGGGCGACGGTGGTGCTCACCATCCTGAGCGCTGTCACCTATGTTCATCGCGCGTTGCGCTTTCCCGCTGAAACTCCGCCGGACGCCGGGCACGCCGGAAAGAAGGGTACATGAGCACACGGATGACTGGGGGCGGTTTCGGAGTTTGGATCGCGACTGGCATGGGACTAGGCAACATGCGCCCGGCACCGGGAACATGGGGCTCGCTCCCGCCAGTCGTGCTTGCGCTTGTCCTCGCATTGTTGGGCACCGATCCGCGAGCCATTGATATGTCGCTTGCGGCAATGGGGCTTGTCTTCGGAATTGGATGCCTGGTTTGGGGTGCCGAAGTCGAGCGAAGGCTCGGTCGAAAAGATCCAGGTGCTGTCGTCGCCGATGAGGTTGCCGGTCAAGCGCTGGCACTTATGTGGCTACCTTGGGGAGCCCGGAATGAGCACATCATTGCAACCTGCGCGATCGCATTTTTTGCGTTTCGCTTTTTCGACATCGTGAAGCCGCCGCCAGCGCGCGGTTGGCAGAAGTTTGAGGGCGGACTCGGGATTCTGATCGATGATCTGGTGGCTGGCGTCTATGCACTAATCACCACGCAGATCTTGGTGCGTGTTCTCTGGTGAGTTTCTCGGATCCCGCATGCGCGAACACGATGTACTCAGCAAAATTTTTGCTCTCAACACGAGATTGCCGCGCGATGTCCTCCTGCCACCAGGCGACGACATGGCGATGCTTGCTTGTCCGGGTGCGTCGCAACTTCTCGTCGCGGCGGACAGTGCGATCGAAGGGCAACACACGCCTTGGGGATGTGATCCTTATCTCATCGGTCGCAAAGCTGTGCTTCGAAACGTCAGCGATGTTGCGGCCATGATGAACGCTCGTACTCTCGCGACAGTTGCATGTGTCACGCTTCCCCGCGACACGGAGCAACACCGCATCTGGCGGCTATTCGAAGGACTTCGTGAGACTGCGGAACGCTGGGGCGCGCCGCTGATCGGCGGCGATATCGCAACGATGCCCTCGGGTATCGAGCGCGCCGCGATCGTTGTTTCGGTGACGATTTTGGCAGTTCCACTTGTCACCACGCGCGGTGTGGCCACTCGAGGGGATGCACGCGTTGGCGATGGAATCTACGTGACTGGAACCATCGGTGGCGCGTGGGATGCGGACACCGGACTCGGTCGACATTTGGACTTCACGCCGCGCATTGCCGTTGCGCATGGGTTGGTCGAATCACTAGGGGATCGACTCGGTGCTGCGATTGATGTGAGTGATGGCCTTGGCCGCGATCTCGGTCATATCGCCCTGCAATCGCGATGTGGGATGGAGATCGAACTTTCGCGTCTCCCAATCACTGCAGGATTCGATGCCCAAGCCGCGATCGGTCACGGTGAAGATTACGAGCTTGCGTTCACCGCGCGCGGAGAAGTACCCAAGGAGATCGCCGGAATCGCCATCACGCGCATCGGCGACGTGGTTTCCGGCGCGCCGCGCGTGATGGTGCGTGCAGCAGGTGGCTCATTTGATGCGAGCCTGTTCGGTTTCGAACATGGCGACGCGGGAGTTCGACGATGATCGATGTCGCCGCATTTCATCTTCGCGATACTGCAGAAACTGAGCAGTTTGGCGAAGTTCTTGGCGATCTCCTACGCTCTACCACAGCTCATCCAGGTGCGCTCATCCTCTTATTGTCAGGTGATCTCGGCGCGGGAAAGACAACGATGGTCCGCGGCCTCGCATCTGGCCTCGGTGCAGATCCGGGCGCGATCGCGAGCCCGACATTTACGATTCGCATGGACCACCGCGGCGAGGCACGGGCGCTCGTGCACATCGATGCGTGGAGAATCTCAGCCGACGATCTTGAGCAGATCGGTTTCGACGAACTGTGCACAGGTGACGCGGTGATCGCCATCGAGTGGCCCGAGCGGATCACAACTTCCATTCCGGCGCGGCACATCCGAATTGCACTCGATCATGCTGCACCGATCAGCGATGACTGCGAGGCAGGGCGGGTCGCGACGATTTCGTTCGGCGGGGGACAGGCCGCGGAGCATCGACGAATCATCGAGGGACTGAGCCTGCTTGTGCGCGCGCCGAGGATCGCTTCATTGCATTGTCCGGTGTGTGGAAGAGCAGTTGAAAGCGGGGGGGCACCGTCGCCGTCAGCCCCCTTCTGTTCCCCCCGCTGTCGACTTGCGGATCTCGGCGACTGGCTCCTCATGCGCCACCGAATTCCGGGAACCGAAGCGCCAGAGTTCGATGAGTAATGCGCGCAGAGGTGGCACTCTGAGTTCGCGCTTCGGACCGCTACTCGCGTGGCGAAACCGCAAAGATCTGGAATCGGTGTCCAACCGGTTGCCAACCGAGTTCTCGACAGATCCGGTCGCGCAGAGCCGTGAGTTCCTTGCTGCTGAACTCGATTCGACGACCGGTCTTCATGCAGACCATGCAGTCGCGCGGCTCGCGGCCGTAGAGTAACTCGTAGTGCGATTGCTTCGCATCGAACAGCGACTGCGTGATGATTCCGGCGTCGAGCAAAAGTCGGATCGTGCGATACACCGTGGCCTTCGAAACATCATGTCCGCGGGCGCGCAGATCCAGCAACAACTCTTCAGCTTCGAACGCGCCATCACGGGCGATGATCGCGTCGAGTACGTCTGCGCGCTCCTGCGTGTACTTGAGATCGCGGCTCTTAAGAAACCGACGGAAGACAGAACACAGCGGCGCAAATGCTTGCAGTTGAGTCGTCTCTGTCGGCTCTGGAAAGAGGCGCGGGGTCTCGGCGGAGTCAGCGCGACCTTCAGTCATGAGCGGAATCGTACGGCGTGACGCGTAAGGTTCGTTTGATGCTGGCCAATGGCTGTGGAACTACCGTCGAATTGGTCGATGCTGATCGCGTCGGCCGCACCCCCTTCCTGAGAGTTTCGGCAAATCGAACGTCTCATAATATGTATTCTGTTAAGTGGTGTTTCGGAGGTGGCGAGATCGTTCAGCGCGGAGAACCAACCCGATTCAGCGCACACCGCCTGCAGGCAAATCTCTCTTCGAACCAGACACAAACCATGAACTCGCCTGGCTCAGATTCAATTCGAAAGTTGCTCCTCTATATCGCGGCAATCACCCTGCCGGCGACGCTTCTGGTGTTGGCCTTCGTCTTCCACCCAACAGGCCAGAATCTCCTTCAAACCATGCGCGATTCAACCCGTCCGCCTCGCTCCGTATCCGAACGGCTTGCCGACTTCGGTGACCGATGTCGGCTGCGTTGGCGCACACGCTGCGATGCTGTCGGCGTCGTCTATCCGCCTCCGTCGGTCACTTTCGTGGCGCTGAAGGCCGAGCGACAGCTCGACGTCTATGCCGCTGCACCGGATGGTTCACAAAGCCTACTTGTTAGGTTCCCAATACTCGCAGCGAGCGGCGGACCGGGGCCGAAACTACTTGAGGGCGATCTGCAAGTGCCGGAAGGTGTGTACGGTTTTGAATCACTGCATCCATCCAGTCGGTTTCACATCGCGTTGCGAGTGGGCTATCCCAGTGCCTTCGACAGAGAGATGGCGAGGATCGACGGCCGTGATTTGTCAGGTAAAAGTCTCGGTAATGACATCATGATCCATGGAGGCGCCGTCTCAGTCGGTTGCCTTGCGATGGGCGATTTGGTCGCCGAGGAACTCTTCACAATCGCTGCTGATTGTGGCTTAAACCAAGCGCGACTCCTCGTGGTCCCCTGGGATCTCGAAACTCGTGATGCTCCCACTGGCGACGCATTACCCGCGTGGGCAAGCGAACTCTATTCGGTGCTTCGTGCGGAGCTTCAATCGTTACGCGCACCAGCCGGATGAGGCGGCGATTCGAGCCGCGCTCGCAATCGCTTCGCAAGTTCCGCATTACCCACAGCTTCAGCGGCCACCGCTGCAGTCTCCAAGGTTCGCTGACCGATTGCACCTTGGCGCTGTGATTCAGTCATGGTCATCGCCTCGATATCACCCAGAGCCTCAAGTGCCGCCTCTGGCTGGCCCATCGAGAGTCGCGCAGCCGCCAGCGTCAGTCGCGCAGCTCGACTCTGCGGATGATTGGGGCTTAGTTCACGCTCCAGCAAGGGAACCGTGCGGTCAAGAAGCACAACAGCCTCTGCCTCGCGTTGGGTATTCACCAGGTGAGTCGCGTAATTGGCATCGTTCGCGAGCGTATAACGATGTGTCGGACCAAGCACTTTGAGCGCTTCGATCTGCACTTCGCGAAAGAGCTGCGCGGCTTCGTCATCGCGACCGATGAGCGACAAGCAATGGGCAAGATTGGTTCCCGCAAGAATCGAGCGCGGATCATCGGACCCACGCGACTCAAGAAACGCGACCCGATTCGCTGTGTAGAGCGATGCCGCGGCTTCCAGGTTGCCGCGCTCGCGGAGCACACCAGCAAGATTGTTGCGTGCGGCGAGTGTGTCTGGATGCGCCGAACCCAGTACGGAGTCGCATCCTCGAACCGTCTCTTCGAGCAGTGCACTCGCCTCGGCTGTCGCCTCTTGGGCGAGAAGAACTTCGGCGAGGTTGTTTGCAGCACGCAAGCTGTCTGGGTGCAAGTTACCGAGTACCGCAAGCTTCGCGCTGAGCACCGAACGGGCGATCGGCTCAGCGTCGGCGTATCGTCCCTGCTCGGCGATCACGAGCGCAAGCTCCTGTTCGGTGTCAAGAACCGAGAGATCAGGAACACGTAGTTCGCGCTTGAGTAAGAGTGCCGCGCGCAGTTCAGCTTCGGCGCGCGCGAGGTCGCCGCGCGCACGAGAGAGCGATGCCCGATTATGACGGGCCTGCGCTGCGATCGTGTCGCGAGCACGGGTTGCAGCGTCAAGCTCTGGGCCAGCTTCATCGAGTCGGCCGGCTTCCACAAGAACGCGACCGATCGCGTTTGCGACAGCCCGAAGCGGCGGAGATTCAGGATCGACTCCTGCGTCGAGCCGAAGCTTTCGTACGCGGCCGTACTGCTGAAGCGCTCTCTCTGAGTCCCCGGTCGCCGCATAGGCGTTCCCGAGCGACATTCGGATCTCCGCTTCGACAGCAACATCGCGCGTGCTCCGACTGAGTTCAGCCTCTGATTCTTCGAGCACCATTCGCATGAGCGTTGGATCAAGCCCCTGCGCTACCGCTGGGTCGATCGCCGTAAGCATGCGCTCATTGAATGCCGCGATTTCCCGCCACCGTGTCGCGTCGCGGCGGCTCTGCAACGTTCCTACAACGAGTACACCTGCGGCAAGTCCGATCGCGGTCGCGCAAGCAATTCCCGTGGTAAACGCCGCGCGATTGCGCCGAGCGAATTTTCGAAGCCGATACAGCCCACTACTCGGTCGCGCGATCACCGGCACGCCTTCAATCCATCGCACGAGATCATCCGCGAGTTCGTCTGGGGTGAGATATCGCCGCGCGGGAGAACGTTCAAGCGCACGAAGTACAATCCAATCGAGGTCATCTTCAAGGGCCGCACGGAGCGCACGCGGAGCGTTTGGTGGAAGCGCGTCGCTCGGGCGGAGTGCCGAGCCTTCAGTGATCTGCTTCTGCAGATCAAAAGTTGCGGCGATACCGGAGCGGCTACTCGAAAATGGACGCGAACCGACAAGCGCTTCAAATAGCATCACTCCGAGCGACCAGACATCGACTCTTCCATCAATCTCACTCGCGCCAGCTGCAATCTCGGGCGACATGTACAGCGGCGTTGCCGCAGTTGGCCCTTGAAGAGTTCGCGTGCGCAGTGCATCATCGCCGACAAGTTTGGCTACCCCGAAGTCAATGATGCGGGGCTCGTCGGTCGCGGCTTCGGAAACTCCAGACGCGATCGATCGGACAAGCACGTTTGCGGGTTTCAGATCGCGATGCAGAATTCCCTGCCGATGCGCGTAACCAATTGCGCGGCACACGAGAATGCACATCCGCACACGAGATGCGACATCGTCGCGCTGTCGATGGCACCACAGGTCAAACGAGATACCGTCGATGTAATCCATCACGAGGTACGGTGAACCCTCGGCGGTTGTACCGGCGTCGAGAATGTGGGCGATGTGCGGATGTTCTAGCCGCGCAAGTGCAAGCTTCTCCGCCTCAAATCGCCGCTGCGCGTTTGAACCCATTGCCCCGATTCGAAGAATCTTGACAGCCACCGGGCGCAAAACTGGCTCAAACTGCTCCCCCTGCCACACCACACCAAACGCACCCTCACCGATCAGCCTATCGAGCCGCACTCCACGAATACGCGGCGGCTCGACCTTCGTCGGCTTGTCCACGTTCCCGTAGAGGAAATCAGTCGCGAGTTGTTCCTCGCTGCGGTCGTCCATCGTCTTTCCGTCGCGTTCGAGAACACACGAACCCTTGCACCTCACGAATGTAGCCGCGGCACGGAGGCTTCCAAGCGAAATGGAGCCGCCTCGCGAAAGAAGTGATTAGCCGGCCGTTCCCGCCGCCTGTGCCGCGCCAAGGCGATCGAGCCCAAAAGCCTCGTGAGCAATCGCGAGGGCCCGCTGCCCATGCTCCTTGCCCACGATGCAGGAAATCTTGATCTCGCTCGTCGTGATGTTATGGATCGAAATTCCCGCATTCCCAAGTGCCGTGAACATCCGGCTCGCGACGCCCACATGGCTCTTCATGCCCGTCCCGACCACAGACACCTTTGAGAGTCCGATCTCGATCGCGAGTTCACCAGTTCCCACGCGGTCGAGGACCTGAGATGCGGCAATCTTGACGTCGGCGAGTTCGCTGTGGTCAACCGTGAAGGAGATCGACGCCATCTCGCCAAACTCGGTCTGCACGATGTCATCGACGAGGATGCCGGCCTTTGCGACAGCCTCAAAAAGCATCCCTTGCATACCTGGGTTGTTCGGAATGCGACGAAGGCTCACCCGACCAAGATCGGCTTTGAGTGCCGCGCCAACGACCATGACGTCTTCCATGTCGGGAGTCTCCCTACAAATCAGTGTGCCGGTCTCTGTGCGCTGACTGTGTCGAACGTGGATTGGAACGCCGTAACGCTCGCCGAAGAGCACGGCGCGCGGATGCATGACTTGTGCTCCAAGGAGCGCAAGCTCGAGCATCTCTTCGTAACTAATGCGTGCCAGTTTGGACGCGCTCGGGACAAGGCGAGGGTCTGCGGTGTAGACACCATCGACATCCGTGAAGATCTCGCACGAGCCACCGTGTTCAGCGATCTGCAGCGCGGCTGCCAACGCGACGGCGGTGGTATCGGAACCACCGCGACCAAGCGTCGTGACCTCGCCATCTGCGGAAAGACCCTGAAACCCACACACAACAGGCACGCGGCGAAGAGCAATCTCCCGATCAAGCCGCTCACGGGAAACACGGGTCACGCGAGCGCGACCAAACATGCCATCCGTCGAAACCCCGGCTTGACCGCCAGTGAGACTGGTTGCCGGAACGCCGATTTTCTCGAGCGCCATCGAAAAGAGTGCGACCGAGACCTGCTCGCCCGTCGCCATCAACATGTCGAGTTCGCGCCGAGGAGCTTTGTCATTCACGCGTTCTGCGAGTTCAATAAGTTCATCCGTCGTCTGACCCATCGCGCTTACGACCACGACAATGTCATGACCTTCATCACGACGCTGTTTCACGCGCGCCGCGCAACGCGCGATCCGTTTCGGATCGCCCACTGAAGTGCCGCCAAACTTTTGAACGAACGTCGCCATAAGTGCATCCCTGCACCCGAGAATCTACCCGTTTTTTCGACGCTCGTGCAAAGCGTCGCCGCAACAGGACCAAGCGCCGCCGCAACAGGACCAAGCGCCGCCGCAACAGGCTCAGGCTTCCGCTGACGCCATGCGATCGCGACCGGAGCGTTCCGAGCGCTTTCGTGCACTCTCGTCGAGAATCCGCTTCCGCATTCGAATCGAGCCCGGTGTGATCTCGACCAACTCGTCCGACTCGATGTACTCGAGCGCCGCCTCAAGCGAATACTCGCGCGCGCCGCGCAGAACGACCGTTTGATCTTTGCTCGTCTCGCGGAAATTGGTGAGCGGCTTTGGACGGGTAATGTTAATCACAAGGTCGTTGTCGCGATTGTGCTCGCCCACGATTTGCCCCGCATAAACCTGGTCACCTGGCCGCACGCACATGACGCCACGGTCAGAAAGCCCCTCAACCGCGTAGGCAGTTACGCGACCGGTTTCGAGGGACATCATCACGCCGTTCTTTCGCTGCTGCATGGTGCCGCGAAGTGGCTTGTACGAGGAGAAGGTGTGGTGCATGACCGCTTCGCCGCCGCTCGCGTTCAGGACGCGCGTGCGCAGGCCAATCAGTCCACGCGCAGGGATCTCGGCCTCGACATGCATACGACCAGAACGCTCTTCCATTTTGAGGATCTCGCCGCCGCGGGAACCAAGGAGTTCAAGCGATGCGCCAAGGCCACTTGGACCAACATCAAGCGAGAGCCGTTCGTACGGCTCGCATTTCACGCCGTCGATCACGCGCTCAATCACTTCGGGCTTGCCGACGGTGAGCTCAAAGCCCTCGCGACGCATGTTCTCGAGGAGCACGCCGAGGTGCAACAGGCCACGGCCCGACACATGAAACTCGTCCGCGGTCTCGCCCGGCGCGACACGAAGCGCGACATTGGTCTCCAGTTCGCGGTCAAGTCGCTCTGAAATCTGTCGACTCGTAACGAACTTGCCTTCTTTCCCACCGAACGGGCCATCGTTGATGCGAAACACCATGTGCAGCGTCGGCTCATCAACCTTCACACGGGTCATCGGCTGCGGATTGTCAGGATCGCAGATTGTGTCGCCGAGATCGATCTTTCCCAGACCTTCAATAGCGCACAAGTCGCCCGCGCGAATCTCCGGAGCCTCGCGTCGACCAAGGCCCTCAAAGCGATTCACCTTGAGAACACGCGCCTTTCGAACGCTTCCATCAGCACAGCACACTGCGACCTGAGTTCCACCCTTGAGGATGCCCGCGTACACCCGTCCGATGGCGACACGGCCGACGTAGTCACTCCACGTCAGGTTGGTCACCAGTACTTGGAGCGGTGCGCTTTCATCAGCATCTGGATGCGGAACGCGCTCAACGATCTCTTGGAAGAGTTCATCTACGCCCTTGTCGCGGGTATCGATGTGTCGCGCAGCCCATCCATCGCGCCCAGAGGCGTAGATGATGGGGAAGTCGAGTGCATGGTCATCCGCGCCAAGGTCGACAAGGAGATCAAAAATCTCATTCACGACGCCCTGGATACGAGCTTCGGGACGATCGCACTTGTTAATGACAACAATCGGCTTCAATCCCAGTTCAAGCGCCTTCGAGAGAACGAAGCGCGTCTGCGGCATCGGCCCCTCCAGTGCATCGACGAGGAGAAGGCAGCCGTCCGCCATGCGCAACACGCGCTCGACCTCGCCACCGAAATCGGCGTGGCCAGGAGTGTCAAGGATGTTGACGCGATACACCTCGCCACGACGCGGACCCTCACGGATGGTGTAGGTCACCGCGCAGTTTTTCGCGAGGATTGTGATTCCACGCTCGCGTTCAAGGGGGTTCGAGTCCATGATGCAAACGTCGCCGGAGTCGCCAAGCTTGACGACTCCAGACTGGGAAAGCATGGCATCCACGAGCGTGGTTTTACCGTGGTCGACGTGAGCGATGATCGCGATGTTGCGGAGATTCGTATCAGCCATTGGAAATTCTGGGGAAGAGGGAAAGGATAGCAAGTCCCCGAAGCGTCCGCGCAGAATCACACGAGATCACACGAGATCGCACGAGTTCATACGAGAAGACGTACGAGAACTCGCGATTTCAAGCGATGCGCGTTTGTTTCCGGCCGTTAGGAGCACGTTTAGATGCCGTACAGCGGTCGGAGTTTCCCCTCAAGATGCCGCATCAGCGGTTCAGCAGAGAGCGGCTTCCCCGTGACTTGCTGCACAAGTTCCGCCGGTGCGAACCGTCGGCCATGCGCGTGAATGTTGGCGCGCAGCCATTCGCGCAATCCGTTGAATTCTCCTCGCGTAAATCCGTCGACGAGCCCCGGGAGTTGCTCACACGCGGCTTCAAAGAATTGCGATGCGTACAAATTTCCGAGTGTGTAGGTCGGAAAGTAGCCCATCGCTCCCATCGACCAGTGAATGTCTTGAAGGCAGCCTCGCCGATCATCCGGGACTTCAAGCCCGAGGAGTTCCTTGTAGAGCCTATTCCACTCGGCCGGAATACCTGCGACTTCGAGGGACCCGCCAATCACCGCGCGCTCGATCTCAAATCGAACCATCACGTGAAGGTTGTACGTTGCTTCGTCCGCCTCGACCCGAATAAAGCCGGGTTCGACGACATTCGCCGCGGAATAGAGATCCTCTTGCGAGAAGCGAGAGACATCGCCACCGATTAGTTCGCCCATGCGTGGTGTGAGCCAGTTCCAGAACGAACGGCTTCGTCCAACCTGATTCTCCCACATTCGGCTCTGGCTCTCATGAATGCCGAGCGAAATGGCCTCGCCAAGCGGCGTACCGATCCGGGAAAATGGAAGCCCCTGCTCATAGATTCCATGGCCTGACTCATGCATCGTCGAGCCAAGCGCATCATTGACGCAGCGTTCGCTGTAACGCGTTGTCATGCGCACATCGTTGCAGTGCGTTCCACCGCAAAATGGATGGGTCGAACGATCTAACCGACCGCGGTTGAAGTCGAATCCAATCGACTCTGCCACCATGCGCGAGAGTTTTTCCTGTTTCTCAATGGAAACGAAGTAGTCATTGAATGCGTTGGACGGCTGCACGCGCGCACTTCCAAGGTCAGCGATGAGCTTCTGAAGTCTCGGGCGAAGCGGATCAAAGACCCCTGCTACGTACGCTGCAGTGCAGCCGGGTTCGTACAAATCCGCGAGCGCATCCCAGCGCTCGCCGCCGGAGGAAAATCCGTAGCAATCCGCTTGCGCACGCAGGAGCCCGACAAGTCGTTCAAGCCACGGTGCGAAGCGTTTGAAATCGCTCGCGGCGCGCGCCTCCGCCCACTCGTGTTTCGCCATGCTTGAAGTCTTTGCCATCTCCTCAACAAGGCTTGAAGGTAACTTCGTTGCCTTTTCGTAGTCACGCCGAGCCTCGCGGACAAGGGCCATCGTCGCCGCGTCCGCCATCGCGGCGCGATCCGCCTCCACGGAGGCTATGAGATCTCCTCGCTCGATGGAACTCGCACGCTCATGCACGATGCGTGCGATGAGCGCCTGCTGGCGCGCTCTCCACTCGAGGCCGCCCGAGGGCATGGTTGTCTCTTGGTCCCAGTCAAGCAGATTGTTGGAAGTCGATAGCAGTGCCGTCTCTTGAAGATGGATGGTGAGTGCATCGAGTGGCGAAAGTGCGGTCGAGGACATTCCAGGCTCCTTGGTAAGGATGCGAAGTGTACGGGCTAAAAAAAGCGACGCGCCGGGGTGCGGCGCGTCGCGAAAGGTTGCGGGGTCGATCGTAGACGTTGGTAGGCAACTGCTGCCGATTTGACCTTGACTCCTTGAAGCCCAATCACTGACCAGCGGGAGTCGTCGTTGCCTTCGGCTCTGGGCTGACCGGCTTGAGCACTTCTAGGAGTTTGGTCTTGTCACCAGTGGTACGGTTCATCGCATAATCGATTGGTGCCCAACCCTTTTGATCAATCGCGTTGGCATCTGCCTTAGCAGCGAGAAGCAGTGCGACCTTATCAGCTGAACCGCTCGCGGCAGCCAAATGGAGGGCGGTCTGACCCGCCTTGTTGGTGACCTTTACATCAGCACCCGCATCAACCAAGATCTTGAGGCTCTCAGGCTTACCGGTGCGCGCGCCGCGGAGAAGCGGCGTGTCACCTGTCTGCTTGTCCGCGACGGTGAGATCCGCATTTGCCTTCACGAGAATATCGACGGTCATCGGTTGGCCCAGTCCGGCGGCCCAGATGAGCGGAGTCCAACCATTGTCGTCGGTCGCCTTCACATCGGCGCCCTTTGAAATCAAGAATGCAACGGTCTCCGGCTTTCCGAAGCCTGAGGCCCACAGGAGTGGGGTTGAGTTGATGAGGTCGCGCGCATTGACATCGGCGCCACTATCAATCAGAAACTTCACTGTTTCAAGATCCGTCTCAACGCCGCTCCAGAGCGCTGTGCGTCCCTGTCGATCTTTGATATTGACATCCGCCTTCGCGGCGATAAGTGCTTCAAGCGCAGCGCGATTGCCCGTCTTCGCCGCCCAGTGCAGCCCCGTCTTTTGACCCGCACGATCACGCTCATTGACATCCGCACCGCTCGCGAGCACCGCACTCACCTTGGCCATATCACCAGAGCGAATCGCGTTAATGAGATCGGTGGTTCCAGGGCCAGCTGGCGCCTTCGGACCTTCTGGTGCCGAAGGAGCATTCTTGCCCATGGAGCGCTTCACCAACATGGTGAGTGATGCCGCCTTTGGATTGTCTGTCTTGATCATGATCTTCGGCGAGCGTCCGGCGGCTTCCCAGTCCGCCCAGTTGACGACCAAGACATGCTTCAGCGCCGCGTCGGTCGGCATGTTCTTCACGACCGGGGGCGAAACTTCTGTGACTTTGAAGGCGACACCATCAGCGGATTCGAGAGTGATCGTACCCGTGGGGTTTGCTGCCGCCGCTTCTTCGCTCGGAGACTCAAGCATCGAAGGAAGCATCGTCACATAGGCGACGACGTTTCCTTCCACCGTGAGGACCACCGGGTTATGGTTTTCGATTTGAAAGGTCACCTTCTTGCTGAGCCGGATGCCCTGCGCGCTTCCCGGCTTCAAGGTGATCTCGCAATCACCGGTTCCTCCCGGCGGAATTGGATCCTTTGGCCAGGTTGGAGTGGTGCAGCCACACGCAGGGATCGCCTTGGTAATGCGAATTGGCTCAGAGCTCACGTTCTTCAACTTGACCGTCATCGTCTTTGGAGTGTCTGCAGCCATCTCGCCCATGTCAGCGATCGGCGGCACGAATTCAAGGACCGGCGCCTCGGACGGATTTGCGACTTGGGCAGGTGCCAATTCAAGCGGCGCCTTCGCTTGAGGCGCGCCCTTCACGGGAGCGCCTGCTTGATCCTTGGTTGGTCGCGTCGCGGTGTTTGAGATCGCCTGACGCACGCGCTCGGCGTCTGCGGGCGATTTTGGATTGACGGTTTGCGGGGCATCGACCTGTCCAGGCGCAGCAGCGGGAACTCCAGGCGCAGCAGCGGGAACTCCAGGCGCAGCAGCGGGAACGCTTTGCACTGCGGCATTGCCAGCAAATGCAGCGGCGAGGGCGAGGGATGCACAAGTGCCAATCAGGGTCCAACGGTCACGTCGCATGTCTGTTTCCTTCGTAAGTAATTTCGTGGCATCGCCACTTGGGTCTGCAGTTGTCGTTTTCTGTCGTCTGAAACATCCGCGCCGCTCACAGCGGTCGGGCTCTATCGGACTTCTTACAAAGCCCTGTTGAGTCCCGTTGAGGCGATTCAAGATTCTACCGTTGAGTTTCTCTGAAATGACGCCGTCGCGTCTAGATCGCTCCGATACACTCCCCGCCCCTGAGGGAATCCCATGAGCATCGAAACGCTTCCAGAACACATCGTCCGCCCCGCCCTGCGCCGTATTCATCCGGTGCCTCTGCAGCGCGAGAATCAGTTGTTTCTCGGACTTCAGGACCCCTGCATGCTGAGCTCGCAGATGATGGTGGTCCCGCCGCAGGCTTTTCAGGTGATGCAGATGTTTAACGGGACGCGATCAATTGAGGAGATCGCTGCCTCCATCAAATTGACCGACGCCACGCAACTGGTGGAACTCGTGCGGAAGCTCGACGAGTTTGGCCTGCTCTGGGGTCCAACATGCGAAGCGCTCGAAGATGAGAAGAAGCGCGCACTTGTCGAGGCGGGCGCGTTTCCTGCTGGCGCAACCAAGAGTCTGGGAGAAGACCCGCAAGTCATTCGCGCGCAGCTTGAGAAATGGCTCGATGAAGCAGAAGACTCCGGCATTGATGAGCCTGTCTGCGGCCTTGTTGCCTGTCATCTCGACTACCAGCGTGGGTTCCCTGTTTTTGCTGCGAGCTACCGAGCGGTCGCGAAGGGTCAGAAGCCTGATCGCGTCGTCATTCTTGGTTCAAATCACTTTGGCCTTGGTGATGGCGTGACTGTTTCCGATCTCGCATTCGAATCACCTCTCGGTCGTATGCCGGTCGACACTGCGGTTGTTGCGCGACTTCGGGCGAAAACCGGAGAGAAACTCTTCAAGGACATCCTTGACCACCTGCCTGAGCATTCGATCCAGTTGCAGATTCCATGGATTCAACACTTGTTTGGTAGCGTCCCGATCATCGCAGCGTTGATCCCGGATCCGAACTCCGGACTCATCGCCGATGATGGCGAGCGCGTGGGGCTTGACGAATTCGTCGCCGTCCTCAGCGAGGCACTCGAGGCAGAGGGCGGAAAGACGCTCTTCATCGCCAGCGCGGATCTTTCGCACGCTGGCCCCGCGTTCGGTGAACCGGCAGCGGTGACGGATCAGCGTCGACGTGAGGTTGAGGCCCACGATCGCGCGATGATGAAAGCGTACATCGCCGGACCGGAAGCACTTGTCTCCGGAATGCGCGAGGCGAAGAATCCAACCCGTTGGACTTCGGTCGGTGCATTGGCTGCGGCGGCTCGACTCGCGAAGCCAAGCGCGATCGAACTGATCGACTACCGACAAGCCGTCGACGAGCAAGGCAACGCACTTGTCTCGACCGCGTCGATGGTGCTTCTTGGCTGATCAATGATTGCAGTCGTTCAGCGTTGCCTTCGCGGCTCGGTTCGCGTCGCTGGTGAGATCGTTGGATCACTCGTGCCGCAAGGTGGCCTCGTGGTGCTTCTTGGCATCGAGGTTGGTGACTCACCTACGTGCGCGCAACGGTTTGCTGACAAGTTGGCCAAGCTTCGGATCTTTGAGGACAGTGAGGGCAAGATGAACTTGTCTGTCTCAGACGCTGGTGGCTCACTGCTTATTGTGAGCCAGTTCACGCTCGCGGGCGACTGCTCTGGGGGTAACCGGCCGAGTTTCATGAATGCCGCTCGTCCAGAGGTTGCGGAACCTCTGGTGCAGGAGGTCGTCGATGGCCTGCGGGCACGCGGGCTTCATGTTGAGACGGGGCGGTTTCGAACCGAGATGGAAGTCGAGATCGTGAACGACGGACCAGTGACCCTAGTCCTGCGTGTTCCGCCGACGACGGACGGAAACCCGGCCTAGCTTGCAGATGCGCTCTTCGTAGGGACGGGGCGACCGAGTACCTCGAGAACAACCTTGAGATCCTCCCAGACCTGCCGCCGAGTCTCCATCGTGTAATTCCGAATCAGATAAGCAGGGTGAAGCGTTGGCATTACGGAAACCACAAATGGCGTGCCTTGGGCCCTGCCAAGCGTGAGTTGCGCGAGGTTTCCCCGAAGCCGCGTGATACCGAGCTCACTTTGCAGCAGTACCTTTGACGCGGGTCCGCCGAGCGTCACGACGATCTTTGGCCTGATGATTGAGAGTTGAGCGAGAAGGTACGGCCCGCAACGCTCGATCTCCTGAGGCAAGGGCGTGCGGTTGTTCGGGGGCCTGCACTTCACAATGTGCGTGATGTAAACGTTCTCGCGACGCAACCCCATGGCACCAATCATCTCGTCTAACTTTTCGCCAGACTTTCCAACGAATGGTCGGCCTAACTCGTCCTCTGCGTCGCCCGGCGCTTCGCCGACAAACACAAGCTCTGCATCCGGATGACCGTCGCCGAAGACGAGGCGAGTTGCACCAGTTGCGCTCGTGCAGTGCGGGCAATGCTCTGCGTGCATTCTTTCCAGGGCAGCGAGTTGATCTGCGCGGGTCGCGCCACTTGGCGGAACGATCGCGTCGAGAATCGAAGGTATCGCCGTCTGACCGAGTAAACCTTCTTCGGACACCACTCCCACGTCAACAGGTTTCAGCGAGCTACCGCTCGGAGCCGCAAGTCTCGCTCGATGGGAAACCGGAGTGATCTCACCGACCGTAGAAGTCTTAGGCTTGGGTTCTATGACGGGCGAGGAGCGCCCTGTTGGCGCAAACAAGGCGGGATCAAAGCTTCGCCCTGAAGAACGTCGGCCCACCACATCTTGAGGGTCTCCAACGGAAGGCGTGTCAACCGACTGGGAAGGCGCCTGTTCGAGCTGCGGGCGCCGCGACAGGAGCGGGAGTAAGACATCATCGACACCAAGAAGGAGATCGGTTTCGACTTCAAGTCTTCCGCGTCGAAGCGTGTTCATCATGAGGTTCTGTTCGAGGAATCAATACGTTCATGACGCACCGCATGGACTTGAGCGATTTCGGCCGCATTCAAATCGCCCCCTGCGTTCGCTTCGGCTTGCGTTCGCTTCGGCTTGCGTTCGCTTCGGCTTGCCTTCGCAACACCGACCACGCTTCATATCACCTCAGTTCGGGTCACTGGCCTTCACTCTCACGAGGCTTGATGTCGTCTGTAGTGCTTGCAGGAGCTTTATCCGCGTGAGATTTCGTCGAGCTGCTTCGAGCACCACTTGATTTCGCGGTAGACCTCGAAGTCGTCGGCCGGTCACCCAATCCACTCGACTTCTTGTCTGACTTCCTGTCTAGTTTTTTGTCGGACTTCTTATCCGAATTGCCCTTCGGCGCGACGATCTGCACCATCGACTGCGTTCGGAGCACAAGGCCGCAGTCGGATCGCAAGTGATAGCCCTGAATGTGCACCTCACTTCGGAAGTGCTGCACATCGATGAGCGACAAGTTAGGCTTCCCCGCAGCATCCGTCCACGCTGCAAACAGCGAGTCATTCTCGCGCGCGTGCTGCATCATCTCCTTGTACGTACCGAGGTAGAGATGATCAGACAGAGTTTCGGTCTGCATGGTGGTCATGTAGATGAGATTCTCCGCCACCTTCTCTTCGAAGTCGCGTTCGCCGGCGCAGGGAAGCGCTGCGATCAGACCACGATCGGGAATCTGGTCGATGTGCTCGACCACAACCTCGGTTATACAGAATCCATTGAGTTGGAATCGAAGATTGTGACCGCCACGGAAAATCCAAGCCTCTGTTTCGTAGTCGCCATGCTGAACGCGCTGACGACCTTCTATGCCAAAGAACTCAGGATGAAGAGCCTTTCGGAAAGCCAACATGTGGTAATTCTGAAGGCTTGAGGCGTGGCCTGACGCATGGTTGGTGCCGTGACTTGAACCGAGATTCGCCCCATGGCCCGAATTGTGGCCCGAATTGTGGCCCGAATTGTGGCCCGAATTGTGGCCGGGATTTTGGATGGGACCTGAGCCTGAAGCGCTCCGAGACGCGGGACTGTTTAGTGGCGCCGAATTGACACCACTCGCCGACGTCACGTCACTTGTGGAGGGGCGCGGCAAGCGCTCACCTTCAGAGTTTGGTCGTGAGTTATGACTGTGGTCCATTCCTGAACTGCCGGTCTCGTTGCTGTTCATAGCGGTTCTCGTTGAGCTGTCATCAAGGGGCCACCGCTTCCGCAGCGAAATCCGCCTTGCGCACCGGAAAAGTCAAAGTTCCGGCACCTCCTGCTCGGCACTCGCCGAGGCTTTCATTCAAGGTGCCCACCACAGTGACTTCACGGCCACGGGCTCCACGAGGCAATTGGCCCAACGGGGACCCGCGGATCCGCGGAGTGTTTTCTACTCTGTCGGGCTTCCTGAGTGAGGCGATATCTTTGCGACTCCTGGGACAAAGACAAGCAAAAAAATGGGAAACTTTGTGAAGTAACCGTGCGGAGGGGCAGATGTCGTGGACTCACGGAAGTCCACCACAACAGATCGTGTCCAAAACGGAGGGTGGCCTGCCCTCTCGGGCAAGCCACCCAGTGCTGCATGCACCGCTAAGCCGAGTTCTGTCCCCCGTGACTTTCGTCGCGGAGTGACGATCATTTCTCTAGGCCGTCGATTGCCCGACGGCTCAAGCGCGCGACCCGCTTCCAAACCCACGGACCGTGGGCACCCGGAAAAGCCGAGTGGAAGCTGCTTGCGTTTGCACGAGGTGGGGTTTGCCGTGCCCCGTCCGTCACCGGCCGGGCGGTGCGCTCTTACCGCACCGTTTCACCCTTACCTCAGGCCGAAACCTAAGGCGGTCTGTTTTCTGTGGCACTATCCCTGACCCGCAGCGGGCCGGTGGGAGTTACCCACCACCTTGTCCTGACGTGCTCGGACTTTCCTCCCGGCGGTTGCCCGCCGAGCGACCGTCCCGGTGCGGAGGAATCCTAGCGATCGCAGATCAGAATCCAATCCCTTGCCAAAGGTACTTGAGGATTCTGTGACTTTTGCTATCCTTTCCCCTCCCCCAAGGGTGAGCCTTGGGCAAAGAAAGAGCACACGACCATGTACGCGATCATTGAAGACAGTGGTACTCAGATCAAGGTTCAAGCAGGAGATCTTGTTGACATCGACCTCCGCGATGATGTCGAAGATGGCGCCACGATCACCTTTGATCGGGTGCTCGCAATTGGCGACACCGCTGGTACCTCTGCTGCGAAGATCGGCATGCCCTATCTCGCTGGCGCAACCGTGACCGCGAAGGTGCTCGGCGAGGCGGATGGACCAAAGGTTCTCGTCGGCAAATACAAGCGCCGCAAGGGCTACCGAAAGACGATCGGCCACCGCCAGCACTACACGCGTATCGAAGTGCTTTCGATCGGCGTTTGACCTCTGTATTTATGCATCATCCACGCATGCTTCGCATGCGTGGATGTCTTTTTGCGCTGTGACTCTTTGTCCGTTCCCTACTTTGCGTCAAAATCCTTCGGCATCAGTCTCACTCGGCATCAGTCTCACTCGGCATCAGTCTCACTCGGGGGGCAGCAGATCAACAGGATCGACGCCAAAGCTTCGAAGCATGGCCTCTACACTTTCGCTGTGCCCTGTGCGTGCGGACAGCCGAACCGTATCTGCGAGCGCTGCAATCCGGAGCCGCATATGTCGGTAAGTTTCGTCCGGGGCAGTTGCAAAGCCTGAGAGCGAGCCTGGGCGCTCTGCCTCGAGAATAGTCTGGATGGTTGGCTCTTCTCCGTCACTCTCAAGCTGAGTCTCCTCAACCCAAGTTCCATCACAGCGTCGCCACGCGACAAGACCCGACGCAATTGTTGCAAGTCCCCCGTCGCCAACGATCGCAAAAGACGCTGCATCGACGCCGCACCCAACGGCAAGCGTGCCAAACCCGCGCGCTCCAATGAGTGAAGCCGTGAGCGTGCCGGCTCGCGCTCCCAACGCTGTGACCTGATCAATGGGCCCAAGAACCGCCAGCGCCGATGCTGCTGCGACGCGCAATCCCTCGGCGAGCCTGGACTCGTCAGCAACGGCGACGGTCGTTTGGAAGACTTCGACGCGGCCAAACGCTTCCATGATTCCAAGCAGCGCCTGGCCAACACGCATGCGCCGAAAGCTGGGCGCCGTTTCGCATTGCGGCAGCGTGAGTAAAAACTGCAACGTGCACGCGCCGGCGACGATGGCGATGTCTTCAGCGGTGAGTGCTTCTCGATCGCGCTCGCCGAGCGGTTCTGCGCGGTCGATCCAAAGCACCTGGGGCGTTGAAACTGCCAGCTGGCGAAGATCGTCAAAGGGTTCCGCCTGAAACGATTCAGCGAGCATTCGTCGCGCACGAGGATCGTCGCTTCCCACGCGAGTCGGGCGAAGGCGTGGATCGGAAAGGACACGGACCGCACGCTCAGCTCGAGCCCCTGTCACCCACGCGGATACCTCGCGACCCTCAAAGGGAAGCGGCATGCGCGAGGCCTCCAGAGAACTCGCCGGACATGAATCGCGCGCGATACTTCAAGAGTCGCTCGAGCGCAGCGTCAATAGTGCTATCGCGCTTGCAGAATGCAAAGCGCACGAGCGATTTGGCCTTGGACTTGTCGCGGTAAAACGCGCCTGGCGGTATCGCCGCAACGCCACCGTGCTCGACGAGGTGACGGCAGAACGCGAAGTCGTCAGCAAACCCGAAGCTCGCATGATTCGCGAGAGCGAAGTAACTCCCTGCAGGGAGCTCGCAATCAAAGCCACATCCGCGGAGCCCCTGAACCATGCGATCTCGGCGGCCACGATACTCCGCGCGGAAGCCCTCGAAGTACGAGTCGGGCGCAGCGAGTGCCGTCGCAGCAGCAGCCTGCAATGGAGTCGGCGCGCAAAATGACGCGAACTGATGTGCGGAGCGAACCGCGGCTGCGAGCGGGGCAGGCGCAATCGCCCATCCAACCTTCCAACCCGTAAACGAGAAACCCTTTCCAAGACTTCCAAGCACAATGGTGCGCTCGCGCATCCCGGGTTCAGTCGCAAGCGTGCGGTGCTTCGTTTCGTACCAAAGCTCCTCATAGACCTCGTCGCTGATGAGGATCAGATCGAACTCGGTAGCAATGCGCACAATCGCTGCGCGCTCAGCGTCATTGAGAATCTGTCCGCTTGGATTGTGAGGCGAATTCACCAGCATAACCCGCGTCTTCGGTGTAATCGCGGCGCGCAGGGCGTGTTCGTCGATGCGGAACTCAGGTGCCTCAAGCGTGACCACCTTCGCGACTCCACCAGCCATCGCCACTGATGCGGTGTAGGAGTCATAGAAAGGCTCAAAGAGAATGACCTCGTCGCCCGGTTCAAGCAACGCAAGCATGCAGTCGAGAATCGCCTCGGTCGCGCCGCAGGTCACCACCACGTCGCGTTCCGCTTCGTATGAAAGTCCACTCGTCTTCTCGAATCGCGCGGCAATCGCCGCGGTGAGTTCGGGTAGTCCCGTCATGCGTGCGTATTGACCGCGCCCATCGCGAATGGCCTTGATCGCAGCTTCTTTGACGAAATCTGGGCCATCGAAGTCGGGCGCGCCCTGCCCAAGATTGACAGCGCCGTGCTTGACGGCGAGCGCGGTCATCTCGGCAAAGATGGTCGCTCCAAACGGCTTGAGACGTGAGTTGACTCCAAGGGTACGCATACAGTCAATCGTACCCGCCGCCGCACGGATGGGTAGAGTGGAGGCGTGTCCCAGCCCACTCCAAACAATCGCATCCGCCTCGAAATCGCGCATGAGGACACGCGAATCGTCGTTGCCAACAAAGCGCCGGGAGTCGTGACGGAGCCTGGGCGGTCACACCGTGATGACAGTTTGCTGAACGCGCTTGTGGCGCGCTTCGGCGGAAAGTTGCTCCAACTCGGCGAACGACGCGACTACGGGTTGCTTCACCGCCTCGACCGACAGACCAGCGGATGCGTTGCGTTTGCGCTTGATCCAGAGGCCTATGACGCTGTTCGGGCGCAGTTTGAAGCGCGAACCGTCGAGAAGATATATCTCGCCATCGTCAAAGGACGCATGCAAGCTGGCACACAGACTGTCAAACTTGACCTCGAAGAGCGTCGCGTGTCGTCAGCAGAGGGCACACGCCTCGTGAGCATCATCACGCGCGGCGCCAAGCCTGCCGTCACCGATGTCGAAGTCCTGGCGACAAGCACTTCTCATACCCTTGTCGCCTGCGTACCCCGCAGCGGTCGTCTGCACCAAATCCGCGTTCACATGGCGCATCTTGGGTTTCCCGTTGACGGCGACCCGCTCTACGGCGTGGGTGCGCGCCTTCTTCCGTCCACGAAAGTCGATGAGCGGACGCTTGGACTCCACGCGTGGAAGCTTGGATTTCTGCATCCTTCAGGCGGACGCGTTGATGCGACTTCGTGTCCAAGCCGGAAGTTTGCTGAGCTCGCTGCGCGTGTTGATCTTCGACTTCCGTGAGCGAGTTGTGACGGCCCGCGCAATTCGCGCACTCGTACGGTTCATCACATCTCTCTTCAGACAATGAAACAGGCCGCCCTTCCAGGCGGCCTGCGATGTTTGCATGTTGCAGAAACTTAGTCTTTGGCGTCTGCTGGAATGCGCATGCCGTAGAAGCTGCGCCACACGAAGAAGCACGCGATTGCCGAGCAACCAATGGCGATCCAAATCTTGGCTGGGCTGTCGCCCATCGCAATCGCGATCTCGACGGCGAGGAGGCCGAAGAGTGTCGTGAACTTGATGACGGGGTTGAGCGCAACCGAGCTGGTGTCCTTGAAAGGATCACCGACGGTGTCGCCCACAACGGTCGCCGCGTGAAGCTCAGTCCCCTTCGCGCGCATTTCGACTTCAACGATCTTCTTTGCGTTGTCCCACGCGCCACCGGCGTTCGCCATGAAGAACGCTTGATAAAGGCCGAAGAAGGCCATCGCAATGAGGTAACCGATGAAGAAGAACGGATCAAAGAACGGCAGACCAAGCGCGAAGAAGAAGACGACCATAAAGATGTTCGTCATGCCCTTCTGCGCGTAAATCGTGCAGATCTTCACGACTTCCTTCGCGTCTTCAATGCTCGCTTCAGCCTTGTCGAGATTGATGTTCTTCTTGATGAAGACGACTGCGCTGTACGCGCCGGTGACGACAGCTTGCGTCGCTGCGCCCGTGAACCAGTAGATCACTGCACCACCGACAAGGAGTCCAAGGAGGACCTCAGGCTGCACGATGGAGAGGCGACCGACAACGTCCGTCGCAGCCGCTGCAAGTTGCTCATCGGTAGCGTCCGCGCCACCTTCCGCGCGACTCTTGATGAGCGCAAGAATGATGCCAAACACCATGGTGGTTGCACCGACGACGGCAGTTCCGATGAGCACTGGCTTGGCAGTTGCCTTAAAGGTGTTGCCTGCGCCATCGCCCTTCTCAAGCGTGTACTTCGCACTCTCGAAGTCAGGGTCGATGTTGAAGTCACGCTTGAGTTCCTCGCGGATGTTCGGGAGGCTCTCGATGCGGGAAAGTTCGTACACCGACTGCGCATTGTCCGTCACCGGACCGAAGCTGTCGACGGCGATGGTCACTGGACCCATTCCGAGGAAGCCGAAGGCAATGAGACCGAACGCGAAGATCGGACCCGCGAAGGAGTACATCGTCGGCATGATCGCCTTGACGCCTTCGTCCATCGAGAAGCGCCAGCCGAGCGCCATCAGTCCGGCGATGACGAGGCCCTTCCAGAACGCGGAGTAGTTACCTGCGACGAAACCGGAGAGAATGTTGAGCGACGCGCCACCTTGCTTGGACGCGTTGACGACTTCCTTCACGTGCCCAGAGTTTGTCGAAGTGAAGACCTTCGTGAACTCCGGAATAAGTGCGCCCGCGATGGTGCCGCAGCTGATGATCACGCTGAGTGCCCACCAGAGTGACGGAAGAGCCACACCGTTGTAAGTGATGTCACCAAGAAGCACCTTACTTGCGACGAAGGTCACAGCGATCGACAGCACCGAAGTGATCCAGACAAGCCAGGTGAGTGGCGCTTCTTCGTGGAAGTCCTTGAGGTTTCCGAAACGCGCCTTTGAGATCGCTTCGTTCACGAAGTAAGAAACGAGAGAAGTCACAATCATGAGCGCGCGCATGGCAAAGAGCCACACGATCAGCTTGCCGCACATGATGCCAGCCTCACCGACGTCGCCAAGCGAGAGCGCGAGGAAGGCGATGAGCGCAACGCCAGTGACGCCGTACGTTTCAAATCCGTCCGCAGTTGGGCCGACAGAGTCACCTGCGTTGTCGCCGGTGCAGTCCGCAATCACGCCGGGGTTCTTTGGATCGTCCTCTGGAAGCTTGAAGACGATCTTCATGAGATCGGCACCAATGTCCGCGATCTTGGTGAAGATGCCACCGCAGATACGGAGTGCCGCTGCACCGAGCGACTCACCGATCGCGAAGCCAATGAACGACGGTCCGACGAGCTCCTTCGGGAGGAACATCAGAATGCAGATCATGAAGAAGAGTTCGACAGACACCAGCAGCATGCCGATCGACATTCCCGACTTCAGCGGAATGCTGAGTACGGGCAGTGGGTAACCGCGCAGCGACGCGAATGCTGTGCGCGAGTTGGCTTGCGTATTGATGCGAATGCCGAACCAAGACACTCCGTAGCTACCGAGAATGCCGAGGACGGAGCTTGCGAGAATCACTGCGAGGTCGCGCGCGCTCTTGTGCTCGAGATAGCCGAAGTAAAAGAGGATCGCGCCAGCAATCAAGATCCAGAGCACCGCGAGGTACTTGCCTTGCTGCCACATGTAACTCTTGCATGTCTCCCAAATGATGTTGGAAACAGCAAGCATCGACTTATGCGCTGGCAGACTGACCGTCTGCTTGTACTGCACAAAACCGAAGAGCGCCCCGAGCACGGCGATCGCGAGCCCACCCATCATGAGGTTCCACCCCGTGAGGGCACCTCCGAAGGTGACGTCTTTGATGGCGGGGAGTTTGAGATCTGCTTCGCCGGCGAATGCCGCGGAAGCTACGAAGACGGGGATCAGGGCAACCATCGCCCGGCCCGTGCGCGTGAAGGCAGTCTGCATATTGGCTGTCTTCCAACTGCGTGGAGTCTTCAAACTCCACTAGGAAAATGACTAGGACAAAAGATACGTATCTCTCGACTCTGCAAAGATGCGCGAACAGCGATGCGGGATCCTCCGCCCTGGTCGTCCGACCGCGCAGCCTTGCGCGACCGTTGTCGGCAAGGGGGCGGCAGGATAACGAGTTTTTGCGAAACCGCTTTCCTCGCGACTGCGGCCATCGAGGCACCTTTGCGTGACGTGATCGGCTATATTCTCGGCTTCCCGCTGCGGGCGTAGCTCAGCGGTAGAGCGGCAGCCTTCCAAGCTGCATGTCGAGGGTTCGATCCCCTTCGCCCGCTTTCGTTGGCCGATCAGCTTGTAGGCTGTTTTGGACGACTTCCTGTCGTCGGACACTCGCTGCGAGCGTGTGCCGCGCCCCGGAGTTGGCGCCCTGCGCTGATGGACCCGATCCCGATGGAATGGTTTGAAAGGTGGCACTCTGATACGCCCTGCGTGTGGTGCTGCGATTCGCCGTGCCTCGGGTGAAGCGTCAGTCATGCTTAGGTCATGCTTAGGTCATGCTTAGGTCATGGGCCATGTCCGCCGCTTCAATCAAACGAGGCTTCTTACCTCAGGTCTGCAACTTTGAGAAGTTCCTCGCGAGCAGGTGCACTTCGGCGGAGAACTGGATTTTCGACTCGCGCCAATAGGCGAGCGGCCGTTGCTACTCGCGCCTCGCGACGATGTGGTGAACATGCCACCATTTGGCCCGACCTCTTCCGATGTGGCCCTCGCGATCGACTTCCTCGCGAGAGAGTATTTCGAATCCATCAAACAGGCGATCAACCTCCTCCGCGGTCTGACAGGTCATGACGTCGCGGCCAGATTCGCGGATGAACTCGTCGTTTGGTCCGAAGAATTGACCGACGAACAACCCACCCTTGGCGATCCCGGCACGCAAACTGTCGAACGCGAGAGCAAAGTCCGTTGGAAGTACAAAGGGCAGCACGAAGCCAGCATGAACCAAGCCGAATGCGCCATGGCGAATTGAAGGCGCGTAAAGCTCGAGTGTCGTTTCGAAGAGTTGCGCGCGGTGCACAAGCTCGGCGGCATCTGACTGCAACAGTCGGCGCGTGCGCAAAATCATCTCGGCATACGGATCAATCGCAACGACCTCAAAGCCTGCGTGGAGAAGCGCGAGGGTTTCCCGACCGGGACCGCAGCCAAGGTCAAGCGCGCGACGCGGAACACTCGGTGCAAGCGTGACTGCGAGAGCCTGCATGAGTTGCGCGCGCGGCGGTGCGCCATCGGTACCGACGAGGTACTGGGCGCATCGCGTCGCGTCGAAACCGGGCACTTTGATCGGAATACCCGCCCCATCGCCGGATCCGCGTGGAGCGTCTGAAGTCAATGGATCGGGGAGCGGCGGCATGTGCGCAGCCTAACGAAGAGGAAAGCCTCGATCGTCGCGACTCGCGCGGCTGATCGAAGCCGCGTACATTTGAAGTTCACCGACGTCACGCTTGCAAACGGACCGAGAGACGGAATCGCCCCCATGCTCGATTGTCGTATTCGACTCATTTATCCGGTCATTCGTCACACATTGAGGACGCTCGTTTTTTTTGCTGTCACGCCGTACGCGTTTGTCGGATGCGAAAGGCCGCCCACTCTGGAGTCGACCGTGGCCGACGCCCCGCTGTTGGTCGAACCAACAACGCTCGATATGGGTGATTTGCTGCCAGGAGTCCCCGTCGTCAAATCGGTGCGGCTGACGAACCGGAGCTTGACGCCACTTCGAGTGACCAAAGCGATTGCAGATTGTGGCTGTACGACGCCGAGTTGGCCTGATTCGCCTATCGCTCCTGGCGAAAGCGTCGACACGACCGTCGAGATTGAAGCTGGCACTGAGCAAGGCGTGACCTTGACGAAGCGTGTTACCTACATGCTTGAAAACGGGTCACCAACGTTTCTCACTGTCACTGGAAAAGTTGGAATGTTCCTCCGATTCTCGCCGTCGAGCTTCACAGCACCGAGCAACGACGACCGTGAGGGATGGGCCGCGCCCGCTGTGATTCAGATTGAGTCTGCGGATGGCGAACAGTTTTCGATCGCTTCGCTTTCACCTGACATCGCGACCGCCGGATCCGCAGAGCGATCGCTCACGCAGACCGTCGCCCTAGATTGGTCTCGTTGGCTTGAAGCAGGAAAACCGATGCGCCTTGAGATTTCCACCGATCACAGCAAGGCACCAACGCTATCGGTGCTTATTCGCCGACCTATCGCGAAGGATGTGAACGAATAGTTCGAGCCCTCACGGCTAGTTTTGACCACGAGTTCGCCATGCTCCAAACCGCCATGCTCGCCGCGATGCTCTCCTTGCAGAGCACCTCGACTCCTCCTTCGCCAGCCGCTTCGGGCCAATCGGTCTATCGCGCCGAACAGCCAACCGTCTTTCCAGGCGCACGCATCGAGTTTCCGAAGCTCACCAACTTCGTGAAGGGGACGCCGGCGACGGCGTTTGAGCCGGGCACAACATATGTGTTCGACTTTTTCACAAGTACCTGCGGCCAGTGTGCGCAAGCCGCACCGATGATCAAAGAGTTTGAGCGCACCTATGCCGCGCGAGGCTTCCGATTCATCGGTGTGAGTTACGAACCCGCAACCGTCGTCTCGGCTTGGCTCGCAAAGCCGGGTGTGGGCGAGCACGCGCTCGAGTCAATTGTCTCTGACCCCGAGCAGGCTGCTGCAAATGCGCTGCAGCACCCCACGTTTCAGAACCTCGCGCCGCGCCTCTTTGTGGTGCGGGACGGAACGGTACTTTGGTTTGGCCATCCAGATTTCGCAGAGAAACCACTCGCGGAAATCGCTGCGGGGTCGTGGAATCCCGAGTCGGTTCGTGCGGACTGCGTGACGAACTCGCTTGTCGCGCGGGCTCTTGAGCAGATCAACAGCCGAATTGCGGAAAGCGAGAAGTCGGGAAACTGGGCGCCCACGATCGAATTGCTCGATGCTGTCGCGATTGCGATCCCGCAGCGGGGTTCGAACTTTGAATTGAAGAAGTTTACGACGCTGATTGGGCCCGCGAAGCAGCCGGACGAGGGATATCGCTACGGCCGAGCACTCGCAGTCAAGTATGCAAAGGACATTGTGAGTTTGCGTTCGATCGCTCGAGCGACACTTGCCGCGCCACAGGTAGAACGACGCGATCTCGCGTTCGCCTTTGCCGTCGCCTCCGCGGCCGATGCCCTTGGTAAGGAACAAGACTCCAAGTCGGCGGAGGTACTCGCACTTGCTTACTTCTCTCAAGGCAACAAGCCGAAAGCCATTGAGACAATCGAACGCGCGATCCGGCTCCAGACCGATCCGAAGACTCGCAAACTGTACGAGTCGACACTACGCCGGTACCGCCAAGAGGACGCGCGTCCGATGCCGAGCGGGAAGTCCTAAGCCGGATATCCCGCAAGGCGGTCTGTTACTTCGCTGAAACAACCGCAGCGCGAATCGCAGCGAAGTCGACCTGGGTCTTCGGAATCTCCGCTTCCCACGCGTAGGCGATCGTGCCATCACTGGCGACGACATACGCAGCACGCTTCGTCACACCCTTGAGGCCCATGAGATCCGCATGAAGCGCGTCGTAACTTGCAGCAACAATCTTGTTGAAGTCTGACAGGACTGGAAACGGGATCGAGAGTTCCGATCGAAACTTGTCGGTTACAAACGGGCTGTCGATAGAGATGCCGAAAACCTTGCAGCCAAGAGAGTTCCATTCAGCCCAATGGTCGCGGAAATGGCACAATTCCTCGGTGCAAACTGAACTGAATGCCAAGGGGAAGAACAAAAGGACAACCTTTTCGCGGCCGAGCAGAGCGCCCACATCGACGACCTCTCCTGGCTTCGAGGGAAGTTCGAACTTGGGGGCGAAGGTGCCGACTGGAAGGGTCATGGGATGCTCCAAAGGTTTGCAGGACGAACGGGACCCAAGAATATAACGACTTCCTCTCCGCTCTCGTTCCAGCGATGGGGTCTCCTCCCGGACGGAGTTACACAAATATTCGAAGATTGAGTTTCGGATTTGGACGGTGATAGAAAGGAGTTATGGTCTGCATCAATCCGGCCCTTCGTGGCTGGGTTATGGCTGTGGTCGTGACTTTACCAACGGGTCCCCGCGAGAGACGGCGCCCGGCGGCAGGTGCAGCGCAGCAGGTTGGACGTTCGGGGGCCCGTTGAGGTTGCCGAACGGATCGTCAGAAGAGTGTTCAGGTCAACCTTCAGGAGATCACAAGATGCGTGCGAAGAAATGGACATTTATCTGTAGCACAACGGCTGCGGCCCTCGTGTCTTCGTTCGTGACGTCGGCGTCAATGGCCCAGACGTGCGAGACTGCCGTTCAGGTTGCGCTCGGCGACAACGCCGTCGGCAACGCGGCCGGTACACCCAACCAACTCACCCAATCCACCGTCGCGGGCGGAACGACAACTATTTACAACGTCGCCTGGTACGCCTTCACCCCGGCGTCAACTGGCCCGTATGTCCTCAGCCTCTGCGGATCCGCCTTTGATACGAAGATGGCGATCGCGACGGCCTGCCCGACCAGCGCAACCACCTCCTGGCCTGTCGTGGCGTACAACGACGATACCTGCGCCTGCTCGTCAGGCTGTGGCGCGGCAGGAAACGCCGCGTGGGCGAGCAAGCTTAGCCCATCGACCGGCGGTATTCCGCTGACGTCTGACCTCGTCGCGGGCACGACCTACTACGTGGGTATCGGCGGTTACGCCGCGGTCGATGTCGGCACAGCGAACCTTAATATCTCCTTCGCTCCCCCTCCGGCCGCTGGCAGCGATTGTGCTGCGCCGCTTGTTGCTGTCGAAGGTTCAAACCCCTTCGACAGCACCGATTCGGGTACGCCCACGGCGATCGTTGGCTGTGGAACCAACCACAACATCTACAAGTCGATCTACTTCAGCTTCGTTGCTCCGGCGGACGACACTTACACGTTCTCCCTCTGCGGCGGCGCGACTTTCGACACGCGCATCGCGGTGATGAACGACTGCGTTCCGGCCAACGGCGTCCTCGGCTGCAACGATGACCTCTGCGCTCTGCAGAGCCAGACCTCCGCGAATCTGACCGCGGGTCAGACCTGCATCGTGGTCGTTGGCGGCTACGGCACCACCGGTGGTGGCGCTGGCGCTCTCGCGATTTCCGCGGGCGGCGGTGGCGGCGGTGGCGGCGGTTGCGACCTCGCGACTGCGACCGCAGTCATTGAAGGCCCGAACGATTTCGCAACCACCATCGGCTCGGGCAACCTCGACCTCACTGGAATCTGCGATCCGGGCACGTTCGGTGACGACCTTCTCTACAACGTGACGTACTACCGCTTCACCCCGACCCAGGACGGCATCTGGACGGCGACCACCTGCGCGACCGCGACATGGGACACCCGTCTCGCGATCCTCGGAAGCTGCGATCCATTCTCCGCAGTCGCTTGCAACGACGACGGCCCAGCAGCGTGCACCAACTTCACCTCGACGGTGGAGTTCACTGGCACGACCGGGGTTGAAGTTGTGGTCGCAGTCGGTGGCTACGCGGCTGGCAACTCCGGCATCGGTACGCTCACCATGATCTACGGAAGCACCGTCATTGCTTGCGGCGATCCGGCCGCAGGCGATTGCTGTGTGGCGAACACCACCGCGTCCTGCAACGATGAGGCGTGCTGCACGGCCGTCTGCGCTGCCGATGCGTTCTGCTGTGAGAGCCAGTGGGATCAGATCTGCGCGGATCAGGCGGCATTGCTCTGCGGAGCGTGCGGCGCTGGTTCATGCAAGCTCCCGGCTCCGACCGCGACTGAGGCCGAACTGTGTGGCGAGGATCTCAACGGCGGCTGCAACTCCGCTGGTGAGACCGAGGCCATTGCGGTCGGCGACATCATGGGCGGCACCTTCTGGGCCGACGCTGACACCCGCGACACCGACTGGTACACGCTCAACCTCGCTGAGGCGACCGAAGTCACCCTCACGATTTACTCCAACATGCCTTGCTTCGCAGCCTTCGTTGACACCGCTTGCGGTGGAATCGTCGGCACACCGACCACGGGGAACTGTGGCGGAACGACCACCTTCTGCTTCCCTCCGGGACAGTATCTGGTCGTCGCGCTTCCCGGCGTGTTCGCTGGCTTCCCATGCGGTTTCGAGTTCGGCAATGATTACTCGCTCGCGGTGACTGGCATCGCTTGTGACGCATCGGCCCCGGCAAACGACAACTGCGTGGATGCTGCGGTTGCCGTCGTTGGTGCCAATCCCTTCGACAACACCTTTGCGAGCACCGAAATTGCCGATCCGAGCTGTGGTTTCGGCGGCACGGCCTTCACGAAGGACGTGTGGTTCGTCTTCACTCCGGATACGACCGGCGCTGTGGTGCTCGAGACTTGCTCGGGTGCAACTCCGTTCGACACGGGTATCGAAGTTTGGAGCGCTTGCCCGGCTGCAGGTGGCACGATCCTCGGTTGCAACGATGACGGTACGGGTTGCGCGGCGTTTGCCTCGAGCCTCAACATCAACATGGATGCAGGCGTCACCTACACCATCCGCGTAGGCGGTTGGGCGGGCGCGACCGGCGCGACGGATCTCGTCATTGGAGCCGGCGTACCCGGACCGAAGAACGACGAATGCTCTGCAGCGCTTCCGGTGCTGATCGGCTCGACTCCATTCGATACGACTGGGGCTACCGGCATCACCGCAGCTTGCACCAAGTTCGGCAATCCAAACATCTTCAACGACCTCTGGTACTCCTACTCGGCAGCTGGCGACGGTGAGTGCATCATCTCGCTCTGCGGCTCGGCGTATGACACGAAGATCGCTGTGTTTGCGGGTGGTTGCGACGGCGCGCTCGTTGCTTGCAACGACGACACCGACGTTTGCGGTCCTGGCCTGCTCCAGTCGAAGGTGTTCTTCACCCCCGTCTGCGGCACGACCTACTACATCTCCGTGGGTGGCTTCGGCGCAGCAAGCTTCGGCGCTGGAACCATCGACATCACGCAACAGGGCAAGTGCGGTACGGCTTGCCCAGGCGATTTCGATGGCGACGGCTTCGTCTCAGCTGCTGACCTCTCGGCGCTCCTCTTGGCGTGGGGTGGACCGGGCGGCGATATCGATGGCGACGGCACGACCAACGCCGCTGACCTCTCGGCGCTCCTCTACAACTGGGGTGCCTGCCCGTAACTCGAGTGCATCGTGACGCGTGAAAGCGCGCTGCGCGGTACATCGCAAGTGATGGTCAACCTTTGCCCCCCGGCCGGAAACGGCCGGGGGGCTGTCTTTTCGCTTGCGTTTGGGACCACACGGCGGCATCCTCGCGATTTCAGTGATTCGAGCGTGTCGCGTTGGCTCGACCCCTGAATCCTGCGTACCTTCCAACCTCCATGCTTGACATGCGCATCCTCTCGAATACCGCGGCACTCGCAGCCTGCGTTGTCCTCCTGACAACGGGTCGTGCTGAGGCGCAGGTTTGTACCTCCACCCAGTCGTGCCTGACCACCCACGGAACGGGCGGCTGCAACAGCGCTACCTGCTGTACATCCGTTTGTGTGCTTGATCCAACCTGCTGCAGCGGATCGTGGGACAGCGAATGTGTGTCCCTCGCGAACCAGAATTGCATCGGGTACTGCGGCGCGTCCGTCAACGGCACTTGCTTCGCGGCACACTCGAACCCTGCTTGCAACAACGCCACGTGTTGCGCTGCAGTTTGCGCCATCGACGCCTTCTGCTGCTCCGCTACTTGGGACGCAAGTTGTGCGCTCTACGCGGGTGCGGTCTGCGCGGGAACACCGGGAACGTGCGGAGTCCCAAGCACCGGCAGCTGCTTTACCGCACACCAGAACGGAGCTTGCGATAATCTCGCCTGTTGCACCGCGGTATGCACAGTCGACCCCACATGCTGCAGTAGCTCCTGGGACTTTTTCTGTGTCACCGCCGCGCAAAGCATCTGCGTCGAGGGATGCGCTCCCATCTTTGAACCAAACGTGCTGCCGGAAGAAGAGTTGTGTGGCGCGAATGGAAACGATCCGTGCTACGCGCAGCCGGGGGGCCTGCCCGAACCTGTGACCGTTGGGCGACAAACCCGCGGTGCCCTCGGTAGGGTTGCCGACACCACGGATCCAATCGATGTGGATGTCTTCCGATTCACGGTGGCGGATGCAAACGGCGATGGCTCGGCCAACGTCTCACTCACCTTTTCCTCAAGCCCAGTCGCATGGGCTGCGATTGTTCCTGATACCGCCTGTGCACCGATCGCAAGCGCACTGATTCACATCGGGAGTCAACTTTGCGTGGACGTGACGAGTGCCAAAGTCTGCCTTGCTGCCGGTGACTATCGCGTGATCGTCGCAGCGGGAACGTATCCCACAATCGGTGGCGCGGACATCACCTGTAACTCGCCGAATAAATACGCGTTCACGATCAATCTTGTCGAGCAGTGCGGTTCAACCTGTAACGCTGCGACCGGCTCCTGCTTCGCAACCCACGAGGCACCAGGCTGCGCTGAACCAACGTGCTGTGGTGTGGTTTGCGCCGCCGACCCCTTTTGCTGCGAAAACATTTGGGACTCATCGTGCGTGGCACGGGCGGGCATCAGCTGCCTCACTGGTCCTCCAGCAAACGACACGTGCGCTTCGGCGCAGGCTGCGGTGGCGGGCACACAGGTGTTGAACACGCTCCGTGCTGACGTTGAAGCCGGTCAGCTGCCCAAGGCGTGTGCCGGGGCAACCTTCGTGAGTGACGTCTGGTTTCGCTGGACCTCCGATCGCAGCGGGCCGGTGTCTGTCGAAACCTGCGGAACGTGGTTCGATACCGTCGTCGCGATCTACTCCGGTTCCTGCAAATCGATGACGCTTGTGGGCTGCAACGATGATGCTGCACTCTGTGTCGGCGTTGGCGGAAGCAAGGTGCTCTTTGAGGCTCTGTGCGGCGTCGAATACCTCTTCCGCGTGGGCCCGCGCGGCCCTTCGACGGGTGCTGCCAGCGGCGAGGCCGTCCTCACACTCACATTGGGCGGCACCGTCTGCCCCAATTGTCCACTTGACCTCGATGGTGACGGCATGGTGGCCGCAAGCGACTTGTCGCTCCTGCTCGCTGGTTGGGGCACGCCTGCGCGAGACCTCGACGGCGACGGCACAACTGGCGCAGCCGATCTCTCACTGCTCCTCGCCGCCTGGGGCGGATGTGCGTGATCGTATTCGCCGTGCGTGACCGTACTCGCCGTGCGTGACCGTACTCGCCGTGCGTGACCGTCCCCGACGCCACCGAGGTTTACTTGTCCGATGGAATCTCGGCGGACAACTTTCGACGCATGATTTTGCCTGTCGGATTGCGCGGAAGTTCCTTCTGAAGTCGGATGTCGCGCGGAACCTTAAACCCAGCGATGTGCTCGCGACAAAAACTTTTGAGTGCGGCTTCATCGAAGATCGCACCTTCCTTTAACTCGACGAACGCAAGTGCAACCTCGCCGCGCATGCCGTCCTGCATCCCAATCACGGCAGAGTCCTTCACAGACTCGTGGCGATTGAGAACCTCTTCGATCTCACGAGGGAACACATTTTCTCCGCCGATGATCAGCATCTCCTTGATGCGTCCCGTGATCGAGAGCATGCCGTTTTCATCAAGCCGCCCCATATCGCCAGTCTTGAAAAATCCGTGCTCGTCAAAGACAGCCGCAGTTTCCTCAGGCAGGTTGAGATATCCCTTCATCACGTTTGGTCCGCGCATGCGAACCTCGCCGTCTTCATTTGGCCCAAGCACGCGGCCGTCGGGCGCGACAATGCGCTGCTCGATTCCTGGCAGCGCCTTGCCCACGCACTTGCGTCGCTGCTCGGCGGGTCGACACCAATTGGTCACGGGAGCGGTTTCGGTGAGCCCGTAGCCCTCATTGATTTCGATTCCAAACTTCTCAAGAAAGCCATCTGAAACAACCTCGGGAAGCGGTTCGCCCCCTGACACTGCGAATCGCAGACTGGCAAAATCGGCAGGTGAAACATCCTTCAGGAGTCGCAATGCGTTGTACATCGAAGGAATCGCAACAATCGCCGTCGGCTTGTGTTTGCGCGCGAGTTCCACCAGTTTTCGGGGAATGAACCGCGCCGTGTAGAAGGCACGCGCACCCGTTGCGAGTGGGAGCATGGTGAGCACCGTGAGGCCGAAAGAATGAAACTGCGGCAACACGCCGAGAATGGAGTCCTGCGCACCGAAATCCACCCACTCCGCTGCCTGCCGCACGTTTGCGCCGATGTTGCCTGACGTCAGCATGACACCTTTCGGCCGACCGCTGGTACCCGAGGTGTAAAGTACGACCGCGACATCATCACGACGAAGCGGGTTTGTCATTCGGATTGGCGGGATGCCGGTGAACTTCATCTGATCGAGCCGGATCTCGGCGAGTCCCGGGATCGATCCGCCGACGAGATCCACCATCGGACCGATCGTGATCACTGCGTCGAGCGCGGCGTCGCGAACGACATACTCAAGATCACTGCGTGAAAGCAGGTAATTCAGCGGAACGATCGTGCGACCGATCGTCCACGCCGCAATCGCTGCCGCAGGAAACGCGCCGGATGTCGGAAGCAAAATTCCAATCCGCTGCGTACGACTCTGGCGCTCAACGGCGCGCGCGATATGCCACGCAACAACCATCAGATCAATTCCGCGCCAGGTGCGGCTGTCATCGACAACCACTCCTCGGAACGGGCGAAGCAGAAGATTGCGGCGAATCGAAGAGAGGAGTTCCATCGGGACAATCCTTTGATGCTTGGCGGGGAGCGGCTCGCGTCACGGAACACGAAGCACCGTGGGTCCTTAGAGTACCCCAATGCGAAGATTCGTCCCCCGCTGCCCAGTTGCCCTGCCGATTACGACTTTACTCGCGGCCGCTGCGTCGCTCGCATCCTGCGGACCGGATGGCGGATCGACGCTGGTGCAGGCCGGGGATGCGTACAGCGCTGCCGATTATGGTCAAGCGGTCTTGTCCGCGCGCGTCTCGGCGAAGAGTGCCCAAGGGGTGCAACTCGATCAAGCGCGCTACATCGAGGGGATGGCTCAATGGAAACTCGGCCGCGAGGATGAGGCTGCTCGACTGCTCGCGCTCGCGGGCGAATCAGCCGATCGATCCGTCGCAACCGACGCGCAGATCGGTCTCGGCTCGCTCGAGTTTCAGCGTGATCGCGCGCGACAAGGGGCGGACGCGTATGCAAGAGCGGCTGAAAATCTCGACGGGGCGGAACGACGACGCGCCTTCGCCATCGCCGTTCGCGGTTACGAGCAGGCTGAGATGGCAAGTGCAGCAAATGCGTTGCGTTCAAAAGCAGGATTGCCGCCACCTGAGGAAAACATGATTGCAAAGCCCTCCGCGCAGGCCGCAAGCGCAGATAGAGATGTCCGTCGCGCGGAGTCACTCAGTTCATCGACCGCGAAGAAGGAGATTGCCAACAAGCCCGAGTCGAACTATGCCATTCAAGCTGGTGCGTTTTCTGATCGCGCCCGCGCTGAGGCGACCGCGTCCATTGTGCGTGAGCGCGCACGGGGAACCTCGTTGGGCGAACCAAGAATCGTTGTCAAGCAGCGCGCCAACGGAAAAGTCTACGTCGTGCAGATCGGCGCCTTTCCGAATCGCGGAGTTGCGGGGAAAGCAATGGCGCCATTTGCAAAGCTCGCATTTACGGTCGAACCATTTGCAGAATGAACCCCGTTTGGCGACGGAAGTCCGTTTGTTCGTCGATCGTACTTTGATCATGCTCTGATCATGCATTCATCATGCATTCATCATGCATTCATCATGCGTTCATCATGAACTGCGAAGTCCTCACCAAGTAGTCTGCGATTTCTGCTTCTTGCGATGCATCGAGCCCGTGTTTGGTTGCGGCTTCCCGAAGCGCCGCAAGTGCCTGTTCGAGCCAGGCGTCGCGCGCCGCGACGTCGATGGCAAACCTCATGTGTCGCGCACGCAATCGCGGGTGCCCCTTTCGAGCGGAATAGTCGCCGGGGCCGCCAAAAAACTGGGTGAGAAACTCACGCATGTCGCGGACCGACTCACTGGCCCGTGAGAGATCCTCCGGGAACATGGCGCGAATCCGCGGGTCGCGGTCGATCCTCGCGTAGAGACCTGCAGCGATATCCGCGAAAGGTTCTGGTCCGATGCGCGCGAAGAGCGACGCGGTACTGTGCATCGGCGCCGCGTTTGAAGGCGATGGATCAGACGAATCTTCGGTCTGGGTATTGCTCACCACCCGAGCGTACGACGATCCACGAATCTTTGCTTGTCACACGTGATCTCGAAAAACCGACGGGGCGTGATGTGACACGGCGCGATTACTGCGTATATTCGAAGTGGAACGCGTGTAGCCGTTGCCGTGCGAACCCTGCTTCAAACGACTGAACAGATCGATGAATTTCGCCCTTCTCTTCGCCGTGACAACGCTCGCCCTCTTGCGCCAGACATCGCCGCAGCTGTCGCCAGCGAACCCCGTCGTTGACTCGTCGGCAGCGCCAACCGCCAGAAAGCCTGGCGGCTCTCAGGAAGTAGACCTTGAAGTAGACCTTGAAGTAGACCTTGCGGCGGCACAGAAGAAAATCCGGTCACTTGTGGGGCGAGGCATTTCCGACGCGAACACTCCCGCCGAAACCGAAGCAGTGATCGCTCCGATCGCGAATCTCCGAACAACAATCGAGCTTGAAGCTGCGGTCAATGTTCTCAGCGGAGAAGCAGATCGCCCGAATCTCATCGCGAGCGACGCGCGGATCCGTCGTGCGCTTTTCGCAGCGCTCGCGAACGAACCCTCGTTCGGACAAGTTCAGCTCATTCACTATGCGGTGATCGGCGACGATCTCATCCGCCAGAGCGCAATAGACGCACTTCCAACACCGCTTGCACCACGAGCCGAATCGGTGCTCGCGCGATATTTAGAAGGCGACCGTGAACTCTTCATCAATCGCGCCGCGATGGTCGGCTCGGCGCACGCGTCTGCGGCGTTGATTCCACCACTGATCGCCGCGCAGTATGCGCCACCAAAGGCAAAGCGCGGCGACGAAGCATGGATCGCCATCGGGAAGACCATCAACTACATCGCGGGCGCAGTTCCGGTGGTCGGTGATGAATCTGGTGCATTTCAACCAATACCCGGCACGATCTTTGAAGGAAGCGTGCTGCGCATTATGGAGTCGATGGTTGAGATTTACCGTACCGAAGTGCACTTCGCACTCAATACCGTCGTGGAGCGTTCGATAGGCCAACCCGCTCCACCATTTGGCTATGACGCTGCACGATGGCAGGCCTGGTTTTCCAACGATTTCCCGCGACTCGCGGCTGCACACGCCGCTGCAATGGAGCATGACGCACAGGTCGCAAAGACAAAGACGACGAAAGCGTTGCAAGACGGCTGAATGCCGCTATCGCGTGAGTTCGAGAAAGGCGACGGTGCCTTCTTCAAGGAGTGTGCGGTTTCCGTCGACGTCGAGCTTTTCGATACGCACAGGAATAGCCCGACCGAGCGCGAAGTTTGTCGTGAGTCCAGCACTCACCGGAATACGGTCTGCCAAGATGTCCTCGACCTTTCGCTGAAGCTCTGGTCCGAGTGAGGTGATGAGAATCGATGAGCCGGTACGCTCATGTCGCGCGCGAAGCCGAGGAGCCTCAACGACCAGCATGCCGTGAGAAAAGACGACCGAAGTATCGACCGACTTTCGCTCGTCAAGCCAAGTTCCCAAACTCGCCGAGGCGGCAAGAAACGAGCGTTCCACCGTGCGATCTGCAGTCATTGCTGTCGCAGATTGACTCGGCCCCTGCTCCCACGGCGAGTCGCCGCAACCTGACAAAACGAACGCGCCAGTTGCGAAACAGCCAATGAGCGAACGGGAGCGCATGCGCCCAACGAACAGACCGCAATGGGCAGTGAAGTGGGCAATGCAGTTGGAAGGGCGCACATCGAAAAATCGGATGCCAGCAGTCGATGCTTCAGTTCGAAGCGGCCAAACCGCAAAGACTCCTCACCTTGGGCTTGCACAACTGTCAGTCTGTGAGATTTAGACCAATCCCAACACGACTTCCGCAAGCCGCTCGACCAACTCCGGAGTGGTGTGAAGATGGCAAGAAACCCGCACATGCCACTTTCCGTGCCAATCGATAACCGGAAGTTCAATGCGGTGTGCGTCATAAAGGTGCGCTTGAAGCGCAGCCTCTGAGCTGAACCGGCGCTGCACCGCACCAGGAACCGATGCCACCGCCATCGCTGCAAGCAAACTGCCATCAAGCGGGGTCAACGGCGCGACATCCCAACGCGTGCAAAGATGTCGCTGCGTCCAAACCGCCATCCCGTGATTGTGCCGACGGACGCGATCCCAACCGAAGCGTTCGAAAAATTGAATTGCGGCGGGCGCGGTAAGCCAAGGCGTCATGTCGCGCGTCCCCTGCCAATCAAACTCCCGGACGAGCCCCTCGCCAAAACGATGGCTCGTTGCAAGTGGATGCAGCCGTTGCGCGAAGGCCGGACTCGCGGTCGCGATCGCGCAGCCCTTCGGAGCACAACACCATTTGTGCAAATTCGCGGTGTACGCGTCGCAGCCGATCGCGTCGATCGCAAGCTCAATTGAACCCGGCGCGTGAGCGCCGTCGACAAGTAGGAAAATGTCGCGTGACCGCAGCAACGCAGCGATTTCGGCAACTGGAACGACGATTGCCGTCGGACTAGTAATGTGATCGAGGAGAACAAGCCGCGTGCGCGCTGTCAGCGCATTGATGATCTCCCTGGTGAAATCGGCACCACTTGCAACCGGTAAGGGCACCCGAACTTCTCTGAATCGGATTCCAAACTCGCCCTCAAGGCGCCGCAGAGATTGCCGCATCGCGTTGTACACATGGTCTAGAACGATCACCTCGTCGCCACGCTCCCAACGCATCGACCGAAGAATCGCGTTCACACCTTCTGTTGCGTTTGTGACGAAGCCAAGGCGCGCCGGATCAACCCCAACAAAACGGGCGACGGATGTCCGCGCGTCCCCAAGTAAGCCATCCATTCGACGAGCGAGCATCTCAATGGGCCGGGCCTCGATCTCGAGCCGGATCTGCTGCTGTCGCGCCGAGACCTCGTGGGGCACCGATCCGAAACTGCCGTGATTCAAAAAGGTGTACGAGCGGTCGAGCGGGAAAAGCGCCCCAAGGTCGCCAGGGATCAAGGGTTCGGGCGGTCGAAGGTCCATCTCCGAAAGGTACCGAAACCCGCAGCAGGCCTGATTCGACGCGAATCACGACCTACCCACTTGCGAAAGGCGCCTGTTTGGGCGAACATTGACCGAACAAAGTTTGTCGAAGCACCCAAACAAATGCCGAAGAAGGTCGCGCGCCACTCTGGCCCTCATGTGATGAACCGCAAGATGCACCATCTGCCCGACTCTCAAAGTGAGGAACACTCAGCGAGTGCGTCGGATCACCGTGCGTCGGATCACCGTGCGTGGTCGAGTCCGGTTGGAGCCGCACTTCAGAATCTGGCGCACATCAACTGTTTGACGAAATTTGGGTGCCGGGCGGAGTTCCCGGCACAAGTTCACATCCTGGAAAGCGTCCAAGTTCGCGGGGGAAACGCGTGCTTTGGGCCAGCACAGCAAGATCGAAGGCAACCATGTTCTTCGATCTCGCACCCATTCAAAAGGGGAGAAGCGACTATGGACAGCATCATCACCCGCCAACAAGTACCCGCGCCGGCACGCGCTTCAGAACTTCGCAACCATTCCACCCGCGCATCAACCTACGCGCTTGCCGCTGCATTGAGCAACACAACCTCGCCCTCTCGCCAGTCCTTTGTTTCCGCACGCGAACAAGCCGCACGATGGCCGCTCATTGTGCTTGGACCCGGAGGCGACTACTCCCGCCAGTACATCGCAGTCGGCGCGACGATCGAACGCGCACCGATCTCCGGTTCACCAAGCAAAACCGCCATTCGCACGAGAAGCAGCCAAAGCTTGCGATCGTTCTTCGACCGTTGCACACAACGATTCGCCGAACTCGCCCTCGAAATCTTTACCACTCGCGACAGTGCTCATTGTGAACACGATGGTCAACATCATGTTGAACAGCCGCATGTCGCCCATGGTGTTCCGCTCAGCCACTCCGACGAGACAAACGATGAACCTCACTCCGAAGCAACTCCGCGTACTCAAGATGATCCACGATTCTCGGCGAACCCAGGGTTACTCGCCGACCATGCAGGAAATCGCCGATCAACTCGGCGTCAGCAAGGTCACGGTCTTCGAGCACGTCGAGTCGCTCATCAACAAGGGCGCGCTGATTCGGGACAAGAACAAGGCACGCTCTTTATCGATAGCAACTGACTTCGCTTTCCCGGTGGACATCGGCGAGACAGACGAGCTTCCCGCGCGTCAAGTGCACGCGGAGGTTGCTGGAACGCTGACCTTTCCACTGGTCGGCAAGGTTGCTGCGGGCTACCCGATCGAGAAGTTTGAACAGAGCGAGTCGATTGCGCTTGAGGAGATGTTTGGCCCACGCAAGGGGCGCCGCGGAAACACCTTTGCATTGCAAGTCGATGGCATGTCGATGCGCGATGAGGGGATTCTCGACGGTGACTTCGTCCTCGTCGACAAGCGCAACACCGCGCGAAACGGGGAACGCGTGGTCGCCCTCCTCCCGAATGGAGAGACAACGCTGAAGACGTTTTTTCGAGAGGGAGACGGCCGCATTCGGCTGCAGCCGGCAAATCCGGATTTTGCACCGATCATGGTCGACGATTGCACGATCCAAGGCGTTGTGATCGGGGTGTTGCGTCGGTATGACTGAACAGTCCCTTCGAAGTCGCAAAGCGAAACGGCGGCTTAAGCTGGCCTCGGTCCGATCGAATGCGAATCGATGTCACGGCTACGTTGCTGTTGGCTTGCGAGAAAGATGGCAGACGAAGTCGATCGCGGCATTCGTCGCGTCTGACGCTGACTGCGTGCGCTGATGTGCTTCGGTCATGACACGCACGATTGCAGAGCCCACGATAGCTCCGTCTGCATGCTCGCCTACGGCTTTGATGTGCGCAGCCGTTGATATGCCAAAACCAGCGGCGATCGGTGCGTCGGTCGCTGCGCGCACCATCCGCGCACGGTCTGCGATTTCAGGCGCATCATTGCGCTCACCGGTCACGCCCGCGCGCGCAAGTAGGTAGACAAACCCCGTTGCAAGACCTGCGAGGCGCGAGAGCCGCTCATGTGTCGTCGTTGGAGAGACGAGGGGACAGAAGCCCGCCCCAAGGGTTGCCGCCTTGCGCGCGATTTCCTCAGCCGCCGTCGGATCGGCATCGGGAACGATGAATCCACAAAACCCCGCTTCAACAGCTCGTTGCAGAAACCGATCGATACCCATGCGGCCAACAATCGAGAAGGACACCATCGCAAGCATCGGAACGGTGGGTCGGACCTTCTGAACAAGAGCGAAGAGAGCATCAGGCGTGGTGCCAGAGAGCAGCGCTTGGTGCATGGATTCTGCAATGATCGGGCCATCGGCGATCGGGTCAGAGAACGGAAATCCGATCTCGATCAGATCTGCACCCGCTTGAGGCAAGTCGCGCAGGAGCTGCTCCGTTGCCTCGAGGCTTGGATAACCACCAGTGATAAACGGAAGGAGCGCACACCGCCCCTGTTCCTTCGCTGTTTGAAAGGCGGAGCGAATTCTTGACTGGCCTGTAAACGCGGTAGTCGACATCGTCGCAGGATAGACGATGGAACACACTACGAATCATTGCGCAGAGCTCGGTGGCCCTATCGATTGGCCTCGGGAGGCGCAAAACCAAACTCTCCAAGCGACACTGCGGCAAGCGCTGCGATCTGTTGCGCGACCTGCTCTGCAACTTGTGGCGTTGCCGCGTCCATCTCGCCGCGCATGGTCGACCGATATCGATCCGCGAGTGCCCAGCTCGTGGTGGACGCATCGGAAGCGTGGCGCGGAATCACATGCATGTGTAGGTGTTTGACGGCCTCATTAAAAGTGATTGCGTATGTCCGCTCGCAGCCAGTAACCGCACGAACCGCTCCTGCGACTCGTGCGAGGATCTGGCCAAGTTCGCGTTGCTCCTCTGCGTCCATCTCATCGAGCCCCGCGCGATGTGCGCGCGTCGCGATCATCATCCAACCGGCGATCGGAACGGGATCCGCATGCCGCAGCAGACGCCACCTCGGACTCTCAAGATACGCACGCGGAGCGTGCTCACTCGATGGGCTACAGAACACACATTTTGAATCGCTTGTCATGGGTTTTTCTCTAGATGCGGTTCGACCGCAACGGCGAACCTCCGCTTCCGTCAAATCTTGAAACCCTCTGGCCCGCCGTCCTTGACATATTTGTTCGCGATCGCCCTCGTTAGATCGACCTCGCAAATGTTCGCAAGCGTCGCGAGCCACGCAATGACATCGGCAAACTCTTCTTCGAGGTTCTCTCGATCAAGCTTGCCGCGCTCCCGATTGGCAATCGCGTGGGCCAGTTCGCCGACCTCCTCCACAAACCACAGATAGGTGCCAGGTGCACCGCGCGCGTTGTCGGTTGCAAAGTACTTGTCGCGAATCAACTGTTGGAGTTCTGCGATTGTCATGTCATGCTCCGGTTCGAGTTTGTTGCTGTGTCTCTGGCGCGGCGTGCGGCCATGAAAAGACCCCGTTTCCACGGGGTCTATGCGCTGTCTCAACGTCCACGGCGGGGCTCGAACCTGCAACCTTTGCCTTCGGAGGGCAACGCTCTATCCAATTGAGCTACGCGGACAATCGGCGACAATCCGCCGGCGCGGAGTGTAGCACGATGGCGGCCCGTACACTTTCCGCCAATGCCCGAAGCCCCACGCGAACGCCCCCGCGAGCACCAATTGGATATCCGAACTGAACATGGCGCAGCGGTCGCGGGCGTCAATGGACTCCATGGTGATGCGGGCCACACGATGCTTGTTCGCGCGATTCCAATCGCCGGACTGACCTTTCTCTGCTCGCTTGGAACGGGAGTACTGTGGAACGCCATCTACTTCATCGCGAAGCTTGAGTACGGCTTTACTGCGCGCGACAGTCTCATTCTTGCGTTCGTCAACGGCGTGCTTTACACAGCAGTCGCCGTCCTAGCCGGGCCAATCGTGCGTGGACTAGAACGGCACATGTCGCCTCGCAGCGCGCTTGGTGTCATCCTCGGCGTGCAGGCTGCGCTCGCGCCACTGGTCATGATTTTTCCGCACGTTGCCGTTTTGTGGATGACCGCGGTCGTCATGACTTCTCTGGGTGCGCTGCAATGGCCGATCGTGCAGCACTTCCTCGCGTCCGGTCGCCACGGCCGCGATATGCGGAGCACGATTGGATGGTGGAACGCATCATGGATGGCCGCAACAGCGATCGGACTCGCGCTCGCAGGTCCGCTCCAAAAGTACGGGCTGACCCAATGGGCGATTCCTTCGCTCCTTCCCATCAATCTGCTCGCGATGGCGTTTCTCGCTCAATTTCCCTCGCACCCCGCAACGCACCACCACGACGAGCAATCGCGACACGTCCCCTCGTCGTATCGACCTCTCCTCAGCGCGTCGCGCGTGCTTCATCCAATGGGATACCTCGTCATTGGCGCACTCGCCCCGATTTTGCCGTACTTGTTCGGCGAACTCGGAACAAGCGAAGGAATGCAGGCACCCATTTCATCAACGTGGCACATCGCGCGACTTGTTGCGGTACTTGTCCTTTGGCGAAGTGCGTTTTGGCATGGTCGCGGCGCTTCGTTGATGGTTGCTGGCGTACTACTTGCGCTCGGCTTCGTCCTTGCTGTTTCTGCGCCGAATGAAGCCGTGCTCATCACCGGACTCACTGCCCTTGGTCTTGGTCAAGGTGCTATCTATTACAGTGCGATTTACTACGGGCTTGCAGTTGGTCGAGCGGAAGTCGAAGCGGGCGGAACCCACGAGGCGCTGGTGGGTGCTGGTTACTTCATCGGTCCCGCGATTGGACTCACAACCTACGCCCTCGGTGGTGAGACATCAGACTTCATTGGAGCTGTACTCGGCGCACTCGCCGTTGGCGGCGCGGTCGCTTGGATTCGCGCGCGACATACGAGAAACCTCTCAAAAATCTGAGGTTCCGCCTCTGAGCATCGTTCAAGTCGGCGACGCCTTGCGGCTGACCGCCGTCAGCGCCTTGAGCGCACGCTCGCGCGCAAGAACATGATCGACGATGCGGTTCGGGTAGTTGTCGCCCAGTCGCACGCCGCCTGCATGAAGCACCAGTGGCGGCGCGTCCCACGGTGCAATCGCTGCTGAAGCCGGTAGACCAGCGAGCTCAGGAACCCAACGCTTGATGTAGGCCGCGTCACTATCGAACTTCTCCGCTTGCGACGTCGGGTTGAAAATACGGAAATATGGCGCGGCATCAGCGCCACTTCCGGCTGCCCACTGCCATCCAAGCGAATTACTGGCAAGATCTGCGTCAACAAGCGTGTCCCAAAACCACTTGGCACCTTCCTGCCATGGCAGCAGGAGATGCTTCACGAGAAAACTCGCGACAACCATGCGCACGCGGTTGTGCATCCATCCCGTCCGCCACAACTGACGCATACCAGCATCGACGAGTGGATAGCCTGTTTGCCCGCGCTGCCACGCGCGCAGCCCCGGAGCATCGTCGCGCCACGGGAAGCGCGCATAATCGGGACGTAATGGCGCAAGATCTGTTTTGGGAAAGTGGTAGAGGACATGCGTCGCAAACTCACGCCACAGAAGTTCCGCGTGAAACTTCTCCGTACTCTCAAGCGGCGAGCTGGTCGCCGCGGCAGCAACATGCCAAAGTCGACGAATACCGATTTCGCCAAAGGCAAGGTGCGGTGACATCAATGACGATCCATCCTCGGAAGGATCATCCCGCCCTGTCGGATATGCCGAGAGTGCATCTGCGGCGAAGCGATCGAGCCGCGTGCGCGCCGTGCGCTCGCCCGGCATCCATGACGCCCGAAACCCCTCAGCCCAGTCGATCGACGGCTCGAGCCCAAGAGTTGCAATGGTATGACCCGCCGGTGCCCCAGAAACCGAGGGAAGCGCGCGCGGAGCAGCCTTTGGTTGGGACGGGATTCCACGACCGCGGCAGTTCCGCGCAAACGGCGTGTACACCTGATAGGGCTTGCCTTCCTTCGTCGCCACTTCCTCAGGGTCAAAGAGATGGTTCCCGTGAAACGCCGACCAAGCGGTTCCGACCGCATCGAGCGCGCCTTCCACACGCCGCTCCTCGGCAAGTGCCGAGGGCTCGAAGCGCCGCGTCCATACAACCTCGCTGACTTCAAATTTTCGACAGAGCTCGACGAGAACCTTCTCCGCTTCACCCTCCAGGATGACAAGGCGTGATCCAAGCGCCTCGAGTTGCGCTGCATGAGCGGCGAGACTGCGCGCGAACCACCAGCGCTGCGCCGCACCCATCGGCCACGCGCCACCCTCGCTCGCGGTGTGGATGTAGACCGGGAGCACTTCCTCAGACCGAGCCGCACGAAGCAGCGCTGGATTGTCATCCAAGCGCAGATCACGGCGAATCCACCAAATACTTCGTGTCGTCATATCAATCGATCCCATCTGCGTGCAGGCGTCCGAGCTCGAGCCGCAGGGCCTGTTCAAGCGAAGGATGCGCGAAGCGAAAACCGGCCTGCGTAAGGACCGTCGGACGGACGAACGCGCCCTCGAGTAGGAGACGCTGTCCAAGTTCACCAAAGAGCAGGCGGACAATGGGCGCAGGCAACGGTGCGAATGATGGTCGCGAGATGACGCGGCCGAGTACTGCAGCAAACCCCCGCTGCGCAAGCGCATTCGGCGCAACACAGTTGACTGCTCCGCGAATCGTGTCGTCGCGAGAAATGAAATACATCGCGCCAATCGCGTCGTCGAGCGAGATCCAACTCATGCCCTGCGTACCACGACCAATGGGGCCGCCAGCACCGAGCCGAAACGCGGGGAGCATTTTGCGAAGCGCACCCCCCGCGGCTGAAACGATCACGCCGAAGCGCAGATGTGCAGTGCGAACGCCGGCATCTCGCGCGGCGACCGTGGCATCCTCCCAAGCGCAAACAACATCCGGAAGAAACCCTGTACCTGGTGCGCTGCGTTCATCCATCCACTCCTCACCGCGGCTGCCGTAGTAGCCAATCGCACTTGCGGAAAGAAATGCCTCAGGCTTTCGCTCAGCACGCGAGATCGCACGCGCCAAAGCAGCGGTTCCCTTGGTGCGACTTTCGAGAATGATGCGTTTGCGCGCAGCGGTCCAACGTCCCTCCGCAATTGGTTCACCGGCGAGGTGAACAATCACATCGAGATCCTCAATCATGCGTGTTTCGACACCGTGCTCCGGATCGCTTGGATTCCAATGACGCTCCTGAGGGCCGCGAGGTTCGCCGCGCACAAACCGCACGACCTCGTGACCACCAGTCGCGAGAAATGCACAGAGTTGTCGACCAACGAGTCCGCCTGCACCAGTCACACCAAACCGCAGCGTCCGCGCGCCGAAGCGGGCGGCGACTTCCGCATGGCGGCGCAAGTCTTCGCGCGTACGAGCATGCCGAAACGCAAACTGCCGCGCGAGTTCGCGCTGTAAAAGTGGATTCACCACCAGTCGGCCAATCGCGCCAAGCGGCGGATCAAAGCGAATGGAGTCCTCAAGCATCGCACGATCAGTGCCCTCGGGAAGGAACCGATGCACATGCCGCCAGGATCCAAACGGCCCCCGTTCCTGCGTATCCACGAATTGCCGCGGAGGATCAACCTCAGAATGCACCGCAACAAGTACGGTCTTCAGCGGTCCCTTGTGAATATGAATCTCGGCGCGCGCGCCGTCGACGAGGGGAGCAGCCTCCTGCACGACTTGGATCGTTTCCCAAGGTGGGATGAGTCGGTGGATCGCACCGGCACGGAAGTGCCAACGCCCGAGTTCCTCCGCCGAAACATCCACTCGCGAGGCGCGATGAAAAGAACAGCGGCCGGTCACTTCGCATCTCCGCTCGACGGCGTGATACCAACGCCATTTGGACGATGCGCGCTCCCACCTCCGTAAGGCTTGCCGCACACAAGCAAATCTCGGATCGAGATGAAGGTGCTGTGATCCGACGACTTCTGGGATTCAGTGCGATTTCGCGCACTCGCGAGCGATAGCTTCATGCGGAGATTGTCGCGTAAAACCGTGTCGTTGCGGTGGAGAAACGCCCAGTACATCGGACCAATCGGGCAGTCTCTCCCGGGCGTCCATCGACACGACTTGCACGAGTCGCCCATCTTCTCAAGGTACGCTGAGCCGCTGACATAGGGCTTCGTCGTCATGCGGGTGTAGCCGAAGGAGCCCATCGCGAGCACATTCGGTTCGACCACCCAGTCCCAGGCATCGATGTAGGCGCTCCAGAACCAGTCGCATAGTTCCCTTGGTGAGACTCCAACCAACGTCGCAATGTTCGCCAGCACCATAAGGCGCGAGATGTGGTGGCTCCAGCCTTCCGCCCAGACATCCTCGACGACATGGTCGAGGCACGCGAGGCCGCTTGCTGCACCCCACCATGCAGGTGGCAAGGTTGCGTTTGCGGCCAGTGCGTTCGGTCGCGCGCCGCCATCGACGCCGATGGGAGGCGGGGCGATGGGCGTCCAGGGGGTCCCTGCCCACGCTGGAAACCCAGCGGAACCTGGGTGCTGGAGTGGCTGCTCGTCGATACCCGCATCGAGGCGAAATCCATCGGTCGCGCGATGGACTTGCCACACGAACTCACGCCATCCGAGCACCTGCCTGAGAAATCCCTCTTTGCTCGGAAGCGGAAGTTCGAGCGCGGCCACATCTGCGACCACTGTCTTCGGGAGAAGTCGGTGCAGGTTCAAAAGCGGCGAAAGACGCGTGTGAAACACGCCTCTACTCTTGCGGCTCATAGCGTCTTCGTACGGCCCAAAGAGTGGGAGGCACATGCGCTTCGCCCAACTCCACATCCGCTCGACCTCTGCGTGGCTCCCTGGAATCGCATTGATGTCGAGTGCGCCAGGATGGTGGCGAAAGCGCGTCTCAATTTCTGTAACGATTTCCTCGCGGATCAGGCTCGGCGCAAACTCAGGCGGCGTCGGTGCTGCCGGGCTTCCGTCCCAGCGCTTGCGATTCTCAGCGTCAAAGCTGAACTTTCCGCCAACCGGTTTTCCGCCCTCCATCAACACGCCCGTGCGACGCCGCACCTGTTGATAGAAACGGTCCATCCTCCAACCCTCAGCCGTGCGCGCGTGATCAAGATCCGCCGACGTTGTGAGGAACCCTTCGTGGGGAGTCAGGCGGAGCAAGCCGTCGGCGATAAGTGGCGCAAACTCCGCGCGTGTCTCGCGCTCAGCGGGTTCCATCGCGTCGATTGGACAAAGTTGTGCGACCGTTGAAGCCCCGGCGCGGTTGCGCCACCCCCGCAACAAATCAACCATCGGCGCGTCTCCGCGAAGCAGCTCGACCTGAAAGCCCCGCTCCGCTGCCTCGAGGGCAAACATCCGTTGAGACAAGAGAATCCAAGCGAGCCGCTGTCTGTGGTACGGCCTCCGCGACAGCCATTCGCCGCTCTCAAGGAGCAAAAGGGTGGTCGCTGACGGATCCGCGCGAGCAATCGGCCCGAGACTGAGGTTCAATTGGTCCGCAAGCACAAGCACGACGCGCGTCGACCCTGATTTTCGAGCGACCGAACGCAAGGAAAGCTCGGATCGAAACGCTTGAAGTACATGGTCACGAGGGTGTTCCGGCATGAGGTTGGCCGTTTCGGACCGAATGATTTCGCGGATGCACCCCCCGCTCGATCACAGCAACTTCACAAACGATCACGCAGAAGTCACAACCGTTTGTGGGCACTTCCGTAGAATCGGCCCCTCCTTCGCCGATGCTTGAGACCTACCCATGACCGCATCCGCCCCCGCATCCGCCGCCCGGACCGCCCCGCAACTCGTTGGCCTCACGCTCCTTCATGGAGGGACTGCCGCGTGGATCGGTTACGGCGCCGTCGTAAAAGCTCTCGAATTCAACCCGAACCTGCTTCCGCCTCCGATTCTTGAACTGCTGCGATGGCTCACCGGAGTGCTCTCGGTCGATCCAGGCGTGTTTCTCACGTGGTCACTTCGGGCAATCATCGGCGCGGAGATCTTCATCGTCCTCACCATCCTTCTGTCGACGCGGTTTGCGCGAACCATCGCGATTGGAACGCTCGGATTGTTCTGCCTCATCCTGTTGGTTGCGATGGGCCAAACAGCGGTGAAAGATGGTTTGGTGAAAGCCTTGACCGGTGGCTGCGGCTGCTTCGGCGAACAAGGCCTGCCCGCGAGCGTGATGTTTCTGATCGATGGAGCGCTCCTGTTGACCGCGCTACTTCTTGTTCCTGCAAAGCGCGCTGGTTCGACGATGCCATTGATGGGAGCGTTTGCAGCTGGCGTCATTGCGGTGTTTGCAATTCCTGAACCGACGATGGCCGCCCCCGAGCCGACTGCGAACGAGTCTGCAGTCAGCACGGACACAACGGCAGCTCAGGTGCCTGATCCATCTGCAACGCCGTCTGGTGGGCAGTCTGCTCCAACCGAACCCCCGCAGCCGTCTGCTAGCGCGATCGTCGGTCCGTGGCCCGCCGCTCCGACCAAGTACGAGCGCAACTATTTTCCGCGCTGGAAAACCTGGGTTGGAAAGCCGCTTCGTGAACAGAAACTCGCGCTCGCAATCGAGCGTCCCCTACCAAACGATTTCGAACGCGGCGATTGGCTTGTCGTCTTCTCCCGGAGCGATTGCGAGGACTGTCAGTCACTCTACCGCGCCAACTTTGCGGTGCCGCGGCCGGAGCGCATCCTGAAGGTCACCGTGCCTGACAGTCGGGGCACCCCGCTTGGCATGCCGTGCGTGGGTTGCGAGGAGCGCATGGTGTTCCGCGTGAAAGCTGGCGAAACTGGAAAGAGTCCAGAGTACGTCTTCCGCACTCCGGTCGTCGTACGCATGAAAGACGGCATCGTGACGGCGGTGTGCGAGGATCGCACTATTGCCGCGGAGTACGACGCCGTGTTTGGTAAGTCTGCGGCCGCAGTCGCGCCGCCGACGCAACCTGTTTCGGTCGCGCCTCCTGTACCGACTTGGCCAGGACCGCCGACGAAACTTGAACCGTTTTATGTCGCCGAGTTCGGCGATGTCGTGGGAAAGAAACTTGCCGATCTCCCGTTCGCTCGCCTCGTCGAGAACAAGCTTCCCGCCAATTTCTTGCGTGGACGATGGATCGTGGTGTACTACCGCGAAGATTGTGACCATTGCTTTGAGATGCTCTCGACGCACTTCGGCGGAACACTCAAGTACCCGACGCTCACGATCGCAATCCCAGATGCGGATCCAAACGCGATCCTCGGAAACCCATGCGACGCGTGCACCAAGGTTTCGATGATCAAGGGCCCGAACTATGTGATCGGAACCCCTGTGGTTCTCGCGATCAAAGACGGTGTGATTGAGTGCGTGGTTGAAAATGTGGACGATATGGCCGCACTTGAAAAGTGCCTTGATTTCACCACCCCGTAAAGCGGTCACTCGAAGAACTTCAAATCGCGATGAAAAAAATCCTCACGCATCCGAGAGTTCTCTCCTTCGCGATTGCGCTACTTCTCGTCGTGGCCGCAACATTGCAATCGCGCTGGGGTGCCGCGTCCGTCCCTGCACCGCTCGCTGAGATTCTCAACTGGTTGTTTGGCTACGACGCAACCGTTGCAGCCCGTCTGATTGTGAGCGCTGAGTTCGCTGGCGCTGCTGCGATCGCGTGCGTGGGCAATAGAACGCTCGCGCTCGCAGGATCTGCAACCATCGCGTTTGTCGCGCTCGCATGCGTTTCGCGGTCGCTGCGCGACGGCGGGATGCTTTGGCCAGCGATCGTGCTCGCCTTGTCCGCCGCCCTCCTTTGGTTGACCTTGCAAAGCGCGCCCCGCACCAAGGCGGGCGCGCGCACCAACAAATCGTCGCGCCGCGGATTTTCTCCGGCGTGGACCGCGCTCTTCGCAATCACTGTTGCCACTGCCACCTCGCACCTCGTGCACATCGTCGAGCGCACCGCGGATGCGGCCGCGAGTGCCGAACGACAGGCGAATGCGCCGATCGCCATCGATCTTGATATGCACCCCTACGAGGGGCGACGCATCGCCGATACGCCGCTCCCGATCTATCTGCCGACGCTTGAAGCGCTCGTCAAGGATTCGACCGCGTTTGTTGTGTTCTACAACCCGCACTGCGGTAGCTGTCACTCGCTGTTTCGCGAGCACTTCGCCTCGCTTCGCCCGGAGATGGTGATCGCGGTTGAGATCCCCGACGCTGATGGCGCAGTCCTCGCGGATACCGGCGAGTCAGAGCCAGAACCGATCGAGTGCGCAGGTTGTGAGCGACTGCCTCTACCGAAGGGTCCGAATTGGCTGATCGCATCACCCATGGTGCTGAAACTTGAGAACGGATTCGTAACCTGCGTTGCCGATCGGTTCAAGGGAAACTGTCTCGAACCCAGTGAGTGACGCTTTGCTCAACTCTCCGCGACAGAGCGGTGAACACTTCCCTCGCCGTCAGCCGCCCGAACGACGGAAACCGTTCTAGCATCGATTCTGAGTTCGACGTCATGACGACAGGCGTAGCACTTTGGCTCGTGAGAACTCGCCGCGAGATGCCGAAGTGCTTCCGTGACTGTCGCGCGCGCGATCTCGCCTCTAGCCGATCGAACCATCCGAACGAGCAATGCTCCCCGCGCTGCGGGATGAAGATCACGGATCACGCTCCGCGGAAGTGACCGAGTGTCGTTCGCCAAGAGCGGCTCGATCAGCGCATCGCGCATCGCAAGAAGCTCGGCTGCCTCCGCGCACAATCCCCCAAGCCCGTCAGTCATGCGTCCGATGAGTGCCGCCGTCGCAGGATCACCACGGAGTGCACCGCGTGCTCGGCGCGTATTCGATGGATCGTCAAACCAAAACACGTGGAGATCGCGCAGGAAATCCCGCAGTTCCATCCGTCGCGCGCTGAGTAACGGGCGAACCAGTTCGATCGTGTTTCCCGATTCGGCAACGAACGCACGCGTTGGAAGCAAGTTCGCGAGCGCGTCGATGGTCGTCCCGCGCGCGAGGGCGAGAAGTGCTCCTTCCGCTCGATCTTCGGCTTGGTGTGCGAGCAAAACTTTCGTGCTCCCAAACCGAGTGCAAGACGAAATCGCGGCGCGTAGTCGCGCCGCTCGCGCCCGATCGAGCACATTTCCATCGGACGAAACTTGGACGGATACCGCCTCCGCGTGTGTGACTCCAAGATGACGCGCAAACTCGACCGCATAGGCGGCCTCATGTGCCGACTCCGCTCGCAGTCCATGGTCGATGGCAAGAACCGCGAGCGTCGAGAGCGATGGATCTACGCGCTCGCGTAGTGCCGCCATCAAGAGAAGTAACGCCACCGAATCACCACCGCCACTCACGAGGAGGACAAGCCGCTCCGTCTCGCTGATATTTGCGTCACGCAAACCGTCGCCGAGAAGGCCCGCAAGCGCATGCCTTGAGGCTCGGAGCAACAATTCGTTGCGCGAGGTCCACGTGTACGACGCGAGCTCAGTCGGGATCATCGATCAGCGCGCCTCAGGGCGAGGGCGTCCGGAGTCTGGCTGCGCCGGAAGCGAACCAAGTGGCTCAATGTCAACCGTGGCATTGAGGCGACCGATACCCGGGGATTCGTACTCAAACCGCAATCGGCCAAGCCGCTCAATTGTCTCCGCCAGCGCGCCGATGCCGCGTGCGACGCGATCTTCCTTCATGGCGTTTTGGGGTTCTGCGACGAGTGGCTTCCACCGACGGAGCAGCGCTGCAGCGCGCGGGCCATCGCAAAATCCGATACCACCCATGCGCGGCCGAGGTCCGTCCAAACACGATGCTACTTTGAGACGTGCCACGACATCGCTGAGCCACTCTGGATCACTTGCGTAGACCTGCCAGCCGCCGCATGGTGTCGGGACAGTATCCCAACACACTTCACTCGCGCCGAGTTTGAATGGTTTACCGAGGTATCGATCGAGAAACGGCCCGAGCGCACGACTTCGCCGCGTGGCTATGACATCCGTTTCACTCGCTGCGTTGAGGTCGGATGCCAGCACGGGGACCGCGTTGGATTCAGGCCTGCCTTCGGCGCGAGAAGGTGCGGAGACATTTGAGGTCTCGTTTGCCCGCGTGAGCCCGCAGCAGACCGATCGCATTAGGAGATCTTGATCGTTGCGCGCCTGTTCCGCATCTTCAACGCGCCACGCGACCGCAAGCGACGGCATCGGATGCGCGCGGCACGAACCAAATGCCATCACGCGCTCGCCCGAAAGATTCGCTCGCATCGCCGGTGAGGGCGCGAGCTCCGGGAGTAGCGCGAGCCAAAACGCATCGCTTGTTGTCGGAACTCCGCTGCACGGATTCGCGACCACCATGACGGCTCGATCCTCAAACGCGCCGACGACGCGAGGGTCGAGCGCAGTCGCTTCGCCAGGACGACCGATGGGGGCAGATTCGTATACCCCGCTAATTTCAGCGCGGAGCCCCCGGCCACCACTTCTTGCACACGTTCGAAGGCCGATGCTTGTCGCGCCACCAATCGGATGATCATGACGCACAAAAATCCGCACCGACGCATCCGAGCCAAGAAGTTGCTGCACGAGCGGCTCGCCGAGAAGACTCACTGTCGGGTCTTCAACCGCGATGCGGGCTGAGGCCTCCTCGAGCATCGCTTCACCCATGGGAAGCGGCGCGATGAGAAGCCAGCCGCCGACGCGGCGAATCGTGAGGCGCTCGGCAATCGCATCGAACCGACCTGGGGCACGCATCTTTGCGCCAAGTAGTTTGAGCATGCGCTCGCACCGGGCATCATCAGCTTCGATTCCGAAGATCCAACCGATACCGACGTCTGTTTCCGTAAGCGCGAATGCGACGCGACCTGAGAACACTTCGCGGGCAACAGTATCGGTTCCAGTGTTGCAACGACGAGCGAGCGCATCGAAGGTCGCGATCGCCTCGCGACCGGCAACAGCCTCGAGCAGCGGACGCACGCTCGCGGCGTTTTCTCGATCAAGGATGTCCGTGAGTCCGCGCGCATCAATCGCGATCGTGGAGGACTTCGGCGCGAGAGCGAAACCCGCGTTATCCGCACGCACTACTTGTCCCACGAGCACTGAGACGACGCACGCGAGGAAACAAATTGTCGTGGGTCGCCGCATATGCGCTCAGGACTTCTTGAAGGGAGCCACTGCCTCGGACGGCGGCGCCATGCGAGTCGGTTCGATCGGCGCATCCCCAGAGGCAAAGGGAAGCACGATTTCTCGGATCGCGTTCATGCCTTCGCTCATATCTGCACCGCGCTCCTTGAGACCGCTCTCGACCACCGCTGCAACGGGCGTTGACTGCGCGACCATGCCAGATGCGGGCAGCAGATCGTGTACGAGGGGAAGTGAACAAAAGACAACGAGAAGGACCACCGCCGCGAGCCCAATCGGAAGCACCCGATGAGGGAAATCCAGCATGATTCGATCAGCAAGCGTCTCTGCTCGAAGGTCATCGCGGAATGCGTCGGTGCTTCCAACGGGTGGACGCTTCGACTCGCTCCGCAGTGCGAGCAACACGCGGACGAGAATCCGCTGAGCACGAACCTTGAAATCATCCTGATCTTCGGTCACAGAAAGACCTCCTCAGGATTTGGTGTGCCGCTCAATTCGATGGCGGTCAGCATACGGCGCCGCGCACGGAACAGATGACTCTTGACGGTGCCCTCAGGCATCTTGAGTTCGGCACTGATGCGCTCGACCGGCCAACCCTGCTGGTGGAAGAGAAGGACGATCTCACGTTGCGGTGAGACAAGCGCGTCGAGCCCGATCGCGATCATCGCCGTGATCCGCGTGCTGCGCTCCACTCCCTCGGCAGCCGCGTACGGAGTGCGGTGATCATGAGCGCGGAACTCGACAACCTCACTGTCAGTCACCGGCTTCATCTTCTGGTGATGGTTGAGCAGCAACCGTTTGCCGATGGTGAAGAGCCAGGTGGAAAATCGAAAGCGCTCATCGAAGCGATCGAGCGACTTTATGACGCGTACAAACGCTTCTTGCGCGATGTCCTCCGCAAGTTCAGGCTTCCCACAAAGCCGAAAAAGAAAGGCCTCGAGGGGCCTTTGGTACGACTTGATGAGCTCCGCGACAGCATCCCGATCGCCCTTGCGGGCGCGTTGGATCGTCTGGCGTTCGGTCTTCGGGTCCATCATGGATTTTTCCCTTCGAGAAGCGCGGCTCGGAGTGTACGTGTCGACCGAAGTGCCGTTCCTCCGATTCACGAGGAAAGGCAAAGTCGAGCCGATTTTTAAACGACCGAGTCGTCCCAAAATTGCAAGGTCCGACCCGGCCTGTCGGCCGAGTCGGACCTCAATTGATTCCTCAATGCAGTACTGAGTCGCTCCCGAAGGATCGGCAAGCAGTCACAGCATCGGATCAGGCTGCCCGCGAGCGGCGTTGATGGTGCGCTGACGGGGTATTTACGAGGTTCCGCACCGCCTCAAGCATCTCAAACGGCGAGTCTGCTTCAAAGTCAGCACCGATCTCTTCAGAAAGCCCAGGGGCGCGCGTGAAGACTCCGCCCCCCACGCCGACACGAAGGCCTGGGACGGGTTCCTGAGCGCGCAAGGCGGCCAACAATCGGCGGAGTCGGGGCGCATCTGGACCGGAGGCTGCAAAACTCACCACGAATGTCGGTTGGCGATTCCCAATTTCCGCGAAGAGGTCGTCGCTCTCCACACCACCGCCGAGGAAAGTCACATCGAAACCGTCGGCTTCCGCGAGACCAGCGAAGATCTCGCCAGCAAGTTCTTCCGTTGCCTTCGGACCTGTGGTCACCAGGATGGTTCGACAGCGCGCGGGGTGCTTTGCAAGGCCACACTCCATGCGCTGGGTGAGCTGGGTGAGGAGCACGGTTGCGCAGTGCTCGGCGACCGCCCCGATCTGATCGCGCCGCGCGAGCGTGTCGATCATGGCGCATGCGGGCCAGAGCAGTTGGCGGAGCGCTTCTGATGCGTCGCGCCCGTCGTCGAGATATTCTCGCAGGAGGTCCCTGCAACCAACGCGATCTCCGTTCATGAGCAGTTGCAAAAGTCGTTCAAGATGTCGAGAGGTCCGTTGTGGTCCGAATTCGTGACCGTGGAAGTCCGTGGCCTGAGGCATGGCCGAGCTCCTACGAATGGAACGGTTTCGATGGTCCCCATCATCCCGTTCAGTTGCCGTAGAGCCGGATCCTCCGGCCGTGGGTGCGGTTCGATCCATCGAACCAACGTCGACAAGCCGAAGAGTGCCTTGCACATTTCAGACTGCGCGCTTGGTCTGGAGATGTTGGGGAAATCGGTCGAGAAACGCGCAGCATTCGCCGGAACACGTGTTTCGGCTCTAGCCGATTCGACCAGACGCAACCGTACCCCGACTGAGGACGCACGTGCCAAAGGTGAGGTCCTGCTGCTCAACCGTCGCGAATCCCGCGGCGAGAATCGCTCGGCGCAACCGTGTTCGGTCTAGAAATGTCTCAACTGAGCGCGGAAGGTATCGGTAGGCACCCGACCGATCGCGCGCGAGTAGCGAAGCCGTCCAGGGCATGATGTGGTGCGTGTAGAGACGGTTGGCAGCGCGGACCAGCCCATTGCGCGGCTCATCGAACTCCAGCACGATCAACCGCCCACCCGGCCGCAGCACCCGACGAAACTCGCTGAGAGCCTTCGCTGGGTCACTGACGTTTCGGAGTCCAAATGCGATTGAGAGGACGTCGACGCTCGCATCGGGGAGCGCGAGGGCCATCGCATCACCCGCCACATAGGTTGGTTGGACGCGCGCCACACCCCCGCGGGCGGTCGCACCTCCCTCTCGGCCGCTTTCCTTTGCACTCTTTAGCCGCGCGATGTCGAGCATCGGCGGCGTGAAGTCGATCCCCACCACCGATCTCACGCCCGATCGAGCGAAAAGTTCGGTCAGATCGCCCGTACCGCATGCGACATCAACCACATCGTCCATCGGCCGAACACCAGCGAGTCGAACGGCGGCGCGCCGCCAATGTTGGTCGAGCCCAAACGAGTGAACTCGATTGTTCATGTCGTACGCCCCGGCAATCGACGCGAACATGTCGCGCACCTTGTCGGCCTTCTCGCCATTGCGATGCGGATCGGTCGCGAGCTCGTTTGGTTGCCAGACAGCCTTCGGCATGGCGCGGAGTATAGAACCGACGCGCGCACCGCCTCGCCTGCTCGGATACATTTCAGCCCGATGATTGTGGACCTTGAAACGAGACTCTGGTCGCGAAGCGATGACCTTGGGGACGAAGTCGCCGCGGCCGTACGCCGCGCCGCTGCAACTCGTTGGCTGCAGCCTGATGCGTCACCGGAATCGTTTGTTTCGGCGATGCGCGCAGTGGATGCGGCGGTCGTTGTCGGCTTTCGCAGTGATCTTGTCCGGGGCGCAATTCCTGAGCGCACCATTCGTCCTGCGATCGCGGCCGGAGAGGGGCGCCTCTTTTTCGCACGCGCGATTGATCCGACATCACCGGACGCAGTCGCACTCGTCGAGGCTGCGCGCAGCGATGGTGCAGTTGCGCTCTGGATGGACCCGGCACTGCAAGGATTTCATCCGGCGGACACGCGCGCGATGCGTGTCTTCGACCGAGCGGAGGCAAGTCAATTGCCGATCTTTCTTGGTTGGAGTGGACCTCAACCCGCATCGGCCAAGCTTGAGTACGCGCGTCCAATGCTCCTTGATGAAATTGCTCGGGCGTTTCCGCGGCTTTCCCTCGTGATCGGTGGATTTGGATTTCCGTTCTTCCACGAGACACTCGCGCTCCTCGCAAAACACGACCGCGTCTTCACAACCACGGCTGCGCTTGCAACGCGGCCATGGGATCTTCTCAACATGCTTCAGTCGAGTCGCGATCACGGCGTCGATCGAAAAATCTTGTTTGCCTCCGGCTTCCCATTCGATACCCCGACTCGGGCGATCGAGGCGATCTATGGCGTCAATGGCATGGTGCACGCCACTTCGCTCCCGCACATCGCGCGCAGCGTGCTGCGCGAAATCGTCGAACGAGACTCGATCAACCTTCTTGGCCTTGGCGCTGCCCCTGCGCCGCGTAATCGCGATACGAACCGAGCGCTCGCCACCGAGGCGCCGCTCCGACTGACTGGAGAAACCGGATGAACAATCGACGAACTGTTTCCTACACACTCACCACCTGTTCCTTCGCCGTCCGGACTGCAGTCGCAAGTCTGTTTGCGATGGGCCTCGGAATGGGCGGCTGCTCGTCTACAGAGTCGGTGGGAAGCGTCGATGTCATCGCGCTCGGTGCCAAACCGCTGCTCTTCGAAACCGATTTTCTGACGAGCGCCTACGTCGTCAAAGACTCCGAGGACAGTTTTTGGTTCTCGACTGTTCCGTTCGACGCACTCCTCGCCCACGAACAGGGGACTCCGCTCAAGAACGCTGTGTTTCTGCACGCCCAATTGGTCTGGACGCCGAAACCGGGGCTGACCCCGCTCGATTCAACGGCCACGAATCTCGTCACCCGACTCATCGTGGTTTCCGATGGCGAAGTGGCGCTCTACGGCGGAGCAGCATTTGCCCGCCCATCCGGAGAGCCCGGTACCGAGAGCATGGAACTCGAGATTGCGGGCGGCACGCTGACCATGCTGGCCAAGACGAAGGGGTTCAATGATCTCATCAGCCCCGCTGGACTGAGCGGAACCCTCAGCGCCCCGTACGCCCCAGAAAACGCGAACCGTTGGCGACGGAGCCTTTCGCAGTTCGTGACGAATGCACTCGGTGAGTCGATGTGGGTATTCGAAACCAAGGCGAGTCCTCGGATGACGCTCGTCTCACGCTGAGCCTTCTTCCGAAACGGGCAGTGGCGCGTTGGGCAGCTGGAGGCCTGTCAGAGCGAACGCTTCGTCGAGCGCGGCGGTGATGGCATCGCCAACGCCCTGACGCTCTGCATGCACGCGCATGTGGTGCAACACGCAGCCACTTTGACGATCAATTCGAAGCGCAATCGCCTCGAGGTCAATTCGCGGAGCCAGTGACTCGCGATAAGACTGCAAGCCTGATTCGCTCCGCACAGCAGTTCCCCCGTAGTCCATGTCGCCGATTAATGGAAAGCCGAGAGCCGCAAACATCACGCGGATCTGATGGAACCGCCCGGTGTCGAGCCGAATGAGTGCATGTGCCTCCGACGGCTCACCGCCTTCACCGCGCATCCCGTTGGTCGCGGGCGCAATCGCGAGTACCGTCATCCGCGAAGGGTCGCCGCCTGCGCGCACAACCCTCGCCAGGCGTCCTTCGCGCTTGAGAAAGGCCTTGTGTTCGCCATGAAGGACCGCGGCTTCGCGACCGCCCGAGCGCGCAGGAATTCGGGCGACATACCACTTCGTCCAACGATGCTCGCGCATCTCGAGTGCGTGACGCGCGGCCGCCGCGCTATCTCGTGAAATCACAACAAGCCCGCGCGTCGGGCGATCGAGCCTATGTGGAAGTTGAGCATCGGGCCACTTGAATTGTGACCGCGCGAGAGTGATCAGCGATTCGCCGGCATCACCATGACCCCGCTCTGACGAGAGGCCCGCAGGCTTGTGGACCACCGCCTCTGATCCATCGTGTGCAACGACGAGTAAATCGCGACCTGAAGCGGAATCGGCGCTACGAGTGTGTTGATCGGTGCGCCGCTGCATGGATTACGTCATGGATTACGTCATGGATTACGTCATGTATCGCGTCATGTATCGCGTCATGTATCGCGTCATGTATCGCGTCATCAACGCGTCATCAACGCGTTCTGTATCAGGCGTTGATATAGCCTTCGCGCACCGCATACAGGGCCAGCTCGACTCGGTCGTGGATATCAAGCTTTTCCATCACGCTCGTGACATGCTTGTCAACAGTCTTCACAGAGATGCCAAGCATCTCAGCGATCTGCTTCTTCGCGTAGCCCCGTCCGACATAGCGCAGCACCTCAAGCTCTCGCTCAGAGATGGCATTCCCGCGCGTGCCGGTGATCTTTCGCTTCCGAATATCGCTCGCGTTGCCTCGCACGCGCTCAGCCGCGCGTGGAGAAAAGTACTGGTCACCACGGGCCACCGCGCGTACACCACCGGGAATACCGCTTGGATCGTCGCTCTTCACGATAAACCCGCGCGCTCCCGCCTTGAGTGCCTGCTCAATCGCACGATCAGAGTCCGTCGCTGTGAGGAACACGATGGCCGTGTTTGGTCGGAGCTGGAGGATATGACTCGCCGCGTGAAACGCATCCACGCCAGGCATGTCGACATCGAGAATGACAACCGCCGGAGAATGCTTGTGGGCAAGCTCTACAGCATCTGCCCCATTCGCTGCTTCAGCAATGACGCGGAGGTCATCGGTGTCGTTCAGTACAGAAACAAGCGCTGCACGAATTAACGCATGATCGTCGACGACGAGAACTGAGATGGTTGTCATTGCTGCCATGAAGTAAAGCAGCATAACGAAAGGGGTTTCGTGATGTGAAGGCCTTGACCGAACTCCTCATGGATTGCGATTGATCGAATGCAAACGACCCATGAACCCGACATATGCAAGCCATTTTGCAACGGGTTCTGCGTGGCGCAGATCTGCCTTCACCATCCTTTAGGGAGTTCTCCTGATGGAATGAATTCGCGAGTTGTGTATTTTTACCCAGCCTGCACCGCGAAGAGCGGATCGCTCGGCATCGTCGAGACATCAGCCTGCGGGCTCGTGATTGAGGAGTACGCGAATGCCTGTGACGCAACAACGAACAACTCTGGTGCTTGGCCTCTTCGATAGCTACTACAACCGCGTCTACGCCTTCCTTCGGAAGTCGACCACGCCGGACGTCTCCGAAGACCTCGCGCAGGAGGTTTTTCTCCGGCTGCTGCAGCATCCCGAACTTGAACGGCTTGAGATTTCGATCAGTTACCTTCTGAAGATCGCCCACAATCTGCTCCGTCGCAGATTCGCCCGCGCGAGCCGACTGCGGGAGCTCCTTGAGGAGCGAGTCCGGCGCGAGGGCGGTGACGCCGAAGTCGGCCCAGTCCGACGTTCCACTCCAGACGACACCGTCAGCAATAGCATCCTGGAGACTGCGCTTGGCCTTCTTGGTCGCGACGAACAGGATGCCATCCGAATGATCGTCTGCGAAGGCAAGAGTTACCAGCATGCAGCCGAGGCACTCGGGGTGTCGGTGACAACGATCAATAACTGGAAGCACCGCGGCATCGTCAAGCTCCGGAAGTTCATCGACGAGAATCCGACGGGCGAGACTGCCACGGCTCCGCAGCAATCGACGCGGACAGCTCGCCCCGTTACCACGCGAATGCACAGAATTGAGACAGCCACCGATTTCGTGTCAGACGATCGCAGCGTGTCTGAGGGCTTCCGCAAGTCCCTGCGTTGGCGGGCATGCGCGGATGATGTTGCCTGAGCGCATCAAGATAAATCGAGTCAAACTCTCATGACCTCAATCGCTGGGCTCGTCACATGACGGCCCAGTTTTTTTGCGATCGATCCGGGATTGGCGGAGCTGCGGCGACGAATCGAACTCTTCTATTTAGATCACCGCGCGCAGCACACCAAACACGCCGGCTCCCAAGATCATGGCGACGATGACCGCCCAGAGAATCGCGTGCCGAAGGCTTCGCCGGAGCCCACGCCCCGGTCGACGCCGCGCAGTCTCGCCATTGATCCAACTGAAACACTTGGGACAGATATCAGCGGCATCGTAGATCTCAGCGCCGCACTCCGGGCAGAACGCCAGATTCGATGAAAACCGCTGCTGGTCCGCGACCTCATGGTCGTCACCATCTTCCGCCTCACTCCACGGAGCGTCATCGTCCCGCGAGTCGCCAGCATCGTATTGTTGCGGATGGTTCGGCACGGTAGAGCCCCTACGATAGCCGACCATGCCGCCACTCCAAAGTTCAACGACCCCAATTGGAACGCCATGCCCGTCATTTGATCTTGTGGATCCCCGCGGATTTCGAATGTCAAACCGTGACGCGGCGGGAAGACCGTTGCTGGTGCTGTTTCTCTGCAACCACTGCCCGTTCGTCAAGCACATTCGACATGAAGTCGCGGCGATCGGGCGAGCTTATCTACCTCGGGGGCTCGCCATCGCTGGAATCAATTCGAACGATCCGGTCGCCTATCCCGATGATGCCCCGGAACGGATGATCGCGGAGGCCTGTGATGTTGGCTACTGCTTTCCGTATCTCTTCGATGAGACGCAGCAGTGTGCGAGGGCGTTCGACGCACAATGCACTCCAGACATCTTCCTGTTCGATGCGGACCATCGCTTGGCTTATCGAGGTCAACTCGACGACAGTCGTCCAAAGTCGACGATTCCGGTCACGGGCCGCGATCTCCGGATGGCAATGGACGCGGTGCTCACGGGGCGAGCGGCTACGGAGTCGCCCATCCCAAGCGTTGGCTGTTCGATCAAGTGGCGGTCCTAACCGGCCGGACGTTCGCGAGGATCGGTTGAGTTCTTACGTTGCACGGAGACGCCCTGCCCCCGCTCCGAAAAACAACAACCCTCGCTTCCGCGAGGGTCGATGTTTCGAGCGAGGCGGACGGGAATCGAACCCGCAACCACCGGCGTGACAAGCCGGTACTCTAACCAATTGAGCTACCGCCCCAACACCTTCGTCGTGACCGACGAGGGACGGAAAGAGTAGCAAATCCCACGCGTGCGTCAAGGCCCACAAGCCGCCGTACCGACGCGTTCTCAGACATCAGCCCAACGCTTCCCGATGCCTGAGGAGACTTCGAGTGGGACCCTCAATTGCATCGCACCACGCATGGTTTCCGCGAGAAGGTTCGACACGGCCGACGCGTCCGCCTCGGGGGTCTCAACCAACAGTTCATCGTGGATCTGAAGCAACAAACGAGCCTTTGGAAACTGTGCGCGGAGGTTCGCGTCAAGTTGGACCATCGCCATCTTGATCAGGTCGGCCGCGGAGCCTTGGACAACAGTGTTCACCGCCACCCGCTCGCCGAACGCCCGCTCCGCCGGATTTCGAGAGTCGATCTGCGGGATCGCTCGCCAACGTCCGGCGATGGTGGTTGCGTGCCCGGTGCGTTTGGCAGCAAGAACCGACGCTTTGAGAAAAGCATCGATCCCCCGAAAGCGCTCCCGATAGCTCTCCATGATCTCCTTCGCGCGGGCAATGGTGTACCCAGAGCCAAGTCGTCGAGCCAACCCCGATGCCGTGATGCCGTACACAATGCCAAAGTTGACCATCTTCGCCGCCGATCGTTGGCTTTCCGTGACATCACCGGCCGCGACTGCAAAGACCTGCGCGGCGACTGCGCGGTGAATGTCTTCTCCGCGCGCGAAGGCGTCGCAAAGTCCAGGATCCTCAGAGAAATGCGCGAGGAAGCGAAGTTCGATCTGCGAATAGTCGGCACTGACAAAGGTCATTCCATCGCCGGCCACAAACGCGCGCCGAATAGCTGCCCCAACCTCAGTTCGAATCGGGATGTTCTGGAGGTTTGGATCGCTTGACGAAAGTCGTCCCGTGGCGGTGCCGGTTTGGTGAAACGAACAATGAATTCTTCCTGTCGACGGAAGTACAGCTTCGTCAAGCGCCTTGAGGTAGGTGCCGACGAGCTTGGCGAATTGTCGATACTCCAAGATCTGCTCAGGAAGCGTCGATGTGCAATTGGGATCTTCGGCAAGTTTCTCGAGGACTTCGCTGTCCGTGCTCGCGCCTGTCGTGGTCCGCTTGATTACGCGGAGTCCGAGGCCACGCGGCTCGGCATCCGTCGCGTTAAACAAAATCTGCGAGAGTTGTCGAGGGCTATCTGGATTGAACGGCCAAGGGGCAGCCGTCGCGATTTCTTCGCGCAGTTTCGACAAGCGAATCTCGAGCGCGCGGCGCTGGGTTGCCAACTCATCTCGATCGACGCGAATGCCCGCGCGTTCCATGCGCGAGAGTACTGGGACCAATGGCATTTCGATTTCCGTGTAACTGTTCCACTGCCCGCGATCTTGGATGATGGTCTCGAGTCGAGCACACAGCGCAAGCGCAAGTTCGGCGTCCTCGGCGGCATACGGCGCGGCGAGCGAGAGCGGTGCTTCGTCGAAGCGCCGTTGCCCCGGGCCGCGTGGCCCGATGACCGATTCAATTGGGATCGGCCGAACCGCGAGTACGTGCTCGCTGGTTGCGTCGAGACTATGCGACGGTCGGGTTGGATCGACGATCCAACTCGCCACCATCGAGTCGCCAGCAATTCCGCGCATCTCGACCGCATGATTCAAGAGGACGCCGAAGTCGTACTTCAGGTTGTGGCCAACCTTCGCGATCAACGCATCTTCGAGAAGCGGCCGTAAAAGTACGAGGGCCTCATCGGTATTGAGGTGCTGGTGCTGCTCTGGGGAACGCACGGGGATGTAAAACGCCTCGCCCTCGCGCATCGCGAGACAAACTCCCACGAGTCGCGCGGATGTCATCTCTAGCGAGTCGGTTTCCGTATCGATCGCGAAACGACCCTCTGCGCGGAGGCGCTCGACGAGGTCAACGAGTTCTGCATGTGTGCGGATGATTACGACAGTCATCGCACGCTGCGAACAGGGAGGCTCACTATTCTGTGAGACCGCATCGAAGAGCGTGCCGAAACTGGCGGCCTCGTGCGTGGGGAGCGAGATTGGTCCGCTCGCGACCGGTGCCGCCTCGCGCGCCAAACCGAAGAGCGATGGTTCCTCGTCGACCTCCGAGCCACGCCGGCCTCCTCTGCTCCGCTTCGCTTTGGGCGCGGTGCGGTCTGTCGGCGACGATGCCCCGCTTGCAGACACGCTGGTTGAGGAATCGCTCGCGGCTCCAAAGATTTCCTTTGCCTCGCTCTGCAACCTGTGGAAACCTAGCACACGAAGAAAATCGAGGAACTTCGGGAGATCGCATCGCGACGGATCGAATCGTGCGCGCGAAGGATCGAACTCGAAATCGCAGTCCGTCTTCAACGTCACCAACAGGCGCGAAAGTTCGACCAGTTCTTTACTCGCGGCGAGTGCCTCGCCTCGCTTGCCCTTGATGCGGTCGATGTGCGCGTACACGCCTTCGATCGAGCCATACTCTGCGAGAAGTGCCGCGGCCGTCTTTGGCCCAACGCCGGGCACACCAGGGACGTTGTCGGCGGTATCACCCATAAGCGCGAGCAGATCGATGACTTGATCCGGTCGCACACCCTTGGAGTCAAAGAGTTGCTCAAGACCGATGTCGAGGTTCTTCTGCGGATCAAACAATGTTGTCTTTGCATCGACGAGTTGGCCAAGGTCTTTGTCGCGACTGATCATCCGAATGCGCTCGTCGGGATTTTCCCGGCGTATCCGGTGAACAAGGGTCGCGATCACATCGTCCGCCTCGACCCCCGCGATACCGAGCACGGGAAACCCCATCAACTGCAACGCCTCAAGGCAGCGCTCGACCTGCGGATGAAAGTCTTCTGGCGCGGGGTCGCGGTGGGCTTTGTAAGCGGGGTAAAGCTGCGAGCGAAAGGTCTCTTGATCACCGGCGGCGTCGATGACGACCACGATTTCCGATGGTTTTTGGGCGCGAATGTAGGAAAATAGCGTCGAGAGAAAGCCGAAAACGAGATTCGTAGGTTCGCCGGTGACCGGGCTCGAAAGCCCGCCACGAATGGCGTAATAGGCTCGAAAGAATTGAGCATGACCATCAATGATTGCTGTGTGGTGACCGATGGGGCCGCCGACCGCCGAGGGTGGGGTTCCCGACCCGTCAGCCCTCGACCGTGATGCGAACTCATCCATGCCCGGTTCCTTGGGTAACCGTTGCGACGGACTTCGAGTGCAACTCGCGGAGCACAGCCTCGACAGCAGCAGATGGCGTCTTTCCTCGACGAGCCATCATCGCTCGCGCAGTCACCATGAACTTGTCGAAGCGGAAAAACTTAGGGGATTCGCCTCCGTCAACGATCCAGGAATAGCGCGGGACAAAGGAAGCCACTGGCCGCGACTGCGCGATCATCGCTCCGGTCCCGATCGTTGCGCCGGTCATGAGTCTCGTGCCAATCGCGAGTTTCACATGGTCGCCAAGGATGGAGCCCCAAAACTTTCGATCGGTTCGCGTGAGACCGCTATCCGAGTCGAGCCGCACGATGACTTCGCCATAGGTATTGAGTAAGTTCGAGTTGTCCGTGCCCGCGCCAATATTGACCCACTCCCCGACGAACGAGTCGCCGAGATGCCCATCGTGCGACTTGTTGGAGTAGCCCTGAAAGATCGTCCCACCGATCTCGCCACCAGCTCGGCAATGCGGACCGATGACAGTCGACGCTTTGAGAAGCGATCGCTCGGCGACGGTGGAACCCTCAAGTACGGCACACGGGCCGACGAGCACGGAAAGCGGCCGCACGACCACATTCGCACCGAGAAAAATCGGACCCTTTGATGCATCGAGCACACAAAGCGGCCCGATGGTCGCCGTTCGATCGATCCATATCGCGTGAGAGCCAAACGACGAACCTTCGTCAGGCCGCAGCGCACGCGCCTCGCTCGCAGCGAGAACCGAAGTATCTCTGAACAGGCTGAGATCCTCCGCAAGCGTTCCAGGGATACGCGTGGTGAGATCCCAGGGTGCCGTCGCAAGTACCGCGTCGACTGTCACGCGTGCGCGACTTTCACGACACAGGACGGCCGGCAGCGCAGACGCCTCGACTGCACCCAGCGCCGCACTCTCCATCCGCGCAGCAACGACCACGCCAGACTCTGTGACGCGCACCTCGCCAGATGTGATTCCCGCGAGCGCCTCAACGGTCAGGAGTCGGCCATTGACCGCAAGGATCTCACCGTGAGGCCACACGCCAAAAGTAGGAATACCCGTCGACTCGGCAACCACAGCTTCGAGCGCAGGACGGCAGATCAAGCGATCCGCACGGCGGCCGACCACGCGCTCGATGCGCTCGCGCAGCGTTCCGATGCCGGCACGAAGTTCAAACGATGCTCGGAGGTCGGTGAGCGGGCCAAACGAGCCAGAACAATCGTCAAACACAACGAGAGGAAGCGCGGCAAGCGGGTTGAGTCCAGGCATCGGCGCAATGTAGCCGTCTTCCGCTGCCGAACGCGGCGACCGAACTAGAGACCCTGCCGGGCTGCGCCAGGAGAAACCCTCATCGTGACGCGAAAGCCCCACAAGGGTCGTGATTTCTCAAGGAGCCAGCAGACCGGCAATGCCAGCGCTGCGTCTCCCACTGCGGCAAAGACCCGGAGGAAAACTTCCGACGCGCCTGTGGCTGGCCACCAAGGTGCTGATGAGCTGAGGATCACGCTGCGAATGATCCAGAGGAAGACCCACACGATCCCGACGAGGAGCGAGAAGAGAAACGTCGCCGCAGACGAGGAGAGTGGATTCTGTCGGTAGAGCAGCCCTCGTAGTGGTACGACGGCGAGGGCGCCAAGGGCAAAGGCAAGGACCCTTGGGCCAGGAACGACGAGGAGTGTTCCATCCGCGAGCACCATGGGGGCGAAGAGATCTGCCGCAAGGCCAGCAAGCATCGCCGCGCGAACCGCGATGCGCTTAGGTGCTGCAAGGCACATGAACACCACGACCGCCGGGAGTAACTGCCCGCGAATGCCGCCGATTTCGAAAACAGCACCAAGACTTGCATCGAGAGCGCAGGTGAAGAGCACAATGATGATGAAGACGCTCCATCTCACTGCTGGCTCCGATCGATCGCGATGATCACGCTCGCAACATCGCTCAACCCAGCGATCGGTGCGACCTCGATGCGACGGGCGAGTGGAACTTGTTCAATCGGCTCGACCGAAACCACACGGCCAATCCTGGTTCCGAGCGCGCTGCGCGGAAGTCGGTCATCCGCAACCCGCGCCACCAGACCAACGCTCAATTCGCCTGTGCTCGCCACATCCGCAGTCCAGGTTCCCCGCCCGGTCGGTTTCAGTACCGCGCCCGCATAGTTCTGTACTGGAACGCGCGGGTCACTTCCTTCCGCGGGATACAGCCGACAGCCAATGCTCGGCAATCGCAGTGCGGGGATCACCGCCGCGCCGAATGAGCCGACCTCGTCACTGATGAGCCCGGCGAACAAGTCCCCTTCGATAAAAACAGGGGCACCAGGTATGACGCCGTGACGCGAACCTGCGTTGACTTGAACGACTCCTCCGACGCGACTCGGATCAAGCGCGACGACTGCGGCTTCGACAAACGTCGTGTTGGCGGAACCGATCCGTGTCGAGACGGCGCGCAGTGCTTGGATTGTTTGTTCAAGTTGCGCCGAGCTGAGCCGCGTTTGTTCATACAGCAGCCGAAGCCTCGCAACTTCGTTGTCGAGCGCGATCGTCTCCGGCGAGCGTGGATCGAAGATCGCCTGGGGCGGCCGAATGCGCTCACGAAGAAACATACCGAGGTGCGTGACCGGCACGAACGGAACAAGCACGAGTCGCGCGACATCGTTGGTCCACGGCTTCAACGCCGATACCGGAAGCATCGAGATCACAATCGCAACGCATGCGAGCGACCAGTCAAGCCGCTTACCAGAAAGGAACTGGACGAATCGAGTCGCACTCATGGCCAATCATGACGTGGTTTCAACCGTCGTATAGCGCGATGACAGAGACGGTCAGCCGTCGTCGACATCGCTATCCATCGTGCCCTTCCACTCCTCGAGATTCTCGAGGTAGATCGCAGTTCCGCGCGCAACGCACGTGAGCGGATCATCCGCGACGCGAACTGAGAGACCGGTGCGTTCCTCAATCACGCGTGGAAGCCCGCGGAGAAGCGCGCCTCCGCCAGCGAGCACAATGCCATTGTCAACAAGGTCAGCGCTGAGTTCTGCCTCAGCGTTCTCAAGCGTACGAATGACCGTGTCGACGATCTGTCCGACCGGCTCGAGGAGCGCCTCGCGGATCTCCTCGCTCCCGACAACGACCTTCTGCGGCAGGCCAGAAACCATGTTTCGGCCACGGACGTCCATCGTGGTTTCTTTATCGAGTGGCGCTGCGCTACCGATTTCAACCTTGATCCGTTCGGCCGTTTGTTCGCCGATCATGAGACCGTAGTGCTTCTTCATATGGGCGATGATCGCCTCATCGAACTCGTCGCCGGCAACGCGAATTGACTCACACGTCACCATTCCAGCAAGACTAATGATGGCGACGTCGGTCGTGCCACCACCGATATCAACAATCATGCTTGCGGTTGGTTCGCCAACGGGTAAACCCGCACCCATCGCGGCTGCCATCGGCTCTTCGATCAGGTAGACGCGGCGCGCGCCCGCTCGCGCGGCGCTTTCGAAGACGGCCTTGCGCTCGACGGCGGTGATACCTGAGGGCACTGCGATCACAACCCGCGGCGCGAACAATCGGCTTCGGCCGGTGACCTTGCGGATGAAGTAGGCGAGCATCGCCTCGGTGACGTCGAAATCCGAGATCACGCCATCCTTCATGGGGCGGATGGCGCTGATCGTGCCAGGGGTCTTGCCAAGCATCTCCTTGGCGGCCGAGCCTACTGCGGTGCCATTTTTCAGGACCTTATTTGTGCCTTTGCGAACGGCCACGACCGACGGCTCATTGAGCACAATCCCCTCCCCGCGCACGCATACGAGCGTGTTGCAGGTACCGAGGTCGATGCCCATGTCGACACTGAACCAGCCAAGCAACTTCTCAACGATCAAGGTATCTCCCTTGCGGCCCTCCGCCGCAACCGAGAGAGTAGCAGGTCAAGCACAACGCCGCCTTGCGGCGGCGTTGAGAAAGAGTCGAAACAGGCACAAGCACCATCGCAGCCGCGGCTCATCACTTCTAGGTATCTCTCCCAGAAGACTCATCCAGCGACGCGAACTGGAAGTTGTTGCCTCGAACGCAGGCAACGCGCACTCAGCGGACGACGGTAAACGGCATGCCGTCGTTCTGCCCCGCGGCATCAAGCTGGGCGAGGTTTGATGTCCAGAGGACGCCGATCCCACCGAGCAGGACGAGTGAGGAAACGATCATCAACACGGTGTAGACGGTCATATCGCCACCACGGGTGGAACGAGCGCCGGATTTGGTGAAGGACTTTGCCATGGAGATTTCCTTGCTTGGGCGGGCTCAATGTGAACAGTTCGCCAGCCCTCAGAACACAGCCAATTCAAACGCCGTCTTACTCGCCGGCACGCGCGATAGCGCGTTGACCGACTTTGACTTCACCACGGGCCGACGGGTCTTCGAGTTCGATGACTCCGACTGCGCGATTGACGTCGACTTCGGTGATCCGGAGATTGCCAACGAAGTTGCTGCCATCGCCGATGGTGAGAACCCAACCCGCCTTGATGCCATCGCGGCTTCCGGCATTGATTTCCGCGAGCGGAGCGGTTTCGCCACGACGCACATTGATGATGGTGGCCGCTAGGTTGCGGGTGGCGACGACGCGGTTGCTGTCACCAACGGCACCGGCGCGGGCCTTGGTGATCTCGCCGACGCTCGCGACGTACTCTGCGATCGTCGCGACGGCGCGATCCTTCTCATCAGAGAGGCGCTTGACCTCTTCTTGAAGCGCGCGACGCGCCGCATCGGCGACCTCGAGGCTGCTTTGCGTGGAATCAAACGCTTCCTGCACTTCAACAAGGCGCTTCTCCGCGTCCATCGACTTGGTGCGGAGTTCGCGGAGTTCACTGACGAGTGCGTCGGTGAGCTCGCCATTGGCTTTGCCATTCTGTGCGAGAAGTTGGAGGCTCGTTGTCACCGAAGCCTGAGCAGCCTTGCTTCCAGCGAGTTCGGCTTCAGCCTTGCGGGCGGCAGTAGCCTTTGCCTCAACCTGCTTCTGCAGATCGGTCACCGCGGCGCGCGCGGACTGAAGCTCGCCTTCGAGCTTCTGCTGCTGCGAGAGCCACGAGGTGCGCTCCGAGGCAAGCGCGGTTTCAGCGGTGGCCTTGAGCATCTCGGCGTTCTTGAACTTCTGCTTGAACGAAGTCTCGTTGGTGGCGTTGACGGCGACGAGCGGCACGATAGCCACGGTCAGGAGCGCAACGAGTACGACGAAGATCTTGGTCAGAACATGCACGGATGAATTCCTTCGGACGGAGTTTGCTGAGAAGCGCACGCTCCGCGTCACGCTCTCGTTTGTCACCCGAGGTGCGTTCCATCACATTGATGGGGACGGACCGCGGAGAGTGTGGTTTTGTACCGATAGGCTCGTCGGGTGTCAAACCCCTAAGCGATGAAATGAGCAACGAAAGAAGCGATGAAACGAGCGAAGTAGCTGCTGTGAACGGGAGTCGCCCCACTATGACGCACGATGTGACGCCTACCGAGACTTGCGCCGTGACTTGAGCCGAGACTTGCGCCGTGATTTGAGCTTTGACTGCTCGCAACATGCCGGTGGAATTTGAGCTCAAACAGGCGGCATACCTGATCTTTTGTGCGGTAACCGTGCTGCGTTCGTGCCGCGAAGACAAGGGACCGACACGCCAGCGACCCGCGCCAAAAACGAATTGGCAAGCGGGAATCGGCAAGCCCTAATCGGCAAGTTCAAGACCACCTGCAGCGGCGACCTGCACGGTCGGATCGCTGTCCCGAATCAGGGATGCCAACGATGCGACCGCCTCCGGTGAACGAGTCTTTCCTAAGAGCGATGCAACGAGCGCGCGGACGCGCGCGTCGCTATTCGTGATGTACTCCTTCGCGACGAGAATGGCCATGTCGGGGGACGCGCCGATCTCCATCAGCGAGAGTGCCGCGGACAGCCGAATCTCCGGCGAACGCTTTGAGTTACCGTCGACGCTCAAGAGTCGCTCTAGCATCGGACGCGCGACTTCGTCCTTGAGTCGACCAAGCGCACCGCATGCGACGATCGTCAGTTCGGCTTGCTCGGGAGGTGCAAAGAGTGCCGCGCGAATCGGCTCGATCTCATGCTGATCGCCGAGTTTGACAAGTGCCTCGGCTGCAGCGAGGTCAATGAGCCGAACTCGCAGCGGATTGACTAGGCTGAGACCTTGGCCAAGCGAGTCGCGAATCATGGGCACTGCCGAACGGTTGCCGAGTTCGCCGAGGACGAGATACGCATTCGCACGCACCTCAGGGTCGTTCTCGAAAATCATCGCCGCGATCGGCGATGGATCAGGTGTCTTTCCGCAGCGCGTGAGTGCGAGCGTGGCAGACGCACGGACCGATGCGCTTTCGTCTTGAAGCAGTGGCTGCACAAAGACGCTGAGACCCTCAGACGGTGCTTCCGCGATGGCCATGCACGCGACGAAACGGACTCCACGATTTTCGTCGGCAAGTGCGGCGGGCGCAAGTTCAGTCAAGAGTTCGGGATTGCCCACCGACGCTTCAATCGCGTGGGCACGAATCGCAGCCCACGCACTACGCGCGGCGGTGCGGAGGAGTGACTGCGCGTCCTTGAGTTGAGTCGACGCGAGTTGCGAAACGATGTGAGCACGCTCAGCGGCAGGGTTTGCCAGGCTGGGCTCTGCGAGTGAAACAGGGCCCGTCGCAAGTGCGGGGATCGACGCAGGGGTTCGCGTCGAACCTTGCTGCGAGGCCTGCGCTCCATCAACCGTCACGATCGACTGCTGTTTCGAACTGAATTGCTGACGAGCGGTCTCGGCGTCGATATCGCGCATGCATCCCACTCCCACGAGCGTCAAGCCGACACCACTGAAGAGGATCACCGAGACTCGTGACGATAAATGCTGAACAACCATCGTTGGCCTCCATGCCTCAAACGTGATCCTCAAACGTGAACCTCAACTGCAAACTGTTGGCCGTTCGGCTTAAAAGAGTCGTCTGGGCCTCGCGGACAGTACCACGGCAGCCACAAGTGCGCACCACGCCACCCCATCACCCACCCTTGCCGCAAGCGGCGTGCCGCCGGCCAGCCGAGGACGGGCGATCAGCGTGTCGGCGACCTGCGGTGGGAGCGACGCAACCACCCTGCCCCCTTCGTCGATCCACGCAGATCTTCCAGTGTTTGCACAGCGCACGACCGGCGTCGCGAGTTCAATGGCGCGAAGTTGCGCGACTTGGAGGTGCTGTCGCCGACCCGCGCGCGAGGTGCTAAACCAGCCATCATTCGAGATATTGACCAGAACCTGTGCCTTGCGCACCGAGCCGTCGAAGGCGATGCGCCTCGATGCCCACGGCGCCGTGATCTCGAAGCAAATGGGTACGCCAACATGGATCTTTCCAGCCGCCGTCGACAACTCGAATCGCTGCGGATTAGCCGCGGTGTCGAGATCGAAGCTCATCCCGTCCGCGCCAAGTGAGAGCAATTGTCGCTCAAGCCAATTCCAGTTCGAGATGATCGGCATCGTCTCGCCGAATGGCGTCAAGAAGATCTTGTCTGTCCGCGCGAGTTTCCCCGATGGATCGATGAGATAGGCACTGTTGAACTGGTTGTCCCAACGAAACCGCGAGGCCTCGACGCGTAATCCGATGAACGCAGGAGACCCAACAATCATCGGTGATTTGAGTCGACTTGAAAGGTCGCGCATCGCTTCGTCGTAGCGATTTCCTGGGTAGTAGTTGCCATCTACAAGCGCCTTGATCGACTCAGGCTCAAGGCCAAATCCGGGGAGCATGGTCTCTGGCCAAACAACGACATCGATCGATTCACCACGGGCGCGCGCAGCGTCCGCACCTTGAAGTGAGAGCCGCGCAAATCCAAGAAAATCTTCGATCTGCGCCTCTGGCTCCCAGTCGAGTTTGTTCGACATAGGCAGGTCGGTTTGCACGAGGAGAAAGGTCGCAGAATCGTCCGCGCCTGATTTCGTGGAGTGCGAATCCAGTTCTTCGAGCCGCATCGATCCGAATGCAAGGGTCATCAACATCACACCTACGCCAACGATGGGCGAGACGATTCGGGTGCGCCCTGCGCGAAAGATTCCATCAAGGATTGACCCCGCAAACAACGCTGCAACTCCACTCACCAACCAGCCGCCTCCGAGCGACGCAACTTGGGCAAAAGCTGGCCACTCGACCAATGGATGTGCTACGAAAAACCAGGCATAGCCAGTACAGACAAGGTCGCCGCGCAGAAACTCAACTGCGACAAGTGCAACTGGAAGCGCGACAATGCACGGCCAACGTGTTGCCGCAAGTGGACCGGCGATCGCGCGGACAAGTATGCCGAGCGCGACCATCCACAAGGCCAAATAGGCGACTAAGACTGGCATTCCGAGTCCTGTCACGTCACCCATCCACCACTCGTGGGCAAGCAGCGCGAGCCCAAAGGTTGGTGCAATCGATATCGCTACAAAACGGCGCGACGGCGCCCGCAACGCCGCCGCCGCGAGAAGTGCTGGCCACACGAACGCAAGCGGCCACCCTGCGACGAAGTCGGAAGAGAGTGGAAAGCTCAGACCAAACGCAAGGGCACCAAGTGAGGAAAAAAGCAACGTTTGCAACGCTGCGCTGCGTAGACAGGCACGTTCAACCGCGGTGCTCGGCTTGGACAGGCCGCCCGTTGCAGACACGCCTTGCGGCGCGGACCCCTCAACGACCGGCATAGTCGATCACGCGGGCGATCTCCGATCGAAGATCCTTGCGGTGGACGATGCGATCGAGGAACCCACTCTCAAGAAGAAACTCAGAGGTTTGGAATCCCTCAGGAAGATCTTGACGGATCGTTTGCTTGATCACGCGCGGCCCCGCGAAACCGATAAGCGCCTTTGGTTCGCCGAAGATGACGTCGCCGAGCATCGCAAAGCTTGCGGTAACACCGCCGGTCGTCGGGTCGGCGAGCACGGAAATGTAAAGTCCGCCTGCTTCGTCGAGCCGCGCGAGTGCGGCGCTGGTCTTTGCCATCTGCATGAGCGAAAAGCCTGATTCGTGCATGCGCGCGCCGCCGGAACAGGCAACCGTCACGACCGGGAGATCATGGTCGATCCCACACTCAATCGCGCGAGTGATCTTCTCACCGACCACCGAACCCATGGAGCCGCCAAGAAACGTGAAGTCCATGACCGCGACGACAACCCGGCGACCCTTGACGAAGCCGAAGCCTGAAAGGAGCGCATCGCGCTCGCCAGTCTTTTTGCGCGTATCCGCGATGCGGGCCGGATAAGACTTCGTGTCCACAAAATGGAGAGGGTCAACCGCGACGAGAAACTCATCGATCTGCTCGAACGTACCTGGGTCGAGAAGTTGCTCGACGCGAACCCGCGCGCTCATGCGCATGTGATGTTGGCATTTAGGGCACACCCACAGATTCGACTCGACGGCTTTCTTAAAAAGCGTCTCCTCGCACGAGGGGCATTTCATCCAAAGACCTTCGGGCACACCCTTCTTCGGGGTTTGCGCGAGGTCGGTCTGCGTCCAGGTCGTTTCAGCCACGGGAGGAGTGTACCTCGAAAGACGAATCTGCTCAGGTGAAGCTTGTCAGGCGCGAAGTGCCGCGATCACGGACGCATAGTCGTTACGCCCAAAGATCGCGCTCGCCGCGACAAGGATGTCGCAGCCATGGGCACGGCAAGCGGGTGCGGTCTCCGGAGTGATACCACCATCCATCTCGACTCGAAGTCCGCGCGGCGCAGCGTCGCGGAGCGTTCGAGACTTCGGCAGCACCGAAGGGATAAACTTTTGGCCGGAAAACCCGGGATGCACACTCATCACCAGCGCGAGATCGATGTCCGTGAGGTAGGGCTCGAGCGCGGCAGCTGGCGTGTCCGGATTGATCGCCAATCCCGCGGTCAATCCAAGCGCATGAATCTGCGCTACCAGTGGGAGCGGATCGCTGACCGCCTCAATATGGAAGGTGATGTGCGCCGCCCCTGCCTTCGCGAACGACTCGATGTACGCAGCCGGGTCCGTGACCATCAGATGTACATCGAGCACCGCTTCGGGGAGCGCGCGGTGGACGCAGTCGCAAATGGCCGGACCCATCGAGAGGTTGGGAACGAAGTGACCGTCCATCACATCGACGTGCAGAAGATCACCGCCGGCAGCGAGTGCTGCACGGCATTCATCGCCCAATTTCGCGAAATCCGCGGAGAGTATCGATGGTGCAACGAGCGTTGCGCGATGGGCGAGCTTCAAAAGGCGACGGCTCCCGGGTGCGGGAGCCGTCGAAGAATTTGTTGCACTGCGATCGGACATAGTGCGAGCGTAGCGCATCAATCGCACTTGTGCGAAATCTACTTGCTTGCAGCCGCTGCCTTTGAAGCGACGGCCTTCTTGTAGAGATCGAGCGCGCGCTTGAAATCAGCCTTTTCATCTGCATCGGCCGACATCCAAGCTTGCAACTGAAACTCTGAGGCCTTTTCAAGTTGGCCTTGTCGGTAGTACACCTCTGCAAGCAACGCACTCGCTGCTGGAGATGAGTTGAAGTTGTTTAAGTACAACGCCGCATCACGGGCGAGCTCAAGGTCGCGCTCGGTAATCTGGTTGTCGTTGAGAACGGTCTCCGCGATTTCGCGCATCGTCGTTCCGTCACGACTTTGGAGCGTCATAAATTGGTACATCCACTTGCGCGCAGCCACAGGATCCTTCGCGTCGACAACCATGGTCTTGTACTTCATGACGGCGACGTTTCCGAAGACAACAGGATCGATCGCAAGAACCGAGTCGTAGTGCTTGTAGGCGTCCTGGAAATTCTTGATGCGGACAGCGTCCTTTGCGGCGCGCAAAATCGGCTCAGCCTTCTTTGTAAGCGCAGGGTTGTAACGACCGCTCATCGTCCCAAGCAGCACATTGTCGAAGTTTGGATCGAGCGGGTTACCGATCCAAACGATCTTTGAATCGCGGACGATGAACGCGCATGGGATGCCGTTCTGCTTCGCGGCCTCCATCCACGCTTGCTTCATACCCCGGTCGCGGTCGACCCCAACCGGGTATGACATCGCAGAGCTCTTCTTCGTCACAAAAGGCTTCACTGTGCCCATGTCCTCGTCGGAGATCCCCATGATCACGAGGCCCTTGCTCTTGTACTTGCTGTGGAGTTCGTTCAGGTGCGGGATCGAGCGCATGCACGGTCCGCACCATGTGGCCCAAAATTCCACGACGTACGTCTTCCCCGCGGTCGTGACGTCGGAGACATTGCCTTGCACCCAGTCGACCGTAATTGGCGGCGGTGCAGAGCCAATCTTGAGTTGATCGTCCTGGGGGGCGGCCGAAGACGTCAGCGTGGCGATGGAGGCGAGGGCAGCTGCGATGAGAGCGCGGAATTCAAAGCGGATCATGAAGGCTCCTGTGAGAGGAGGCGATGATACACGTCTCGAGCGCGCCGTATGGCCCCGGAGTCGAGAACTTTGCGGTGGATCCTGATCGGTTTCTGAGGGCGACGGTCCGTATAGTGCGGCCCTATGCGCAAGAAGCGAATCGATTCGGTGGACGTTGCGGGCAAACGCGTTTTTGTGCGGGTGGATTTCAATGTTCCGATGGAAGGCTCGGTGATCAGCGATGATCGCCGCATCCGAGCAAGCCTGCCGACGATTCGGTCCGTGCTTGCGCGCGGTGGCCGCGTGGTGCTTGCAAGTCACCTTGGGCGGCCCGACGGCAAGGGTTTCGAAGCGGACTCCTCCCTCGCGCCCGTCGCGAGGCGGCTTGCCGAGCTCCTTGGGCCAGATGCGCCGCATGGCGTGACATTTCCCTCCAACGACTGCGTGGACGATTCCGCACGCGCCGCAGTGCTTGCGATGCCTGAACGCGGCGTGGTGCTTCTCGAGAACCTCCGGTTTGCCAAGGGGGAGAAGAAGGGCGATCCGGCGTTTGCTGCCAAACTCGCGGATCTTTGCGACATCTACGTCAACGACGCGTTTGGGACTAGTCACCGAGCAGATGCATCGATGCACGCGCTTCCGATGGCGATGGGCGCGAAGGGCGCGCAACGGGTCGCTGGCTTTTTACTGGCTGCAGAACTCGAGTACCTCATCGCTCGAATCGCAGCCGCCGAACGCCCGTTTCTTGCGATCCTCGGCGGCGCAAAGGTTTCGGACAAAATTCTCGCGATTGAAAATTTGATGTCGAAAGTCGATCGACTCATTGTCGGCGGCGCAATGGCCTACACGTTCCTGCGTGCCCGCGGCATTGCGACCGGCGCGAGTCTCGTCGAATCAGATCGGATCGATCTCGCCAAAGAAATTCTCGCCAAAGCAGCGGCGAAAGGCTGCGAATTCCTCCTCCCGACCGATCACGTGTGCGGTCGTGACTTTAAGCAAGGAACCGAAACCACAACTGTTGTCGGGGCGATTCCCGATGGCTGGATGGGCCTTGACATCGGGCCTGACACACGTGCGCGCTTCGGCGAGGCGATTCGTTCTAGCCGAACGATCGTGTGGAACGGGCCGATGGGTGTGTTTGAAATGCCGCCATTTGATGCGGGAACACGCGCGGTTGGCGAGGCTGTCGTCGCGGCAACCGCGCTCGGCGCAACAACCATCGCGGGCGGCGGCGACACTGCGGCCGCCGTCGAACAATTTGGGTTCGCTGATCGGATTTCACACGTTTCGACGGGCGGCGGCGCAAGCCTCGAGGTGCTCGAAGGGAAGCATCTCGTTTGTCTCGACGCGCTCGACGATTGCAACAATCATTGATTCTCATTGCAAGATCCATGCGAGTTTTTTGGATCGATTGTGGGGAATCACGTCTGATGGTTCAGTGAGGAAATCCATGCGTGAACGCGATGAATGAGCTCCATGAATGAGCTCCATGAATGAGCACCATGAATGAGCACCATGAATGACCTCCTCGCCCCTGCCGATGAACCCGGCCGACGCCGAGCGCTCGCTCGCGCTGCTGCAGCGCGTCGCGTGATCGTCATTCTCGGCCCGACTGCGGGCGGCAAGAGTGATCTCGCACTTGAACTTGCTCGTCGCTTCGATGGCGAACTTGTTTCGGCCGACTCCATGCAGGTCTATCGTGGCATGGACATCGGTACTGCGAAACCGACCGCCACGGAGCGCGCCGAGATTCAACATCACTGCATCGACCTCGTCGACGCGAAAGACGAGGGCTTTACCGTTGCGCGTTGGCTTGAACTTGCCAACTACGCCATCAATGAGATTCGTGCCCGCGGGCGTGTTCCCATTGTCGTTGGCGGTACCAACCTCTACATCCGGGCTTTTCTTGAAGGTCTCGACGAAGCTCCTGCCGCAGACCACCATTTTCGGAACTCGCTCGAAGCGATCGAGAGTGTCGAACTGCACACGCGCCTCGCATCAAGCGATCCGGTCGCGGCAGCGCGACTCCATCCGAACGATCGTCGCCGCATCGTGCGCGCACTTGAAATTGCGCATACCACCGGCGACACCGCAACCGATCGACGCACCGCATGGGGCGAAGCCGGGGTCGCGCCACAACGAGATGATCTCTTCACGGTGATTCTCGACTGGCCGGTCGAACTGGTTTCCAGACGCATTAACGCGCGTGTGCGCCGCATGTTTGAGGCTGGCTTTGCCGATGAAGTTGCTTCGCTTCTTGCGCGTGGTGGGATGTGCGCGCAGGCGCGCGCGGCTGTTGGGTATGAGGAACTCGCGACTGTGCTCGGTGAAGGCTCGCGCGTACCGCCTGCACACGAACTGCTCGACGCGGCAGAGCAAACCAAGATCCGATCGCGCCGACTCGCCAAGCAGCAGCGCACTTGGCTACGCCGATTCCGCTCACTTCGCCCAGGCATCGCGCTTGAATGCCATGACGCATCGACGGTCGCGGACCTCGCGGACGCGTGCGAGGGCGCGCTCGCGCTCGCGTAGCGCGCGCGTAACCCGGGAGTGCGCCGCGCGCAAGTCCGCCCGGAAACAACAAAGTTCGGTGGCCGCGCTTGACTTCGCACGGCGCTGTCCTTTATTCCCCCTCTTCCGGAATCCGACTCGATGCGCCAAGTGGCCTGTCAAGCCGGGCCGAGCCAGCCCGCGAGGTTCACGATGGCAGCGAAGAAAAAGACAACGACCCGAGTCGCGAGCACGACCACAAAGAAGAGCCCGGCCTCGAGAACTCGACGCACCAAAACTGCAGAGAGCGCTTCCGAGGCCGACGCGTTCGTAGATGCTCTTCATGCTGAGGGTGACGACGGCTTGGTCGAGGGCAGCGGCGCGGCATTGGTCATTGTCGAAAGTCCAGCGAAAGCCAAGACGATCGAGAAGTATCTGAAGGAACTCGGACGCTTTCACGTCGAGGCGAGCAAGGGACACATTCGTGACCTTCCCGAGAAGGCTGCGAAGAAGTCAGACGCTGAGAAGGCCGTGCGCAAGCCGGCCAAAAAGGGTGAAAAGAAGGCTGCGTCCACGGAGCCGAAGCCGATGGATATCCCCGGCGTCGATATGGAAACTTTCGCGACAACCTACGTCGTGACGCCGGATCGACGTGAAACAGTGACCCGCCTCCGCAAGCTACGCAAGGGCGCGTCGGCGATTTGGTTTGCGACAGACTTGGACCGTGAGGGCGAGGCGATCTCGTGGCATATTGCGGAAGTGCTTGATGTGAAGCCTGAACTCGCGAAACGCGTCGTGTTCAACGCAATCACAAAGAGTGCGATCCGCGAGGCGTTTGAGCATCCGCGGCCGATCAACATGTCGCGCGTCAACGCGCAGAACTCTCGGCGCATCCTCGATCGCGTCGTTGGGTACGGCATCTCGCCACTCCTCTGGAGGCTCATGCGTCAGGGCGGGCTGAGCGCGGGTCGCGTCCAGACCGTCGCAGCCCGCCTCGTCGTCGAGCGCGAGCAAGAGATTCGCGAATTCATCCCCGACGAGTCGTGGGAAGTGCTCGTTCGACTCACCCCGGAGCAATCGCAGCGCGCTGCGCTTGCGAAAGCGATTGATGAATTTCTCGCACGCCGAAACGATCGCGAAAAAGCACCTTCCCAGAAGGATCGTGTCGCATTTCTCTCGAAGTCGGGCGTCATTGAAGCAAAGCTTGTCGCGGTTGGCGGCAAGGAGTTTGACGTCGGGGCAAAGTCCTCGACGATCGGCGTCAATGGAACCGCGAAAGATCTTTCTCTGTTGGTGAAATCCGCAGTGGAGGCCGCTGGGCTTGAGGGCGTGCGTATCGACACGCGGGAGGACATCCGCGGCAAGGGTGCTGCACGCTTCCAACGGACGGTTTCTGGCACGACTGGCGTGGGGGTCGCCTACACCGTGTCCAGCATCGAAACCGAACGGAAAACCCGTCGCCCGATGCCACCATTCAAGACAAGCACCATGCAGATGGCCGCATCGAGCCAACTCGGTTTTTCAACCGACCGCACGATGCGCATCGCGCAACAACTCTATGAAGGCATTGATCTCGGCGGTGACCGCGTGGGTCTCATCACCTACATGCGTACCGATTCGACCAACGTCGCTGGCGAAGCGCTGCATGCCGCGCGTGACCACATCAAGAATGCGTATGGCGACGCATATCTGCCGGAAAAGCCGCATTTCTACGCTTCCGGCAAGGATGCACAAGAGGCCCACGAAGCGATCCGTCCGACCGACCCGTGGCGCACTCCCCAGTCGGTTCGAAAGGACCTCAGTGCCGAACAGTACGCGCTCTACGAACTCATCTGGCGCCGTTTCGTCGCGTGCCAAATGGCGCCGAAGGTGTACGAACTCACAACTGTGCGCTTCGAACGCAGCGATCGTCCGACCGGCGCGATTGTTCGCGCGTCTGGAAGCGTGGTTGTGTTCGACGGCTACCTCAAACTCGTCGAAGACATCGTCGAGGACGACACTGAGGCGACCTTTCCCAAGCTCGCTGAAAAACAGGTTCTCGCCGCAGTTTCGATCGACGCACTGCAGCGCTTTAGCGCACCGCCTGCTCGATACTCCGAGGCCTCACTCGTCAAGGAACTTGAGGCCCGCGGCATCGGACGCCCAAGTACCTACGCATCGATCGTGAACACCATTGAGTCCCGTGGATATGTCGAACAGAAGGCGCGTCGATTCTTCGCAACTGCGCTCGGCGAAGCCGTGGTCTCACTGCTCATTGGCGGATTTCCCCTGCTCTTTGACTATGAGTACACCCGGCTCATGGAAGAGCGACTTGATCGCGTTGAGAAAAACGAAGAAGACTGGCGCGCACTTCTCCGAGAGATTAAGTCCATGCTCGAAGGCAAGGCGCTCGACGACAGTTTCACGCGCATGCGCGAAGTTCCACTTTGGCGTTGGACGAAGTACGCCTGCCCGAAGTGTGGAAAGCGCGCGAAAGAGCGCGTGGGCGGCGGGCGGTGGTTCCTCTCCTGCTCCGGGTACCCCGATTGCGATTTCGCATCGCGCCTCAATGAACTCGGCGAGCCGGTTTCCGATGTCGCCCTCGACATGGTTTGTCCGGTCGACGGATCTGCAATGGTTCTTCGCAGCGGAAAGTTTGGAAAGTACATCTCGAGCGTGAACTACCCCGCGGTCAAATTTGTCGTTCGGCTCGACAAAAAGGACAAGGTTGTTCTGCCGTCGGCTCCCCCGCTCCAGGACCCGTCCATTGTCTGCACGAAATGCGGCAAACCTTGCAATATTCGCGAGGGAAAGCGCGGTCCGTGGCTTGGTTGCAGTGGCTTCCCCAAGTGCCGGGGTCGTGGTGACTGGAAAGCGCTCGGTGAACAAAAGCAGAAGGAACTTCTCGCCGCAATCGCCGTGCACGCCAAAGCGAATGCGCCCGCCGAGCTCCGACGCCGAGACGGTCGGCTCATCGAGGCGGGTGTTCCGGTTGGTGACCTCATTCTCCCGGAGAGCGTCGTTGTGCTCCCAACCCATCCGGATGCGGACAAACCAATCGAAGGCGTTGGCGCGATCTCGCCTTACCGTGCTGCGGAAGCGATCGCGGAGCCGTTTGTCGGCGAACTTCGCAAGTCCATGCTCAAGCGCGTACCGCGAACCGATGATGAAACGGCGTAGGCGCAGCACAAAATGTTCGGTCTGACGAATCGACGGTCGCTGCCCGCTGGCTTGCCGGTGCATCACGCCGAACCCGCAGAGCGAGTCCGTGGCGTTCGCGTGGTACGCTCCGCGAATGAGCGAGCAGGTGAAGGTATCCGTGTCCGACGAAGACAGTGACGCACTGGCCAATCTGCGTCGACTTGGTGAAGGTGACGCCACCGCGGGTGTCCGTCGCGCAACCGGCACGCTACTTGATGCAATGGTCGCGCGCCAGCGCGTCATCGACGAGGTGACTGCCGATATCCGCGCTCGCCGAGAGCGCGCCCGGGTCGTCCACGAACGCTCACTCGCACTGGTACGACAGAAGCGCAGCGACGACGCAGAAAGTGCCCAGCGCGAGCACGATGTGGGGATCACTGAGACAACGGAGTCGAGTGATCGCCGACTCGCGGAGCTCGAGGCTGCTCGACGAGAAAAAGCTGAGGCGCTCAACACGACTCATGACACAGAATTCGCCCGGCTGAAGCGCGACTTCGAGGAGTCGCTGCTTATGGCCGAGGCCATGCGGGAGGCTGGCGAAGAGGGCGGCAAGACTCGCAGTCGCGAATTGAAAGCTCGGCTCCTCGTCAAGATGAGTGCTGCTGAGAATCTTGAAAGTAAGGCAAAAGCGTATCTCCGAAGTTGTCGGCTTCCCGTGCCGCACGTCGTCGTGGACGCGAGTCCTGAAGAAAGTGTTGGGGCGGAATCTGAGATTGATGCATTGCTTGCGCGCGGCGAGCGGCATCTCGAAGCGATCCTCGCAACGCGTGCGGCACGGCTCCTGAGCGGCGCGGCACCGTTTGTTCTCTCAGTCGCGATCGTCATCGGCGCGGGCGTGATCGGTGGAGCTTCGACGCTGTTTGATCAGACACGATGGGCGACCATGGCTGCGATCGGCGCGGGAAGTGCGTTCGTCGTTGTCATCATCATGCTCGTTGTGCTGCGGAGCGTGGCGCTCGCGGCGATGCGTCGCGTGTGGAAACCGTTTCAAGCAGATCTTGCTGCGATCGCGAATGCGAAGGCGCGTGCGGAGCGGGAAGACCTTGAGCAGCGCGAAGCACTCCTGGCGCGCCTCGCCGAGGCAGAAGTCAAGGAAGAGCGGGAGGCGCATGCAAAGTTTGACGCACCGATTGCTGAGGTTCCACGCGCGCTCAAGCGGCGCATGGAGCGCCTTGAGGCAAACGTGTCGGCGCAACGTGATGACACGACCGCACGAGCACGTGCTGCCAAAGAGGCGATTCGCGAGCGCCATGTGCAACGCAAACTCGACATCGAACGCGAGGCGATTGAAACTGAGCGCGCGGAACTCGCGCGTGCAGCCGCGGAAATCGCAGCACTCGCAAACGAGGAAGACGATCGTCTCCGAGGCGCGCGTGACCATTGGATCGCAACCGCAACTCAATGCCGCGATGC